>NZ_LT629751.1:3742500-4385000 GCF_900104805.1 Pseudomonas oryzae | reverse complement strand
ACCTTCTTGCCCTGGATGATCGACAGATCGCAGTCTTTGTCGTAGTAAACGTGCATGGAAAACCCTCGGTTCAGTGCGGCCTGTCAGGCCTTGTTCAAAATCAGATGCTCAGCGTCTTGTCGCCGCGGGCGATGCCGGTGACACCGCTGCGGACCACTTCCAGGATCGACGCGGTGCCGATGGCCTGAATGAAGCTGTCGAGCTTGTCGCTGGTACCTGCCAGCTGCACGGTGTAGACGCTGCTGGTGACGTCCACGATCTGGCCGCGGAAGATGTCGGCGGTGCGCTTGATCTCGGCGCGCTGGGCGCCGGTGGCCTTGACCTTGACCAGCATCAGCTCGCGCTCGATGTGCGCGCTTTCCGACAGGTTCACCAGCTTGACCACTTCGATCAGCTTGTTCAGGTTCTTGGTGATCTGCTCGATCACTTCGTCCTGACCGATGGTGGTGAGCGTCAGACGCGACAGAGTCGGGTCCTCGGTCGGCGCCACGGTCAGGCTCTCGATGTTGTAGTTGCGCTGGGAGAACAGACCGACCACGCGCGACAGCGCGCCGGGTTCGTTTTCCAGGAGCAGGGAGATGATGTGTCGCATGTTCAGGTGCGCTCCGTCTTGCTCAGCCACATGTCGCGCATGGAGCCGTCACGAATCTGCATCGGGTATACGTGCTCGCTGGCATCCACCTGAATGTCCAGGAACACCAGGCGATCCTTGAGCGCGAAGGCCTCTTCCATCTTCGGCTTGAGGTCCTCGAGCCGGGTGATCTTCATGCCGACGTGCCCGTAGGCTTCGACCAGCTTGACGAAGTCCGGCAGCGAATCCATGTAGGAGTGCGAGTGGCGGCCGCTGTAGACCATGTCCTGCCACTGCTTGACCATGCCCAGAGCCTGGTTGTTGAGAGTGACGATCTTCACCGGCAGGTCGTACTGCAGGCAGGTCGACAGCTCCTGGATGTTCATCTGGATGCTGCCTTCACCGGTGACGCAGGCGACGTCGACATCCGGGAAGTTCAGCTTGGCGCCCATGGCCGCCGGCAGGCCGAAGCCCATGGTGCCCAGGCCTCCGGAGTTCAGCCAGCGGTTCGGCTTGTCGAACTTGTAGTACTGGGCGGCGAACATCTGGTGCTGGCCGACGTCCGAGGCGACGAAGGCATCGCCACGGGTAACCTCGTAGAGAGTCTCGATCACGGTCTGCGGCTTGATGATGCTGCCGTCGCCCTTGTCGTAGGGGAACAGGCTACGGTTACCGCGCCACTCCTCGATCTGCTTCCACCAGCTGGCCAGGGCTTCCTGGTTCGGCTTCTGGCCGATTTCCTTGAGGATGGCCACCATCTCGGTGAGCACGCTGTCGACCGGACCGACGATCGGCACGTCGGCCTTGATAGTCTTGGAGATCGACGCCGGGTCGATGTCAATGTGGATGATCTTGGCGTTCGGGCAGAACTTCGGCGCACCGTTGATCACCCGATCGTCGAAGCGCGCACCGACGGCGAGGATCACGTCGGCGTGGTGCATGGTCAGGTTGGCGGTGTAGCTGCCGTGCATGCCGAGCATGCCAAGGAACTGGCGGTCGCTGCCCGGGTAGCCGCCGAGTCCCATCAGGGTGTTGGTCACCGGCAGGTTGAGCATGCGCGCCAGCTCGGTCAAAGGCGCCGAAGCATTGCCCATGATCACGCCACCACCGGAGTAGAGCACCGGGCGCTTGGCCGCCAGCAGCATCTCGGCAGCCTTGCGGATTTGCCCGGAGTGGCCGCGCACGGCCGGGCCATAGGAGCGCAGCTTGACCTTCTTCGGGTAGACGTACTCGTACTTCTCCGCCGGGTTGGTCATGTCCTTGGGGAAATCGACGACCACCGGACCGGGACGACCGGACTCGGCGATGTAGAAGGCCTTCTTCAGCACCTCGGGGATTTCCGACGGGTGCTTGATGATGAAGCTGTGCTTCACGATCGGCCGGGAAATGCCGACCATGTCGGTTTCCTGGAAGGCGTCGGTACCGACCATGTTGCTCGGCACCTGGCCGGACAGCACCACCATGGGGATCGAGTCCATGTAGGCGGTGGCGATGCCGGTGATGGCGTTGGTCGCCCCCGGGCCGGAAGTCACCAGCACCACGCCGGCCTTGCCGGTCGCGCGGGCATAGCCGTCGGCCATGTGGGTGGCGGCCTGCTCGTGACGGACCAGAATGTGCTCGATGGACTTTTCCTTGAAAAGCGCATCGTAGATATGCAGAACGGCACCACCCGGGTACCCGTAGATGTACTTCACGCCCTCGTCGCGCAGGAAGCGGACGATCATTTCAGCGCCTGATAAAAGCTCCACGTTTCACCTCTAGAACGCCTGAGAAACACCCTCGAAGGGGCGACCGAAGTTCGGTTAACTGCCAGGCAGAGCATGGGCGACGGTAGTCGCCGGCGACGTCAGCTGCTGACTTAGCAAGTATCGGGAGCGCTCCTGGTGTTACGGAAAGCTCCCCCCCCGGCGCGAGGTAACGCGTGACAGGGCCTGGCTTGGGCGGCGCGGGTGTGCACCTCATGGTCTGCCGAGGAGCCGCAAGAGTATCGGACTCGCTACAGCGAATCGCAGATTGTTCGGGTAAGCCGCAGGCAAGTCAAGCCGAAGTTCACCGCTGCGCCTGTGACCCAGCGCAGACTGCCGGGGCGCTGCTTTTCGGTATAGTGACCGGCGCCTTTCCCGACACGACAAGGATCCAGCATGCGTCGCACACTTCTTCTCGCCAGTCTGCTGTTCGGTTGCGTGGGCGCAGCCTGCGCCGGCCAGATCTACAAGTGGGTCGATGCCCAGGGCGTTACCCATTTCACCGCCCAGCCGCCGCAGTCGGCCGAAGCCAGCGTGATCCCCACCGCCAAGCAGCCAGCGGCTGGCAAGCCCGCAGCAACCCCGCCGGCGGCAAGCGGCATGGTCAACGACCCGCAGCAGGAGGAAATCGATGCCCGCGTGCGCCAGGAAGTGGCGCAGAAGGAAAAGGAGCTCGAGGCGTACTGCACCAGCCTGCGCACCAACCTGGCCCAGCTGCGCAACAACCGCCGCGTGCGGGTGTCCGATGCCGAGGGCGAGGCGCGCCGTCTGACGCAGGATGAGCGCCAGACCAGGATCAGCGAGACGGAAAAGGCCATCGCCGAGAACTGCCAGTAATCCTGTGGGCCGCCGCCAACTTCAGGCGGCGGTCAGCACGCAATCAACCTCGCCCAGCAAGTCCAGCAGCCCGGCCACACGCGCATCTCCCGCCCAGGACATCTCACCCATCGGACGCAACGCGCAGGCCGAGGGCAAAGCTCCGCCCGCCTCGACAAGCACCTTCATCCGCGGCAGCAGGATCCACTGCAACCACTCCTCGAACGCCAGAGTATCGACGCAGAAGGGCTCGCGACTGGACAGCCGCGCAGCATCGGGGGGCACACTGGCCCACCAGCCGAGCAGACGCAGCTCACGCTCGATCAGCAGCAACTGTTCGGCCAGGACAGGCAGGCGAGCGTCCATCAGAGCGGCACCTTGGCGCGCTGGCGAGCCTGGGCCGCACCAGCCGCATCCCCCTGACGCTCCCGCGCCTGGGCGATCACCTCCCACAGGCTGGCCTGCAGCGCCGGACGGCCGCCGGCATAGGTCAGGCCACGGCGCGCCAGCTGCTCGGCCTGGGCCGGATCGCCCTGAGCCAGGCGCACTTCCGCCAATCGATAGAGCACCTGCGGCTCGCGCGGAGCGATACGCTGGGCACGCTCCAGACTGGACGAGGCACCGGCCAGGTTGCCACTGCGCTCCATCTGCTGCGCCGAAGTCAGCAGCGCCAGCACCGGACCGTCGAGACGCTCGTCCGCCGCCAGGGTAACCGCCCCCGAGCCGGCCTGCGGCGCTGCAGGCGCCGACACGCCCGATGGCGAAGCGCCGAGTCCGCCACTGGTGGTCAGCGGGGCACTGCTCGAAGCCCCTGGAAAAGTCTGGATCGGCGCAGCAGCCACCTCCTGCGGCACCATCACCACCACACCGGAATCCTGCGCCTGCATCTGCGGCGCCGCTTGCGGCGTTACCGCAGCCGGCGCACGCATCTGCTGCCCGCCGGCACTGACCGGCCGCCCAGCCTCGACCACCGGAATCGACCCCCGCTGCACCGGAGTCGCACAGCCCGCCAGCAGCGACAATGCCAGCGGCACCAACCAACCCTTGTTCACTTCCAGTCTCCCTGCCGTGAATGACGCATGACGAACCGCCCGGCGGCCGTCACTCATGCGATTAGACCTGCCGCCAGCCAGCAAAGTGCCGCCCCTTGGTTATTGCTCCAGCCAGCCACGCACCCAGTCCATGACCTGCTGCGCCGGCTCCTGCAACTGCTGGGGCAGACCGCAGGGCGCACCGGATGGCGGCTCACTGCCGCGAATATACGGCATCTGCACCGCTCCCGGGCAGCTCTGGTCGGAGCCCTGGCCGCTGTAGGGGTCGACCCAGGCCAGGGTCACGTTGTTGGGCGGAGTGGTGTCCAGCGGTGTCGGCATGGCGCTGCGCATGAAGCCGGCCCACACCTGCAACGCCCCGGTGGCCCCGGTCAGCGGCGTCTTGCCGTTGTCGTCGCGTCCCATCCACACCACCGCCAGCAGATCCTGGCCGAAACCGGCGAACCAGCTGTCTCGCGAGTCGTTGCTGGTGCCGGTCTTGCCCGCCAGGTTCAGCGAAGCCGGCAGCTGGTTGTACACCGAGCGCGCAGTGCCCTCGCGCATCACCCGGCGCATGGCCTCCTGCACCAGATGGATGGCTCCCGGATCGAAGCGCTGCTGCACCTCGTAGGGATAGCCCTTGAGCGGCTCGCCGGTAGCGGTCAACACGCTGCGGATGCCGCGCAGCGGGGTGTTGAAGCCACCGTTGGCCAGCGTCTGATACATGCCCGCCACCTGCATCGGACTGAGCGAACCCGCACCCAGCAGCATCGACGGGTAGGCCGGCCAATCCTGCTCCACGCCCAGACGCGCCACGGTCTTCAGCACGCTGGGGACGCCCAGCTCGAGGCCCAGCTTGGCGGTGGACAGGTTGTAGGAGTGCGCCAGCCCCTGATAGAGGAAGATGGTGCCGTGGGCCTGGTGGTCATAGTTTTTCGGCTGCCAGACCTGACCGTCAGCGCCCTTGATCGAAAACGGCTCGTCGGCCAACCAACTGGTCAGGGTGTACTGGCTCGGCTTCTCCAGAGCGGTCAGATAGACCGCCGGCTTGACCAGCGAACCGATCGGCCGCTGGGCGTCCAGCGCTCGGTTGAAACCGGCGAAGCGCGGCTGACGACTGCCGAGCAGCGCCTGCACCTCGCCGGTCTGCGGATTGGTGACGACCATCGCCGCCTCGACCTCGTCGATGCCCTTGCGCCCGCCGAGGCGCTTGAGCGTCTCGGCCATGGCCTTCTCGGCCTTGAGCTGCAGGATGGGATCGAGGCTGGTGAAGATGCGCAGCCCTTCCTCGGTCAGATCCTCGTCGCGGTAGTCCTGGCGCAACTGGCGCTTGACCATGTCGAGGAAGGCCGGATAGGTGCTGTTGGCCAGGCTGCCGCGGCTGCTGACCTCCAGCGGCGCCTTCTTCGCCAGCGCCACTTCCTCGCTGCTGGCCACCCCCTGCTCGGCGAGCAGGTCGAGCACCAGATTGCGCCGCACCAGCGCCCGTTCGGGGTACCGCCGCGGATTGTAGTAGGACGGCCCTTTGACCATACCGACCAGCAGGGCGATCTGGTGCAGACGCAGCTCGGCCAGCGGCTGGCCGAAGAAGTACTGGCTGGCCAGGCCGAAACCGTGGATCGCCCGCTGCCCGTCCTGGCCGAGGAAAACCTCGTTGAGGTAGGCCTCGAGGATCTGCTGCTTGTCGTAGTGCAGCTCCAGCAACAGCGCCATCAGCGCCTCGGTACCCTTGCGGCTCAGGCTGCGCTCGTTGCTGAGAAAGAAGTTCTTCACCAGCTGCTGGGTCAGGGTACTGCCCCCCTGCACCAGCGACCCCGCGGTGGTGTTGACCCACATGGCACGAGCGATCGACTTGGGCGACACGCCGAAGTGACTGTAGAACTCGCGATCCTCGACCGCGATCAGGGTTTCCAGCAGACGCGGCGGCACCTCATCCAGCTGGACCAGGATGCGATCTTCGTTGTGCGCCGGATACAGACCGCCGATCATCAGCGGTTCCAGGCGCGCCACCGCCAGCTCGCCACCGCCGGACTGGCTGAGCCCGACTACCTGGTTGCCGGAGAAGCGCACCCGCAGCTGCTGGGCCGGCTCGGCGCCCTCGTAGAACCGGAAGCCGCGCGTGTGCAGCTCGACCTGGCTGGCGCTCACCGCCAGTTCGCCGGGGCGCTGCACCCGGTTGACCCGCCGATAGCCGAGCGCCTGCAGCTCGGTGACGAAGTCCTCGCGGCTCAGCTTGAGCCCGGCGAACAGCTCCAGCGGCCGCGCGTAGACCTTCGCCGGCACGGTCCAGCGCTGCCCGGAGAACTTCTCCTGGACGACGGCATCGAGGTAGATCATCAGCGCGGCGAGCAACACCAGGCCGGCCAGCCCAAGCTTGACCAGCCAGCCCATCCAGGGGCGGGAGGCGCGCGGCGGCTGACGACGGGAAGGAGATGTACGGCGGGAGGGAGTGCGAGATCGTGTCATGGCTCGGCATTATACGCGCTTCACCGCAGGACCGATGAGGCGCTCGACGGTTTGCACGACCGGACGCAGCCGCCATAATGCGAATTCAGCCACTTTTCCGACGAAAAGGACCACCCGTGCCCCAGTCCCTGATCGAAGCCCTGCAGAACCCCGCCCTGTACCCCCACCCGGTGGAGGGCTTCGAAGTCATCGAGACACACATCTCCTGGGTCCTGCTCACCGGCCCCTATGCCTACAAGCTGAAGAAGCCCGTCGACTTCGGCTTCCTCGACTTCAGCACCCGCGAGGCCCGCGAACACTTCTGCCGCGAGGAGCTGCGCCTGAATCAGCGCACCGCACCGGACATCTACTTGGAGGTCCTGCCGGTCACCGGCGGCGCGGACAACCCGCAACTGGGCGGCACTGGCCCGGCAGTCGATCATGTCCTGAAGATGCGCCAGTTCCCGCAGAGCGGACTGCTGTCCAATGTCCTGGCCCGCGGCGAGCTGACTGCGGCGCACATCGACCAGCTCGCCCAGCAGATCGCCAACCTGCACGCCAAGGCCCAGCGTGTACCGTCCGAACACACCCTGGGCAGCGCCGAGGCGATCATGGCGCCGGTACGACAGAACTTCGAGCAGATCCGCCCCCTGCTCGACGAGAACGACGACCTGGCCCAGCTGCAGCATCTGGAAGCCTGGGCGGAAGACACCTTCGCCCGCCTCAGACCCGTCCTCGACCAGCGCAAGGCCGACGGCTTCGTCCGCGAATGCCACGGCGACATCCATCTGGCCAACGTCGCCCTGCTCGGCGCCGACGTGCTGCTGTTCGACTGCATCGAGTTCAACGAGCCGTTCCGCCTGATCGACGTGATGAGCGATGCCGCCTTCCTGGCCATGGACCTCGAGGATCGCGGCCTCAAGTCGCTGTCCAGCCGCTTCATCAACGCCTATCTCGAGCTGACCGGCGACTACCAGGGTTTGACCCTGCTGCCGTTCTACAAGGCCTACCGGGCCATGGTACGCGCCAAGATCTGTCTGTTCCGCCTAGCCCAGGAGCAGGATGCCGGCGAGCGGTCGACCATCCTCAGCCAGTACCGCAACTATGCGAGTCTGGCGGAAAGCTACAGCACCGTGCCGGTCCGCTTCCTGGCCATCACCCATGGTGTGTCCGCCGTCGGCAAGAGTCACGTCGCCCAGCGGCTGGTCGAAGCGTTCGGCGCCATCCGCCTGCGCTCGGACGTCGAGCGCAAACGCCTGTTGCCCGGTGCCGATGAAAGCGCGCTGTACTCGGCCGCGGCCAGCCAGGCCACCTACGCGCGCCTGCACGAACTGGGCGCCGCCGTCCTGCGCGCCGGCTTCCCGGTGGTGCTGGACGCCACCTACCTCAAGCACGCCCAGCGCCAGGCCGCCCACGCGGTGGCCGAACAGCTTGGTGTACCCTTCCTGATCCTCGACTGCCATGCCCCCCAGGAAGTGATCGCGGCCTGGCTCGCCGAGCGCCGAGCCGAGGGACGCGATCCGTCCGACGCCACCCTAGCGGTGGTCCAGGCCCAGGAGGCCGGCCGCGAGCCGCTGGACGAGGAGGAGCTGGCGCACAGCGGTCGCATCGCCACCCACGAAACGGGCAGTCTCGACGATCTGGTCGAGCGCCTGCGCCGCCACCTCCCCGGCCTGTAAGGCGCCATCCCGGCGGCGACTGCCCCGCACTCGCGACTTCGCCAGCGCCGTCTAGACTTTTCGCTAGACGGCCGGTGAGCCGCGGGGTGGGGGCGATGAGCGACGAACTGCTGCAACTGAAGAACCTGGGCAAGACCTCGGCCCTGTGGCTGCACGCCGTCGGCATCCACAGCGCCAGCGAGCTGCGCCGCCGCGGTGCGGTCGCTGCCTACCGGGCCGTGCTCGCCCGCGGCTTCAACGCTTCACGAGTCCTGCTCTACTCCATCGAGGGCGCCCTGCTCGACATCCACTGGAGCGAGCTGCCCGACGAGCACAAGGCACGACTGCTCGAGCAGCTCGCCGCCGGCGAGCCACGCAACAAGAGCTAGCTCACAACCTCCACCGCCATCAATTTACCTGCAGCGGGCAAAACCTTTATTGTCTGCGGGCGCTTGGCGTCATTATTCGACCTGCTCCTCAAGGAATCGCGCCCATGTACCTCACCGGCGAGCACCCGGCCTATGCCGATCAACTGATCAACCACCTGCAAAGCCTGCCCGGACAACTCCTGGAGGGACTGGAGCCGGCAGGTCCATCGCTGGAAATCGCCAATCGGCAGGACGTCCTGGCGGAGCTGCCGGCCGACCAGCTGTTCTTCATCGAGAGCGGCCTGCTGCAGGCCGAGATAGACGAGCGTCCAGTGTTCTTCCTCAGCGAGGGTGACCTGCTCGGCCTGCGCCAGGGGCTCGAGTCCCCCGCCTGCCGCTACAGCTGTGACGAACGGGTGCGCCTGCGTCCCTACTCGCGCAGTGCGGTGCTCGCCTACATCCACGCCGAACCGCGCCGTCAGGAGCTGTTCACCCAGTATCTGAGCGGCCAGATCTCCCTGCTCGCCGACGCCCTCGCCCGCCTGCGCCAGCCCGAGCTGCGCCCGAACACCGGCTACCAGCACTTCGCCGCCGGCGAGGAGCTGATCCACCAGGGCGACGATGCCGACAACGTGTTCATCATCGTCGAGGGGCACGCCGAGGCCTTCGTCGACGGTCAGCGCGTCGGCGATGTGCAGAAGGATGAGATCTTCGGCGCCATGGCGGTGTTCACCGGCGAAAAGCGCAGCGCCAGCGTCATCGCCAGCGAGCCCTGCACGGTGATGACCATCCCCAAGGAGCAGTTCATCAGCCTGATGCACAGCAACCCGCGCATCGCCCACAGCCTGATCGAAAGCCTGGCCCGGCGCATCCGCCTGCTCAACCAGGAAGTCACCCAGCAGCGCGTCGCGCAGCCCGACTGAACCACCTGAGCGACACAGCAGAAAAGGCGCGCGGAGCCATTCCGCGCGCCTTTTTTGTTGGCCGCTGCCAAGGCAATCGAAAAACGCTTGACTCAAAAATGAGAAGCATTATTATTTAAACCACTGGTCGCGAGGCCAGTGGATAAACGGGAAAGGCGCCAGCCAATCTTCGGTTTATCTCCTCATCAGGCTAAATCACGGTTTCGACCCGGCTCTGCCGGGTCTTTTTTTGTCCGCGATTCAGCGCGTCTTGCCCTGACGCAGGCCGGCACAGTGATCCTGCTCGGGCTGCGCCGGGGTGTACCAGACGAAATCGGCCTGCGCCGAGCTCACCGCCTGCCCCACCTCCGCCAGCTGCAGCACCAGCAGGCCCGCGTTTGCTTCCAGATCGCTCAGGTGCAGCGGCACACCCAGGTCGCGGCGCACGTGGTAGCCGCCGGCCAGCAGGACGGCCGGCAGCGGCGCGGCCAGCAGGCGCTCGGCCATGCGTCGGTCGCGCTGCTGCTGCACAGCCAGCATCGCCGGCAGCTGCTCCTCTGGCAGCAGCCGGCAGTGCGCCTCGCGGATCTGCGCGCGCAGCGCCTCCTGCACGCTCGGCGCCGTCGAGGCCGTCCCCGCGAGCGACAGCGGTGCACGGTAGATATGGCCGATCTCGTCGCGGTCGAGATTGGCCGCCAGCAGCGGCTCCGGTTGGGCCACGGCATGGCGCAGAAGCGCGCCGTACATCGCCCAGTCCCAGCCCTTCTGCCAGGCCAGCGCCGCCGGCAGGTCGGCCGGCCATGCGCCGCGCCGCACCTGCGCTCGCACGGCGTCGACTCGCACCTGCTGGTCGGGATTGAGCATTTCCAGCAGCAGGGCTCCCGGCTGACGCTCGCGCGCCAGGGCCTGCAGCAGCCACAGCTGCAGGGCATGGTGATCGGGGTTGTCGTGCTGCTCGCCAATCAGCAGCCGCGGAGCCGGCGCCAGGCGCGCGACCAGCTGCGCCGAAGTCAGCCGCTCGCCACTGCGCAGGTCGAGGATCACGCCCTGATCGGCATGCTGCCGTCCCTGCGGGCTCTGCCAGGCCGGCAGCGGCGGCAGGCTGTGACAGGCGGCCAGCAGGGCCAGGACGCAGAGCAACAGAACACGCATCGACGAATCTCCTCAGCGCACGATGATCAGGGGATGCCCCCGTTCGGGATGGCTTTGCACCAGCACCTCGAGGCCGAACACCGCCTCGATCGACGCCGGCTGCAACACCTGTTGTGGCGTGCCGAGGGCCTGGCTCCGGCCGGCTACGAGCAGCAACAGGCGATCGCAGTAGCGCGCGGCCAGGTTGAGGTCATGCAGCACGGTCAGCACCGCCACGCCGCGCGCGGCCAGCCGGCGCACGGCCTGCAGGATGGCGTGCTGATGCAGGGGATCGAGCATCGCGGTCGGCTCGTCGAGCAGCAGCACCTGCCCCGCACGTCCCGGCCACAGCTGCGCCAGGACCCGCGCCAGCTGCACGCGCTGACGCTCGCCGCCGGACAGCGCCAGATAGCTGCGCCCGGCCAGGTGAGCGATATCCGCGGCAGCCAGCGCTGCGGCGACCACTTCGGCATCGTGCACCTGCCCCGTGGCATGGGGCAGACGGCCCATGGCGACCACTTCCTCGACGGCGAACGGAAAACTCAGGCTCGGGCTCTGCGGCAGCACCGCCAGCCGCTGCGCCCTGTCGCGCCCGGGCCAGGCCTCCAGCGCGCGGCCATCCAGCAGCACCCGCCCGGCCGCCGGCGGCAGTTCGCCGCTGAGGGCGGCGAGCAGGCTGCTCTTGCCCGCACCGTTGGGTCCCAGGACGCCGAGCAGCTCGCCGGGGCGCAGCTCGAGATCGATCTCGGCCAGCACGGCGCAGGGGCCACGCCGCACCGCCAGACGCTCCGCACGCAGCATCACAGGCGCTCCCGGCTCAGCAGGTAGAGGAAGAACGGTGCGCCGAGCAATGCCGTGAGCGTGCCGATCGGCAGCTCCGCCGGCGCCAGCAGCAGACGCGCCGCCAGATCGGCGAGCAGCAGCAGGGTGGCACCGGCCAGGGCGGCCGCCGGCAGCAGCCGGCGATGGTCGGGACCGGTGAGCAGGCGCACCAGATGCGGCACCACCAGGCCGACGAAGCCGATCATCCCGGCCGCCGCCACCGCAGCGCCGACGCCGAGGGCGACGCACAGCACCAGCTCGCGTTTCAGGCGCTCGACATCGAAACCGAGATGACGCGCCTCCGACTCGCCGAGTAGCAGCGCATTCAGCGCCGCAGCACGCCGCGGCAGCCACAGCGCCACCAGCAGGCACACCGGCAGCAGCGGCCACAGGCGGGCGTAGCTGGCACCATTGAGGCTGCCCAGGTTCCAGAAGGTCAGGCTGCGCAGGGTGGCGTCGTCGGCCAGGTAGCTGCACAGGCCGATGACGGCACCCGCCAGGGCGCTGACGGCGATGCCGGCCAGCAGCATGGTCGCCACCCGCGTCTGCCCCTCGCGCCGGCCCAGGCGGTAGACCAGCGCGGTGACCAGCAGGCCGCCGGCGAAGGCGCAGGCCGACAGCAGCCAGGGCGCCAGCCAGGCCGCCGGTTGCCAGCCGAGCAGGCTGCCGCCGACGATGGCCAGCGCCGCCCCCAGCGCCGCGCCGCTGGAGACGCCGATCAGGCCGGGATCGGCCAGTGGATTGCGGAACAGCCCCTGCATCGCCACCCCGGCCAGCGCCAGCACCGTGCCCAGCGCAATCGCCAGCAAGGCGCGCGGCAGGCGGATCTGCCCGATGATCAGCTCGGCCTGCTGCAGCCCGCTGCCGTCCAGCGGCAGGCCGACCAGGCGCAGCAGCGCGCGCAGACTGTCGCCCGGCGACAGGCCGACCGGTCCCAGCGTCAGCGCCAGGCAGAAAGCCAGTACGAGGGCGAAGCCCAGCAGGGGCAGAAGCAGGGAGCCACGGAGAGGAAGGTTCATGGATCGCAGCAGGGTCGGCAAATGACGCGCAGCATAGCAGGCTGACAGCGGCGCTCGCGCGCCCTGGCGGTCACCTGCGCTGCGGGGGATAATCGCGGCGAGACGAAGGAGATCCCATGCAGCGACTGTGCAGCAGCGACGAACTGAGCGAAGGCGACAGCCGCGGCTTCCCCCTGAACGGCGGCAGCGTTCTGCTGGTACGGCGCGACGGTCGGGTGTACGCCTACCGCAACCGCTGTCCGCACCGCGGCATTCCCCTCGAGTGGCAGCCCGACCAGTTCCTCGACGTCAGCGGCAGCCTGATCCAGTGCGCCACCCACGGCGCCCTGTTCGTCATCGAGTCCGGCGAGTGCGTGGCGGGCCCCTGCGCCGGCGAAAGCCTGGTCGCCCTGGCCACTCGCGAACAGGACGGCGCCATCTGGATCGCGGGATAGGGCGCGCCAGATCCGGCACGACACGCCCCGCTCAGCCGCCAGGCAGGATGACCTCCAGACGCCGCGCCAGCCGTATCCCCTGCGGCGACAGCTCGGCGCCATAGGCCAGTACCTCGACCCCCGCCGCCACCGCCGCCTGCAGCTCCTGCGCGTAGTGCGGATCGATCTCCGCCGCCGCCCGCACCGCCGCGATGCCGCTGAGGTTCACGCAGTACAGCTGCACCGCACGCACGCCGCAGCGCGCCAGGGCGGCCAGCTCGCGCAGGTGTCTGGCGCCGCGCGCGGTGCGCGCGTCGGGAAAGGCCGCCACCGGAGTGCCATCGAAGCCCAGGGTCACGCTCTTGACCTCGACGTAGGCGGCACCAGCGGGGTAATCCAGGCGAAAGTCGACGCGGCTGTTCTCCGCGCCGTAGCGCACCTCGCGCTGCAGCGCGGTGAAGCCGGCCAGCTCGACGATGACGCCGGCGCGCAGCGCCTCCTCGACCAGCGCATTGGCCCGTGCGGTGTTGACGCAGGCCAGGCGCCCCTGCGGGGTCTCACTCAGCTCCCAGGTACCCGGCAGCTTGCGCTTCGGATCATGCGAGCGGCTGAACCATACCCGTCCGCCCGCGGCCATGCAGTTGAGCATCGAGCCGGTGTTGGCACAGTGGATGGTCAGCGTCTCTCCCGCGGGCGTCTCGATGTCGGCGAGGAAGCGCTTGTAGCGCCGCAGCAGACGGCCCTCCTCCAGCGGCGGATCAAAGTGCATCGGGGCGCCAGCTCTGCAGGCCGCGCGCGATGCGTTCCACCGCCTCCTCGAGGCGCGGCAGGCTCTGGGTGTAGGCGAAGCGCACGTGGCGGTCGGCCAGGTGATGACCGAAGTCCAGTCCCGGGGTGAAGGCAACGTGCTCGGTTTCCAGGAAGTGCCGGCAGAACGCCTGCGCATCGCCGCCGAACGCCGAGATGTCGGCGTACAGATAGAAGGCGCCCTGCGGCTCGACGGCAATGGTGAAGCCCAGGTCGCGCAGGGCCGGCAGTAGATAGTCACGGCGGCGCGCGAACTCGGCGCGGCGCGCCTCGAGGATGGCCAGAGTCTCCTCCTCGAAGCAGGCCAGCGCGGCATGCTGGGCCAGGGTCGGTGCACTGATGTAGAGGTTCTGCGCCAGCTTCTCCAGCTCGGGCACCGCCGCCGGCGGTGCCACCAGCCAGCCCAGGCGCCAGCCGGTCATGCCGAAGTACTTGGAGAAGCTGTTGAGCACGAAGGCCTCGTCGTCCACTTCCAGCACGCTGGGCGCGTCCAGCCCGTAGGTCAGACCGTGGTAGATCTCGTCGACCAGCAGATGACCGCCACGCGCGCGCAGCGCCGCCGACAGCGCCGCCAGCTCCGAACGACTCAGCACCGTGCCGGTGGGATTGGCCGGCGAGGCGAGCAGCGCGCCGACGCTGCCTGCGTTCCAGTGCCGCTCGATCAGCTCCGGGGTCAGCTGGTAGCGCGACTCCGGCCCCACCGGCACCAGCTGCGCGTCGCCCTCGACCAGGCGCAGGAAGTGGCGGTTGCACGGATAGCCCGGATCGGCGAGCAGCCAGTGCTTGCCGGGATCAACCAGCAGGGCCGCGGCCAGCAGCAGGGCGCCGCTGCCACCGGGGGTGATGAGGATGCGCTCGGGGTCTATGCTGAGGCCATGGCGGCGGGCGTAGAAACCGGCCAGCGCCTCGCGCAGCGCCGGCAGGCCGCGCGCCGCGGTGTAGCGGGTATGCCCGGCGGCCAGCGCCGCCTGACCGGCGCGCACGATGGGCTCGGCGGTGGTGAAATCCGGCTCGCCGATCTCCAGATGGATGACGTCATGACCGGCGGCCTGCAACTCGTGAGCCCGCGCCAGCAGGGCCATGACGTGGAAGGGAGCGATGGCGCGGCTGCGCGCGCTGAAGGACGGAGCCATACGGCCCTCCGTGACTGGGCAAAAAGCGATTCTAGCCAACTGGCGCGCCCTGGTGCAGAGAGCGTGACCCTCGGGGTAGCGTCCTCACCGCGATTCTGGTAGGTTCGCCCGCTTGCAACCGCAGGCCCGGCTAGAATGCCGCTAATGGACACAACCTGCGCACGGGATTAGCGAACGTGAGAGGCGGACATAACATGCCGACCAATACCCAAGACAAAAGCACCCAGATCCGCAGCTTCGAACCCTACCAGGAGACCCCCGGCGAGGAATACATGGGCGACAAGATGCGCGCCCACTTCACCGCCATTCTCAACGGCTGGAAGAAGCAGCTGATGGAGGAAGTCGACCGCACCGTGCACCACATGCAGGATGAGGCCGCCAACTTCCCGGACCCTGCCGACCGCGCCAGTCAGGAAGAGGAGTTCAGCCTCGAACTGCGCACCCGCGATCGCGAGCGCAAGCTGATCAAGAAGATCGACGAGACGCTGCAGCTGATCGAGGACAACGACTACGGCTGGTGCGAGTCCTGCGGCGTCGAGATCGGCATCCGCCGCCTCGAGGCACGGCCGACCGCCACCCTGTGCATCGACTGCAAGACCCTCGCGGAAATCAAGGAAAAGCAGCTGGGTTCCTGACCCGCAACGGGGCGCCACGGCGCCCCGCGCTGTTTCTGGCCCCCGCCGACACGTGCGGCAGGGGCCGCTGTCGCCCCGCCCTGCCAGTCGAACGCCCGCCGATGAGCCCAGCCACCGCCTACACCGGCCGCTTCGCCCCCACCCCCAGCGGCTACCTGCATTTCGGCTCGCTGGTCGCCGCCCTCGCCTCCTGGCTCGACGCCCGCGCCGCCGGCGGCCGCTGGCTGCTGCGCATGGAGGATCTCGATCCGCCCCGCGAGGTCCCCGGTGCCCAGGACGCCATCCTGCGCGCCCTGGAAACCTACGGACTGGAATGGGACGGCACGGTGCAACGGCAGAGCGCCCGTCATGCGGCCTATGCCGCGGCGGTCAACGACCTGCTGGCACGTGGCCTGGCCTATCCGTGCACCTGCTCGCGCAAGCAGCTCGAGGGCCAGACGATCTACCCCGGCACCTGCCGCGACGCCGGCCGGCCACTGGCCGATGCCGCCATCCGCCTGCGCGTGCCGGATGCCGAGTACCGCTTCGTTGACCGGGTGCAGGGCGCCTTCGCGCAGAACCTCGCCCGCGAGGTCGGCGACTTCGTGATCCGTCGCCGCGACGGCTTGTTCGCCTACCAGCTGGCGGTGGTGCTCGACGACGCCTGGCAGGGCGTCACCGACATCGTGCGCGGCGCCGACCTGCTCGACTCCACGCCGCGCCAGCTGTACCTGCAGGAACTGCTCGGCCTGCCGCAGCCGCGCTACCTGCACATTCCCCTGCTGCTGCAGCCGGACGGCCACAAGCTGGGCAAGTCTTACCGCTCGCCGCCACTGCCCGCCGATCGGGCGCCGGCACTGCTCAGCCGCGCCCTGCGCGCGCTCGGCCAGCGGCCGCCCGAGGAACTGGCGCAGGCCGGGGTCGGCGAGGTTCTGGCCTGGGGCACGCGGCACTGGAATCCCGCCGCCATCCCGCGGCAGACCGCCCTGCCCGAAGCCGAGGTGCGGTAACAGCACCCTCCCGGGATTGTTACCGCGTGCTTCTGCTTCGCCCCCGCCTCCGCTACCATCCGGTCATCGAACAACGAGGTCTCCCATGTATATCTACCGGCTGGTCCTGCTCCTGGTGGTGGGGATCTATCTGTTTTCCCCGGCCATCATGGACTGGTGGATCGACCCCAATGGCGCCTGGTACCGGCCGTACCTGCTCTGGCTGATCCTCATCGTCGTGGCCTTCATCCTGCAGAGCCAGCGCGATGCCGACGAGCTTTAACCTGACCCACCTGCTGCTGATCAGCGCCGGCTACCTGCTGGTGCTGTTCGGCGTCGCCTGGCTGACCGAGCGCGGCGCGGTACCGCGCGCCCTGGTGCGCCACCCGCTGGTCTACATCCTGTCGCTCGGCGTGTACGCCAGCGCCTGGGCCTTCTACGGCGCGGTCGGCCTGGCCTACCAGTACGGCTACGGCTTCCTGGCCATCTACCTCGGCCTGTCCGGCGCCTTCCTGCTCGCCCCGGTACTGCTCTACCCGATCCTGCGCCTGACGCGCACCTACCAGCTGTCCTCGCTGGCCGACCTGTTCGCCTTCCGCTTCCGCAGCACCTGGGCCGGCACCCTGACCACCCTGTTCATGCTGGTCGCCGTGCTGCCGCTGCTCGCCCTGCAGATCCAGGCGGTCGCCGACAGCATCGCCATCATCACCGGCGAGCCGACTCGCGAGCGGGTGGCCCTGGGCTTCTGCGCCCTGCTCACCCTGTTCACCATCCTGTTCGGTTCGCGGCGCATCGCCACCCGCGAGCGCCACGAGGGACTGGTACTGGCGATCGCCTTCGAGTCGCTGATCAAGCTGTGCGCCATGACCGCCATCGGCCTGTACGCCCTGTACGGCGTGTTCGAGGGGCCGGCCGGCCTCGAACAGTGGCTGCTGCAGAACCAGACCGCGCTGACCACCCTGCACACCCCGCTGCAGGAAGGCCCCTGGCGCACCCTGCTGCTGGTGTTCTTCGCCGCCGCCATCGTCATGCCGCACATGTTCCACATGGCCTTCGCCGAGAACCTCAACCCGCGCGCGCTGGCTACCGCCAGCTGGGGCCTGCCGCTGTTCCTGCTGCTGATGAGCCTCGCCGTGCCGCCGATCCTGTGGGGCGGCCTCAAGCTCGGCGTGGCCACCAGCCCGGAATACTTCACCCTCGGCATCGGCCTCGACGTCGGCAATCCCTGGCTGGTGCTGGCCGCCTACATCGGCGGCCTCGCCGCCGCCAGCGGCCTGGTCATCGTGGTCACCCTGGCGCTGTCGGGGATGGCCCTCAATCACCTGGTGCTGCCGCTCTACCAG
Source organism: Pseudomonas oryzae (assembly GCF_900104805.1). Classification (NCBI taxonomy): domain Bacteria; kingdom Pseudomonadati; phylum Pseudomonadota; class Gammaproteobacteria; order Pseudomonadales; family Pseudomonadaceae; genus Pseudomonas; species Pseudomonas oryzae. The sequence continues at coordinate 4,367,193 of NZ_LT629751.1, read as the reverse complement.
CCGCCGGCCGAGGGCAACATCTACCGCTGGCTGAAGTGGACGCGCCGCGCGCTGATCGCCGCGATCATCGCCGCCAGCTACGGCTTCTACCTGCTGATCGTCTCCGATCAGGAACTGTCGCACCTGGGCACCGTGTCCTTCGTCGCCACCCTGCAGTTCCTGCCCGGCGCGCTGTCGGTACTGTACTGGCCGAGCGCCAACCGCCGCGGCTTCATCGGCGGCCTGCTGGCCGGCGCCACGGTGTGGATCCTGACCATGCTGCTGCCGCTGATCGGCGAGGTGCCGGGCTTCTACCTGCCGCTGCTCAACCTGGTCTACGTGCTCGATGACACCAGCTGGCACCTGGCCGGGATCGCCTCGCTGGCGGTCAACGTGCTGGTGTTCACCCTGGTGTCGCTGTTCACCGAGGCCAGCGTCGAGGAGCAGAGCGCCGCCGAAGCCTGCGCGGTGGACAACGTGCGGCGCCCGCAGCGCCGCGAACTGGTCGCCGCCTCGCCCCAGGAGTTCGCCAGCGAGCTGGCCAAACCGCTCGGGGCGCGCACCGCCCAGCGCGAGGTGGAGCAGGCCCTGCGCGACCTCGGCCTGCCCTTCGACGAGCAGCGTCCCTACGCCCTGCGCCGCCTGCGCGACCGCATCGAGGCCAACCTGTCCGGCCTCATGGGGCCCAGCGTCGCCCAGGACATCGTCGAGAACTTCCTGCCCTTCAAGGCCGGCGGCGAAACCTACGTCACCGAGGACATCCACTTCATCGAGAGCCGCCTGGAAGACTACCAGTCGCGCCTGACCGGCCTGGCCGCCGAACTCGACGCGCTGCGCCGCTACCACCGGCAGACCCTGCAGGAGCTGCCGATGGGGGTCTGCTCGCTGGCCCAGGACCAGGAAATCATCAAGTGGAACCGAGCCATGGAGGAGCTCACCGGCATCGAGGCGCATCGCGTGGTCGGCTCACGCCTGGCCACCCTGCCCGAACCCTGGCGCGAACTGCTCACCGCCTTCATCGAGGCGCCCGACGAACACCTGCACAAGCAGCGCCTGTCCCTCGACGGCCAGACGCGCTGGTTCAACCTGCACAAGGCGGCAATCGACGAGCCGCTGGCGCCCGGCAACAGCGGCCTGGTGCTGCTGGTCGAGGACCTCACCGAAACCCAGTTGCTGGAGGACCGCCTGGTCCACTCCGAACGGCTGGCGTCGATCGGCCGCCTGGCCGCCGGGGTGGCCCATGAGATCGGCAACCCGGTCACCGGCATCGCCTGCCTGGCGCAGAACCTCCACGAGGAGCGCGCCGGCGACCCCGAGATCGCCGAGACCGCCGAGCAGATCATCGAGCAGACCAAGCGCATCACCCGCATCGTCCAGTCGCTGATGAGCTTCGCCCACGCCGGCGGTCGCCAGCAGAGCAGCGAGCCGGTGTGCCTGGCCGACGCGGCGCGCGAGGCGATCAGCCTGCTGTCGCTGAACCGCGACTACGACGTGCACTACTTCAACCTGTGCGACCCGCAGCACTGGGTCGAGGGCGACGCCCAGCGTCTCGCCCAGGTGCTGATCAACCTGCTGTCCAACGCGCGCGACGCCTCGCCCCACGGCGGCGCCATCCGCGTGCGCACCGAGGCCGGCGAGCACACCGTCGACCTGCTGGTCGAGGACGAGGGCCCGGGGATTCCCCGCTCGATCGTCGAGCGCCTGTTCGAACCTTTCTTCACCACCAAAGACCCCGGCAAAGGGACCGGCCTGGGCCTCGCACTGGTCTATTCGATCGTCGAGGAGCATTATGGACAGATAACCATCGACAGCCCGGCAGACCCGGAAAACCAGCGTGGTACGCGCTTCCGGATCACCTTGCCGCGCTTTGGCGGCCACATGGCTGCCGACACCCCGTGAAGCCGATGGACACTGCAACCGCACCGGGCGGGCGCCAGAGCGCTCCCTTCCGGTCGGTCCGCCGCCCGCTTCGGGCGCATCCGCAAAGCCGTCCGCAGAGACCGGCGCAGACAGTTTCCAGCCGCTTCCGAGTACGTCGCGAGAGCTGAACAGACATGGCACACATCCTCATCGTCGAAGACGAAACCATCATCCGCTCGGCACTGCGTCGCCTGCTGGAGCGCAACCAGTACCAGGTCAGCGAGGCTGGCTCGGTACAGGAGGCGCGCGAACGCTACAGCATCCCCGGCTTCGACCTGGTGATCAGCGACCTGCGCCTGCCCGGCGCGCCGGGCACCGAGCTGATCGGCCTGGCCGAAGGCACCCCGGTGCTGATCATGACCAGCTACGCCAGCCTGCGCTCGGCGGTCGACTCGATGAAGCTCGGCGCCATCGACTACATCGCCAAGCCGTTCGACCACGACGAAATGCTCCAGGCGGTGGCGCGCATCCTGCGCGAGCGCCAGACCCGCACCGTGGCTCCGCCCAGCCCCGCCGCCGAGGTCGCCAGCCCGGCCGCCGCAGCCCCCAGCACCGACATCGGCATCATCGGCCAGTGCGCGGCGATGCAGGATCTGTACGGCAAGATTCGCAAGGTCGCGCCGACCGACTCCACCGTGCTGATCCAGGGCGAGTCCGGCACCGGCAAGGAGCTGGTGGCGCGCGCCCTGCACAACCTGTCGCGGCGCGCCAAGGCGCCGCTGATCTCGGTGAACTGCGCGGCGATTCCGGAGACCCTGATCGAGTCGGAGCTGTTCGGCCACGAGAAGGGCGCCTTCACCGGCGCCACCGCCGGACGCACCGGCCTGGTCGAGGCGGCCGACGGCGGCACCCTGTTCCTCGACGAGATCGGCGAGCTGCCGCTGGAGGCCCAGGCGCGCCTGCTGCGCGTGCTGCAGGAGGGCGAGATCCGCCGGGTCGGCTCGGTGCAATCGCAGAAGGTCGACGTGCGCCTGATCGCCGCCACCCACCGCGACCTGAAGAACCTGGCCAAGAACGGCCAGTTCCGCGAGGACCTCTACTACCGCCTGCACGTCATTTCCCTGCGCCTGCCGGCGCTGCGCGAGCGCGAGGACGACGTGCTGGAGATCGCCCGGGTGTTCCTGGCCCGCCAGTGCGCGCGCATGGGCCGCGAGCCGCTGCAGTTCTCGGCCGAGGCGCTCAAGGCGATCCGCCACTACAACTGGCCGGGCAACGTGCGCGAACTGGAGAACGCCATCGAGCGCGCGGTGATCCTCTGCGAGGGCACGAGCATTCCGGTCGACCTGCTCGGCATCGACGTCGAGCTGGAGCTGCCCGAGGACTTCGCCGCCGACCTGCCACCGCTGCCGGCCGGCAGCGAGCCCGCCGAGAACCTGTCGCTGGAGGACTACTTCCAGCACTTCGTCCTCGAACACCAGGACCACATGACCGAGACCGAACTGGCACGCAAGCTCGGCATCAGCCGCAAGTGCCTGTGGGAACGCCGCCAGCGCCTGGGCATCCCGCGGCGCAAGTCGGGGGCCGCCACCGACTGAGGTGTTACCCCACCGCCGGCACGTAACAGCAGCCGGGTTCCCCGGTAACGGGAATCCGGCTTTTTTGTGCCTGCCCGCCGCCACCACAACACGCCAAGTTACTGATTTAAAAGTAATTCAATAAATTGGCACGATAGGTGCTTGGTTATTCTCACAACAAAAACAAGAACGCCGAACCAACACAACAAGAACAAGACGCATCGACTCCAACAGAACAAGAACAACAGGGTGGAGGCGCAGCAAACTGATCGTTTTGGAGAGGACCAGCGCGACGAGGGCATGCCTCGACCGGCCGAGAACAATAAAACTGCCAGCAGGCAGCGGCCCGAACCGGTAGGCGACTGATCAGCGTCCAAAGCAATCCGTTTGTTCCTAGATCCCGACCTGGGATCGGCACCGGATCCACGCATCCGGGCGGGTCAACGACAAGAACAACAAGCCCGCAAGACCAACAAGAACAAAGCACGACCAGACACTTGAAGGGGGAGCCTCGGCTCCCCCTTGTGCTTCCCGGCCTGCCAGCCCGTCCCCCTCCCCGCGTTCACCATCCCCGCCGGCCAGTGCTAGAATCCGCCTCCATTGTCCAGGCGCCGCCTGTTCCTGCCCATCCGGTAACCAGTCACCCATGCTGAAGAAGCTGTTCCAGACCCTGCGCTCTCCCCTGCGCCGCACCCGGGCCGTCCGCACCACGCCGGAGGTGCTCGGCAACCGCCAGCACCCGCTGCGCCGCGAGCAGATCAGCCGCAACGCCGTCTCCGTGGTCGAGCGCCTGCAGAAGGCCGGCTACAAGGCCTATCTGGTCGGCGGCTGCGTGCGCGACCTGCTGCTGGGCATCGAGCCCAAGGACTTCGACGTGGCCACCAGCGCCACCCCCGAGCAGGTGCGCGCCGAGTTCCGCAACGCGCGGGTGATCGGCCGCCGCTTCAAGCTGGTCCACGTGCACTTCGGCCGTGAGATCATCGAGGTGGCGACCTTCCGCGCCCACCACTCGCAGGGCGAGGACGACGAGGACAGCGCCCAGGCCTCGCGCCACGAAAGCGGCCGCATCCTGCGCGACAACGTGTATGGCAGCCAGGAAGACGACGCCCAGCGCCGCGACTTCACCATCAACGCGCTGTACTACGATCCCAACAGCGAGCACATCCTCGACTACGCCCACGGTGTGCACGACATCCGCAACCGCCTGGTACGCCTGATCGGCGTGCCCGAGCAGCGCTACCTCGAGGATCCGGTGCGCATGCTGCGCGCGGTGCGCTTCGCCGCCAAGCTCGGCTTCGACATCGACAAGCACAGCGCCGAGCCGATCCGCCGCCTGGCCCCGCTGCTCAACGACATTCCCGCCGCGCGCCTGTTCGACGAGGTGCTCAAGCTGTTCCTCGCCGGCCAAGGCGTGCGCACCTTCGAGCTGCTCTGCGACTACGACCTGTTCGCTCCGCTGTTCCCGGCCAGCGCCGCCGCGCTGAAGGCCGATCCGGAGTACGCCGGCGCGCTGATGCGCCAGGCGCTGGCCAACACCGACGAACGCATCCGCCTCGGCAAGCCGGTGACCCCGGCCTTCCTGTTCGCCGCCCTGCTCTGGCCGGCCCTGCCGGCTCGCGCCGCCGCGCTGCAGGCGCGCGGCATGCCGGCGCTCCCGGCGCTGCAGGAGGCCGCCCACGAGGTGATCAGCGAGCAGTGCCGGCGCACCGCCATCCCCAAGCGCTTCACCCTGCCGCTGCGCGAGATCTGGGACATGCAGGAGCGCCTGCCGCGCCGCCAGGGCAAGCGCGCCGACCTGCTGCTGGAGAATCCGCGCTTCCGCGCCGGCTACGACTTCCTGCTGCTGCGCGAGAGCGCCGGCGAGGAAACCGGCGACCTGGGCGAGTGGTGGACGCACTACCAGGACGCCAGCGACAGCGAACGGCGCAGCATGATCCGCGCCCTCAGCGAGGGCGAAGGCCGCGACAAGGCACCGCGCAAGCGCCGGCGCAGCCCGCGCAAGCGGCGCAATGACAGCCCCAGCGGCCAGCCGCAGGAGTAACCGTCGATGGCCCGCGTCTATATCGGTCTAGGCAGCAATCTCGCCGAGCCGCGCCGCCAGCTCGAGGCCGCCCTCGGCGCCCTTGCACAGCTGCCGCGCTGCCGGCTGGTCGCGGTGTCCTCGCTGTACGCCAGCGACCCGCTCGGCCCGCCGGACCAGCCGCGCTACGTCAACGCCGCCGCCGCGCTGGATTGCGAGCTCGCCCCGCTCGAGCTGCTCGACGCCCTGCAGGCCATCGAGCGCGAGCAGGGCCGCGAGCGCAAGGCCGAGCGCTGGGGGCCGCGTACCCTGGACCTGGACATCCTGCTGTTCGGGGACCTGCAACTGGACGAGGAACGCCTGACCGTGCCGCACTATCATATGCACGCGCGCGCCTTCGTCCTCTATCCGCTGGCCGAGATCGCTCCCGAGCTGCGCCTGCCGGACGGCCGCCCGCTGCACGAGCTGCTCGCCGCCTGCCCGTTCGTCGGCCTCGAGCGTCTCGCCGACGCGACGTCCGCGGGCTGAGCACGGGACCAGTGGGAAAGCCGCGCAATTGACTTCACCTGCCCCCATCGGGACTATAGGTAGCCGTTTGCCCGCGCACGCTTGTGGTGCGCCAACGAGGAACTCTTGATGCCTGATGTCACCCTCACCACGCTGCAGGGTCTCAAGCAGAATGGCGAGAAGATCGTCATGCTGACCAGTTACGACGCCACCTTCGCCAGCGCGTCCTGCGCCGCCGGCGTCGAGGTGCTGCTGGTCGGCGACTCGCTCGGCAACGTCCTGCAGGGGCATGACAGCACCCTGCCGGTCAGCGTCGCCGACATGGCCTACCACACCGCCTGCGTCAAGCGCGGCAACCGTGGCGCGCTGATCCTCACCGACCTGCCGTTCATGAGCTACGCCACCGTCGAGCAGGCGCTCGCCAGCAGCGCCGAGCTGATGCGCGCCGGCGCGCACATGGTCAAGCTCGAGGGCGGCGCCTGGCTGGCCGAGACTGTGCGGCGCCTGGCCGACAACGGCATTCCGGCCTGCGTGCACCTGGGCCTGACCCCGCAGTCGGTCAACCTGTTCGGCGGCTACAAGGTCCAGGGCCGCGACGAGGCCCGCGCCCAGGCCATGCGCGAAGCCGCACGCAGCCTCGAGGAGGCCGGCGCGGCGATGCTGCTGCTCGAATGCGTGCCCAGCGCGCTGGCCGCCGAGATCACCCGCTCGGTGCGCATCCCGGTGATCGGCATCGGCGCCGGCGTGGATACCGACGGCCAGGTGCTGGTCGTCCACGACATGCTCGGCCTCAACCCGCGCCCGGCCAAGTTCGTGAAAAACTTCATGGCCGGCCAGACCAGCATCCAGGATGCCCTGGCCGCCTATACCCAGGCCGTCAAGAGCGGCCAGTTCCCCGCCCCCGAACACGGTTTCTCCGCATGATCACCGTCAAGACCGTTCGCGAGCTGCGCGCCGCCGTGGCCCGCGCCCGCAGCGAAGGCAAGCGCATCGCCCTGGTACCGACCATGGGCAACCTGCACGCCGGCCACGCTGCCCTGGTGGCCAAGGCCGCCCAGCGCGCCGACTTCGTGGTTGCCAGCATCTTCGTCAACCCGCTGCAGTTCGGCGCCGGCGAGGATCTCGACAAGTACCCGCGCACCCTCGCCGCCGACCAGGAGAAGCTGCTCGAAGCCGGCTGCAACCTGCTGTTCGCCCCCGGCGTGGAGGAAATGTATCCCGACGGCATGAGCGGTCAGACCATCGTCAGCGTACCGGGCGTCTCCGCCGGCCTGTGCGGCGCCAGCCGCCCCGGTCACTTCGACGGCGTGGCCACGGTGGTGACCAAGCTGTTCCACATGGTCCAGCCCGACCTGGCGATCTTCGGCGAGAAGGACTTCCAGCAGCTGGCGGTGATCCGCAAGCTGGTGCGCGACCTCAACCTGCCGATCCAGATCTTCGGCGAACCGACGGTGCGCGCCGCCGACGGCCTGGCGCTGTCCTCGCGCAACGGCTACCTGGACGACAGCCAGCGCGCCGTCGCACCGCAGCTGTACCGCACCCTCAACCAGCTGGCCGAGGCTCTGCGCGCCGGCGCCAGCGACCACGCCGCCCTGCTGGCCGACGCCAGCGTGCGCCTGCAGGACGCCGGCTTCGTGCCCGACTACCTGGAAATCCGCAACCCGCTCACCCTGCAGCCGGCCAGCAGTGCCGACCGCCAGCTGGTGATCCTGGCCGCCGCCCGCCTGGGCGCTACCCGGCTGATCGACAACCTGCTCGTGGATCTCGACGCCACGGCCTGACGAGGAACCCGCCATGCATAGCATCATGCTCAAAGCCAAGCTGCACCGTGCCCAAGTGACCCACGCCGTACTGGATTACGAAGGCTCCTGTGCCATCGACGGCGAATGGCTGGACCTGGCCGGCATCCGCGAATACGAGCAGATCCAGATCTACAACGTCGACAACGGCGAGCGCTTCACCACCTACGCGATCCGCGCCGAGGAAGGCTCGAAGATGATCTCGGTGAACGGCGCCGCCGCGCACAAGGCCGGCGTCGGCCACCGCCTGATCATCTGCACCTATGCCCAGTACAGCGAGGCCGAGCTGGCCCAGCACAAGCCGCACATGCTGTACTTCCAGCCGGGCAACGAGCTCAGCCATACCAGCCACGCGATTCCCGTGCAGGTCGCCTGAGCCTCCTGACACGCCGTTGCCAAGCCCGGTCCCGTACCGGGCTTGGCGCATCTGCCTCCTGATCACGCTTCTCCGAGTTCGTCGATGGAACACTATCTCAAGCCGCTGGATGCCACCCACCAACCCGCCTGGCAGGCCCTGCGCGCGCAGCGCGAGCGCATGCAGCAGTTCAGCCTGCGCGAGGCCTTCGCCAACGACCCGCAGCGCTTCCAGCGCTACTCGCTGAGTCAGGCCGGGCTGTTCCTCGACTACTCGAAGAACCTGATCGACGACGCCAGCCTGGCCCAGCTGCTGGCGCTGGCCGAGCAGATGAACCTGCGCCAGGCCATCGAGGCGCTGTTCGAAGGCCAGCCAGTCAACGCCTCGGAAAGCCGTCCGGCGCTGCACACCGCGCTGCGCCGCCCGATCGGCGACAAGGTACTGGTCGACGGCGACGACGTGATGCCCGAGGTACACCGCGTGCTCGGGCAGATGACCGAGCTGGTGCAGCGCATCCACAACGGCCTGTGGCGCGGCCACACCGAGAAATCGATCACCGACGTGGTCAACATCGGCATCGGCGGCTCCTTCCTCGGCCCGCAGCTGGTCTCCGAGGCCCTGCTGCCGTTCGCCCAGCGCGGCGTGCGCTGCCACTACCTGGCCAACATCGACGGCAGCGAGTTCCACGAGGTGACCGCCAACCTGCGCGCGGAAACCACCCTGTTCATCGTCTCCTCGAAGTCCTTCGGCACCCTGGAGACCCTGAAGAACGCCCAGGCCGCGCGGCGCTGGGTGCTCGCCCAGGGCTGCAGCGAAAGCGAGCTGCACCGCCACTTCATCGCGGTGTCCAGCAACCGCAAGGCGGCGGTCGAGTTCGGCATCGCCGCGGAGAACATCTTCCCGATGTGGGACTGGGTCGGCGGGCGCTACTCGCTGTGGTCGGCGATCGGCCTGCCGATCGCCCTGTCCATCGGCATGGGCAACTTCAAGGAACTGCTGGCCGGCGCCTACAAGATGGACCGCCACTTCCTCACCGCGCCCTTCGAGCAGAACATGCCGGTGCTGCTGGCCCTGCTCGGCGTCTGGTACGGCGACTTCTGGGGCGCGCAGAGCCACGCGATCCTGCCCTACGACCACCACCTGCGCAATTTCAACCAGCATCTGCAGCAGCTGGACATGGAGTCCAACGGCAAGCGCGTGCGCCAGGACGGCACTCCGGTCGACTGCGGCACCGGCCCGGTGATCTGGGGCGGGGTCGGCTGCAACGGCCAGCACGCCTATCACCAGCTGCTGCACCAGGGCACCCTGATGATCCCGGCCGACTTCATCGTGCCGGTGACCAGCTACCACCCGGTCGCCGACCACCACCAGTGGCTGTTCGCCAACTGCCTGTCGCAGAGCCAGGCGCTGATGTGCGGCAAGACCCTCGCCGAAGCCGAGGCCGAGCTGCGCGCCCAGGGCCTGGCCGAGACCGAGGTGCAGCGTCTGGCGCCGCACAAGGTGATCCCCGGCAACCGGCCGAGCAACACCATCGTCCTCGAGCGGGTCAGCCCGCAGCGTCTCGGCGCGCTGGTCGCCCTCTACGAGCACAAGGTGTTCGTGCAGAGCGTGATCTGGGGTATCAACGCCTTCGACCAGTGGGGCGTCGAGCTGGGCAAGGAGCTCGGCAAGAACCTCTATGGTCGCCTTACCGGCCAGGACGCCAGTCCCGCCGCCGACGGCTCGACCCAGGGGCTGATCGACTACTTCCGCGCCCGCCATCGCGGCTGACCGCAGCCCGGCGACCCGTCCGTACGGCGGGTCGCCCTTGCAGCACACCCGAACCGGGTCCACGCTGAAGAACGTCGCGGACAGCCTCGCAGGAGATCCGCCATGTTCGACATCCAGATCCATCCGATCGCCGCAGCCGCCTACCGGCATGCCTGGCTGCACGCCGAAGACTACCAGCGCCTGTACCGCCAATCGATCGACCATCCCGAGCAGTTCTGGGCCGAGCAGGCCCGCCAGTTCCTCGACTGGTTCAAGCCCTGGCGCAGCGTGCACCATGGCGACTTCCGCCGCGGCCAGGCCAGCTGGTTCCGCGGCGGCCAACTGAACGCCGCCTACAACTGCCTGGACCGCCACCTGGCCACGCGCGGCGAGCAGACGGCGATCATCTGGGAAGGCGACGATCCCGCGCAGTCGCGCTACCTCAGCTACCGCGAACTGCACGAACAGGTGTGCCGGCTGGCCAATGCGCTCAAGCTGCTCGGCATCCGCAAGGGCGACCGGGTGTGCATCTATCTGCCGATGATTCCCGCGGCGGCCTGCGCCATGCTCGCCTGCGCGCGCATCGGCGCCGTGCACTCGGTGGTGTTCGGCGGCTTCTCCCCCGACGCCCTGCGCGACCGCATCCAGGACGCCGACTGCCGGCTGGTGATCACCGCCGACGAGGGCGTGCGCGGCGGCAAGCACATCCCGCTGAAGGCCAACGTCGACCGCGCCCTGCAGGAGTGTCCGGGCGTGACCGGGGTGATCGTGGTCGCCCACAGCCATGCCGGCATCGACTGGCTGGCCGGGCGCGACCACTGGTACCACGAGCTGCTTGGCCAGGTCGATGCCGACTGCCCGGCCGAGCCGATGGACGCCGAAGATCCGCTGTTCATCCTCTACACCTCGGGCTCGACCGGCAAACCCAAGGGGGTGTTGCACTGCACCGGCGGCTACCTGCTGGCCGCGGCGATGACCCACAGGTACGTGTTCGACTACCAGGACGGCGAGGTGTTCTGGTGCACCGCCGACGTCGGCTGGGTCACCGGGCACAGCTACGGCGTCTACGGCCCGCTGGCCAACGGCGCCATCACCCTGATGTACGAGGGCGTGCCCGCCTATCCGGACGCCTCGCGCCCCTGGCAGGTGGTCGACAAGCACAAGGTCAACATCTTCTACACCGCGCCGACCGCCCTGCGCGCGCTGATGCGCGAGGGCGAGGTGCCGGTGCGCCGTACCTCGCGCGCGAGCCTGCGCCTACTCGGTTCGGTGGGCGAGCCGATCAACCCCGAGGCCTGGGAGTGGTACTACCACGTGGTCGGCGACAGCCGCTGCCCGATCGTCGACACCTGGTGGCAGACCGAAACCGGCGCGATCATGATCAGCCCGCTGCCCGGCGCCACCACCCTCAAGCCCGGCTCGGCGACCCGGCCGTTCTTCGGTGTGCAGCCGGTGCTGCTCGACGAACAGGGCCGCGAGATCCAGGGTCCCGGCAGCGGCATGCTGGCGCTCAAGGGCAGCTGGCCGAGCCAGATCCGCAGCGTCTACGGCGACCACCAGCGGCTGCTCGACACCTACTTCAAGCCCTATCCCGGCTACTACTTCACCGGCGACGGCGCGCGCCGCGACGAGGACGGCGACTGGTGGATCACCGGGCGGGTCGACGACGTGCTCAACGTCTCCGGCCATCGTCTGGGCAGCGCCGAGGTAGAAAGCGCGCTGGTGCTGCACGATGCGGTGGCCGAGGCGGCGGTGGTCGGCTATCCGCACGACATCAAGGGCCAGGGCGTGTACGCCTTCGTCACCCTGATGAGCGACGCCCAGCCCAGCGAGCCGCTGCGCCAGGAGCTGGCCGAACTGGTGGCCCGCGAGATCGGCGGCTTCGCCCGCCCCGATCTGATCCAGTGGGCGCCCGGCCTGCCGAAGACCCGTTCGGGCAAGATCATGCGGCGCATCCTGCGCAAGATCGCCTGCAACGAGCTGGACAACCTCGGTGACATCTCGACCCTCGCCGATCCGTCGGTGGTCGAGCAGCTGATTGCGACCCGGCTGCTGCGCTGAGCCGCACGCGAGGGGCGCGCGGCACGCCGGGCTGCTAAACTGCCCGCCCCTTGAACCGAGGAGACGCGCCATGTCCGCCTTGCACCAGGCGCTGCGCGCCGCCCTCGCCCGCCGTCAGCCCCTGCTCGCCGAGCTGCACGAGCAGGGCACCGACTGCTACCGCCTGTTCCACGGCAGCCAGGAAGGCGCGCCGGGACTGACCGTCGACCGCTACGGTCCGCAGCTGCTGGTGCAGAGCTTCCACCAGCCGCTGGAGCGCGAGGCGTTGCTCGAGCTGTTCGCCACCTGCGCCGAGGCCCTCGCCACTGCGCTGCTGCCGGTCTACAACGACCGCTCGCAGAACAACTCGCGCATCGACCGCAGCGACCCCGTGTACCAGGCCGCCCCCGAGGCGCTGGCCGATCTGGTCGGCCACGAGTGGGACCTCAGCTACCGGGTGCGCGCGCGCCATCCTGGCCAGGACCCGCTGCTGTTCCTCGACCTGCGCAACGCCCGCGGCTGGGTCAGGCGCCACAGCGCCGGCAAGTCGGTGCTCAACCTGTTCGCCTACACCTGTGGCGTCGGCCTGTGCGCCGCGGCCGGCGGCGCGCGCAGCGTGACCAACCTCGACTTCGCCGAGGGCAACCTGGCGGTCGGCCGCGAGAATGCCGCGCTGAATCCCCACCTGCCGCCCATGCGCTACATCCAGTCCGACTACTTCCCGGCCATCCGCCAGCTGGCCGGCCTGCCGGTGGCGCACCGCCGCGGGCAGCGTCTGCCGAGCTATCCGCGCCTGTCCGCCGAGCAGTTCGACCTGGTGTTCCTCGACCCGCCGGCCTGGGCGCGCAGCGCCTTCGGTACCGTCGACCTGCTGCGCGACTACCAGAGCCTGCTCAAGCCGGCGCTGCTGGCCACCGCAGAGGGCGGCACCCTGGTGTGCTGCAACAACCTGGCCAAGGTCGAGCTGGCCGACTGGCAGGAACAGGTGCTGCGCTGCGCCAGCAAGAGCGGCCGCGCGGTGCGCGAGGTCGAGGTGCTGCCGCCGGCCGCCGACTTCCCCTCCTTCGACCAGCGGCCGCCGTTGAAGACCCTGATCCTGCGCTTCTGACCTCCTTCTCCGGGGCCGGCAACAGCCAAACTGCCGGCCTCCGCAAGGTTCGCGAGCGGCCGGACATGCCATACTCCAGGGCAGTTCACCGCCCTGACAGAAGCGCCCGGCCATGTCCAAAGGATTGCAACGCGGCCTCGCCGCCGTGGTACTCGCCCCCCTGCTCTATGCCCTGCTCGGCTTTTTCCTGCTGCCCTGGGCAGGACTGAAGATCGTCAACCAGAAACTGGCCGAATACGCCACGCTGCCAGCCCGGCTCGAGCGCATCGAGTTCAACCCGTTCAGCCTGGAGCTGACGCTGCACCAGCTGCGCATCGGCGCGCCGGGGAGCGAGGAGCTGGCCTTCGCCCGCCTCTACGCCAACCTGCAGGTCGACAGCCTCTGGCAGGGCGCGCTGCATCTGCGCGAACTGCAGCTGGAGCGCCCGCATGTCGAGCTGCTGTTCGCCGCCGACCGGCCGTTCAACCTGCTGCGCCTGTTCCAGCTGCCGGCAGCCGACGGCACTCCCGAGCCGCCCGCCGACGAGCCGTTCCCGCTGTACGTCGACCGCCTGCTGCTCAGCGGCGGCAGCCTGCACCTGCTCGACGAACGCCCGCAGCCGCCGGTCGAACTCCGCTACGACTCCCTCGATCTCGAGCTGCAGCGTTTCGGTACCCGCGCCGAAGACAACGGCGAGTTCAGCCTCACGGCCAGCGGCTCGAGCGGCGCCAACCTGGCGCTGCAGGGACAGCTGGCGCTGCAGCCGCTGCACGTCGAAGGCCGGCTGGACGTGACCGACATCGGCCTGCCCACCTGGTGGCCCTATGTCCGCCGCCTGGTGGCGCTGGAGCTGGCGGAAGGCATGGCCGACGTGGCCAGCGAGTTCCGCCTGGATCTGAAGGACGGACTGCATCTGCAGCTGGCCAACGGTCAGGTGCAACTCTCGACGCTGCGCCTGCGCCAGGCGGACGGTCAGCCGCTTCTCGATCTCGACCGCCTGGAGATGGCCGCCGAGCGCCTGGAGCTGGCTCCTGGCCAACTGGGCCTGGGTAATGGCCGGTTCGCTCTGGCCGCCCTCCGCTTGCACCGCCCTTCGACGCAACCGCTGCTCACCCTGGCCAGCCTGGAGGCCAGCGACATCTCGGCGGACCTGGCCACACGCCAGGCGGTGATCGGCCAGTTGCGCAGCCAGGGGCTGGAGGCCTGGGGCGCACGCGAAGCGGATGGCCGGCTCGACTGGCAGGTGCTGCTGGAGCAGCAACTGGCGCAGCTTCGACCGGCGGCCACCGACAGCGCGCCACAACCGCTCGCCGCAGCCACGCCGCCAGACGCCAACGCCAGTGAGGCGCCCGGTGCGGCACCCACCGGCCCCTGGCAGGTGCTGCTCAAGGACACCCAGCTGCGCGACTGGCGCGCCCACCTGGAGGACCGCGCCGTCTCGCCGGCGGTACCGCTGCAGGTCGGCCCGCTGGATCTCGACCTGCAGGACGTGACCAGCAGCGGCGAGCAGCCCTGGCGGCTCCGGCTGGCCGGCGGCATCGGCGCCGGCGGACGCCTGCAGGCCGCCGGCACGCTGCGCCTGCAGCCGTTGTCCGGCCAGCTGCAGGTGCAGGCCCGCGCGCTCGACCTGCGCCTGGCGCAGTCCTATCTCAGCCCGTTCGTGCGCCTCGAGCTGCGCAGCGGCGAGCTGGATGCCGACCTTGCCGTCGACCTGCAGGGCGTCACGCCGCTGGCGCTGCATGCATCCGGCACGGCGGCGGTGAACCGCCTGCACACGCTGGACACCATCAAGGAGCGCGACTTCGTCAGGTGGCAGACCCTCGACCTCGACGGTCTCGACTACCGCCACGGCGAGCAGCTGCGCATCGACCGGGTGCGCCTGCAGCAACCCTACGCCCGCTTCATCATCAACGAGGATCTCAGTACCAACGTCAAGGAGCTGCTGATCCCACAGCCGCCCGCCCCCGCAGCGGCGCAGCCCGGCAAGCCGCTGCACCTGCTGATCGGCGGCATCGAGATCAGGGACGGCTCCGCCAACTTCGCCGACTTCTCGCTGACCCCCGACTTCGCCACCGCCATCCAGCAGCTCAACGGCAGCATCGGCACCCTCGACAACCAGTCGAACAAGCCGGCCAGCGTGGACATCCGCGGCAAGGTCGACCGCTATGCGCCGGTGAGCATCAAGGGCCGCCTGACGCCCTTCTCGCCGCTGGAACAGATGGACATCGCCACCCGCTTCCAGCGCGTCGAGCTGACCACCCTGACGCCCTACGCCGGCAAGTTCGCCGGCTACAAGATCCGCAAGGGCCGGCTCAACCTGGACCTGCACTACCGCATCAGCAAGGGCCAGCTGGACGCCGAGAACCGCGTGCTGCTGGAGGATCTGCAGCTCGGCGAGCGGGTCGACAGTCCCAGCGCCACCGACCTGCCGGTACGCCTGGCGGTCGCCCTGCTGCGGGACACCGAAGGCAACATCGACATCGCCATGCCGGTGCAGGGCGATCTGAACGATCCCCAGTTCAGCGTGGTACCGATCGTCTGGCAGACCCTGCGCAACCTGGTACTGCGCGCGGTGCAGGCGCCCTTCAAGCTGATCGCCGGCCTGGCCAACGGCAGCGAGGCCGAGCTGGACAAGGTGCCCTTCGCCGCCGGCTCCAGCGAACTGAGCGAAGCCGCGCGCGACAACCTCGCCAAGCTGGGCCAGGCCCTGCAACAGAAGCCCGAGCTGCGCCTGGAGGTGGAGGGCATGAGCGTGGCTGCGGTCGATGGCGCACCGCTGGCCGAGCGGCGCCTGGCCCGCGAGTACCAGGACACCTGGTACCGCATGCTGCAGCGCCGCGGCGACAAGGTGCCGGCCGAGGCCAGTCAGATCGAGGTGCCGGAGGACATGAAAGCGGTGCTGCTGGAGGGCATCTACCGCGCCCGCCTGAAGCAGCAGCCGCCGGCCGAGTGGCGCGAGCTGAAGAAGCCCGAGCGCGCCGCGCGCCTGCAGCAGGCGGTGCTCGCCTCCTGGGCGCAGAGCCCGCTGCTGCAACGCCAGTTGGCCCAGGACCGCGCCCGGGCGATCAAGGCCTGGCTGGTGGAGCAAGGCGGACTGGCCGACGAGCGCATCTACCTGCTCGAGGTCGGCAGCAGCGAAGCTACCGCGGCGGACGGCCTGGTCAACGTTCCCCTGCACCTGGACAGCGAGTAAGCTGAAACGACACCGTCGGCGGCCCCGCCTGCCCTGACCATCCACGAGGTTCGCACGTGCCCAGATATCTTTGCCTGATCCTGCTGCTGATCGCCCCGCCGCTGTATGCCGGCAGCCTGCGCTGCCAGAGCCAGCTGGTCACCACCGGAGATCGGGCCGACGAGGTGCTGCGCAAATGCGGCGAACCGGCCACCCGCGACCAGATCGGCCTGCGCGAGCGCACCGACGCCTACGGCCGCTTCGAGCTGGTGCCAGTCGAGGAGTGGAGCTACGGACCGCGCAACGGCATGTACTACTTCCTGCGCTTCGAGGGCAACCGCCTGGTCGAGGTCGACAGCCAGCGCCGGCGCTGATCCGGGGCGCGCTGCCGCAGAAAGCAGAAAAGGCCCCGCGGGGCCTTTTCTGTTGCAGCATGGCTGTCGAAATCAGACGCCGGAGGCTTCCGCCGCCGCCACGTCCTTGATCGACAGCTTGATGCGACCGCGGTTGTCCACGTCCAGCACCAGCACCTTCACTTCCTCGCCTTCCTTGAGCACGTCGGTGACCTTCTCGATGCGCTTGTCGCTGATCTGCGAGATGTGCACCAGACCGTCCTTGCCCGGCAGGATGTTGACGAAGGCACCGAAGTCGACGATGCGCTCGACCTTGCCGACGTAGATCTTGCCGATCTCGGCCTCGGCGGTGATCGCCAGCACGCGCTGCTTGGCCGCTTCGGCCGCTTCGCGGGTCTCACCGTAGATCTTCACGCTGCCGTCATCCTCGATGTCGATCGAGGCCTTGGTCTCTTCGCAGATGCCGCGGATGGTGGCGCCACCCTTGCCGATGACGTCGCGGATCTTGTCCGAGTCGATCTTCATCTGCAGCATGGTCGGGGCGTTTTCCGACAGCTCGGCACGCGGCTTGGCGATGATCTGGTTCATCTGGCCGAGGATGTTCAGACGCGCTTCCAGAGCCTGGTTCAGCGCGATCTCCATGATCTCTTCGGTGATGCCGTTGATCTTGATGTCCATCTGCAGGGCGGTGACGCCCTTGTCGGTGCCGGCCACCTTGAAGTCCATGTCGCCGAGGTGGTCTTCGTCACCGAGGATATCGGTCAGCACGGCGAACTTGTCGCCTTCCTTGACCAGACCCATGGCGATACCGGCCACCGGAGCCTTGACCGGCACGCCGGCGTCCATCAGTGCCAGGGAAGCACCGCACACCGAGGCCATCGAGCTGGAGCCGTTGGATTCGGTGATTTCCGACACCACGCGGATGGTGTAGGGGAACTCGTCCTGCTTCGGCAGCATGGCGGCGACGCCACGACGGGCCAGACGGCCGTGGCCGATCTCGCGACGGCCCGGGCTGCCCATGCGGCCGCACTCGCCGACCGAGAAGGGCGGGAAGTTGTAGTGCAGCATGAAGGCGTCCTTGCGCTCGCCTTCCAGGGTGTCGAGCAGCTGGGCATCGCGGGCGGTGCCGAGGGTGGCGACCACCAGGGCCTGGGTTTCGCCGCGGGTGAACAGCGCCGAACCGTGGGTCTTGTCCAGCACGCCGACTTCGATCTTCAGCGGGCGCACGGTGCGGGTGTCGCGACCGTCGATACGCGGCTTGCCGTGGACGATGTTCTCGCGCACGGTGCGGTATTCGAGCAGGCCGAAGGCGTCCTTGACCTCACCAGCCGGGAACTGGCCTTCGCCTTCACCGGCGAAGCGGGCGATCACCTGGTCGCGCAGCTCGTCGAGGCGGCCGTAGCGCTCCTGCTTGACGGTGATGGTGTAGGCCTGCGAGATGGCCTCGCCGAACTCGGCGCGGATGGCATCCAGCAGGACGGTGTTTTCGACCGGTGGTTGCCAGTCCCAAGCCGGCTTGCCGGCTTCGGCGGCGAATTCCTTGATGGCACGGATGGCGCTCTGGAACTCTTCGTGGGCGAACAGCACGGCGCCCAGCATCTGGTCTTCGGTCAGCTCCTCGGCTTCCGACTCGACCATCAGCACGGCGTCTTCGGTACCGGCGACCACCATGTCCAGACGCGAGCTCTGCAGCTGCTCGTAGGTCGGATTGAGGATGTAGCCCAGCTCGTCGTGGTAGCCGACGCGGGCGGCACCGATCGGGCCCTGGAACGGAATGCCGGAGATGGCCAGGGCAGCCGAGGTGCCGATCATCGCGGCGATGTCCGGATCGCTCTTCTTGTCGGTGGAAACGACGGTGCAGACGACCTGCACTTCGTTGAGGAAGCCCTCGGGGAACAGCGGACGGATCGGGCGGTCGATCAGGCGCGAGGTCAGGGTTTCCTTCTCGCTCGGACGGCCTTCACGCTTGAAGAAGCCACCCGGGATGCGGCCGGCGGCGTAGGTCTTCTCCTGGTAGTGCACGGACAGCGGGAAGAAGCCCTTGCCCGGGTCGGCCTGCTTGGCGGCGACCACGGTGACCAGGACGCTGACGCCGTCCATCTTCACCAGCACGGCGCCGGAGGCCTGGCGGGCGATGCGCCCGGTCTCGAGGGTGACGGTCGACTGACCGAACTGGAACTGCTTGGTAACCGGATTCACGGTGTTTTCCTTCTCTATGTTGCCTTGGGGGAAATCGGTGGAGCTGGGAGTCGCGTGCTGCGGCGCTCCGCAAGTCATCTACGAAAGGCGACTGCCGCGGCCTTTCGTGGATGCCCTGGGAAAACCGGGAGCCGGCGCCCCGGTGCGGAGACGGGCCAAGGCCCGCCTGCCGCACCGATCCGCCAGCTCCCGGCTTCGGCGAGCCACGTCTTAGCGACGCAGGCCCAGGCGCGCGATCAGGGCGCTGTAACGAGTGGTGTCCTTACCCTTCAGGTAGTCCAGCAGCTTGCGGCGCTGGTTGACCATGCGGATCAGACCACGACGGCTGTGGTGGTCCTTGGCGTTGGCCTTGAAGTGATCCTGCAGCTTGTTGATGTTGGCGGTCAGCAGGGCAACCTGCACTTCCGGAGAACCGGTATCGCCTTCAGCTTGCTTGTACTCGTTAACGATCTGGGCTTTCTCTTGAACGCTCAGTGCCATGATGGACTTTCCTCTGAGGTAACAGGCCGGGGAAGTACCCCGTTTTCATGAATGGAGGAGTGACCGTGCCTGCTGACAGCCACCCTCGTCCGGTCCTCAGGACCGAATCAGTCGACGCGGCGCAATGCGCCCGTCGTCGGTCGCCTCACCGATACCGATGAAGCGCCCCTCGTGATCGCGTACCCGCAGCATGCCGAACTTCGGCGCTTCGGGGGCCCGCACCGGCTGCCCGTGCAACCAGTAGTAGGCGCTGTGCTCCGACAGCTGCACCGCCGGCCAGTGCTCCAGACCGCAGTCCACCGGCAGCAGGAATCGATCCAGGGCCTCGGCGCCACCCTGCTCGTGGGCGGCGATCAGCTCGTCGAGGCTGATCGCCTGCTCCAGGGTGAACGGCCCGGCCTGGGTGCGCCGCAGTTCGGCGACGTGCGCCCCGCAGCCCAGCGCCTGACCGAGATCCTCGACCAGGGTACGGATGTAGGTGCCCTTGCTGCAGCTCACTGCCAGATCCGCGAACGGCGGTTCGAAGCGGGTCAGCTCGAGCCGGTCAATAGTAACAGAACGCGCCTCGCGCTCCACCACCTCGCCGGCGCGCGCCAGCTTGTACAGCGGCTGGCCGTCCTTCTTCAGCGCCGAGTACATCGGCGGCACCTGCTGGATCTGCCCGCGGAAGCGCGGCAGCAGGGCCTCCAGTTGCTCGCGATCGAAGTTCACCTCGCGGCGCTCGAGCACCTCGCCCTCGGCGTCGCCGGTGGTGGTGGTGACGCCCAGGTGCATGACCGTGGCGTAGCCCTTCTCGGCGTCGAGCAGGTACTGGGAGAACTTGGTCGCCTCGCCGAAGCACAGCGGCAGCACGCCGGTGGCCAGCGGATCGAGACTGCCGGTGTGCCCGGCCTTCTCGGCGTTGAGCAGCCAGCGCACCTTCTGCAGCGCGGCGTTGGAACTGAAGCCGCGCGGCTTGTCGAGAATCAGGATGCCGCTGACCGCGCGGCGAATGCGTTTCACCTGAGCCACGCCTTACTCCTCGTCCGCGTCGTGGTGACGACGGTCCTCGGCCACCGCACGCTCGATCAGCGCCGACAGCTGGGCGCCACGGCGCACGCTCTCGTCGTAGAGGAAATGCAGCTGCGGAATGGTACGCAGCTTGATCGCGCGACCGAGCAGCATGCGCAGGTAACCGGCGGCATCCTTGAGGATCTCCTGGTTGAGGGCGATCTTCTCGGCGTTGTCGTCCTGCCCCATCACGGTGAAAAACACCTTGGCATGGGCCAGGTCGCGGCTGACATCGATGCCGGTCAGGGTCACCAGGCCCAGGCGCGGATCCTTGATCTCGCGCTGGATCAGCTGCGCGAGCTCGCGCTGCATCTGGTCACCGATCCGCTGGGTGCGGCTGTATTCTTTGGCCATGACTGTAATCCGTAAAAAACGCTGAAGCCGAAACGCACAAGCCGGAAGCATCCTACAGGAGCTTCCGGCTTGGCGCTTGCAGCACTCGCTGGCGCTTAGAGGCTGCGCGCTACCTGGACCTTCTCGAAGACTTCGATCTTGTCGCCGACGCGGACGTCGTTGTAGCTCTTCACGCCGATACCGCACTCCATGCCGTTACGCACTTCGGCGACGTCGTCCTTGAAGCGGCGCAGCGACTCCAGCTCGCCCTCGAAGACCACCACGTCGTCGCGCAGCACGCGGATCGGACGGTTGCGATGGACGGTACCTTCCAGCACCATGCAGCCGGCGATGGCGCCGAACTTCGGCGAACGGAACACGTCACGCACTTCGGCGATGCCGAGGATGTTCTCGCGCACGTCGCTGCCGAGCATACCGGTGAGCGCCTTCTTGACGTCCTCGATGATGTCGTAGATGACGTTGTAGTAGCGCAGGTCCAGGCCTTCCTGCTCGACGATCTTGCGTGCGCCGGCGTCGGCACGGACGTTGAAGCCGAAGATCACCGCATTGGAAGCCAGCGCCAGGTTGGCGTCGCTCTCGGTGATGCCACCGACGCCGCCGCCGACCACGCGCACCTGGACTTCCTCGTTGCCGAGGCCTTCCAGCGAGCCTTGCAGGGCCTCCAGGGAGCCACGCACGTCGGTCTTGAGGACCACGTTGAGGGTCTTCTTCTCTTCCTGACCCATGGTCTCGAAGATGTTTTCCAGCTTGCCGGCATGCGCACGGGCCAGCTTGACCTCGCGGAACTTGCCCTGACGGAACAGTGCGACTTCGCGGGCCTTCTTCTCGTCGGCGACCACGGTCAGCTCGTCGCCGGCATCCGGGGTGCCGTCGAGGCCGAGGATCTCCACCGGAATCGACGGGCCGGCGTCCTTGATCTGCTTGCCGTTCTCGTCGAGCATGGCGCGTACGCGGCCATAGTTGACGCCGACCAGCACCATGTCGCCCTGACGCAGAGTACCGTCCTGCACCAGCACGGTGGCCACCGGACCGCGGCCCTTGTCCAGACGCGATTCGACCACCACACCACGGCCAGGCGCCGACGGAGTGGCCTTCAGCTCGAGGACTTCGGCCTGCAGCAGTACCGCTTCGAGCAGTTCGTCGATGCCGGTGCCGACCTTGGCCGATACGTGCACGAACGGTGCGTCGCCGCCCCACTCTTCCGGGATCACATCCAGCGCGGCCAGGCCGTTCTTGATGTTGTCCGGATTGGCGTCCGGCTTGTCGATCTTGTTCACCGCGACCACGATCGGCACGCCAGCCGCCTTCGCGTGCTGCACGGCTTCCTGGGTCTGCGGCATCACGCCGTCGTCGGCCGCCACCACCAGGATGACCACGTCGGTGGCCTTGGCACCACGGGCACGCATCTGGGTGAACGCTGCGTGGCCGGGGGTATCGAGGAAGGTGATCATGCCGCGATCGGTTTCCACGTGGTAGGCGCCGATGTGCTGGGTGATGCCACCCGCTTCGCCGGTCGCCACCTTGGTGCGGCGGATATAGTCGAGCAGCGAGGTCTTGCCGTGGTCGACGTGACCCATGACGGTAACCACCGGCGCGCGCGACTCGGCCTCGCCCTCGAACTTGAGGGACTCGGCCAGTTGCTCTTCCAGGGCATTCTCGCTGACCAGCTTGACCTTGTGCCCCATCTCTTCGGCCACCAGCTGCGCGGTTTCCTGGTCGAGCACCTGGTTGATGGTCACCGGGGAGCCCATCTTGAACATGAACTTGACCACTTCGGCGCCCTTGACCGCCATCTGCGCGGCCAGTTCGGCCACGGTGATGGTCTCGCCGATGGTGACCTCGCGCACGATCGGACCGGTCGGGCTCTGGAAGCCGTGCTGGTTGCGCTTCTTCAGTTTACCCTTGCCACCGCGGCCACCGCGACGGCCGAAACCGTCCTCGTCCTCGCCACCGCTGCGCACCACGCTACGCGGCGCCGGAGCCTTTTCCTTCTCCTTCAGCGACGGACGATGCTGGGCATGCTTGCGATCGCGACGCTCGTCATCCTCGTTGCGCTTGGGCGCGGCGGCGCGGCGCGCCTCTTCCTTGGCGCGTTCGGCGGCAGCCGGCTTGGCCGCCTCGACCTGTGCGGCGGCAGCCGCTTCGGCGGCGGCCTGACGGGCGGCGACGGCGCGCAGGCGGGCTTCCTCGGCATCATCGATGCGGCGCGCGGCGGGTTGCGCGGCCGCAGCCGGAGCTGCTGCGGACGCCTCGGCCTTCGGACGCGCCGCTTCAGCAGCGGGCTGCTCGGCGACGGCGCGCGGCTCGGCCACGCGCGGCTCTTCCGGCTCGCGCTTGGAGACGACCACCGTCGTGACCGCTTCCGGCTTGACGAAGGTCTTCTTCTTGCGCACTTCGACGCTGATGGTCTTGCTCCCAGCCACCTTCAGGGTGCTGGTGGTCTTGCGCTTCAGGGTGATCTTGCTGGGTTCTTCCAGCTTCTCACCGTGGCTGCTCTTCAGGTGCGCCAATAGCTTCTGCTTCTCTTCGTCGGTCACTACTTGCTCGGCGCGGCTGTGCGGCAGACCTGCCTCACGCATTTGCTGCAGCAGGCGCTCTACCGGTGTGTCGACCACCAGGGCCAGTTCTTTCACCGTGACTTGCGTCATGCACTTCTCTCCTCAGGCCGCGACCACTTACTCGAACCAATGGGCTCGGGCGGCCATGATCAGCTTGCCGGCACGTTCTTCAGTCATGCCGTCGATCTCGAGCAGGTCGTCAATCGACTGCTCGGCCAGGTCTTCGCGGGTCGGCACGCCACGCAGGGCCAGCTCGACAGCCAGCTCCTTGGTCATGCCCTCCAGCTCCAGCAGGTCATCTGCCGGGTGGATATCCGCGAGCTTTTCTTCGGTAGCGATCGCCTTGGTCAGCAGACGATCCTTGGCACGGGAACGCAGCTCGCTGACGATCTCCTCATCGAAGCCCTCGATGCTCAGCATCTCTTCCATGGGCACGTAGGCGATCTCTTCCAGAGTGGTGAAGCCTTCTTCCACCAGCACCTCGGCCAGCTCCTCGTCCACGCCCAGCTCGTCGACGAACAGGCGCACGATGTCGCCGGTCTCGGCCTGCTGCTTGGCCTGGATGTCGGCCTCGGTCATCACGTTCAGGGTCCAACCGGTCAGCTGACTGGCCAGTCGCACGTTCTGGCCGCTGCGACCGATGGCCTGGGCCAGGTTGTCCTCGGCGACCGCGATGTCCATGGTGTGGGTGTCTTCGTCGACGATGATCGCCGCCACCTCGGCCGGAGCCATGGCGTTGATCACGAACTGCGCCGGGTTGTCGTCCCACAGCACGATGTCGACGCGCTCGCCGCCGAGCTCGCCGGACACCGCCTGCACGCGCGAACCGCGCATGCCGATGCAGGCGCCCTGCGGGTCGATGCGCTTGTCCTTCGAACGCACGGCGATCTTGGCGCGCGAACCCGGATCGCGGGCGGCCGCCATGATTTCGATCAGGCCCTCGGCGATCTCCGGCACCTCGATGCGGAACAGCTCGATGATCATCTCCGGCGCGGTGCGCGAGAGGATCAGCTGCGGGCCGCGGTTCTCGCTGCGGATTTCCTTGAGCAGGGCACGCACACGGGCGCCGACCCGGAAGGATTCGCGCGGAATGATGTGCTCGCGGGACAGCAGCGCCTCGGCGTTGTTGCCCAGATCGACGATGACGTTGTCGCGGGAGGCCTTCTTCACGGTGCCGGAGATGATCTCGCCGACCCGCTCGCGATAGGCGTCGACCACCTGGGCACGCTCGGCCTCGCGCACCTTCTGCACGATGACCTGCTTGGCGGTCTGCGCGGCGATGCGTCCGAACTCGATCGACTCGATCTTCTCTTCGATCACGTCGCCGACCTTGGCGTCTTCCTTCTTCTCGCGGGCTTCGGCCAGGGTCAACTCGGCCGCCGGATTTTCCAGGGCCTCCTCGTCGACCACCGTCCAGCAGCGGAAGCTCTCGTAATTGCCATTGTGACGATTGATCGACACTCGCACGTCGACCTCGTCCTCGTAACGCTTCTTGGTGGCAGTGGCCAGGGCCAGCTCCAGCGCTTCGAAAATCACGCCGGGCGGCACTCCTTTTTCATTGGAGACCGACTCTACTACCAGCAGTACTTCTTTGCTCATCGTACGCCTCGCCTTTCGCAATCCATTGGGATCCGCGGATCCGCGCCTCAATCAAAACTGGGAATGATGTTGGCCTTGTCGATCGACTCGATCGGCAGCAGGTATTCATGGTTATCCACCTGGACCACCACGTCCTGCTCTTCCACGCCACGCAACACGCCCTGGAAATTGCGTCGCCCCTCGTAGGGCGAGCGCAGCCGGATCTTCACCTGCGCACCGACATGGGCGGCGAACTGTTCGAGGGTGAACAAGGGGCGGTCCATTCCCGGTGAAGATACTTCCAGGGTGTATTCGCCGGAAATCGGGTCTTCCACATCCAGAACGCCACTGACCTGGCGACTGACCTTTTCGCAATCGTCGATCAGGATGCCATCCGCATGATCGATATAGACCCGCAGCAGCGAGTGCCGCCCCTGGGAAATGAATTCGACGCCCCAGCACTGGTAGCCGAGTGCCTCGACTACCGGGGCCAGCAAGGCCTGCAACTGTTCTAGCTTGCTCGACACCTGATCGCCTCCGCATGCTGTGCAAACAAAAAATGGGCGAAGCGCCCATCCCGTAGGTAACCACCCTTCAAGAGTGGTACAAACTGTCCAACTAGCAAAAAGCCCCTGAAAAGGGGCCTTTTGTCATAACTGGTTGCGGGGGCAGGATTTGAACCTACGACCTTCGGGTTATGAGCCCGACGAGCTACCAGACTGCTCCACCCCGCGTCAAAGAAGATGAACTATACAGTGCCCGGCCACGCCGGTCAACTGAAGCCCTAGAAACAACAAAGCCCGCATTCAGCGGGCTTGTTGTGTTTGGTACCGAGGAGGGGACTCGAACCCCTACAGCCTATGGCCACTACCACCTCAAGGTAGCGTGTCTACCAATTCCACCACCTCGGCAAACTCTTTATGCGAAGCGCTTGTTACTGCTGCTTTTGCTCTTCGCCTGCCGGCACATCCGAAGATGCCGGCTTTTTATCTTCAAGCACCGGCACATCATCTGCTGCGGGCTTGCTTGTAACTTCCAGTACTGCCGGATCCGGCAAACCAGCTTGGTTAAGCATATCAGCTTTGTCTTTGGCAAAAAAGGCCAAACCCAAACTAGTTGCAAAAAAAACAGCAGCAAGTATAGCAGTAAAACGACTCAGGAAGGTAGCAGAACCCTGACTACCGAACACGGTTGCCGAAGCACCCGCACCGAAAGACGCACCAGCATCGGCGCCCTTCCCCTGCTGCACCAGCACCAGACCAACCAGGCCCAGAGCAACCAGCAGATGAACCACAATCACTACTGTCTCGAGCATCTTTCAGCTTCCCGCGGCGCGACAGATCGCACCGAACTCATCCGCATTGAGGGAGGCACCACCAACCAACCCCCCATCGATATCCGGCATACCGAACAACTCGGCAGCACTGGCAGCCTTGACGCTGCCACCGTACAGGATCCTGACCCCGGCAGCCACGACAGCATCTTCGGCCGCCAACTGGGCACGAATGGCTGCGTGCACTTCCTGCGCCTGCTCCGGAGTGGCCGTCAATCCGGTACCGATTGCCCAGACCGGCTCATAAGCCACAACCGCGCGCACAAACGCGCCGACACCAACCGCTTCGAGCACCGCATCGATCTGCCGGGACACGACCTCGATCGTCCGCCCTGCCTCGCGCTCTTCCCGGGTCTCGCCGACGCACAGCACCGGAACCAGACCACAGGACTGCGCCGCAGCAAACTTGCGCGCGATCAGCGCATCGCCTTCACCGAGCAGCATGCGCCGTTCGGAATGACCGACCAGCACATAGCGGCAGCCGACATCCACCAACTGCACAGCGGCGACCTCACCGGTCAGCGCGCCCTGCAGAGGCTCGGCAGCACAATTCTGCGCGCCTACCTCGACGCCCTTGCCTTCCAACCCAGCAACCACCTGGGACAGGTACAACGCAGGAGGCATGACGACAACATCGACATCAACCGGCAGCGCCAGCTTGCGCAAACCTTTGATCAGCTCGGAGACGCTGGCAAGCGTGCCATGCATCTTCCAGTTACCAGCGACCAGCGGGCGGCGCATGCGAACCTCGTCGTCCAAAGTGGGCGCAGATGTTACTCAAGCATTGGCAAACTGGCAAGCGAAATCAAGCACATACCGTTTTGACCAGTGCAGCCAGGTCTTCCGCATGGCGACGCACCAGCGCTTCCTCATCCCCCTCGACCATGACCCGCACCAACGGCTCGGTGCCCGACTTGCGCAGCAGCACCCGACCACGCCCGGCCATCGCCTCGGTGACCCGCGCACAGGCGTCCTGCACCTGCGGATGGGCCACCGGGTCGACAGCCCCGCCCAGACGCACATTGATCAGCACCTGCGGGCACTTGCTGAGTCCTGCCAGTGCCTCGGCCAGGGTCTGCCCGCGCCGACGCAGAGCCAGCAGAACCTGCAGCGCTGCGATGATGGCGTCGCCGGTGGTGGTGTGCTGCATGCAGACGATATGCCCCGAGTTTTCGCCGCCCAGAACCCAGCCACGTTCGAGCATCTCCGCCATCACGTAGCGGTCGCCGACCTTGGCACGCACCAGCGGGATACCGCGCGCCTGCAGGGCAAGCTCGAGCCCCAGGTTGCTCATCAGGGTGCCGACCACGCCGCTGCCCGCCGGCAAACGGTCACGCTCCTGCAGATCGGTGGCGATGATGTAGAGCAACTCGTCGCCGTCCACCACGTTACCCGCACGGTCGACCATCAGCACGCGGTCGCCGTCGCCATCGAAGGCGATACCCAGGTCGGCCCCGCGCTCGACCACTACTTGCTGCAGCGCCTCCATGTGGGTGGAGCCGACCCCGGCATTGATGTTGAGGCCGTCGGGCTGCGCGGCAATCACCGAGACCTCGGCGCCCAGTTCGCGAAATACGCTGGGCGCCACCTTGTAGGTCGCGCCATGGGCGCAATCGAGCACCAGCTTGAGGCCGGAGAAGTCGGTACTGGTCGGCACGCTGCTCTTGCAGAACTCGATGTAGCGGCCGGCGGCATCGTTGACCCGCGAGGCCTTGCCCAGCTGATCGGACTCAGCCACGACCATGGGCTCGTCCAACAGCTGCTCGATCATCAGCTCGACGTCATCGGGAAGCTTGGTACCCTTGCCGGAGAAGAACTTGATGCCGTTGTCGTGGTGCGGGTTGTGCGAGGCGCTGATCACGATCCCCGCATCGGCGTGGAAAGTGCGCGTCAGGTAGGCCACCGCCGGCGTCGGCATCGGACCAAGCAGCATGACGTCGGCTCCGGAGGCGATCAGGCCGGCCTGCAGGGCCGACTCGAACATGTAGCCGGAGATCCGGGTGTCCTTGCCGATCAGCACCTTGCAGTGCCCCTGGCGGCGGAAAGCCATCCCCGCAGCCCAGCCCAGCTTGAGCATGAACTCGGGGGTGATGGGGAACTCGCCGACGCGGCCACGGATACCGTCGGTGCCGAAATACTTTCTGCTCATGCTTTCATCCTGCTGTCAGTCCGCCCATTCCACGGCGGCAATCATGCGTACCACATCCACCGTCTCGGCCACGTCGTGCACGCGCACGATCTGCGCGCCCTTGGCCACGGCCAGGGCCGCCAGCGCGAGGCTGCCGTAGAGGCGCTCCCCCACCGGCCTGTCCAGTACCTTGCCGATCATGCTCTTGCGCGACACCCCGACCAGCAGCGGCAGACTGAACTCGTGCAGGCGCTCGAGCTGACGGAACAATCCCAGATTGTGCTCCAGGGTCTTGGCGAAGCCGAAGCCCGGATCGAGCACGATGCGCTCGCGGGGAATGCCTGCAGCCTCGCAGACGACCATCCGCTCGACCAGGAAGTCGTGCACTTCGGTGTAAATGTCCGGGTACTGCGGGTCGTCCTGCATGTTACCGGGCTCGCCACGCATGTGCATCAGGCACACCGGCAGACCGCTGGCGGCCGCCGCCTCGAGCGCCCCGGGACGCTGCAGCGAACGCACGTCGTTGAGCAGGCCGGCACCGAGACGCGCCGCCTCGCGCATCACCACCGCCGTGGAGGTGTCGACCGAGATGATCACGTCCAGCTCGCGAGCGATCACCTCGACCGCCGGACAGACGCGTTCCAGCTCCTCCTGCACGGAAACCGGCGGCGCTCCGGGCCGGGTCGACTCGCCACCGATGTCGATCAGCGTGGCTCCCGCGCGCACCATCGCCTCGGCATGACGCAACGCGGCATCCCGGTGGTTGAAACGCCCGCCGTCGGAGAAGGAATCGGGGGTGACATTGAGGATGCCCATCACCTGCGGACGGGACAAATCAAGAAACCGGCTGCCACAGGGCAGCCGGTCTAGAGTGGAATGCTTGCTCATCGGAAAAATCAGTGCTCTCCGGCCGGACCGCCGATCGGCTTGTCGACCCGCGGACCGGCTTCGGCCTGCGGCCGGGCGCTGCCCGAAGAGCCGCTGCCGGAGTCGCTCCAACCCTTGGGCGCACGCGGCTCGCGGCCGCCCATGATGTCGGCGACCTGCTCGGCATCGATGGTTTCGTACTTCATCAGCGCATCGGCCATGGCGTGCAGCTTGTCGAGGTTGTCGCGCAGGGCCTGCTCGGCCTGGGCATAGTTGCCGTCGATCACCGCGCGCACTTCCTCATCGATCAGCCGGGCGGTTTCCGCGGAGACATTGCTGCCGCGCCCGGCCGAACGCCCGAGGAACACTTCCTCTTCCTCATCGGCGTAGGAGAGGAAGCCCAGCTTGTCGGACATGCCCCACTGGGTGACCATGGTCCGCGCGATACGGGTGGCCTGGCCGATGTCGCCGGTGGCGCCGTTGGTGACCTTGTCGTGACCGAAGATGATCTCCTCGGCGATGCGCCCACCGAAGATCATCTTCAGCTTGTTGTGCAGCCAGATGCGGCTGTAGCCGTGGTGATCGCGCTCCGGCAGGGAGATGGTCACCCCCAGCGCGCGACCGCGCGGGATGATGGTGACCTTGTGCACAGGATCGGAGGGGAACAGACAGCCGAGGATCGCGTGACCGGATTCGTGGTAGGCGGTCATCAGCTTCTCGTCCTCGGTCATGACCATGGAGCGGCGCTCGGCGCCCATCATGATCTTGTCCTTGGCCAGCTCGAACTCCTTCATCTCGACGATGCGCTTGCCGTTGCGCGCGGCGAACAGCGAGGCCTCGTTGACCAGGTTGGCCAGATCCGCACCGGAGAAGCCGGGCGTGCCACGGGCGATCACCGAAGGCTCGACGTCATCGCCCAGCGGCACCTTGCGCATGTGCACCTTGAGGATCTGCTCGCGACCGCGCACATCCGGCAGACCGACCACCACCTGGCGATCGAAGCGGCCGGGGCGCAGCAGCGCCGGGTCGAGCACGTCGGGGCGGTTGGTGGCGGCAATGACGATGATGCCGTCGTTCATCTCGAAGCCGTCCATCTCCACCAG
This sequence comes from Pseudomonas oryzae, assembly GCF_900104805.1. Lineage (NCBI taxonomy): Bacteria > Pseudomonadati > Pseudomonadota > Gammaproteobacteria > Pseudomonadales > Pseudomonadaceae > Pseudomonas > Pseudomonas oryzae. The sequence goes on along the minus strand of NZ_LT629751.1, from coordinate 4,337,048 downwards.
CAGCTGGTTGAGCGTCTGCTCGCGCTCGTCATGACCGCCGCCCAGACCGGCGCCGCGATGGCGACCGACCGCATCGATCTCGTCGATGAAGATGATGCACGGCGCATGCTTCTTGGCCTGCTCGAACATGTCGCGCACGCGCGAGGCACCGACGCCGACGAACATCTCGACGAAGTCGGAACCGGAAATGGTGAAGAACGGCACCTTGGCCTCGCCAGCGATGGCCTTCGCCAGCAGGGTCTTGCCGGTACCGGGCGGGCCGACCATCAGCACGCCGCGCGGGATACGCCCGCCGAGGCGCTGGAACTTGCCCGGATCGCGGAGGAATTCGACCAGTTCGCCGACCTCCTCCTTGGCCTCGTCGCAGCCGGCGACGTCGGCCAGGGTAGTCTTCACCTGGTCCTCGGACAGCAGGCGCGCCTTGCTCTTGCCGAAGCTCATCGGCCCGCCGCGGCCGCCGCCGCCACCCTGCATCTGGCGCATGAAGAACATGAACACGGCGATGATCACCAGGATCGGGAAGCTGGCCACCAGCAGCTGGCTCCAGATGCTTTGCTGCTCGGGCTGCTTGCCCTCGATCACCACCTTGCTGTCGATCAGGTCGCCGATCAGGCCGTTGTCCTGGATCGCCGGACGGATGGTGCGGAAGGGTTCGCCATCGACACGGCGACCGGAGATGATGTAACCATCCACGGTCACACGCTCGACCTTGCCATCCTTGACCTCCTGGATGAACTCCGAGTAGTTGAGCGTCTGCGGCTCGTTCGGCGTGGAGAAGTTGTTCATCACCGTCACCAGCACGGCTGCGATGATCAGCCACAGGATCAGGTTCTTTGCCATGTCGTTCAATTGCCTACCCTCTCTGACCGGCCCCGCCTGGAAACCGCTTCACATGACGGCCGGATCTGCGCCGCCCTAACTTACTACAGCCGCCCGATTGCTGGCAGAGCGGGTTGTAACCTGGTTTGACCCGTCACCACGGGTCATGCTGCAGTCTAGGCCCCGCGGAAGCCGCGAGCGAGCAGGGATTGCTCGCGCGAGCGTTCACGCGACGAACTCATCTGCACATCTGCATCTTGTCGAACGACTCGCACACCTTCCCGTGGCTGGCGCCGAGGCTTTCGCCCGGAAAAAACCTGATCGGAAAATGCCGCCGAGCGCCCCCACATCCGCCCCCATGCGTACAGCCACAGAACGCGCAACTGGGAAGCAGCCATCCCCCTACCCATAATTGGGGGCCATGTCGGAAATCACAAGGTCTACCGGCTGCTCTCCGATTGCCTCGAGGGGCCGCGCGAGCGATAGCCGCCACTCTGCGTCATCTTAACGCGGTTGTCGTAATGCTCTTTCAGCCAGCGCGTGCTGGCCTTGGAACGGGCCACGGGGCACCTCATCTGGGCGGCATACCGACTCTCGGGTACACTAGCTGCCGCTTTTCACTGGATCGGACGCAAGGGTCAGATTATGCCGCTCACCAACGAGCAGAAGAAACAATACAAATCTATCGGCCACCACCTGAATCCGGTATTGATAGTCGCGGAACACGGCCTGACCGAAGGCGTACTGGCCGAACTGGAGCGGGCACTGAACGATCACGAGCTGATCAAGGTCAAGTTCGCCCTGACCGAACGCGACGACCGCCGCACCCTGATCGACGAGCTGTGCCAGCAGGCGCGCTGCGAACTGGTGCAGGTGATCGGCAAGATGGCGCTGGTCTATCGCAAGGCGGCCAAGCAGAACCGCCAGCTGTCGAACATCGTCCGCCACTCGATCTGAGTGGCGCCCGGGCGATGCCGCGCGGCATCGCCCGGTCTCTCACTGCTCGCCGGGGACCGGCTGCAGCACCAGCACCAGACCGCAGGTCGCCACGGCCAGGTAACAGAACAGCTGCCAGCGCTCGTCAGCCAGCTCCAGCCAGGATCCAGCGAAGAACGCCAGCACCAGCAGCAGCACCGCGCTCAGCAGCTGCCCGCGAAAATCCCCCCACAACCCGCGCAACCCCTCCGCCTGGGCCAGCACCAGCTTCTGCAGCAGGGCGCAGAAGCCGGCGAAGCCGAGCAGCAGGGGCACCAGACTGGCGGAGATATCCGCCAGCAGCACCGGCGCCAGACCGTAGTGCTCCAGCGCCGGCAGCAGCACGAAGTAGAGCAGCCACAGCCCACCGACCCAGAAGGTCTGCGCCAGGCGCCAGCTGATGGCGCCGGCGCGTGCCGGCGGGCGCGGCAGCGCCCGCTCAGATATGACGCACCTCGACGATCTCGTACTCGACCTTGCCGCCGGGGGTCTGCACGATCACCACGTCCCCCTCCTCCTTGCCCACCAGGGCACGGGCGATGGGCGAACTGACGGAGATCTTGCCGGCCTTGATGTCGGCCTCGTCGTCACCGACGATCTGGTAGGTCACCGTCTCGTCGGTCTCGCAGTTGGCGATGTCCACGGTGGTACCGAAGATCACCTTGCCGGTGCGCGGAATCGCGCTGACGTCGATGACCTGCGCATTGGACAGCTTGGCCTCGATGTCGCGGATGCGCGCCTCCATCAGTCCCTGCTGCTCGCGGGCGGCGTGGTACTCGGCGTTTTCCTTGAGATCGCCCAGTTCGCGCGCCTCGGCGATCGCCTGGCTGATCTTCGGCCGCTCGGTCTTGAGGAGCTTCAGCTCCTCTTCCAGGGCGCGCACGCCCTGGACAGTCATCGGGAACTTGCTCATGCCTGGATTCCTGCATGGAGATCCTGCAGGCGGCGCACGGTCTTCTCGGGGCCGAACTTGAGCGCCTCACAGATCGCCTGACCACCGGCGATGGTGGTGGTGATGCAGATCTTGTGCTGCAGTGCGTTGCGACGAATGGAGAAGGAATCGGCGATCGACTGGCGGCCTTCGGTGGTGTTGATGATCAGGCTGACTTCGTCGTTCTTGATCATGTCGACCACGTGCGGGCGACCCTCGGTCACCTTGTTCACGCGGCGCACCGGCAGACCGGCGGCTTCGATGATGCGCGCGGTGCCGGCGGTGGCCACCACGTCGAAACCGAGCTCGACCAGATCGCGGGCGACCTGAGCCACGTAGGGCTTGTCATCCTCGCGCACGCTGATGAACGCGGTGCCGCCGGTCGGCAGCACCTCGCCGGCGCCCAGCTGAGCCTTGGCGAAAGCTTCGGCGAAGCTGTCGCCGACACCCATCACCTCGCCGGTGGACTTCATCTCCGGACCGAGGATCGGGTCGACGCCGGGGAACTTGTTGAACGGGAACACCGCTTCCTTGACGCTGAAGTACGGCGGGATCACCTCGGCGGTGAAGCCGACTTCGGCCAGGGTCTTGCCGGCCATCACGCGGGCAGCCACCTTGGCCAGCGACTCGCCGATGCACTTGGAGACGAACGGCACGGTACGCGAGGCACGCGGGTTCACCTCGATGACGTAGATGTCCTCGCCCTGCACGGCCATCTGCACGTTCATCAGGCCGACCACGCCGAGCTCGAGGGCCATCTTCTTGACCTGGGCACGGATCTCGTCCTGGATGTGCGCCGGCAGCGAGTACGGCGGCAGCGAGCACGCGGAGTCACCGGAGTGCACGCCGGCCTGCTCGATATGCTGCATGATCGCGCCAATCACCACGCTCTCGCCGTCGCATACCGCGTCGATGTCGACCTCGATGGCGCAGTTGAGGAAGTGGTCGAGCAGCACCGGACTGTCGTTGGAGACCTTCACCGCTTCGCGCATGTAGCGCTTGAGCTCTTCTTCCTGGTAGACGATCTCCATCGCGCGCCCACCCAGCACGTAGGACGGACGCACCACCAGCGGGTAGCCGATGGCCTTGGAGTGGGCCAGGGCTTCCTCCTCGCTGCGCGCGGTGGCGTTGGCCGGCTGGCGCAGGCCGAGGCGCTGGACCATCTGCTGGAAGCGCTCGCGGTCCTCGGCGCGGTCGATGGCGTCCGGGGTGGTGCCGATGATCGGCACGCCGGCTTCTTCCAGGGCACGGCACAGCTTCAGCGGAGTCTGGCCGCCGTACTGCACGATCACGCCCTTGGGCTGCTCGACGCGGACGATCTCCAGCACGTCCTCCAGGGTCACCGGCTCGAAGTACAGGCGGTCGGAGGTGTCGTAGTCGGTGGAGACGGTTTCCGGGTTGCAGTTGACCATGATGGTCTCGTAGCCGTCTTCGCGCATGGCGAGGGCGGCATGGACGCAGCAGTAGTCGAACTCGATGCCCTGACCGATGCGGTTCGGACCGCCGCCGAGGATCATGATCTTGTCGCGGCCGGACGGATTGGCCTCGCACTCTTCCTCGTAGGTCGAGTACATGTAGGCGGTGTCGGTGGCGAACTCGGCGGCGCAGGTGTCGACGCGCTTGTACACCGGCACCACCTTGAGCTTCTGGCGGTGGCTGCGCAGGTTCTTCTCGGTGACGCCGAGCAGCTTGGCCAGACGGGCGTCGGAGAAGCCCTTGCGCTTGAGCTTCCACATCAGGTCGCGATCGATGCTGGCCAGGCCGAGGGTCTTGACCTTCTCCTCGTCCTTGACCAGATCCTCGATCTGCACCAGGAACCAGTGGTCGATCTTGGTCAGGGCATAGACGTCGTCGATGCTCTTGCCGGCGCGGAAGGCGTCGGCCACGTACCAGATGCGCTCGGCGCCCGGCACGGTCAGCTCGCGCTTGAGGATGCTCTCGGCTTCCGGATCGGCCGGATCGAGCTTGGGATCGAAGCCGTGTGCACCGACCTCCAGGCCGCGCAGAGCCTTCTGCACCGACTCCTGGAAGGTGCGGCCGATCGCCATCACCTCACCGACCGACTTCATCTGGGTGGTCAGGCGGGCGTCGGCCTTGGGGAACTTCTCGAAGGCGAAGCGCGGCACCTTGGTGACCACGTAGTCGATCGACGGCTCGAAGGACGCCGGGGTGCGACCGCCGGTGATGTCGTTGGACAGCTCGTCGAGGGTGTAGCCGACCGCCAGCTTGGCGGCGATCTTGGCGATCGGGAAGCCGGTGGCCTTGGAAGCCAGCGCCGAGGAACGCGACACGCGCGGGTTCATCTCGATCACCACCATGCGCCCGTCGGCCGGGTTGATGCCGAACTGCACGTTGGAGCCGCCGGTTTCCACGCCGATCTCGCGCAGCACCGCCAAGGAGGCGTTGCGCATGATCTGGTATTCCTTGTCGGTCAGGGTCTGCGCCGGCGCCACGGTGATCGAGTCGCCGGTGTGCACGCCCATCGGGTCGAAGTTCTCGATGGAGCAGACGATGATGCAGTTGTCCTTCTTGTCGCGGACCACCTCCATCTCGTATTCCTTCCAGCCGATCAGCGACTCGTCGATCAGCAGCTCGTTGGTCGGCGACAGGTCCAGACCACGGGTGCAGATCTCCTCGAATTCCTCACGGTTGTAGGCGATGCCGCCGCCGGTGCCGCCCATGGTGAACGACGGGCGGATGATGCACGGGAAGCCGACCTTGTCGAGCACCTTGTAGGCCTCGTCCATGGTGTGAGCGATGCCGGAGCGCGGGCACTCCAGACCGATGGCGCGCATGGCCTTGTCGAAGCGCGAGCGGTCCTCGGCCTTGTCGATGGTGTCGGCGTTGGCGCCGATCATCTCGACGCCGAACTTCTCCAGCACACCATGCTTCTCGAGGTCCAGGGCGCAGTTCAGCGCGGTCTGGCCACCCATGGTCGGCAGCAGGGCGTCGGGACGCTCCTTCTCGATGATCTTGGCCACGGTCTGCCACTTGATCGGCTCGATGTAGGTGGCGTCGGCCATGGCCGGGTCGGTCATGATGGTGGCCGGGTTGGAGTTCACCAGGATGACGCGGTAACCCTCTTCCTTCAGCGCCTTGCAGGCCTGGGCGCCGGAGTAGTCGAACTCACAGGCCTGGCCGATGACGATGGGGCCGGCACCGAGGATCAGGATGCTTTTGATGTCTGTACGTTTAGGCATGTTTACTCACACGAATCCGTTGATCTGTCGGCAGTCTCAGCGACGCTTGGCCATCTCGGCGATGAAGCGGTCGAACAGCGGGGCCACGTCATGCGGGCCCGGGCTGGCTTCCGGGTGGCCCTGGAAGCTGAAGGCGACCTTGTCGGTGCGCTCGATGCCTTGCAGAGTGCCGTCGAACAGCGATTTGTGGGTGGCGCGCAGGTTGGCCGGCAGGCTGGCCTCGTCGGCGCAGAACCCGTGGTTCTGGCTGGTGATCATCACCACGCCGCTGTCGAGATCCTGCACCGGGTGGTTGGCGCCGTGGTGGCCGTGACCCATCTTGACGGTCTTGGCACCGGAGGCCAGGGCCAGCAGCTGGTGGCCGAGGCAGATGCCGAACACCGGGATGTCGGTCTCGAGGATGTCCTTGATCGCCTGGATGGCGTAGTCGCACGGCTCGGGGTCGCCGGGGCCGTTGGACAGGAACACGCCGTCCGGGTTGAGCGCCAGCACCTCGCTGGCCGGAGTCTGCGCCGGCACCACGGTCAAGCGGCAACCGCGGGCGACCAGCATGCGCAGGATGTTCAGCTTGACGCCGAAGTCGTAGGCCACCACATGGTAGGGCAGCTCGCTGGCGGCGATTTCCGGATGGCTGTCGGTTTCCAGGTTCCACACGCTGGAGCGCCACTCGTAGCGCTCGCTGCAGCTGACCACCTTGGCCAGGTCCATGCCCTTGAGGCCGGGGAAGGCGCGCGCCAGTTCCAGGGCCTTTTCCTCGGTGGCGTCGTCGCCGACCAGGATGCAACCGTTCTGCGAGCCCTTCTCGCGCAGCACGCGAGTCAGGCGGCGGGTATCGATGCCGGCGATGGCGACGGTACCGTGTTCCTTCAGGTACTCCGGCAGCGACTGCCTGTTGCGCCAGCTGCTGGCCAGCAGCGGCAGATCGCGGATGATCAGGCCGGCGGCCCACACCTTGGTCGACTCGGCATCTTCCGGCGTGGTGCCGGTGTTGCCGATGTGCGGGTAGGTCAGGGTGACGATCTGCTGGGCATACGAAGGATCGGTGAGAATTTCCTGATAGCCGGTCATGGCGGTATTGAACACCACCTCACCGACGGCATGACCGTCGGCACCGATGGCTTCACCGCGGAAAATGCTGCCGTCGGCAAGCGCGAGTATGGCTGGCTTAGTCAAGAAGACCTCCCGTAAATAGAGCCGTTTCATGCAAATTCAGGCTGCAAAAAAGCGGAATGACGTGAGAACCACATCACCCCGCTTTGATTTGGACACTTTGCATGCTCTTAATGGACACACTGGATTGAGATTTTAGTACAAAAATCATCCAGCGGAAAGGGGCCTGCGGCGTCTGCGCCGGCCACTGCACCCTCGCGGGGCACGTCCGGCCGCAAAACCGCGGCCGGCGACAGTCAAGCGAGGTCGAGAACATCCTGCATGTCGTACAGGGCGGACGCACGACCTTCCAGCCACAAGGCGGCACGTACCGCACCGCGGGCGAAGGTCATGCGACTGGAGGCCTTGTGGGTGATCTCCACCCGCTCGCCGTCGGCGGCGAACAGCACGGTATGGTCGCCGACCACGTCGCCGGCACGCACGGTGGCGAAACCGATGGTCTCGCGCGCGCGCGCACCGGTCTGGCCTTCGCGACCGTACACCGCCACCTTCTGCAGATCGCGGCCGAGAGCGCTGGCGACCACCTCGCCCATGCGCAGGGCGGTGCCGGACGGCGCATCGACCTTGTGCCGATGGTGGGCCTCGATGATCTCGATGTCGACGTCGTCGCCCAGCACCCGCGCCGCGGTGTCGAGCAGCTTGAGACACAGGTTGACGCCGACGCTGAAATTGGCGGCGAACACGATCGGAATGTCCTTCCCCGCCTCGACCAACAACTGCTTCTCCTCCGGAGTGAAACCGGTGGTGCCGATCACCATGGCCTTGCCGGCTGCGCGGCAGACCGCCAAGTTGCGCAGGGTCACGGTCGGATGGGTGAAGTCGATCAGCACGTCGAAATCGTCCAGCACCCGCTCCAGGTCGCCCGCCAGGGCCACGCCGATGCGGCCGAGGCCGGCCAGCTCGCCGGCGTCGGCCCCCACCAGGGTGCTGTCCGGCCGATCCACCGCGGCAGTCAGCACCGCGCCCGGCGCCTGCAGCACCGCCTCGATCAGGGTCTTGCCCATGCGCCCGGCGGCGCCCATCACTGCAATACGTCGCATAACTGTGCTCCGGAGGGCGGCCGGACCACGCCGCGCCGCCTTCCCGTTCGGTTAAAGATCGTCGAAGAAACGCTTCACGCCTTCGAACCAGCCGCTGGCCTTGGGCGAGTGCGAGCTGTCGCCCTGCAGGGTGCCGCGGAACTCCTCGAGCAGCTCGCGCTGACGCTTGTCGAGGTTGACCGGCGTCTCCACCACCACCCGACACATCAGGTCACCGGCACCACCGCCGCGCACCGGGACGACACCCTTGCCGCGCAGGCGGAACAGCTTGCCGGTCTGGGTCGCCTCGGGAATCTTCAGCTTGACCCGACCGTCCAGGGTCGGCACCTCCAGCTCGCCCCCCAGCGCCGCGTCGGCGAAGCTGATCGGCACCTCGCAGTACAGGTGCTTACCGTCGCGCTGGAAGATCGCATGCTCGCGCACGTTGACCACCACGTACAGGTCGCCGGCCGGGCCGCCCAGTGTACCGGCCTCGCCCTCGCCGGCCAGACGGATGCGATCGCCGGTATCGACGCCGGCCGGCACCTTGACCGAAAGGGTCTTGTGCTCCTCGACGCGCCCCTGGCCATGACAGCTGCCGCACGGGTCGGAAATCATCTTGCCGCTGCCATGACAGCGCGGGCAGGTCTGCTGCACCGAGAAGAAGCCCTGCTGCATGCGCACCTGACCGATGCCGCCGCAGGTGGTACAGGTCACCGGCGAGCTGCCCTTCTTGGCGCCGCTGCCGTCGCAGGTCTTGCACGCCACCAGGGTCGGCACACGGATGGTCACCGTGGTGCCGCGCACCGCTTCCTCGAGGTCCAGCTCGAGGGTGTAGCGCAGGTCGGCGCCGCGCTGCGGGCCGCCGCGCGAGCCGCCGCGCCCGCCGCCGAAGAAGTCGCTGAACACATCGCCGAAGATATCGGAGAAGTTGGCGCCACCGGCGCCGAAACCGGCACCGCCGCCCATGCTCGGATCGACGCCGGCATGCCCGTACTGGTCGTAGGCGGCGCGCTTGCTGGCGTCGGAGAGCACCTCGTAGGCCTCGTTGGCCTCCTTGAATTTCTCCTCGGCCGCCTTGTCGTCGGGGTTGCGGTCCGGGTGGTACTTCATGGCCAGGCGACGGTAGGCCTTCTTCAGCTCCGCCTCGCTGGCGCCGCGCTCGACACCGAGCACCTCGTAATAGTCACGTTTTGCCATGGATCTCGTGCACTCCGATTTCATCTTCCCCAGACACGCCGACGCGGGAGCAAGCTCCCGCGTGGCGGTTCAGGCCTGACGCAGACGCGCGCCAGGCCGGGGGCGGAAGCAAGCGTGACGCTTACTTGTTGTCCTTGCCGTCCTTGACTTCCTCGAACTCGGCATCGACTACGTCGTCGCCCGGTGCCTTGTCCTGCTTGGCGTCACCCTGCTGGGTCGCGTCCTGCGCCTGCTCGGCATACATCTTCTGCGCCAGCGGCGCGGAAGCGGCGGACAGCGCCTGGACCTTGGCCTCGATGGCGGCCTTGTCGTCGCCCTTCACCGCGGCTTCCAGCTCGCCCAGCGCGGTCTCGATCGCCGCCTTCTCCTCGGCGGTCGCCTTGTCGCCGGCCTCGGTGACCATCTTGCGGGTGGCGTGCACCAGCTGGTCGCCCTGGTTGCGCGCGGCCACCAGCTCCTCGAACTTGCGATCCTCCTCGGCGTTGGCCTCGGCGTCGCGGACCATCTGCTGGATCTCTTCCTCGGACAGGCCGGAGTTGGCCTTGATCACGATGGACTGCTGCTTGCCGGTGGCCTTGTCCTTGGCCGACACGTGCAGGATGCCGTTGGCGTCGATGTCGAAGGTGACCTCGATCTGCGGCACGCCGCGCGGCGCCGGCGGGATGTCGGCCAGGTCGAAGCGGCCCAGCGACTTGTTCTGCGCGGCCTGCTTGCGCTCGCCCTGCAGCACGTGGATGGTCACCGCGTTCTGGTTGTCGTCGGCGGTGGAGAACACCTGCGACTTCTTGGTCGGGATGGTGGTGTTCTTCTCGATCAGCGCGGTCATCACGCCACCCAGGGTCTCGATGCCCAGGGTCAGCGGGGAGACGTCGAGCAGCAGCACGTCCTTGACGTCACCGGCCAGCACCGCGCCCTGGATGGCGGCGCCCATGGCCACCGCCTCGTCCGGGTTGACGTCCTTGCGCGGCTCCTTGCCGAAGAACTCGGCGACCTTCTGCTGCACCAGCGGCATGCGGGTCTGGCCACCGACCAGGATCACCTCGTCGATCTTGCTGGCGTCGATGCCGGCATCCTTCAGGGCGATGCGGCACGGCTCGATGGTGCGGGCGACCAGCTCCTCGACCAGGGCTTCCAGCTTGGCGCGGGAAATCTTCACGTTGAGGTGCTTCGGACCGGTCTGGTCGGCAGTGATGTACGGCAGGTTGACGTCGGTCTGCTGGCTGGAGGACAGCTCGATCTTGGCCTTCTCGGCGGCTTCCTTCAGGCGCTGCATGGCCAGCGGGTCACCCTTGAGGTCGATGCCGCTTTCCTTCTTGAACTCGTCGACGAGGTAGTCGATCAGGCGGATGTCGAAGTCCTCGCCACCCAGGAAGGTATCGCCGTTGGTCGCCAGCACCTCGAACTGGTGCTCGCCGTCGACCTCGGCGATCTCGATCACCGACACGTCGAAGGTACCGCCGCCCAGGTCGTAGACGATGATGGTGTGGTCGCCCTTGGCCTTGTCCATGCCGTAGGCCAGCGCCGCGGCGGTCGGCTCGTTGATGATGCGCTTGACGTCCAGACCGGCGATGCGACCGGCGTCCTTGGTGGCCTGGCGCTGGCTGTCGTTGAAGTAGGCCGGCACGGTGATCACTGCTTCGGTGACCGGCTCGCCCAGGTAGTCCTCGGCGGTCTTCTTCATCTTCTTCAGCACTTCGGCGCTGATCTGCGGCGGCGCCATCTTCTGGCCCTTGACCTCGACCCAGGCGTCGCCGTTGTCTGCCTTGGCGATCTTGTAGGGCACCAGCTGGATGTCCTTCTGCACCACGTCTTCTTCGAAGCGGCGGCCGATCAGGCGCTTGACTGCGTACAGGGTGTTCTGCGGGTTGGTCACCGCCTGGCGCTTGGCGCTCTGGCCGACCAGGGTCTCGCCGTCGTTGCTGTAGGCGATGATCGACGGGGTGGTGCGCGCACCTTCTGCGTTCTCGATGACCTTGGCCACGCCGTTTTCCAACACGGACACGCAGGAGTTGGTGGTGCCCAGGTCGATACCGATGATTTTGCCCATATTCACTCTCCCGAAACTTGGATTCCGGCGGCCTCGCGCGGCCGCCCGGATGACTCGATGCTTGGCACTACAGATGGGGATGCCCCGACGGCTTTCAAGGGCATTCCCGGCGATTGATTCACTCGGCCTTGCTGACCACCACCATGGCGGGGCGCAGCAGACGACCATTGAGCAGGTAGCCCTTCTGGAACACCTTGAGCACGCTGCCCGGCTCGACGCTGCCGTTGGCCTCCATGGCCATGGCCTGGTGATGCTCCGGGTTGAACGGCTCGCCGTGCGGATCGATGGCTTCGACCTGGTAGCGCTTGAGGGTGTCGTGGAAGGCCTTGAGGGTCAGTTCCATGCCTTCGCGCATCGGACGGATGGCCTCGTTGGCCGGATCGGACAGCTCCAGGCCGCGTTCCAGACTGTCGACCACCAGCAGCAGGTCGCTGGCGAACTTCTCCAGGGCGAACTTGTGCGCCTTCTCCACATCCTGTTCGGCACGGCGACGCACGTTCTGCAGTTCGGCCACGGCACGCAGGGACTGGTCGCGGGCCTCGGCCAGCTGCTCCTCGAGCGCCTGCACGCGCTGCGCCAGATCGTCGCCGGCGGTTGCCGCCGCGTCCTGCACCTCGGCCTCGGGGCCCTGCGGATCAAGCTTGTGTTCGTCAGCCATGGATGTCTCCTTGAAAACAACGCTCGGGCGCATGGCCCGCGATTCAGTCCGCCTATATGGGGGCGCGCGCGTCCGCTTCAAGGGGGATTGCCGCGACAAAGTTGGCTACTGTATAAATAACCAAGCACTGTACAAATACACAGAACCCATCGCGAGGGCCCGGCCATGCTCGTGCATCTGTCGATCCGCAACTACGCCATCGTCGAACAGCTCGATCTGGAGCTGCGCGCCGGCATGAGCGTCATCACCGGCGAAACCGGCGCCGGCAAGTCGATCATGCTCGACGCCCTGGGCCTCGCCCTCGGCGATCGCGCCGACAGCGAGGTGGTGCGCCCCGGCGCCGACAAGGCGGACATCCTCGCCAGCTTCGACCTCGCCGACATCCCCGAGGCACACGCCTGGCTGGCCGAGCGCGACCTCGACGGCGACGGACCGTGCATCCTGCGCCGGGTGATCACCCGCGAGGGCCGCTCGCGCGCCTACATCAACGGCACGCCCTGCCCGCTGGGCGACCTCAAGCTGCTCGGCGAGCGGCTGATCGACATCCACAGCCAGCACGAGCACCAGTCGCTGCTCAAGCCCGACACCCACCGCCGCCTGCTCGACGCCTATGCCGGCGCCGACGAGCTGGCGCGCCAGGTGCAACTGGCGGCGCAGCGCTGGCGGCAGACGCGCAGCGAACTGCAGCGCCTGGCCGGCAGCGGCGAGGAGCAGCGCGCGCGCCAGCAACTGCTCAGCTACCAGCTCGAGGAGCTGGACAACCTCGCCCTCGGCAATGGCGAACTGGAAGAGCTGGAGCTCGAGCACAAGACCCTGAGCAACGCCGGCGCCCTGCTCGGCGCCTGCCGCCAGGTGCTCGACCTGTGCAGCGAGAGCGACGACGGCAACGTGCTCAGCGCCCTGGGCAGCAGCCTGCAACGCCTGAGCGGCGGGCACGGCCAGCCGGCCGCGCTGGAAGAAGCGATCAACCTGCTGGCCAGCGCGCAGATCCAGGTCGAGGAGGCGGTCAGCAGCCTCAACCGCTTCGTCGACCACTTCGAGGCCGACCCGCAACGCCTGCAGCAGATCGAGGAGCGCCTGGACAGCATCTACAGTCTGGCGCGCAAGCACCGCGTGCAGCCGGGCGAACTGGGCGAACTGCAGCAGCGCCTGCGGGCCGAACTGGATGGCCTGCATGCCGGCGACGAAGCCATCGAGCGGCTCGGCGAGGAACTGGACGCCTACGCCCGCCACTACCAGGCCAGGGCCGGCGAACTGAGCGCGCGCCGACGCGCGGCGGCCGGCCAGCTGGCTGCCGCGGTGGAAGCGGAGATGCAGCGCCTGGGCATGCCCGGCGGGCGCTTCGCCATCGCCCTGCAGCCGGGCGGCAGCGAGGAGCCGCAGGCCCACGGCCAGGAGCAGGTGGAGTTCCAGGTCAGCGCCAACCCCGGCCAGCCGCTCAAGGGCCTGGCCAAGGTCGCCTCCGGCGGCGAACTGTCGCGCATCAGCCTGGCCATCCAGGTGATCACCGCGCAGACCTCGCGCATCCCCACCCTGGTGTTCGACGAGGTCGACGTCGGCATCGGCGGCCCCACCGCCGAGGTGGTCGGCCAACTACTGCGTCGCCTCGGCGAGCGCGGCCAGGTACTCACCGTCACCCACCTGCCGCAGGTAGCCGCACATGGTCACCAGCACCTGTTCGTGCACAAGCAGCGCGGCAGCAGCGAGACGCGCACGGCGGTCGCCGAACTCGGCCCCAGCCAGCGCATCGAGGAAGTCGCACGCATGCTCGGCGGTCTCGACCTGACCAAGGAGTCCCTGGCCCACGCCCGCCAGCTGATCGGCAACGTGGCGGCCTGACGCACCCGCCAGACATGCGAAGGGCGACCCGCGGGTCGCCCTTTGGCGTTCGACGTCCGATCAGGACTTCTTGCGCACGTAGAGCACCAGGTTGTGATCGACCAGCTCGTAGCCGTGCTCCTCGGCGATCTCGCGCTGGCGCTTCTCGATCTGCGGATCGATGAACTCGATCACCTCGCCGCTGTCGACGTTGATCATGTGATCGTGGTGGGCGCCGTCGGACAGCTCGAATACCGCATGACCGCCATCGAAGTTGTGGCGCTCGACCAGACCGGCCGCCTCGAACTGGGTCAGCACCCGGTACACGGTGGCCAGACCGACGTCCTCGCCGGCATCGATCAGCGCCTTGTACACGTCCTCGGCACTCATGTGACGCCGCTGGGAGGAGTCGAGCATCTGCAGGATCTTGATCCGGGGAAGGGTGACCTTGAGCCCGGCCTTACGCAGTTCGTTGTTTTCAACCATGTTCAGCTTTCTCGCGGGGGAGCGCTTCGCAGCCTCCCTCAATGCGGGTATGATCCCGTTTCTGTTGCCCGCCAAGATAGTGGAAGAGACCCACCGATGCAAAAAGCCAAGCTCATGCTGACCGGCCTCACCTTCCTGGGACTTGCAGCACTCGCCGGCTGTTCGTTTCCGGGGGTGTACAAGATCGATATCCAGCAGGGCAACGTGGTTACTCAGGACATGATAGACCAGTTGCGCCCTGGAATGACCCAGCGGCAAGTGCGGTTTATCATGGGCAACCCGCTGATCACCGACACCTTCCACGCCCGCCGCTGGGATTACCTGTACAGCCTCCAGCCGGGCGGCGGCGAACGCCAGCAGGAACGCATCAGCCTGATGTTCGACGGCAACGACCAGCTGATCGGCCTGGCCGGCGACTTCATGCCCGGGCAGAGCCGCGACGAAGCGATCAGCGGCAGCGCCGGCGATACCCAGCTGCAAGCCACGCCGAGCACCGGCGAGCAGCCCGCGGCGCCGGTCGCCGCCCCCAGCGAAGCGGCCCCGGCTCCCGGCTCGCTGCTCGAGCAGATCCAGCGCGAGGTCGACGAGGCCGAGCCGGCAGCGGTACCGAGCCCGGAACCGCTGGACGTCGAGCCCGAGGCCGAAGAAGCGGAATAACCGCCGCCTCCCGCCCGCAAATGCAAAGCCCGAGCAACGCTCGGGCTTTTTCGTTTCAGGCCGCGACCAACCTCACTCGCCGCCGTCCGACTTGGCCTTGGCCACCTTGGCGGCGCGCTGCTTGCGCGCTTCCTTGGGATCGGCGATCAGCGGCCGATAGATCTCCACCCGCTCGCCGTCCTCCAGCACCCGCTCCTCGGGGCGGGCCACCGCCTTGCCGAAGATCCCCATGGGCGCGCTGGCCAGATCCAGCCCCGGAAACAGCCCGGCGATCCCCGAGCGCTCGGCGGCCTCGCGTATGGTGGTGCCGTAGGGCACGCTCAGACGCAGGAGTTTCTGCTTGTCGGCGAGGGCGTAGACCACCTCGACGGCGATGGTGTCCGACTTACCCATAGAGTTGCTTGGCCCTTTGGCAGAAGGCGTCGACCATGGTGGTGGCGGCCTGGTTGAACAGCGGCCCGAGGGTCGCCTTGACCAGCGCCCCGGAATAATCGAAGGACAGATCGAGGCTGATCTTGCACGCGCTGTCACTCAGCGCCTGGAAGGTCCACACCCCGTACAGGGCGCTGAACGGCCCCTGCTCGAGCTTCATCTCGATCGACTCGCCCGGCGTCAGGCTGTTGCAGGTGGTGAACTGCTGGTTGATCCCGGCCCGCCCCACCTTGAGGGTCGCGCGCATGCGCGTGGGCGTGCTTTCCAGCACCTCGCTGGCGCTGCACCAGGGCAGGAACTGCGGGTAGCTGGCCACATCGTTGACCAGGTCGTACAGGGCCTGCGCCGGATACGGCAGCAGGGCCGAGCGTTGGATGTGCGTGCTCATGCGGGACTCGCCGGAAAATATCCGCGCATTGTCCGGTTTTCGCCGCAACCGCTCAAGCGGCCCGCCACCGGCGATACGCGTGGCGCCGCGCGCGGCAAGTCCCTATAATGCGCGGCCTATGGCTAAACAGAAAAAACACCCCGCCGGCACCATCGCCCTCAACAAGAAGGCCCTGCACGATTACCACATCGAGCAGCGCTTCGAGGCGGGCGTCGCCCTGGTCGGCTGGGAGATCAAGAGTCTGCGCGCCGGCAAGGGCCAGCTCACCGACAGCTACGTGCTGCTCAAGGACGGCGAAGCCTGGTTGCTCGGCAGCCACATCACCCCGCTGAGCGCCGCCAGCACCCACGTCATCGCCGACCCGACGCGCACCCGCAAGCTGCTGCTGCACAAGCAGGAGCTCGGCAAGCTGTTCGGCGCCGTGCAGCAGAAGGGCTACGCCTGCGTGGCGCTGTCGCTGTACTGGAAGAAGCACCTGGTCAAGTGCGAGATCGCCCTGGCCAAGGGCAAGAAGGAATTCGACAAGCGCGCCGTGGAGAAGGAACGCGACTCCAACCGCGAGATCCAGCGCGCGGTGCGCAGCAAGGGCAAGGACGACTGATCCCGCCCGGCGCCGGCCTCGTCTGCCGGCGCCATACCAGCCCTACCCCTCCAGCCCCTGGCGACGCCGCGCCCGCGCTTCGCGCCGCGCCTCCTGCTGCACTTCGGCCAGCACCTCCTGCACGTAGTGGATGTGCCGGCTGGAAATCGCCCGCGCCTCCTCGGCGCGCCCCTCGACGATCGCCTCGTACAGCTCGCGATGCTGCTGCATCAGCATGTCGCGGGTCTCGCTGCGCTGCGCGTACATGCCGCCGATATTGGTCACCACGTTGCGCTTGAGCAGGTCGAACAGCCCCTTGATGGTGTGCAGCAGCACGGCATTGTGGCTGGCCTCGGCGATCGCCAGGTGGAAGCCGGCATCGGCCAGCCCCTCCTCGGCGCCGCCGCCCGGTACCGGCGCCGCGTAGCAGGCCTGCAGACGCTCGAACGCCTCGCGCAGGCGCGCGTGATCCACCGGCGTGGCGCGCTGCGCCGCGTAGAAGGCGCAGGCCCCCTCCAGGGTATGGCGGAATTCCAGCAGGTCGCGCTGCGCCTCGCTGCTGGTCTCCAGCAGACGCAGCAGAGGATCGCTGAAGGTCGAACCGAGCCCCTCGGCGACGTAGGTACCACCGCCCTGGCGACTGACCAGCAGGCCGCGCGCCGCCAGCTTCTGGATCGCCTCGCGCAGCGAGGGCCGCGACACGCCGAACTGCTCGGCCAGGGCGCGCTCCGGCGGCAGGCGTTCGCCGGCCTGCAACGAGCCCTCGAGGATCATCGCCTCGAGGCGCTCGACGATGTCATCCGACAGACGGCGCTGCCGAAGCGGACCAAAACCCATTGTTCGCTTCTCCACTGGTTTGACCACCGAACCCCGCGCCAGAGCGCGCGCACGGCAAGCCTAGCGCTCCGGTGAAAGACCGTACAAGCCGTGCGCCGCCGACGAAAGTCGTAGCGCGGCAAATTGACAGCCTGCAAGCGTACTTTTAACCTGAGCCTCGCCGCTTGTAAATTGGTATTACCAATTTCAGCCAACAAATCCAAGAACCGGCCACGAGGTACAGCCATGTCTGCTCCGCTCGCCCGTTACACCCCGTCCTTCTGCCTGCGCGCCGCGCGCTGATCCGAGGTATCGCCATGCAACCCGGAACCCTTGCGCTGCTCGCTTTCTCCCCGATCCTGCTCGCCGCCATCCTGCTGGTCGGTCTGCGCTGGCCCGCCAAGCGCGCCATGCCGCTGGTCTACCTGCTCACCGCCGGCATCGGCCTTTACGTGTGGGACATGAGCTTCAACCGCGTGCTCGCCTCCACCGTACAGGGCCTGATCATCACCATCGGCGTGCTGTGGATCATCTTCGGCGCCATCCTGCTGCTCAACACCCTCAAGCACTCCGGCGGCATCACCGCGATCCGCGCCGGCTTCGCCACCATCAGCCCCGACCGCCGCATCCAGGCGATCATCATCGCCTGGCTGTTCGGCTGCTTCATCGAGGGCGCCTCCGGCTTCGGCACTCCGGCGGCCATCGCCGCGCCGCTGCTGGTGGCCATCGGCTTCCCGGCACTGGCCGCGGTGCTGCTCGGCATGCTGGTGCAGAGCACCCCGGTATCCTTCGGCGCGGTCGGCACACCGATCATCATCGGCGTCAACAGCGGCCTGGACACCGCCAGCCTCGGCGCACGCCTGGTCGAGCAGGGCTCCAGCTGGGAGATCTTCCTGCAGCAGATCACCAGCAACGTGGCGATCATCCACGCTACCGTCGGCACCCTGATGCCGCTGATCATGGTGCTGATGCTGACCCGCTTCTTCGGCAAGGAGAAGAGCTGGAAGGCCGGCTTCGAGGTGCTGCCGTTCGCCATCTTCGGCGGCCTGGCCTTCACCCTGCCCTACGTCGCCACCGGCGTGTTCCTCGGCCCCGAGTTCCCCTCGCTGGCCGGCGGGTTGATTGGTCTGGCCATTGTCACCAGCGCCGCCCGCTTCGGCTTCCTGGTGCCGAAGAACACCTGGGACTTCGCCGACGCCAAGGATTGGCCGAGCGAGTGGCTGGGCAGCGTGGAGATGAAGCTCGATTCGCTCACCCAGCGGCCGATGAGCACCCTGCGCGCCTGGCTGCCCTACGTGCTGGTCGGCGCCCTGCTGGTGATCAGCCGGGTGTTCCCGGAAGTCGGTGCCGCACTGAAGTCGGTGGTGCTGGTGTTCCCCGACCTGCTCGGCGAGAAGGGCATCAAGGCCGACTTCATGCCGCTGTACCTGCCGGGCGGCATCCTGGTCGCCGTGGTCATCGCTACCTTCTTCCTGCACGGCATGAAGCTGCGCGAGCTGACCGCCGCGGTCGGCGAGTCGAGCAAGGTGCTGCTCGGTGCCGGTTTCGTGCTGCTGTTCACCGTGCCGATGGTGCGCATCCTGATCAACTCGGGAGTCAACGCCGCCGAGCTGCCGAGCATGCCGATCGCCATGGCGCAGTGGGTGGCCGACAGCGTCGGCAGCATCTACCCGCTGCTGGCGCCGAGCGTCGGCGCCCTGGGCGCCTTCATTGCCGGCTCCAACACGGTGAGCAACATGATGCTCAGCCAGTTCCAGTTCGGCGTCGCCGAGACCCTGGGCATCTCCGGCGCGCTGATCGTCGCCGTGCAGGCCATCGGTGCCGCCGCCGGCAACATGGTGGCGATCCACAACGTGGTGGCCGCCTCGGCCACCGTCGGTCTGCTCGGCCGCGAGGGCAGCACCCTGCGCAAGACCGTGTGGCCGACCTTCTACTACGTGCTGTTCACCGGCCTGATCGCCCTGTTCGCGATCTACGTGCTCGGGGTCAGCGACCCGCTGGTGGTCGCGCGCTGACCGGCAACCGTTGCACGCGAAATCCGCTCCGGCGGATTTCGCCGTTGCCGCACTCCCTCGCCGCACACCTAAGCTGAATGGATGACCGGCACCACCGGAGACTCTCATGAGCGAACTGTTCTACAACGCCGCGCCCAACGCCACCCGCGTGGCGCCGCCGCTGCCGACGCCGCGCCAGTACCCGGCGCACAAGCCGGCCAACGTCTACCTGTTCGGCACCTGCGTGCTCGACCTGTTCTTCCCCGAGGCCGGGATGGACGCCATCCGCCTGCTCGAGCGCGAGGGCATCCGCGTGCACTTCCCGCAGGCGCAGAGCTGCTGCGGCCAGCCGGCCTACACCTCTGGCTACACCGACGAGGCCCGTAAGGTGGCGCGCGCCCAGCTGGCGCTGTTCGAGCAGGACTGGCCGCTGGTGGTGCCGTC
Organism: Pseudomonas oryzae; assembly: GCF_900104805.1. Taxonomy (NCBI): domain Bacteria; kingdom Pseudomonadati; phylum Pseudomonadota; class Gammaproteobacteria; order Pseudomonadales; family Pseudomonadaceae; genus Pseudomonas; species Pseudomonas oryzae. The sequence goes on along the minus strand of NZ_LT629751.1, from coordinate 4,317,414 downwards.
CGGCTCCTGCGCCGGGATGATCCGCCACCACTACGTCGAGCTGTTCAAGGACGAGCCGGCCACCCTCGCCCGCGCCCAAGCGCTGGCCGAGCGCACCTTCGAGCTGGCCGAGTTCCTCCTTTATATCTGCAAGGTCGAGTTCCAGGACCAGGGCGCGCCGACCAAGATCGCCCTGCACACCTCCTGCTCGGCGCGCCGCGAGATGAACACCCACCTGCACGGCCGCGCCCTGCTCGCCCAGCTTGGCCAGGTCGAGCGCGTCGACCACGACCACGAGAGCGAGTGCTGCGGCTTCGGCGGCACCTTCAGCGTGCGCATGCCGGACATCTCCGGCGCCATGGTCGCCGACAAGACCCGCGCCCTGCAGGAGTCCGGCGCCGCCCAGGTGGTCAGCGCCGACTGCGGCTGCCTGCTCAACATCAACGGCGCCTTCGAGAAGCAGAACGCGGCGCTGCGCGGCCAGCACCTGGCCAGCTTCCTCTGGCAACGCACCGGAGGTGCCCGATGAGCGAACGTATTCCGGCGCTGGAAATCCCCAGCCGCGCACTCAAGCACAACGCCCGCACCGCCCTCGGCGACGCCCAGCTGCGCGGCAACATGCGCAAGGCCATGGACTCGCTGATGGCCAAGCGCCTCGCGTCGATGCCCGACGACTTTGAGCGCGAACACCTGCGCGAGATGGGCAACCACGTGCGCGCCCGCGCGCTGTCGCAGCTGCCCGACCTGCTCGAGCGGCTGGAAACCAACCTGACCCGCAACGGTGTGAAGGTGCACTGGGCGGAGACGGTGGACGAGGCCAACGCCATCGTCCTGTCGATCATCCGCGCCCACGAGGCGCGGCAAGTGATCAAAGGCAAGTCGATGGTCAGCGAAGAGATGGACATGAACCATGTGCTGGAAGCCGAGGGCATCGAGGCCCTGGAGTCCGACATGGGCGAGTACATCATCCAGCTCGACCACGAGAAGCCCACCCACATCATCATGCCGGCGATCCACAAGAACGCCCGGCAGGTCGCCGACCTGTTCCACGACAGGCTCGGCGAACCCTATACCGAAGACGTCGACCAGCTGATCCAGACCGGTCGGCGCGTGCTGCGCAAGAAGTTCTTCGAGGCCGACATCGGCGTCTCCGGGGTCAACTTCGCGGTGGCCGAGACGGGCACCCTGCTGCTGGTGGAGAACGAGGGCAACGGCCGCATGTCGACCAGCGTGCCGCCGGTGCATATCGCCGTCACCGGGATAGAAAAGGTCGTCGAGAACCTGCGCGACGTGGTGCCGCTGCTGTCCCTGCTGACCCGCTCGGCGCTCGGCCAGGGCATCACCACCTACGTCAACATGATCTCCGGACCGCGCAAGGCCGACGAGCTGGACGGCCCGCAGGAAGTCCACCTGGTGCTGCTCGACAACGGCCGCAGCCAGGCCTTCGCCGACGGTGAGCTGCGCCAGACCCTCAACTGCATCCGCTGCGGTGCCTGCATGAACCACTGCCCGGTGTACACCCGCATCGGCGGCCAGGCCTACGGCACCGTGTATCCGGGGCCGATCGGCAAGATCATCTCGCCGCACCTGATGGGCCTGGAGAACACCCCGGACCACCCGTCCGCCTCTTCGCTGTGCGGCGCCTGCGGCGAGGTCTGCCCGGTGAAGATCCCGATCCCCGCGCTTCTGCGCCGCCTGCGCGAGGAGAACGTCAAGAGCCCGGACGACCCGCACCGGGTGATGCGCGGCCAGGGCAGCAAGTACTCGGCCAGCGAGCGCCTGCTGTGGAAGGGCTGGCGCCTGCTCAACACCACGCCGCTGGCCTACCGCGCCTTCGGCCTGCTGGCCACCCGCCTGCGCGGCCTGACGCCGAACCAGCTCGGCCCGTGGACGCAGCACCACAGCGCACCGAAACCCGCCGCCCGCTCGCTGCACGAGCTGGCCCGCGAGCACCTGGAGGGCAAGTGATGCGCGCTGCAACCTGTTCTGCAGGGGCGAACTCATTCGCCCGACACCGCCCCGCCCGGCGAATGAATTCGCCCCTACACCGCTTCGGAGCGATCGCATGAGCGCCAGAGCCAATATCCTCGCCAAGCTGCGCAGCAGCCTGCAGGGCACCCAGCCCATCGCCGACGACTACGACGTGAACCTGGTGACCGAGCCGTGGCGCTATCCGGCCGGCGAGCGCGTCGCCCGCCTGCGCCAGCTGATGGAAGCGGTGCACACCGAAACCCACCTGAGCCGCGCCGCCGAGTGGCCGGCGCTGCTCGAGCGGCTGCTCGCCGAGCGCCAGCTGCCCAGCCTGCTGATCGCCCCGGGCACCGCCCACGGCGCCCAGCTCGCCGCGCACTTCGCCGGGCGCGACGGCCTGCCGGCGCTCAAGGCCTACGACCGCCCGGTCGAGGAATGGAAGGCCGAGCTGTTCGACGACACCCCGGCCAGCCTGACCGCCACCCTCGGCGCCATCGCCGCCACCGGCAGCCTGATCCTCTGGCCGGACCGCCACGAGCCGCGGCTGATGAGCCTGGTGCCGCCGGTGCACTTCGCCCTGCTCAGGGCCAGCACGATCCGCGACAACCTCTACGAGGTGCTGCAGGAACAGCAGTGGGCCGCCGGCATGCCGACCAACGCCCTGCTGATCTCCGGCCCGTCGAAGACCGCCGACATCGAGCAGGTGCTGGCCTACGGCGCCCACGGCCCCAAGGACCTGATCGTGCTGATCCTGGAGGACGCATGAGTCTGCCGGCCGCCTTCCTCGCCGCCGTCGAGCGGCTGATCCCGCGCGAGCGGCGTTTCGACGACCCGCTGTCGACCCTGGCCTTCGGCACCGACGCCAGCTTCTACCGGCTGATCCCGCAGCTGGTGCTGCGCGTCGAATCCGAGCGCGAGGTGGTCGAGCTGCTGCGGCTGGCCCATGCCGAGCGGGTGCCGGTGACCTTCCGCGCTGCCGGCACCAGCCTGTCCGGCCAGGCGATCAGCGACTCGGTGCTGATCGTGCTCGGCGACCACTGGAACGGCCGCGAGATCCGCGCCAATGGCGCGCAGATCCGCCTGCAACCGGGGGTGATCGGCGCCCAGGCCAACGCTGTGCTGGCGCCGCTGCAGCGCAAGATCGGCCCGGATCCGGCGTCGATCAACGCGGCGAAGATCGGCGGCATCGTCGCCAACAACTCCAGCGGCATGTGCTGCGGTACCGCGCAGAACAGCTACCAGACCCTCGCCGGCCTGCGCCTGGTGCTGGCCGACGGCACGGTGGTGGACAGCGAGGACCCGGCCAGCGTGCGCGCCTTCCGCCAGAGCCACGGCGCGCTGCTCGCCGAGCTGGCCGAACTGGGCCGGCAGACCCGCGCCAACACCGCGCTGGCCGACAGGATCCGCCACAAGTACCGGCTGAAGAACACCACCGGCTTCTCGCTCAACGCACTGGTCGACTTCGACGAGCCGCTGGAGATCCTCAACCACCTGATGGTCGGCTCGGAAGGCACCCTCGGTTTCATCAGCGCGGTGACCTACGACACCGTGCCGGACTACCCGCACAAGGCCAGCGCGCTGATCGTCTTCCCCGACGTGGAAAACTGCTGCCGCGCCGTGCCGGTGCTGCGCCAGCAGCCGGTGTCCGCGGTGGAGCTGCTCGACCGGCGCAGCCTGCGCTCGGTGGAGAACATGCAGGGCATGCCGGCCTGGGTCCGCGAGCTGTCCGCTGGCGCCTGCGCGCTGCTGATCGAGTCGCGCGCCGCCAGCCAGAGCCTGCTGCACGAGCAGATCGACCGGATCATGGCCGCCATCGCCCACTTCCCGGTGGAGAAGCAGGTCGACTTCAGCGAGGACCCGGCGGTCTACAACCAGCTGTGGAAGATCCGCAAGGACACCTTCCCGGCGGTCGGCGCGGTGCGCCGCACCGGCACCACGGTGATCATCGAGGACGTCACCTTCCCGGTCGAACAGCTGGCCGAGGGCGTCAACCGCCTGCTGGCGCTGCTCGACAAGCACCGCTACGACGAGGCGATCATCTTCGGCCACGCCCTGGAGGGCAACCTGCACTTCGTGTTCACCCAGGGCTTCGACAGCGCCGCGGAGAAGGCCCGCTACGAGGCGTTCATGCAGGACGTCGCCCAGCTGGTGGCGGTGGAGTTCGGCGGCGCGCTGAAGTCCGAGCACGGCACCGGGCGCAACATGGCGCCGTTCGTCGAGCTGGAGTGGGGCGAAGAGGCCTACCAGCTGATGTGGAAGATCAAGCGCCTGCTCGACCCCAAGGGCATCCTCAACCCAGACGTGGTGCTCTCGGAGGACCCCGAGATCCACCTGAAGAACCTCAAGCCGCTGCCGGCCGCCGACGCGATCGTCGACAAGTGCATCGAGTGCGGCTTCTGCGAGCCGGTCTGCCCGTCGCGCGGCCTGACCCTGACCCCGCGCCAGCGCATCGTCATCTGGCGCGACATCCAGGCGAAGAAACGCGCCGCCATCGACACCACGGAGCTGGAGCGCGCCTACCACTACCACGGCCTCGACACCTGCGCCGCCACCGGCCTGTGCGCCCAGCGCTGCCCGGTGGGCATCAACACCGGCGACCTGGTGCGCAAGCTGCGCGCCGCCGAGGCGCATCACCCGGGCACCGCCACCTGGCTGGCCGGGCACTTCGCCAGCGCGCTCAAGGGCACCCGCCTGACCCTGGCCGCCGCCGACAGCGCCCGCCGCCTGCTCGGCGCGCCGCGCCTGGCCGCGCTGAGCGCCGGTCTGCGCCGGCTGTCCGGCGAGCGCCTGCCGCAGTGGACGGCCGCCATGCCGCAGCCGGTGCGCCTGCAGCTGCCGGCCGCGCCGCAACACACGGAAAAACCGCGGGTGGTCTATCTGGCCGCCTGCGTGTCGCGCGCCATGGGCCCGGCGGCCGGCGACGCCGAGCAGACCCCGCTGCTCGACAAGACCCGCACCCTGCTGGAGAAGGCCGGCTTCGCCGTGGTGTTCCCCGCCGAGCTGGACAACCTGTGCTGCGGCCAGCCGTTCGCCTCCAAGGGCTACCCGGCGCAGGCCGAGGCCAAGCGCCGCGAGCTGCTCGACGCACTGCTCGAGGCCAGCCGCGGCGGCCTCGATCCGATCTACTGCGACACCAGCCCGTGCACCCTGCGCCTGGTGCAGGACCTCGATGATCCGCGGCTGCAGATCCATGACCCGGTGAAGTTCATCCGCGAGCAGCTGCTCGACCGGCTGGAGTTCGTCCCGCAACAGGAGCCGGTGGCGGTGCACGTCACCTGCAGCACCCAGCACCTGGGCGAGGCGCAGGGACTGATCGACATCGTCCGCCGCTGCACCCAGCAGGTGGTGGTCCCGGAAGGCATCCACTGCTGCGGCTTCGCCGGCGACAAGGGCTTCAACCAGCCGGAGCTCAACGCCCACGCCCTGCGCTCGCTGAAGGACGCGGTGCAGCAGTGCGGCGAGGGGGTGTCGACCAGCCGCACCTGCGAGATCGGCCTGTCGCAGCACTCGGGGATCGACTACCACGGCCTGGTCTACCTGGTGGACCGGGTCACCCGGGCCAAGGCGCCCGGCCTGGGGGCCTGACCCGGGCGCAGGCGCCCACCTTTCAAGGTCGTGCTACGGCACATTCGACCCCGCCTCTGGCGGGGTCTTTTTTGGTCCGCCTGCGACACCAGGCCGCATTATTTACCGCCCCGCAAGAGACCCTTCCAAGGGATGAATTTACTTGCTCGGGCAGCCGGCATAGAATTGCAAAAATTTATTGCAAGCTGCGACACAGTGCCGCATTCTTCGCGCACTTCTGGCGCGCCAGAGCGTCCCGCAGCCCGCCCAAAGCCCTCGAAGAGTCTCCGGCATGACCGAATCGACCGCCCTGCTCGCCCACAACTGGAGTTTCGCCGTCTTCCTGCTCGGCGTGTTCGGCCTGATCGCCTTCATGCTCGGCGTCTCCAGCCTGCTCGGCAGCCGCGCCTGGGGGCGCAGCAAGAACGAGCCGTTCGAAGCCGGCGTGGTGCCCACCGGCAGTGCGCGCCTGCGCCTCTCCGCCAAATTCTATCTGGTCGCGATGCTGTTCGTGATCTTCGACGTCGAAGCCCTCTTCCTCTTTGCCTGGGCCGTCTCGGTGCGCGAAAGCGGCTGGGCGGGCCTCATCGAAGCTACCGTTTTCATAGCAATTCTGTTGGCGGGTCTTGTCTACCTTTGGCGTATCGGCGCGCTCGACTGGGCACCCGAAGCACGTCGCAAGCGGCAGGCGAAGCTGAAACAATGAGGCTTTGGCAATGCGATATGAACTTACCCGGATCGATCCGGATGCGGTCAATGACCAGTATCCGATCGGCCAGCGGGAGACCGTGTCCGACTCCCAGCTAGAGGACCAGGTGCACAAGAGCGTCTTCATGGGCAAGCTGGAAGACGTCCTGCACAAGGCGGTCAACTGGGGACGCAAGAATTCCCTGTGGCCGTACAACTTCGGCCTGTCCTGCTGCTACGTGGAGATGACCACGGCGTTCACCGCGCCGCACGACATCGCCCGCTTCGGCGCCGAGGTGATCCGCGCCTCACCGCGCCAGGCCGACTTCATGGTCGTCGCCGGCACCTGCTTCGTGAAGATGGCGCCGGTCATCCAGCGCCTGTACGAGCAGATGCTGGAGCCCAAGTGGGTCATTTCCATGGGTGCATGCGCCAATTCCGGCGGCATGTACGACATCTACTCGGTCGTCCAGGGGGTGGACAAGTTCCTCCCCGTGGATGTCTACGTTCCCGGCTGTCCGCCCCGTCCCGAGGCGTTCCTGCAGGCGCTGATGCTGCTGCAGGACTCCATCGGCGAGGAGCGTCGTCCGCTGTCCTGGGTGGTTGGCGACCAGGGCATCTACCGCGCCGAAATGCCGGCGCAGCGTGACGTCCGCCGTGAACAGCGCATTCAGGTAACCAACCTGCGCAGCCCCGACGAAGTATGAGCCCCCGCCCGCCAGGTGCGGGCGCGCCCATCCGTTGACCGACAGCGACCGAGAATCATGACTGCAGACAACGCTCTGTCCGTTCCGCCGTACAAGGCCGATGACCAGGACATCGTCATCGAATTGCAGGCGCGCTTTGGCGCCGACACCTTCACCCTCCAGCCCACCCGTACCGGCATGCCGGTGCTCTGGGTGCCGCGCGAGCGCCTGACCGAGGTGCTGCGCTTCCTGCGTGACGTCAGCAAGCCCTACGTCATGCTCTACGACCTGCACGGCGTCGACGAACGCCTGCGCACCCAGCGCCGCGGCCTGCCCGCCGCCGACTTCAGCGTGTTCTACCATCTGCTGTCGATCGAGCGGAACAGCGACGTGATGATCAAGGTCGCCCTGCGTGAAGGCGATCTCAACGTCCCCAGCGCCACCGCCATCTGGCCCAACGCCAACTGGTACGAGCGCGAGGTCTGGGACCTCTACGGCATCACCTTCAGCGGCCACCCGCATCTGACCCGCCTCCTGATGCCGCCGACCTGGCAGGGCCACCCGCTGCGCAAGGACTACCCGGCGCGCGCCACCGAGTTCGACCCGTTCAGTCTGTCCGCCGCCAAGCAGGATCTCGAGCAGGAAGCCCTGCGCTTCAAGCCGGAAGACTGGGGCATGAAGCGCGGCAGCGAGCACGAGGACTACATGTTCCTCAACCTCGGTCCCAACCACCCGTCCGCCCACGGCGCCTTCCGCATCATCCTGCAGCTGGACGGCGAGGAGATCGTCGACTGCGTGCCGGAGATCGGCTACCACCACCGCGGCGCCGAGAAGATGGCCGAGCGGCAGAGCTGGCACAGCTTCATCCCCTACACCGACCGCATCGACTACCTCGGCGGGGTGATGAACAACCTGCCCTACGTGCTGGCGGTGGAGAAGCTGGCCGGCATCAAGGTGCCGCAGCGCGTCGACTTCATCCGCGTGATGATGGCCGAGTTCTTCCGCATCACCAGTCACCTGCTGTTCCTCGGCACCTACATCCAGGACGTCGGCGCCATGACGCCGGTGTTCTTCACCTTCACCGACCGCCAGCGCGCCTACAAGGTGATCGAGGCGATCACCGGCTTCCGCCTGCACCCGGCCTGGTACCGCATCGGCGGCGTCGCCCACGACCTGCCGCGCGGCTGGGACCGCCTGGTCAAGGAGTTCGTCGACTGGCTGCCCAAGCGCCTCGACGAATACGAGAAGGCGGCGCTGAAGAACAGCATCCTGATCGGCCGCACCAAGGGCGTCGCCCAGTACAACACCAAGGAAGCGCTGGAGTGGGGCGTCACCGGCGCCGGCCTGCGCGCCACCGGTCTGGACTTCGACCTGCGCAAGGCACGGCCGTACTCCGGCTACGAGAACTTCGAGTTTGAGGTGCCGCTGGCCCATAGCGGCGACGCCTACGACCGCTGCCTGGTACGCGTCGAGGAGATGCGCCAGAGCATCCGCATCATCGACCAGTGCCTGCGCAACATGCCGGAAGGCCCGTACAAGGCCGACCACCCGCTGACCACGCCGCCGCCCAAGGAGCGCACCCTGCAGCACATCGAGACCCTGATCACCCACTTCCTGCAGGTGTCCTGGGGCCCGGTGATGCCGGCCAACGAAAGCTTCCAGATGATCGAGGCGACCAAGGGCGCGAACAGCTACTACCTGACCAGCGACGGCAGCACCATGAGCTACCGCACGCGGATCCGCACCCCCAGCTTCGCCCACCTGCAGCAGATCCCTGCGGTGATCCGCGGCAGCATGGTGCCGGACCTGATCGCCTATCTGGGCAGTATCGACTTCGTGATGGCTGACGTGGACCGCTGATATGAGCCAGACCCCTGTTTCTTCGCAAGAACTGATCCACACCGACCGTTTCGCCCTCAGCGAGACCGAGCGCGCGGCCATCGAGCACGAGATGCACCACTACGAGGACCCGCGCGCGGCGTCCATCGAGGCGCTGAAGATCGTCCAGAAGCAGCGCGGCTGGGTGCCGGACGGCGCCATCTACGCCATCGCCGCGGTGCTGGGCATCCCCGCCAGCGACGTCGAGGGCGTGGCCACCTTCTACAGCCAGATCTTCCGCCAGCCGGTCGGCCGCCACATCATCCGCGTGTGCGACAGCATGACCTGCTTCATCGGCGGTCACGAGTCGGTACTGGGCGCCATCCAGCAGCAGCTGGGCATCGCCCCCGGCCAGACCAGCAGCGATGGCCGCTTCACCCTGCTGCCGGTGTGCTGCCTGGGCAACTGCGACAAGGCCCCGGCACTGATGATCGACGACGACACCTTCGGCAACGTCAGTGCCGACAGTGTCGGCCAACTGCTGGAGGCGTACGCATGACCGCCAAGACCCTCACCTCCATCGGCCCGGTCAACAAGGTCGCCCGCACTCCGGAAACCCACCCGCTGACCTGGCGCCTGCGCGACGACGCCCAGCCGGTGTGGCTCGACGAGTACCAGCGCAAGGACGGCTACAGCGCCGCGCGCAAGGCGCTCAAGGACATGGCCGAGGCTGACATCGTCAACCAGGTCAAGGAATCCGGGCTCAAGGGCCGCGGCGGCGCCGGCTTCCCCACCGGGGTGAAGTGGAGCCTGATGCCGGCCGACGAGTCGATCAAGACCCGCTACCTGCTGTGCAACGCGGACGAGATGGAGCCCAACACCTGGAAGGACCGCATGCTGATGGAGCAGCTGCCCCATCTGCTGATCGAGGGCATGCTGATCAGCGCGCGCGCGCTCAAGGCCTACCGCGGCTACATCTTCCTGCGCGGCGAATACGTCGACGCCGCCACCAACCTCAACCGCGCCATCGAGGAAGCCAAGGCCGCCGGCCTGCTCGGCAAGAACATCCTCGGCTCAGGCTTCGACTTCGAGCTGTTCGTGCATACCGGCGCCGGCCGCTACATCTGCGGCGAGGAAACCGCGCTGATCAACTCGCTGGAAGGCCGCCGCGCCAACCCGCGCGCCAAGCCGCCGTTCCCCGCCGCGGTCGGCGTGTGGGGCAAGCCGACCTGCGTCAACAACGTCGAGTCGCTGTGCAACGTGCCGGCGATCATCGGCAACGGCGTGCCGTGGTACCACTCGCTGGCCAGAGCGGGCAGCAACGATCACGGCACCAAGCTGATGGGCTTCTCCGGCAAGGTGAACAACCCCGGCATCTGGGAGCTGCCGTTCGGCATCACCGCCCAGGAGCTGTTCGAGGACTACGCCGGCGGCATGCGCGACGGCTACCGGCTGAAGTGCTGGCAGCCCGGCGGCGCCGGCACCGGCTTCCTGCTGCCCGAGCACCTCTGCGCGCCGATGCACAGCGCCGGCATCGGCCAGGTCGGCACCCGCATGGGCACCGGCCTGGCGCTGGCGGTCGACCACACCGTCAACATGGTCTCGCTGCTGCGCAACATGGAGGAGTTCTTCGCCCGCGAGTCGTGCGGCTGGTGCACCCCGTGCCGCGACGGCCTGCCGTGGAGCGTGAAGATGCTGCGCGCGCTGGAGCGCGGCCAGGGCAGCGCCGAGGACATCGAGACCCTGCTGGGCCTGGTCAACTTCCTCGGCCCGGGCCGCACCTTCTGCGCCCACGCACCGGGCGCGGTGGAGCCGCTGGGCAGCGCGATCAAGTACTTCCGCGAGGAGTTCGAGGCCGGCGTGGCGTCGGGCGTCGCCTCGCGCGGCGAAGCGGTACAGACGGCCGGCGCCTGAGGCGCCGGCGTAGCGATTACAGCGCGGGACGGGATGTTGCGCGGCGTGCATGTACGCCAGCGCATTTCCCCGTCCCGGCGCCGCGCGCCCCGGGCGCGCGGCACCACGGAATTCCATTAGCCAGTCCGCTCACGCGGGCAAACGAAGAAACCTGAACCATGGCCACCATCCACGTAGACGGCAAGTCGTACGACGTCGACGGCGCAGACAACCTGTTGCAGGCCTGTCTGTCCCTCGGCCTCGACATCCCCTACTTCTGCTGGCACCCGGCGCTGGGTAGCGTCGGCGCCTGCCGCCAGTGCGCGGTGAAGCAGTACAACGACGAGAACGACACGCGCGGGCGCATCGTCATGTCCTGCATGACCCCCGCCAGCGACAAGACCTGGATCTCCATCGACGACGAGGAAGCCACGCAGTTCCGCGCCAGCGTCGTCGAATGGCTGATGACCAACCACCCGCACGACTGTCCGGTGTGCGAGGAGGGCGGGCACTGCCACCTGCAGGACATGACGGTGATGACCGGCCACAACAAGCGCCGTTATCGCTTCACCAAGCGCACCCACCAGAACCAGGACCTCGGCCCGTTCATCGCCCACGAGATGAACCGCTGCATCGCCTGCTACCGGTGCGTGCGCTACTACAAGGACTACGCCGGCGGCGAGGACCTGGGCGTCTACGGCGCCCACGACAACGTCTACTTCGGCCGCGTCGAGGACGGCGTGCTGGAGAGCGAGTTCTCCGGCAACCTGGTCGAGGTGTGCCCGACCGGGGTGTTCACCGACAAGACCCACTCCGAGCGCTACAACCGCAAGTGGGACATGCAGTTCGCCCCGAGCATCTGCCAGCAGTGCAGCGTCGGCTGCAACACCAGCCCCGGCGAGCGCTACGGCGAGCTGCGCCGCATCGAGAACCGCTTCAACGGTGCGGTGAACCACTACTTCCTGTGCGACCGCGGCCGCTTCGGCTACGGCTACGTCAACCGCGAAGACCGTCCGCGCCAGCCGCTGCTGCTGAATAAAGGGCAAGGTACCCAGAAACTGGGCATCGACGCCGCGCTGGACCAGGCCGCCGAACTGCTCAAGGGCCGCAAGGTGATCGGCATCGGCTCGCCGCGTGCCAGCCTGGAAAGCAACTTCGCCCTGCGCCAGCTGGTCGGCGCCGGCAACTTCTACAGCGGCATCGCCGAAGGCGAGCTGGCCAACCTGCGCCTGATCCGCGAGCTGCTCGACAACGGTCCGCTGCCGACGCCGTCGCTGCGCGAGATGGAAGAGTTCGACGCCGTGTTCGTGCTCGGCGAGGACCTCACCCAGACCGCGCCGCGCATCGCCCTGGCCCTGCGCCAGGCCGCCCGCGGCAAGGCCAGCGAGATCGCCGCCGCGGCGAAGATCCCCGAGTGGCACCAGCTGGCGGTGCAGAACGTCGCCCAGAGCGCGCTGAATCCGCTGTTCATCGCCAGCGTCACCAGCACCCGCCTCGACGACGTCGCCGAGGAGTGCGTGCACGCTGCGCCGGACGACCTGGCCCGCCTCGGCTTCGCCGTGGCCCACGCCATCGACCCGAGCGCCCCGGCCGTGGCCGGCCTGGATGCCGAGGCCGCTGCGCTGGCCGAGCGCATCGCTGCCGCCCTGATCAAAGGACAGCGCCCGCTGATCGTCGCCGGCGCCTCGCTGGGCTCGCAGGCGCTGCTCGAGGCCGCCGGCAACATCGCCAAGGCCCTGAAGAACCGCGAGAAGCACGCCGGCATCAGCCTGGTCGCCGCCGAGGCCAACAGCCTCGGTCTGACCCTGCTTCTGGGTGAAGAGCAGCGCGGCGCGTCTCTCGACGCCGCGCTGGACGCCCTGACCTGCGGCCAGGCCGACGCCGTGGTGGTGCTGGAGAACGACCTGTACCGCCGCGCCGATCAGGCCAGGGTGGACGCCGCACTCAATGCGGCCAAGGTGCTGATCGTCGCCGACCACCAGCACACCGCCACCGCCGCCCGCGCCGACCTGCTGCTGCCGGTGGCCAGCTTCGCCGAAGGCGACGGCACCCTGGTCAGCCAGGAAGGCCGCGCCCAGCGCTTCTTCCAGGTGTACGAGCCGAGCTACTACGACGCCGAGATCCTGGTGCGCGAGGGCTGGCGCTGGCTGCACGCCCTGCACAGCACCGTACAGGGCCGCGCCGTCGACTGGACCCAGCTCGATCAGGTCACCGCCGCCTGCGCCGCCAGCAGCCCGCAGCTGGCCGCCATCGAGAACGCCGCGCCCAAGGCCGCGTTTCGCATCAAGGGCCTCAAGCTGGCCCGCGAGCCGCACCGCTACAGCGGCCGCACCTCGATGCGCGCCAACCTCGACGTGCACGAACCGCGCCAGCCGCAGGACCCGGACAGCCCGTTCGCCTTCTCCATGGAAGGCTACGCCGGCAGCGCCGAGGCCCGCCAGCAGATCCCCTTCGCCTGGTCGCCGGGCTGGAACTCTCCGCAGGCCTGGAACAAGTTCCAGGACGAGGTCGGCGGCCACCTGCGCGCCGGCGATCCGGGCGTGCGCCTGTTCGACGCCCCGGCCAACCGTGTCGAGTGGTTCGCCGCGCCGGCCGCCCCGCTCAGCGCCGCCGGCCGCTGGCAGGTGGTCGCCCTGCACCACCTGTTCGGCAGCGACGAGACCTCCTCGCGCGCCGCGCCGGTGCAGCAGCGCATCCCGGCCGTCTACGCCGCTCTCGGCGGCGACGCCGCCGCGCGTCTCGGCCTCAAGGACGGCGCCCTGCTCAGCCTGAAGGTCTCCGGGCGCGAGCTGCGTCTGCCGCTGCGGGTGATCGACGAGCTGGCCGACGGCCTGCTCGGCCTGCCCGCCGGCTTCGACGGCATCCCGCCGCTGGCCGGCAACCTGTTCGCCGAAGCCCTGCAGGAGGTGGCGCAATGAGCTGGCTCACACCGGAAGTGATCGCCGTCATCGTCGGCGTGCTCAAGGCCATCGTCATCCTGCTCGCCGTGGTGGTCTGCGGCGCCTTCCTCAGCTTCGTCGAGCGGCGCCTGCTCGGCCTCTGGCAGGACCGCCACGGCCCCAACCGGGTCGGTCCGTTCGGCCTGTTCCAGCTGGCCGCCGACATGCTGAAGATGTTCTTCAAGGAGGACTGGACACCGCCGTTCGCCGACAAGCTGATCTTCACCCTGGCGCCGATCGTCGCCATGAGCGCGCTGCTGATCGCCTTCGCGGTGATCCCGGTGACCGCGACTTGGGGCGTCGCCGACCTCAACATCGGCCTGCTGTTCTTCTTCGCCATGGCCGGCCTGACCGTCTACGCGGTGCTGTTCGCCGGCTGGTCGAGCAACAACAAGTTCGCCCTGCTCGGCGCCCTGCGCGCCTCGGCGCAGACGCTGTCCTACGAGGTGTTCCTCGGCCTGTCGCTGATGGGCATCGTGGCGCAGGTCGGCTCGTTCAACATGCGCGACATCGTCGACTACCAGGCGCAGAACCTGTGGTTCGTGATTCCGCAGTTCCTCGGCTTCTGCACCTTCTTCATCGCCGGCGTGGCGGTGACCCACCGCCACCCGTTCGACCAGCCGGAGGCCGAGCAGGAGCTGGCCGACGGCTACCACATCGAGTACGCGGGGATGAAGTGGGGCATGTTCTTCGTCGGCGAGTACATCGGCATCGTGCTGGTCTCGGCGCTCTTGGTGACCCTGTTCTTCGGCGGCTGGCACGGCCCGTTCGGCATCCTGCCGCAGCTGTCGTTCCTCTGGTTCGCCCTGAAGACCTGCTTCTTCATCATGCTGTTCATCCTGCTGCGCGCGTCCATCCCGCGCCCGCGCTATGACCAGATGATGGCCTTCGGCTGGAAGTTCTGCCTGCCGCTGACCCTGCTCAACCTGCTGGTGACCGGCGCCCTGGTGCTGGCTGCCCAGTAAGGAGAAACACGCATGTTCAAATACATCGGTGAGGTGCTGCACGGCACCTGGACCCAGCTGCGCAGCCTGGTGATGGTGTTCTCCCACGCCTTCCGCAAGCGCGACACCCTGCAGTATCCGGAAGAGCCCGTGTACCTGCCGCCGCGCTACCGCGGGCGCATCGTGCTGACCCGCGACCCCGACGGCGACGAGCGCTGCGTGGCCTGCAACCTGTGCGCGGTGGCCTGCCCGGTCGGCTGCATCAGCCTGCAGAAGGCCGAGCGCGAGGACGGCCGCTGGTATCCCGAGTTCTTCCGCATCAACTTCTCGCGCTGCATCTTCTGCGGCCTGTGCGAGGAGGCCTGCCCGACCACCGCGATCCAGCTCACCCCGGATTTCGAGATGGCCGAGTACAAGCGCCAGGACCTCGTCTACGAGAAGGAAGACCTGCTGATCTCGGGCCCGGGCAAGAACCCGGACTACAACTTCTACCGCGTCTCCGGCATGGCCACCGCGGGCAAGCCCAAGGGCTCGCACCAGAACGAGGCCGAGCCGATCAACGTGAAAGGCCTGCTGCCTTAAAGGACGGAAGAAAGATGGAATTCGCCTTCTACTTCGCCGCCGGGGTGGCCGTGGCGTCCACCCTGCGGGTGATCACCCACACCAACCCGGTGCACGCACTGCTCTACCTGGTGGTCTCGCTGCTCGCCGTGTCGATGACCTTCTTCGCCCTCGGCGCGCCCTTCGCCGGCGTGCTGGAGATCATCGTCTACGCCGGCGCCATCATGGTGCTGTTCGTCTTCGTGGTGATGATGCTCAACCTCGGTCCGGCCACCGCCGAACAGGAACGCGCCTGGCTGAAGCCCGGCCTGTGGGTCGGCCCCGGCCTGCTCTCCGGCGCCCTGCTCGCCCTGCTGCTGTGGGTGCTGCTGGGCAGCACCCACAGCGCCGCCGGCATCGGCCTGACCACGGTCGACGCCAAGGCCGTCGGCGCCCACCTGTACGGTCCCTACCTACTGGCGGTAGAGCTGGCCTCCATGCTGCTGCTCGCCGCACTGGTCGCCGCCTACCACCTCGGCCGCCACGACGCCAAGGAGCCCACCGCATGAATGCGATTCCCATGGAGCACGGTCTGGCCCTGGCCGCCGTGCTGTTCAGCCTGGGCCTGGTCGGCCTGATGGTGCGGCGCAACATCCTGTTCGTGCTGATGAGCCTGGAAGTGATGATGAACGCCTGCGCGCTGGCCTTCGTGGTCGCCGGCAGCCGCTGGATCCAGCCCGACGGGCAGATCCTGTTCATTCTGGTGATCACCCTGGCCGCCGCCGAGGCCAGCATCGGCCTGGCGATCCTGCTGCAGCTGTATCGCCGCTTCAATACCCTCGATATCGACGCTGCCAGCGAGATGCGCGGATGAACCTTCTATTCCTCACCTTCCTGTTTCCGCTGCTCGGCTGGCTGCTGCTGGCCTTCTCCCGCGGGCGTTTCTCCGAGAACCTGGCGGCGCTGATCGGCGTCGGCTCGGTGGGCCTGTCGGCGCTGAGCGCCGCCTGGGTCATCTTCCAGTTCAACGTCGCCCCGCCGGAAAGCGGCGTGTACACCCAGCTGCTCTGGCAGTGGATGGACGTCGCCGGCTTCGCGCCGAGCTTCACCCTGTATCTGGACGGCCTGTCGGTCACCATGCTCGGCGTGGTCACCGGCGTCGGTTTCCTGATCCACCTGTTCGCCAGCTGGTACATGCGCGGCGAGGAGGGCTACTCGCGCTTCTTCGCCTACACCAACCTGTTCATCGCCAGCATGCTGTTCCTGGTGCTGGGCGACAACCTGCTGTTCCTCTACTTCGGCTGGGAAGGCGTGGGCCTGTGCTCCTACCTGTTGATCGGCTTCTACTTCAAGGAAGTGAAGAACGGCAACGCGGCACTCAAGGCGTTCATCGTCACCCGCATCGGCGACGTGTTCATGGCCATCGGCCTGTTCATCCTGCTGCTGAATCTGGGCACCCTGAACATCCAGGAGCTGCTGGTGCTGGCGCCGCAGAAATACGTGGCCGGTGATACCTGGCTGTGGCTGGCTACCCTGATGCTGCTCGGCGGCGCGGTCGGCAAGTCCGCCCAGCTGCCGCTGCAGACCTGGCTGGCCGACGCCATGGCCGGCCCGACCCCGGTCTCGGCGCTGATCCACGCGGCGACCATGGTCACCGCCGGCGTCTACCTGATCGCCCGCACCCACGGCCTGTTCCTGCTCACTCCGGAGATCCTCGAGCTGGTCGGCATCGTCGGCGGCGTGACCCTGGTGCTGGCCGGCTTCGCCGCGCTGGTGCAGACCGACATCAAGCGCATCCTCGCCTACTCGACCATGAGCCAGATCGGCTACATGTTCCTCGCCCTCGGCGTCGGCGCCTGGGACGCGGCGATCTTCCACCTGATGACCCACGCCTTCTTCAAGGCCCTGCTGTTCCTCGCCTCCGGCAGCGTGATCCACGCCTGCCACCACGAGCAGAACATCTTCAAGATGGGCGGTTTGTGGAAGAAGCTGCCGCTGGCCTACGCCAGCTTCATCGTCGGCGGCGCGGCGCTGGCCGCCCTGCCGCTGTTGACCGCGGGCTTCTACTCCAAGGACGAGATCCTCTGGGAAGCCTTCGCCAGCGGCCACAGCGAACTGCTCTACGCGGGTCTTGCCGGCGCTTTCCTGACCTCGATCTACACCTTCCGGCTGATCTTCATCGCCTTCCACGGCGAGCCGAAGACCGAGGCCCACGCTGGTCATGGCATCGCCCACAACCTGCCGCTGGCCACGCTGATCGTGCTGTCGACCTTCGTCGGCGCGCTGATCACTCCGCCGCTGGCCGGGGTGCTGCCGCAGAGCGTCGGCCATGCCGGCGGCGAGGCCAAGCACGGTCTGGAGCTGCTGTCCGGCGCCATCGCCGTGGTCGGCATCGTCATCGCCGCGCTGCTGTTCCTTGGCAAGCGCAGCCTGGTCAGCAGCGTCGCGCAGAGCGCGCCGGGGCGCCTGCTCGGCGCCTGGTGGTACGCCGCCTGGGGCTTCGACTGGCTGTACGACAAGCTGTTCGTCAGGCCCTACCTGCTGCTCTGCCGCCTGCTCGGCCGTGACCCGATCGACATCAGCATCGGCCTGCTGCCGCTGCTGGCCCGCGGCGGCCACCTCGCCCTGCGCCAGAGCCAGACCGGCAACCTGCGCTGGTACGCCACCTCCATAGTCGGCGGGGCCGTGTT
This sequence comes from Pseudomonas oryzae, assembly GCF_900104805.1. NCBI lineage: Bacteria > Pseudomonadati > Pseudomonadota > Gammaproteobacteria > Pseudomonadales > Pseudomonadaceae > Pseudomonas > Pseudomonas oryzae. The sequence goes on along the minus strand of NZ_LT629751.1, from coordinate 4,299,703 downwards.
CGTGCTCGCTGCCCTTCTGCTTCTGAATTAAGGAAAACGGCCCGTCATGATTCTGCCCTGGCTAATCCTGATTCCCTTCATCGGCGGCCTGCTGTGCTGGCAGGCCGAGCGCTTCGGCGCGGCCCTGACCCGCTGGATCGCCCTCGCCAGCATGGCCCTGCTGCTCGGCCTCGGCCTGTGGCTGTGGGGCACCGCCGACTTCACCCTGGCTCCGGCGCCGGACGCCGGCCCGCGCTGGGCCTACGAGTTCCGCGCCGCCTGGATCGCCCGCCTGGGCATCGACATCCACCTCGCCCTCGACGGCCTGTCGGTGCTGATGGTGGTGCTCACCGGCCTGCTCGGCGTGCTCTCGGTGGTCTGCTCGTGGAACGAGATCAGCCGCCGCGTCGGCTTCTTCCACCTCAACCTGCTGTGGATCCTCGCCGGCGTGGTCGGCGTGTTCCTCGCCGTCGACCTGTTCCTGTTCTTCTTCTTCTGGGAAGTGATGCTGGTGCCGATGTACTTCCTCATCGCGCTCTGGGGTCACAGCGGCAGCAGCGGCAAGAGCCGCATCACCGCCGCCACCAAGTTCTTCATCTATACCCAGGCCAGCGGCCTGATCATGCTGGTGGCGATCCTCGCCCTGGTGTTCGTCCACTACAGCCAGAGCGGCGTGCTGACCTTCAACTACGCCGACCTGCTGCAGACCGAGCTGGCGCCGGGCACCGAGTACCTGCTGATGCTCGGCTTCTTCGTCGCCTTCGCGGTGAAGTTCCCGGTGGTGCCGGTGCACTCCTGGCTGCCTGACGCCCACGCCCAGGCACCGACCGCCGGTTCCGTGGACCTCGCCGGCATCCTGCTGAAGACCGCCGCCTACGGCCTGCTGCGCTTCGCCCTGCCGCTGTTCCCCAACGCCTCGGCCGAGTTCGCGCCGATCGCCATGGGCCTCGGCGTGGTCGCCATCGTCTACGGCGCCCTGCTGGCCTTCGCGCAGACCGACATCAAGCGCCTGGTCGCCTACTCCAGCGTGTCGCACATGGGCTTCGTGCTGATCGCCATCTACTCGGGCAGCCAGCTGGCCCTGCAGGGCGCGGTGGTGCAGATGATCGCCCACGGCCTGTCCGCCGCCGCGCTGTTCATCCTCTGCGGCCAGCTCTACGAGCGCCTGCACACCCGCGACTTCCGTGCCCTCGGCGGCCTGTGGGGACGCATGCCCTGGCTGCCGGCGATCAGCCTGTTCTTCGCCGCCGCGGCGCTGGGCCTGCCCGGCACCGGCAACTTTGTCGGCGAGATCCTGATCCTGCTCGGCACCTTCCAGGTGCAGCCGTGGATCGCCGTGCTGGCCGCCACCGGCCTGGTGTTCGGCTCGGTCTATGCGCTGTGCATGATCCACCGCGCCTACTTCGGCCCGGCCAAGGCGGAAACCGCCGTGCCCGGCCTGAATTCCCGCGAACTGCTCATGGTGCTGGGTCTGGCCGTGCTGCTGATCCTGCTCGGCGTCTACCCGCAGCCGGTGCTCGACACCTCGGCGGCCAGCATGCACGGCGTGCAGCAGTGGCTGGGCGCCGCCTTCTCCCAACTTGAATCGGCCCGGTAAGTCACGTCATGGAATTCACCACTCAACACCTGACCGCCCTGCTGCCGCTGCTGATCACCGGCGCTACCACCGTCGTGGTGATGCTGGCGATCGCCTGGAAGCGTCACCACGGGCAGACCTTCCTGCTCTCGGTGGCCGGCCTCAACCTGGCCCTGCTGGCGCTCATCCCGGCCCTCGGCGTCGCCCCGCTGGAGGTGACCCCGCTGCTGCGCATCGACAACTTCGCCTGCTACTACCAGGCGGTGATCCTCGCCGCCACCCTGGCCTGCATCACCCTGACCCACGCCTACCTGGGCGGTGCGTCGGGCAAGGGCTACCCGGGCAACCGCGAGGAGCTGTACCTGCTGATGCTGCTGGCCTGCGCCGGCGGCCAGGTGCTGGTCAGCGCGCAGCATCTGGCCGGCCTGTTCATCGGCCTGGAGCTGCTGTCGGTGCCGACCTACGGCCTGATCGCCTACGCCTTCTTCAACCGCCGCTCGCTGGAGGCCGGCATCAAGTACATGGTGCTGTCGGCCGCAGGCAGCGCCTTCCTGCTGTTCGGCATGGCCCTGCTGTACGCCGACGCCGGCAGCCTGAGCTTCGCCGCCATCGGCACCAGCCTGGCCGCCAGCGGCGAGGCACCCAGCCAGCTGGCGCAGATCGGCGTCGGCATGATGCTGATCGGCCTGGCCTTCAAGCTGTCGCTGGCGCCCTTCCACCTGTGGACCCCGGACGTCTACGAGGGCGCGCCGGCGCCGGTGTCGGCGTTCCTCGCCACCGCCAGCAAGGTGGCCGTGTTCGCCGTGCTGCTGCGCCTGTACCAGGTGTCGCCGGCCTTCGCCGACGGCTGGCTGGGCCAGTTGCTGAGCCTGCTGGCGATCGCCTCGATCCTGGTCGGCAACCTGCTGGCGCTGCTGCAGAACAACCTCAAGCGCCTGCTCGGCTACTCGTCGATCGCCCACTTCGGCTACCTGCTGGTGGCGCTGATCGCCAGCAAGGGCCTGGCCAGCGAGGCCATCGGCGTCTACCTGTTCACTTACGTGCTGACCAGCCTGGGCGCCTTCGGCGTGATCACCCTGATGTCCACTCCGTACCAGGGCCGCGACACCGACGCGCTGTTCGAGTACCGCGGCCTGTTCTGGCGTCGCCCGTACCTGACCGCGGTGCTGGCGGTGATGATGCTGTCGCTGGCCGGCATCCCGCTGACCGGTGGCTTCATCGGCAAGTTCTTCGTCATCGCCGCCGGCGTGCAGGCGCAGCTGTGGTGGCTGCTCGGCGCGCTGATCCTCGGCAGCGCCATCGCCGTGTACTACTACCTGCGGGTGATGGTCAGCCTGTTCCTGGTCGAACCCAGCCTGCAGCGCCGCGACGCGCCGCAGCACTGGGCGCAGCAGACCGGCGGCATCATGCTGCTGGCGGTGGCCGGCCTGACCCTGCTGCTCGGCGTCTACCCGCAGCCGCTGCTGGCGCTGGTGCAACAAGCCGGCTTCTGAACCGGACTGCGGACGTGAAAAAGCCGGTCGGGTCGCCCCGACCGGCTTTTTTGTTGCCGCGCCTGCGTAGGGTGGGTTAGCCGCGCAGCGGCGTAACCCAGCATCGATGCCGCCAGGCATCGCCATGGCCGGGCTGCTGGCCCACTCGGTGGGTTACGGCCTGCGGCCTAACCCACCCTACAGTCACGGAATCAGTCAGCCGCCTTTGGCCAGGGCAGGATCGGGATGGCGGTCACCGAGTTCTGCGGGCTGCCCTCGATCACCCGGTCGCTGTAGACCATGTACACCAGCGTATTGCGCTTCTGGTCGAAAAAGCGCACCACCTGCATGGTCTTGAACACCAGCGAGGTGCGCTCCTTGAACACCTCCTCGCCATCCTCGAAGCGCTCGAGGAAGCGGATCGGACCGACCTGGCGGCAGGCGATCGACGCCTCGGCGCGGTCCTCGGCCAGCCCCAGGCCGCCCTTGATGCCGCCGGTCTTGGCCCGCGACAGATAGCAGGTCACCCCCTCCACCTTGGGATCGTCGAACGCCTCGACGACGATCTTGTGGTTGGGGCCGATCAGCTTGAACACCGTCGACACCTCGCCGATGGTCTCGGCCTGGGCGCCGGCGGCGAGCAGCGCCAGGGCGGCGGCCAGCGGCTGGAGCAGCGTCCTCGCGATCATGCGCGTCCTCACACCAGCACCAGGTTGTCGCGGTGCACCAGCTCGGGCTCCTCGAGGTAGCCGAGCGCCTGCTCGATCGCCTCGGTGCCCAGGCCGATGATGCGTTGGGCATCGCTGGCATTGTAGTTGACCAGCCCGCGCGCCACCTCGCGGCCATCCGGGCCGACGCAGGCGACCATCTCGCCGCGGCGGAAGCTGCCCTCCACCGCGGTGACGCCGACCGGCAGCAGGCTCTTGCGCTGCTCGACCAGCGCGCGCACCGCGCCGGCGTCGAGAGTCAGGGTGCCGCGCATCTGCAGGTGACCGGCCAGCCACTGCTTGCGCGCGGCATGCCGGCCGCGTTCGGGGGTCAGCAGGGTACCGAGGCGCTCGCCGCCCTTGAGGCGGTCGAGCACCTGCTCGATGCGTCCGCCGACGATGATGGTGTTGGCCCCGGAGCGTGCGGCCAGACGCGCGGCGCGCAGCTTGGTCTGCATGCCGCCGCGGCCCAGCGCCCCGCCGGTGCCGCCGGCCACCGCGTCGAGCGACGGATCGTCGGCACGCGCCTCGAAGATCAGCTGGGCGTCGGGGTTGTGGCGCGGATCGGCGTCGAACATGCCGTCGCGGTCGGTGAGGATCACCAGCAGGTCGGCCTCGACCAGGTTGGCGACCAGCGCGGCCAGGGTGTCGTTGTCACCGAAGCGGATCTCGTCGGTGACCACAGTGTCGTTCTCGTTGATCACCGGGATCACGCCGAGATCGACCAGGGTGCGCAGGGTGCTGCGCGCATTGAGGTAGCGCTTGCGGTCGGAGAGGTCGTCGTGGGTCAGCAGCACCTGGGCGGTCTGCAGACCGTGCTCGGCGAAGCTCGATTCCCAGGCCTGCACCAGGCCCATCTGACCGACCGCGGCGGCGGCCTGCAGCTCGTGGATGGTGCTAGGTCGCTCGTTCCAGCCCAGCCGGCTCATGCCCGCCGCCACGGCGCCGGAAGACACCAGCACCAGCTCCACCCCGGCGCGCCGCAGCGCCACCATCTGCTCGACCCACACCGCCATGGCGCCGCGGTCGAGCCCCCGGCCGTCGGCGGTCAGCAGCGCACTGCCGATCTTCACCACCCAGCGGCGGGCCTTGCTCACCTTCTCACGCATGTTCTGCAACCTTGCACTCGGGCTCGAGGGGCCGGACGGCCCCTCCTGTCACGGACTTCAGCGGACGTAGAAGATCTCCGGACCGTCCTCGTCGTCCTCGTCGTCGAAGTCGTCTTCGTCGTATTCCTCGTCGGCGCTGCGTACCCCGGCTCGGCGCAGGGCGCGGGCGTCGTCGAGTTCCTGCAGACGGGCGCGGGCCTCGTCCTCGATGCGCTGATCCAGTTCGGCGGCGGCCTCGGCGAATGCCGGTTCCTCGGCCAGACGCTGGGTGCGCGCGTCGATGTAGTTCATGATATCGCCGCACAGGCGCTCGGTACCTTCGCGCTCCAGGGCGGAGATCACATACACCGGGCCCTGCCAGTTCAGGCGTTCGATCACCTGGCGCATGCGCGCCTCACGCTCCTCGTCGAGCAGCTGGTCGGCCTTGTTCAGCACCAGCCAGCGGTCGCGCTCGGTGAGCGCCGGACTGAAGCGGCCCAGCTCCTTGATGATCGCCTCGGCGGCATCGGCCGGGTCGGAATCGTCCAGCGGCGCCATGTCCACGAGGTGCAGCAGCAGGCGGGTACGCGCCAGGTGCTTGAGGAAGCGGATACCGAGACCGGCGCCGTCGGAAGCGCCCTCGATCAGGCCGGGAATGTCGGCGATCACGAAGCTCTTCAGGCGACCGACGCTGACCACACCGAGGTTGGGCACCAGGGTGGTGAACGGGTAGTCGGCGACCTTCGGCTTGGCCGCGGACACCGCGCGGATCAGAGTGCTTTTGCCGGCGTTGGGCATGCCGAGCAGGCCGACGTCGGCCAGCACCTTGAGCTCCAGCTTGAGGTCGCGCGCCTCGCCCGGCTTGCCCGGCGAGGTCTGCCGCGGCGCGCGGTTGGTGCTGGTCTTGTAGCGGGTGTTGCCCAGACCGTGCCAGCCGCCCTTGGCCACCAGCAGACGCTGACCATCGACGGTCAGGTCGCCGATGATCTCCTGGGTACCGGCATCGATCACCGTGGTGCCGACCGGCACCGGCAGGGTGAGATCCTCGCCCTTGGCGCCGGTGCAGTCCTTGCTGCGGCCGTTCTGGCCACGCTGGGCCTGGAAGCGACGGGTGTAGCGGTAGTCCACCAGGGTGTTGAGGTTGCTGTCGGCCTGCAGGTAGACCGAACCGCCATCACCGCCATCGCCGCCGTCCGGACCGCCCATGGGCATGAATTTTTCACGACGGAAGCTCAGGCAACCGTTGCCGCCGTCGCCGGCCTGCACGTGAATGGATACTTCATCGACGAATTTCATTGGGCAATGCCTCCCGCGCCTGGCGGGTCATGAAAACTGGGATATTACAAACAAAAAAGCCCTGTCGGCAGACAGGGCTTTTTCTGCAAGCGCGTGATCAGTTGGCCACGATGCTCACGTATTTGCGACCGAAGGCACCCTTGGTCTCGAACTTCACCACGCCGTCAACCTTGGCGAACAGGGTGTGGTCCTTGCCCATGCCAACGCCGTAGCCGGCGTGGAACTTGGTGCCGCGCTGACGCACGAGGATGTTGCCGGCAACGACAGCCTGGCTGCCGAACATCTTCACGCCAAGGCGTTTACTTTCGGAATCGCGGCCGTTACGGGTAGAACCGCCAGCTTTTTTGTGTGCCATGAGTCAATACTCCGGTAAAAAGAAGGGGATCAGGCCTGGATGCCGGTGATCTTGATTTCAGTGAACCACTGGCGGTGGCCCTGACGCTTCATGTGGTGCTTGCGGCGGCGGAACTTGATGATGCGCACCTTGTCGTGACGGCCCTGGGCGATCACTTCGGCGGTCACCTTGGCGCCTTCGACGACCGGAGCACCGATCTTGACGTCGTCGCCGTTGCCGACCAGCAGCACCTTGTCGAAAGCAACGCTTTCACCGGTGGCTACGTCGAGCTTCTCGATCTTGAGGAATTCGCCTTCAGCGACTTTGTACTGCTTGCCGCCGGTAACAATTACTGCGTACATGGAATGTCTCCGTTAGACCTGCTCACCTGGCGCTTTGGTGGAGGAGTTATTGGCCAGCATGGCTGCAGCGCGCCGGAAGGGTCGCCACTGCATTGCGTAAGGCAGGGAATGCCAGGGAAGTTCGGGCCGGCGATTGTACGCAAAGCCGCCGCCCCAGGCAAGTGCGACCCTGGCTTGCCTTGACAGTGCCGGACCCGGCACCTAGCATGCCGCGCAACTAGAGAGGAGCCCTGTCAGCTGATGCAACCCCAGGCCTTTTACCGCGTGGTGGCGGACGACTTCACCGCCGTCGACGGCATCATTCGCCGCCAGCTCGCCTCCCGCGTCCCCCTGGTGGAGAAGATCGGCGACTATATCACCTCGGCCGGCGGCAAGCGCCTGCGCCCGCTGCTGGTCCTGCTGGCCGGCAATGCCCTGGGCGCGCGCGGCGAACGGCTCAACCTGCTGGCCGCGACCATCGAGTTCCTGCACACCGCCACCCTGCTGCACGACGACGTGGTCGACAAGTCCGGCATGCGCCGCGGCCGCTCCACCGCCAACGCACTGTGGGGCAACGCACCCAGCGTGCTGGTCGGCGACTTCCTCTATGCGCGCTCCTTCGAGATGCTGGTCGAGCTCGGCGAGCTGCCGGTGATGCAGACCCTGGCCAACGCCACCCGGGTGATCGCCGAAGGCGAGGTGCTGCAGCTGTCGAAGATCCGCGACGCCAGCACCACCGAAGAGATCTACATGGAGGTCATCCGCGGCAAGACCGCGATGCTGTTCGAGGCCTCCACCCACAGCGCCGCCCAGCTGGCCGGCGCCAGCGTCGAACAGGCCGCCGCCCTGCGCACCTTCGGCGACGCCCTCGGCATCGCCTTCCAGCTGGTCGACGACCTGCTCGACTACCGTGGCGACGCCGCCACCCTGGGCAAGAACGTCGGCGACGACCTCGCCGAAGGCAAGCCGACCCTGCCGCTGATCTACACCATGCGCGAAGGTACGGCCGAGCAGGCCGCCCTGGTGCGCAAGGCCATCCAGCAGGGCGGCATCGAAGACCTGGAGAGCATCCGCGCCGCCGTGGAAGCCGCCGGTGCCCTCGACTACACCGCTCGCCAGGCGCGCGACTACGCCGCCCGCGCCATCGCCAGCCTCGGCGCCCTGCCGCCCAGCGAGTATCGCGATGCGCTGGTGGAACTGACCGAGTTTGCGGTCGCCCGCACCCACTGAGTTTTCCGCACACGACAAAACGCCCGTCCGGCCTGGCCGCGACGGGCGTTTTTCGTTGCCCGCGCCGGCGGCGCGGGCAACCGAGCGCCTTACAGGATGTCCAGCAGCTCGACGTCGAACACCAGCACGCTGTGCGGCGGGATGCTGCCGACGGCCTGGGCGCCGTAGGCCAGCTCGCTCGGCACGTGCAGGCGCCACTTGCTGCCGGCGTTCATCAGCTGCAGGGCCTCGACCCAGCCCGGGATCACCCCGCCGACCGGGAATTCGGCAGGCGCGCCGCGCTCGTAGGAACTGTCGAACACGGTGCCGTCGATCAGGGTGCCGTGATAGTGGGTACGCACCTGGTCGTCGACGCCCGGCTTGGCGCCCTCGCCGGCAACCAGTACCTCGTACTGCAGGCCGGAAGCCAGCACGGTGACGCCCGCGCGCTTGGCGTTCTCGGCCAGGTAGTCGCGACCGGCAGCGGCGGCCGCTTCGGCCTTGGCGGCCTGCTCGGCCTGCATGCGCTCGCGGATCACCCGGAAGCTGGCGGTCAGCTGGTCGTCCGGCACGCGGCTGTCGGCGCCGCCGAAGGCGTCAGCCAGGCCGGCGAGGATGGCGTCGAGGGTCACGCCGGGCGGCGGGTTGTCGCGCAGTTGACCGCCGAGCTGGCGACCGATGCCGTAGCTGACACGGGCTTCGTCGGTGGAAAGGTCGAGTTGGGCCATGGGAACTCCAGGCAAGGGGGGAAAAAGGCCGGCTAGACTAGCACAACCACCCCGCGCGCGGCGCGCACCCGGCGGCTCAGTGACTGTGCTTGGTCAGTTTGTCCACGTAGGCCATGGCGAACGCCGAGGCCACGAAGGTCATGTGGATGATCACGTACCACAGCAGCTTGTCGTTGGCGATCTTCTGCGCGTCCATGAACATGCGCAGCAGATGGATCGAGGAGATCGCCACGATCGACGAGGCCACCTTGAGCTTGAGCGAGCCGGCGTCCATCTTGCCCAGCCAGTCGAGCTTCTCCTTGCCCTCGGCGATGTCCAGCTGGGAGACGAAGTTCTCGTAGCCGGAGAACATCACCATCACCAGCAGGCCGCCGACCAGCGCCATGTCGATCATCGACAGCAGCATGAGGATCAGCTCGGCCTCGGCCATCTCGAACACGTGCGGCAGGACGTGGAAGACTTCCTGGAAGAACTTCAGGGCCAGCGCCAGCAGCGCCAGCGACAGGCCCAGGTAGATCGGCGCCAGCAGCCAGCGCGCGGCGTACATGGTGGATTCGATGAGTCGTTCCATGAGGGGAAGCACAGCAGTGACCTAGGGAGCGCGGAGTATACCGGCCAGCCCCGGGCCGCGGCAGTCCGCGATGCCTGCGAACCTGTGGATAACCTTGTGGATGAGCCTGGAATGAAAGGTGCCGGCTGGCGTCTGCTCGCGAGCCGGCGCAGACCGCCGGCCTCAGGGCACCCAGCGGAAATCGCCGGCGGGGTGGCCGCGTCCGGCGTTCTGCCGGCGCAGTTCGGCCTGCATGTGCAGGCACCAGATCGACGGCTCGTCGACGTTGCGGTAACCCTGGCCGCGCAGGTTGTCGATGATCTCGCCCAGTACGGCTTGCGCCTCGGCGAGGCCGTGGAACGGCCCTTGCGCCTTGACCGCCGAGGGCTGGGCGGCATCCAGGCCGGCCGCGCACAGCAGGGTCCACAGTCCCTGCCCGCCGGCCAGAGGATGGATCGCGCATTCGATGCGGGTGACGACTCCCGGGCTGCGCCGGGTCAGACAGAAGTGACGCGACATGGCGACGCTCCTTTCGAGGACCTGTATTGATCCTAGTCGGATGGCGTCGCCATGGAAAGTCGCAGTTATCCCCGCGATCTGTGGATAACCTTGTGCATGCCGCGGGGGCAGCGCGGCCGGAGGCACAGGCGGCGCCCCCGGCGCGCGGCTGGACGAAAAATCGCCAGCCGCCGGGGCCGGGTCAGCGGCGCAGGCGACGCGCCTGGCCGGACTGCGCGATGGCCGGAGCCGCCTCGGCCTTGGCGGGGGCGACCTTGGCCGCCTCGCTCTCCTCCTCGTCCTCCGTCTCGATCTCGGCGATCTCGCGCAGGCGCTCGACCACCCGCGCATTGACGCAGCCGGCGGGGAACTGGCCGCACTCGTCCGGCGCCCCGGCGGCCTCGCCGACCAGCAGGCTGAGCGCCTCGTCCACCGTGCGCACGGCGTAGACGTTGAACAGGCCGCCGCGTACCGCCTGGATCACCCGCTCGTCGAGCATCAGGTTGCCGACGTTGGCGTGCGGGATGATCACCCCCTGCTCGCCGCTGAGGCCGCGCGCCTCGCAGAGACGGAAGAAGCCCTCGATCTTCTCGTTGACCCCGCCGACCGCCTGCACCTCGCCGAACTGGTTGATCGAGCCGGTGATGGCGAAGCACTGCTTGAGCGGGGTGCGCGACAGCGCCGAGATCAGCGCGCACACCTCGCCGAGCGAGGCGCTGTCGCCGTCGACGTAGCCGTAGGACTGCTCGAGGGCGATGCTCGCCGAGATCTCCAGGGGGAACTCCTGGGCGTAGCGGCTGCCCAGGTAGCCGGTGAGGATCATCACCCCCTTGGAGTGGATCGGCTGGCCGAGGCTGACCTCGCGCTCGATGTCGACGATGCCCGAGCCGCCCGGATAGACGGTGGCGGAGATGCGCGCCGGCACGCCGAACGCCGAGTCGCCGACCTCCAGCACGGTCAGGCCGTTGCACTTGCCCATGGCCGCGCCGCTGGTGTCGATGAGGATCACCCCGGCGAGCATGTCGTCGAGGATGCGCGCCGACACCCGGCCGGTGCGCGTGGCCTTGGCCTTGAGGGCGCGCTCGATGTGGCCGACGTCGGTCAGCGTTTCACCGGCCAGCTGGCGGATGAAGTCGGCCTCGCTGACCAGCTGGAACAGGTCGCCGATGCGCGCCGACAGACGTCCCTGGTGCTCGGCCAGGCGCGCGCTGTAGGTGGCCAGGCGCGCCACCGCATCGCTGGACAGCGGCGCCAGGCCCTCCTCGGAGGTGCGCGTCTTCAACAGCTGGGCGAACTGCTCGAGGCTGTCCTCGACCAGCGGGATGTCCTCGTCGAAGTCGGCGAGCACGCGGAACAGCTCCTGGAAGTCGGGGTCCAGCTCCTGCAGCGCGTAGTAGACCTGACGCGAGCCGACGATCACCACCTTGACCTGCAGCGGAATCACCTGCGGGGTCAGGGTGACGGTGGCGATGCGGCCGAGTTCGGCCAGCGGCGATTCCATCTTCAGCTGACGCGAGTGCAGGGCGCGCTTGAGCGCGTCCCAGACGAACGGCTCGGACAGCAGCTTCTCCGCCTCGAGGATCAGGAAGCCGCCGTTGGCGCGGTGCAAAGCGCCGGGGCGCAGCTGGCGATAGCTGGTGTACAGCGCGCCCTGCTCTGAACTGTACTCGATGCGGCCGAACAGGTTGTCGTAGGTCGGGTGCGGCTCGAACACCACCGGCGCGCCGCCGTCGAGGGCGTGACCGACCACCAGGCTCGGGCTGTAGAACTCCACCAGCGCCAGGCGCTTCTGCGCGTCCGGCCGGTTGTCCTCGACCAGCTGGTCGACCACCGTCTTCAGCAGGTTGACCTGCACCGCCTGCAGCCAGGCGCAGACCCCGGCGTTGTCGGCGTACTTCTCCGACAGCGGCGTGAGCAGCGGCGCCAACGCCAAGGTGATGGTCTCCTCGTTGAGCTGCCGCAGCAGGTTGCTCGACTCGCGCTTCCACTGCGGCAGGCCGGCCAGCTCCTCGTTGAGGCGCTCCTCCAGCTCGGCGATGTCGTCATGGAAGCGCTCGCGCTCGGCTTCCGGCAGCTGGGCGAACTCGGCCTCGTCGAGTGCCTTGCCATCCTTCATCGGCGTGAAGGCGATGTTGGCGCTGTCGCGGTACAGGGCGACGTCCTTCTCCAGGGCCAGCTTCTCGATCACGTCGAGGGCGCGGTCGTAACGCTGGTTGAAGCCGCGATCGATGGCGTTCTTCTTCTGCTGGTAGGTGGGCGTCTCGAAGGCCGCCGGGAAGGTGGCCAGCAGGTTGTCGATCAGTTGCTCGACGTCGGCCATCAGCCCCTGCGCGCGCCCCGAGGGCAGGCGCAGCGCGCGCGGCTCGCGCGGATCGTCGAAGTTGTTGACGTACAGCCAGTCGCACGGCGTCTGCTGGCGCTTGGCCTCGGCCTTGAGGTAGCGGCGCACGAAGGAGAAGCGCCCGGTGCCCGATTCGCCCATGACGAACACGTTGTAGCCGGGGCGCGGCATGGCCACGCCGAACTGCAGGGCGGCGACCGCGCGCTCCTGGCCGAGCACGCCGCGGAACGGCTCGAGTTCGTCGGTGCTGTCGAAGGTCAGCTGTTCGGCGTTGAACTGGCTGCTGAGCCGCTCGGGCGGCAGGCGCAGGGATTGCTGGAAATCGGCCATCAAGGGGTTCCACGAGAGTGACGGGCGGGCGCGGCGGGCGGGCACCGCGCTGCGGCGATCCGCTCGCGCGCCTGGCGCGACCGCGAGCGGACCTGATTGCCGCCGATTGTTGACCCGTCCTCCCCGAATGACAAGAACGAGACCGCCGGGATGAGGCCTCGTGACGACCATCCGGCCGGCCATCCCGCGACGGCGATTGGCGGGCGCCGGCAAACGCGCCACACTCGGAACATGCCCGCTGCTGCAGGAGAACCGCCATGAGCCGAGCCTTCGTCAACGAGGAACTGGCCGCCGAGCAGACCGACCAGCCGGTCGAGCGCAGCGTCAGCGACCAGCCCAACTACGTCACTGCCCACGGTCTGGCGCAGCTCGAAGAGCGTCTGGCCGCGGCTCAGCAGGCGCTGGCCGCCGAACAGGCGCGCGGCGAGGAGGCCGACCGCCAGCACATCGCCGAACTCGAGCGCGACCTGCGCTACCTGCACCAGCGGGTGCAGAGTGCGCTGGTGGTGCCGCCGGCGACCTCGCGCGACCAGGTGCAGATCGGCAGCCGGGTGGCCTTCGCCGATGCCAGGGGCCACGAGCATGAAGTACAGCTGGTCGGCGAGGACGAGGCCGATGCCGCCGCCGGCAAGATCAACTGGGGCTCGCCGCTGGGCCGCGCCCTGCTCGGCGCCGCCCCCGGCGAAGAGGTGGTCTGGCGCCGCCCGGCCGGCGACTGGGTGATCGAGATCCTCGAGATCCTGCCACCGCGCCCGTGAGCCGCGCGGGTGCCGCTCAGTGCGGCTGCCCCGCCGCGCAGCTGGCGCACAGCTCGGCGATCGGCAGCGCCGCCAGGCGCGCCGGCGGGATCGACTCGCCACACAGCCGGCAGGTGCCGTAGCGCCCCGCGGCCAGCCGCTCGCGGGCCTGCGCCACCTGCCGCAGGCCGTCCTCGGCCTCGGCCAGCAGCGCCCGCAGGACATCGTCGTTCTGCCGCTGCACGGCCTGCTCGGCGAATCCCGCCGCGGAGGGGCGCGCCAGGTCGCGGCGGATCGCCTCGGCCCGCGCGGCATATTCGGCGGCCAGGGCTTCGAGGGCGGAACGGGGATCGACAAGGCTGGTCATGCGGACTCTCCGGCGGTCGGGGATGGATTGATTACAGTCTGGACGCTCGCGGCCAGCTTGCACTGATGCCGGTCAACGAAGAATCGGCCGACGAAGGGCAGAATCCGGGGCTCGATTGCCGCCTTTCGGCAACACGACTGCGTTAGACTCGACTGCCCTTCGCTCCGAGGAGCGGGCGAGACGACAACAACGGCGCGGGAGCTGCGCCATCCAGCCAAGGAAAGGGCAACATGACCGGGTCCCAGGCAGTCCAGGGCGCCAGCCTCGAACAGCACTTCATCAGGCGACTGATCCAGCAGGCCCGCCAGGTCCTCGACCTGTGGCAGCGCCTGCAGCACGGCGAGTGGAACGCCCCCTACATGGCCGAGCTGACGGAGGCCGCCCAGCGCCTGGGCGTCACCGCCGAACGCCTGCACCAGGCCGATCACGTGCAGCTGGCCAACGCCATCAGCTGCAGCCTGCAGGCGGTGGCCGCCAATCGCGGCCGCCTGAACAGCACGCTGATCGCCCAGCTCGACGGTCTGATGCAGCGCCTGGCACGCACCGGCCTGCGCCGCGGCGACAGCCTCGACGCCGCCATCCTCAGCCAGCTGCGCAAGCCGATCTACCTGGCCCTGCGCGACCGCGAGCGCAGCCTGCGCCTCGTCCGCCAGCTGGAGTTCTTCGGCTTCACCGCCCTGGCGCTGGACGACGCCGCCGCGCTGCGCCTGGCGCTGGCCCGGCGCCCCCCCGCCGCGCTGATCGTCGAGGTCGACTTCGCCGGCAGCGGCGTCGGCCTGCAGCTGGCCGAGGAAATCCAGCAGGGCCTGGAGCAGCGACTGCCGGTGCTGTTCTTCAGCGAACACGAGGCCGACACCCGCACCCGCCTGGCCGCGGTGCGCGCCGGCGGCCAAGACTTCTTCAGCGGCAGTCTGGATGCCTCGGCGCTGCTCGAGCGCCTCGAGGAGCTGACCCGGGTCAGCCAGCAGGAGCCCTACCGGGTGCTGATCGTCGACGACTCGCGCGCCCAGGCCACCTTCACCGAGCGCATGCTCAACAGCGCCGGCATCATCACCCGCAGCCTCACCGACCCGATCCGCGCCATGGCCGAGCTCGGCGAGTTCCAGCCCGACCTGATCATCCTCGACATGTACATGCCCGAGTGCCTCGGCACCGAGCTGGCCCGGGTGATCCGCCACCACGAGCGCTACGTCAGCGTGCCGATCATCTACCTGTCGGCCGAGGACGACCTCGACAAGCAGCTCAGCGCCATGGGCGAGGGCGGCGACGACTTCCTGACCAAGCCGATCAAGCCGCGCCACCTGATCGCCACCGTGCGCAACCGCGCCGCCCGCGCGCGCAACCTCAAGGCGCGCATGGTGCGCGACAGCCTGACCGGCCTGTACAACCACACCCACATCCTCCAGCTGCTCGAGGATGCCCGCCTGCGCGCCCAACGCGACCAGCAGCCGCTGGCCTTCGCCATGCTCGATATCGACCACTTCAAGCAGGTCAACGACCGCTACGGCCACCCGATGGGCGACCGGGTGATCAAGAGCCTGGCGCTGTTCCTCAAGCAGCGCCTGCGCAAGAGCGACCACATCGGCCGCTACGGCGGCGAGGAGTTCGCCGTGGTGCTGCCGGACACCGATGCCGCCACCGCCGCGCGGGTGCTCGACGAGATCCGTCGGCGCTTCGCCGAGATGAGCTTCCCCGCCCAGCCGCAGGACCTGCACTGCACCTTCAGCGCCGGCGTCGCCCAGCTGCACGACGGCCAGGAAGCCAAGGCATTGGCCAGCGACGCCGACCAGCTGCTGTACCGCGCCAAGCGCAGCGGGCGCAACCGGGTGAGCCAGCACGACGCCGACTGGCCCCTGCACCAGGCGGACGCGCCGGAGCTGGAACGGCTCGGCTGAGGCCGGCAGGCATAAAAAAACGGAGCCCGAGGGCTCCGTTTTTCATGCAGCGCGACCGATCAGGCCAGCTTCTTGTAGCGCACGCGGTGCGGCTGGGCCGCCGCGTCGCCGAGGCGCTTCTTGCGGTCGGCCTCGAACTCGGTGTAGTTGCCTTCGAAGAAGTACACCTTGGCGTCATCCTCGTAGGAGAGGATGTGGGTGGCGATACGGTCGAGGAACCAGCGGTCGTGGGAGATCACGATGGCCGCGCCGGGGAAGTCGAGCAGCGCCTCTTCCAGGGCCCGCAGGGTTTCCACGTCGAGGTCGTTGGACGGTTCGTCGAGCAGCAGCACGTTGCCGCCCTGCTTGAGGGTCAGCGCCAGGTGCAGGCGACCGCGCTCACCACCGGAGAGGTCCTTGACGAACTTCTGCTGGTCGGCGCCCTTGAAGTTGAAGCGCCCGACGTAGCCGCGCGACGGCACCTCGTAGTTGCCGACCTTGATCATGTCGAAGCCGTCGGAGACCTGCTCCCACACGGTCTTGCTGCCGTCGAGGCTGTCGCGGCTCTGGTCGACGCTGGCGATCTGCACGGTCTCGCCGATGTCGATGGTGCCGGCATCCGGCTGCTCCTTGCCGAGGATCATGCGGAACAGGGTCGACTTGCCCGCGCCGTTGCCGCCGATCACACCGACGATGGCGCCCTTGGGCACGCTGAAGCTCAGGTCGTCGATCAGCTGGCGGTCGCCGTAGCCTTTGCACACGCCGTTGAACTCGATGACCTTGTCGCCCAGGCGCGGACCGGCCGGGATGTAGATCTCGTTGGTCTCGCTGCGCTTCTGGAATTCCTGCGACTGCATCTCCTCGAAGCGCTGCAGGCGGGCCTTGGACTTGGCCTGGCGGGCCTTGGCGCCCTGGCGCACCCACTCCAGCTCGGCCTTCATGGCCTTGGCATGGGCGGCTTCGGCCTTGGCCTCCTGGGCCAGGCGGGCGGCCTTGGACTCCAGCCACTGCGAGTAGTTGCCCTCGAAGGGGATGCCCTCGCCGCGGTCCAGTTCGAGGATCCAGCCGGCGACGTTGTCGAGGAAGTAGCGGTCGTGGGTGATCGCCACCACGGTGCCCGGGAAGTCGTGCAGGAAGCGCTCCAGCCAGGCCACCGAGTCGGCGTCCAGGTGGTTGGTCGGCTCGTCCAGCAGCAGCATGTCGGGAGCCGACAGCAGCAGGCGGCACAGCGCCACACGGCGCTTCTCGCCACCGGAGAGGTGCTCGATCTTCGCCTCCCAGGCCGGCAGGCGCAGGGCGTCGGCGGCGACTTCCAGCTGGCGCTCGAGGTTGTGGCCGTCGGCGGCCTGCAGGATCGCCTCCAGCTTGGCCTGCTCGGCGGCCAGCGCGTCGAAGTCGGCGTCCGGCTCGGCGTAGGCGGCGTACACCTCGTCGAGGCGGGCCTGGGCCTGCTTGATCTCGCCCACCGCCTCCTCGACGATCTCGCGCACGCTCTTCTCCGGATCGAGCTGCGGCTCCTGCGGCAGGTAGCCGATCTTGATCCCCGGCATCGGCCGGGCCTCGCCCTCGAACTCGGTGTCCACGCCGGCCATGATGCGCAGCAGGGTCGACTTGCCCGCGCCGTTCAGGCCGAGCACGCCGATCTTCGCGCCGGGGAAGAACGACAGGGAAATGTCCTTGAGAATCTGACGCTTCGGCGGCACGACCTTGCCGAGCCGATGCATGGTGAAAACGTATTGAGCCATGACGGACCTGAATGGTTGACGACGGTGATGGCAAGGCCGTTGGCGAACTCCGCGCCGGGGCCTCGCGCGCGTGGCGCAAAGCTACCCGAATGCGCCGGACAGGGCAAACCGCCGGGACTGGCGGGCCGGGCGCCGCGCCGGCCGGCGGATGAGCGCCACTTGTCCGCCGCCTGACCGCCATTCATGTGCCAGGGGCGGCACATTCGGGTAGAATATTTCCCTTGCTTTCCCCTATTCGCCCCGATCCTCAGAGGACCGCCATGTTCAGCCGTGATTTGACCATCGCCCGCTACGATGCCGACCTGTTCGCCGCCATGGAGCAAGAAGCCCAGCGCCAGGAAGAGCACATCGAGCTGATCGCTTCCGAGAACTACACCAGCCCGGCGGTGATGGAAGCCCAGGGCAGCGTGCTGACCAACAAGTACGCCGAAGGCTACCCGGGCAAGCGCTACTACGGCGGTTGCGAATACGTCGACGTGGTCGAGCAGCTGGCCATCGACCGCGCCAAGCAGCTGTTCGGCGCCGACTACGCCAACGTCCAGCCGCACGCCGGCTCCCAGGCCAACGCCGCGGTGTTCCAGGCGCTGGTCAAGCCGGGCGACACCGTGCTGGGCATGAGCCTGGCCCACGGCGGCCACCTGACCCACGGCGCCAGCGTCAACTTCTCCGGCAAGATCTACAACGCCGTGCAGTACGGCCTGAACCCGGAAACCGGCCTGATCGACTACGACGAGGTCGAGCGCCTGGCCGTCGAGCACCAGCCGAAGATGATCATCGCCGGCTTCTCCGCCTACTCGCAGGTGCTGGACTTCGCCCGCTTCCGCGAGATCGCCGACAAGGTCGGTGCCTACCTGTTCGTCGACATGGCCCACGTGGCCGGTCTGGTCGCCGCCGGCGTCTACCCGAACCCGGTGCCGTTCGCCGACGTGGTCACCACCACCACCCACAAGACCCTGCGCGGCCCGCGCGGCGGCCTGATCCTGGCCCGCGCCAACGAAGAGATCGAGAAGAAGCTGAACTCCGCCGTGTTCCCGGGCGGCCAGGGCGGCCCGCTGATGCACGTGATCGCCGCCAAGGCGGTGTGCTTCAAGGAAGCCCTCTCCGACGAGTTCAAGGCCTACCAGCAGCAGGTGGTGAAGAACGCCCAGGCCATGGCCCAGGTATTCATCGAGCGCGGCTTCGACGTGGTTTCCGGCGGCACCCAGAACCACCTGTTCCTGCTCAGCCTGATCAAGCAGGACATCACCGGCAAGGATGCGGACGCCGCCCTGGGCCGCGCCTACATCACCGTGAACAAGAACGCCGTGCCGAACGACCCGCGTTCGCCGTTCGTCACCTCCGGCCTGCGCATCGGCACCCCGGCGGTGACCACCCGCGGCTTCCAGGAAGCCGAGTGCCGCGAGCTGGCCGGCTGGATCTGCGACATCCTGCAGAACATGGGCGACGAGTCCGTGGTCGACGCCGTGCGCGAAAAGGTCAAGGCCATCTGCGCCAAGCTGCCGGTGTACGGCAAGTAAGGCTCGCTGCAGTGAAGAAACCCGGCCTTGCGCCGGGTTTCTTTTTGTCCGCCCTTCAGCGCGGCCCTGTCGCTGCCGACTAACACCTGCAGACGCGAAAACAACAAAGGAGGTTCCCCCGCATGTCCGCCTACCCTCACGAGCGCCGACGTTTCCAGCGCATTCCCTTCGCCGCGGAGGTCCTGCTGCTGCAAGGTCAGCGGCGCTGGCAGGCGCGCCTGCATGACCTGTCCCTCAACGGCCTGCTGGTCAGCCGGCCGGACGGCTGGGAAGCGCTGGCCGATGCGCCGCTGCACGCCTGCCTCGAGCTCGGGCCCGGCGTCGAGGTGTCCATGCAGGTGGCGATCGCCCACCAGCGGGATGACCTGCTCGGCTTCCATTGCCGCGAGATCGATCTCGACTCGCTCACCCACCTGCGCCGGCTGCTCGAGCTGAACCTGGGCAGCAGCGGCCTGCTGGAGCGCGAACTGGGCACCCTGATGCAGGCCTGAGCAGGCACCGACGACGACCTCAGACCTGCACCGCGGCAAAGCCGGCGCGGATCTCCGCCTCCGGCAGGTTGTCGCCGATGAACACCAGCACGCTTGCGCGCGGCTCGTCCGCGCCCCACGCGGCGTCCCAGTCGAAGCCGTACAGGCGCAGCACGCCCTGGAACACCAGGCGGCGTTCCTCGCCGGCCACGTTGAGCACGCCCTTGTAGCGCAGCAGCGCGTTGCCGTGGCGCTCCAGCAGGTCCTCCATGAAGGCGCTGAGGCGCTGCATATCCAGCGCCCGCTCGCTGCCGAGCACTAGGGTGGCGATGCGGTCCTTGGGCGCCGCCGGCAGCAGCGGACGCGGGCCCTGCGTCGGGGCGACGGCGGCGTCGAGGTTGAAGCCGCGGATGTCGAGCAGCTCGGCCAGCTCGATGCGGCCGTGCTCGACGGTGCGGATCGGCGCGCGGCGGTTGATCCGCGCCAGACGCTGGCGCAGCGCCTCGACGCTCGCGTCATCGACCAGATCGGTCTTGCTCAGCAGGATGCGGTCGGCGAAGCCGACCTGAGCCTGGGCGATGGCTTCCTGCAGGTGGCGCTCGGCGTTGGCGGCGTCGACCAGGGTGAGGATGCCGTCCAGCATGTAGCGGCTGCACAGCTCCTCGTCGGCGAAGAAGGTCTGCGCCACCGGCGCCGGATCGGCCAGGCCGGTGCACTCGATGACCAGGCGGTCGAAGGCCAGCTCGCCGCTGTCCAGCCGCTCGAGCAGCAGGTACAGCGCCTTCTCCAGTTCGACGTGGATCGAGCAGCAGACGCAGCCGTTGGCCAGGGTCAGCAGCTCGACCGGCGCGCTGCCGAGCAACTGGCCGTCGATCGGCGTCGCGCCGTACTCGTTCTCGATCACCGCGAGCCTGAGGCCGTGCTCGGCCTGCAGCATATGGCGCAGCAGGGTGGTCTTGCCGGCGCCGAGAAAGCCGGTCAGCACGATGACCGGGATGGGGGCTTGCGACATGGCAATCCTCGCAACGAAACGCGCCACGACGGAGCGTGGCGCGGGAATTGAATGACGGGGCGGCAATCGGGCATCGGTGGACAAGCCTGCGGCGTTGTCCATCTACGGCGTCAGCAGCGCACCGCACCGGCCCTTGCCGCCACCATAACGGGCATCCCGGCGTGCGCGAAAGCAGGCGCGGAGCAGCACCCTGGCCCGCCGGTAGGGTGCGCCACGCGCACCGAAGGTCACCGGCGGGGGTGCGGGGCGCGCGGCGCACCCTATGGGAGCTTGGTGGCTCACTCGAACAGCGCATCCAGCGCCTGCTCCAGGCGCGTCACCGCCACCACCTGCAATCCGGGCGGCGCCTCCTTGGGCGCGTTGCCCTTGGGCACGATGGCGCGCTTGAAGCCGTGCTTGGCGGCCTCCTTGAGGCGCTCCTGGCCGCTGGGCACCGGACGGATCTCACCGGACAGGCCGATCTCGCCGAACACCAGCAGGTCGTGCGGCAGCGGGCGGTTGCGCAGGCTGGAGATCACCGCGGCGAGCAGCGCCAGGTCGGAGGCGGTCTCCAGCACCTTGACCCCGCCGACCACGTTGAGGAACACGTCCTGGTCGTAGGTGGGGATGCTGCCGTGGCGGTGCAGCACGGCGAGCAGCATGGCCAGGCGGTTGGGATCGAGGCCGAGGGTCACGCGCCGCGGGTTGGCCATGTGGCTGGTGTCGACCAGCGCCTGCACCTCCACCAGCATCGGCCGCGAGCCCTCCCAGGTGGCCATCACCACGCTGCCCGGCACCTCCTCCTGGGCGCGGGTGAGGAAGATCGCCGAGGGGTTGCTGACCTCCTTGAGGCCGCGGTCGGTCATGGCGAACACGCCCAGCTCGTTGACCGCGCCGAAGCGGTTCTTCACCGCGCGCAGCAGACGCAGGCGGCCGTCCGACTCGCCCTCGAAATACAGCACGGTGTCGACCATGTGCTCGAGCACCCTGGGGCCGGCCAGCGCGCCCTCCTTGGTGACGTGGCCGACCAGGAACACCGCGGTGCCGCTCTGCTTGGCGAAGCGTACCAGGAGCGCCGCGCTCTCGCGCACCTGGGCGACGCCGCCGGGCGCCGACTGCAGCTGCTCGGTGAAGATGGTCTGGATCGAGTCGATCACCATCACCCGCGGCTTCTCCTGGCGCGCGGTGGCGATGATCGACTCGATGTTGGTCTCGGTCATCACCTTGAGCTTGTCCTCGGGCAGGCCGAGGCGCCGCGCGCGCATCGCCACCTGCTGCTGCGACTCCTCGCCGGTGACGTACAGAGCCGGCATGCGCTCGGCGATGCGGCACAGGGTCTGCAGCAGGATGGTCGACTTGCCGATCCCCGGGTCGCCGCCGATCAGCACCACAGAGCCATCGACCAGGCCGCCGCCGAGCACCCGGTCCAGCTCGCTGGAGGCGGTGGAGAAGCGCGGCGTCTCCTCGACGCTGACCTCGGCCAGGGTCTTCACGTTGGCTTGCTGGCCGGCCCAGCCGCCGCGCCCGGAAGGCGTCGCCGCGCCCTCCAGCACGGTCTCGATCAGGGTGTTCCACGCCCCGCACTCGGCGCACTGCCCGGCCCACTTGGGGAAGGTCGCGCCGCACTCGCTGCAGCCGTACATGCGCTTGGCCTTGGCCATGGCGGTCTCCGTCCGGAAAAGCGCGATAATAGCGCTCCGTCCGCGCCCGAGTCGCCCCGCCATGCAGATCCAGCTCGTCCCCGCCAGCGCCGCGCAACTGCCGCTGGTGCGCAACCTCTACCAATTCTACGCCTACGACTCGTCGGACTGGGAAGCCGAGGACGTCGAGACCGACGGGCGCTTCTACATCCACGAAGCGCACCTCGCGCGCTACTGGCAGGATCCGGGCTGGAGCGCCCAGCTGATCCTTGCCGACGGCTTCATCGCCGGCTTCCTGCTGATCGAGCGCTGCGAGCTGCCGGGCATCGACGCCGCCGAGTTCGCCGACCTGTTCATCCTGCGCAAATACCGCCGCCAGGGCATCGGCCGCGCGCTGGTGGAGCAGCTGATGGGCGATGGCGCGCCCTGGGTGGTGCGCTTCTACCGCCAGGACGCCCAGGCCTGCGCGTTCTGGCAGGCCCTGCTGGCGCAGCTGCCGCTGCGCGCCGTGCCGATCCTCCCGGCTGACGGCGAGGACGCGCTGCTCAGCTACCTGATCAACCCGCCAACCCACTGAGCCGATGCCACGCCGCCGGCGGCCGATGAGCTAGGCTCAAGGGACCTCATCCAGCCGGGAGTGATCGTCATGCCCCACGCACGTCATCCACTGCACCGCGAGTTCCCCGAACACCAGGAGCAGTTGCGCACGCTGCTGGCCAGCGACAGCCATTTCGGCCAGCTGGCCGAACGCTACGAGGCTCTGGACAAGCGCATCTACGCCGTCGAGGACGGCCGCGAGCCGCTCGACGACACAGCCCTGCAGACCCTGAAGAACCAGCGAGTGACCCTCACCGAGCAGATCGCCGAACGCCTGCGCCAGGCCCGCAACGGCGGCTGAACCGCCCACTGGCGCACATGTCCAACCGCCACGGTCGGACTATACTGGCCGCCACCAGAACCCAAGGGAGTGAACCATGAGCCTGCTGCAAGAATTCAAGGCCTTCGCCGTCAAGGGCAACATGATCGACATGGCGGTCGGCATCATCATCGGCGCCGCCTTCGGCAAGATCGTCTCCTCGCTGGTCGGCGACGTGATCATGCCGCCGCTGGGCATCCTGATCGGCGGGGTCGACTTCTCCGACCTGGCGATCACCCTCAAGGCCGCCGAGGGCGATCTCCCTGCGGTGGTGCTGTCCTACGGCAAGTTCATCCAGACCATCATCGATTTCACCATCATCGCCTTCGCCATCTTCATCGGCATCAAGGCGATCAACCGGCTCAAGCGCGAGGAGGAAGCCGCCCCGGCCGCGCCGCCGGCGCCGACCAAGGACCAGGAGCTGCTCACCGAGATCCGCGACCTGCTCAAGGCACAGCAGAACAAGTAGTCCTGCCGCACAACGCACAACGGCGCCCGATGGGCGCCGTTGTCGTTTCCGGCGTCAGAACAGGCTCACGCCATCTGGGCCGGCGGCTTGAGCAGCAGGCGACTCACCCGGCGCTCCCGCACCTCGATCACCCGCAGCTGCCAGCCGGCGAACTCCAGCGCGTCGCCGATCGCCGGCAGGCGGTCGAGCAGGCTCAGCGCCAGGCCGGCGAGGGTCTGGTAGTCCTCGGTCGGCCGCGCCTGGAAGCCCAGGCGCTCGCGCAGCAGGCTGAGGTTGATGGCGCCGCTGACCTTGTAGCCCTCAGCACACGGCTCGATGTCCGGCCCCGCCACCTCGCTGGCGTCCGGCAGCTCGCCGGCGATGGCCTCGAGGATGTCGGTGAGGGTCAAGAGGCCCTGGAAGGCGCCGAACTCGTTGACCACGAAGGCCACGTGGGCCTGGGCCTCGCGCATCTGCTCCAGGGCGCCGAGCACCGTGCAGCTGTCCGGCAGGTTGAGCGGCGCGCGCAGCAGGCCCTCGATGTCCGGCTGCGCGCCGCGCAGCAGTTCCCGAAGCAGCTCCTTCTTGTGCACGTAGCCGAGCGGCTCGTCCACAGCGCCAGCGCGCAGCACCAGCAGGCGCGAGTGCGGCGACTCGAGCAGGGCCTGGTGGACCGCCTCGCGGTCGGCGTCGAGGTCGATGTGGTCGACCGCGTGGCGCTCGGTCATCGCCGTGCGGATCGAGCGCTCGGCCAGGTGCAGCACCCCGCTGATCATCACCCGTTCGCGGCGGTCGAAGGCCGCCGGCTCGCCGGCTTCGCCCCCGTCAAGCAGATCGGCGATTTCCTCGCCGACCTCGTCGGCAGCCACCGGCTTGCCGCCGAGCAGGCGCAGCACGGCGTGGGCGGTGCGCTCGCGATGGCTGCGCGCGCCCTGCAGGCTGCGCTTGCGGCGGTGGCGGGCCAGCTGGTTGAACAGCTCGATGAGGATCGAGAAGCCGATGGCCGCGTACAGGTAGCCCTTGGGAATGTGGAAGCCCAGGCCCTCGGCGGTCAGGCTGAAGCCGATCATCATCAGGAAGCCCAGGCACAGCATGATCACCGTCGGCCGCGCGTTGACGAAGGCGGTCAGCGGCTTGCTGGCCACCATCATCAGGCCGATGGAGATCATCACCGCGACCATCATCACCGACAACTGCTCGACCATGCCCACCGCGGTGATCACCGCATCCAGGGAGAACACCGCATCGAGCACCACGATCTGCGCCACCACCGGCCAGAACTGCGCATAGCTGCGGCTGCCGCCGCTGTGCTGGACGTGGCCCTCGAGGCGCTCGTGCAGCTCCATGGTGGCCTTGAACAGCAGGAACACGCCGCCGAACAGCATGATCAGGTCACGCCCGGAGAAGCTCTGGCCGAACACCTCGAACAGCGGCGCGGTGAGGGTGACCAGCCAGGCCATGCTGGCCAGCAGGCCGAGGCGCATCAGCAGCGCCAGCGCCAGGCCGATCAGCCGCGCGCGGTCGCGCAGGTGCGGTGGCAGCTTGTCGGCGAGGATGGCGATGAACACCAGGTTGTCGATACCCAGCACGATTTCCAGGACGATCAGGGTCAACAGACCCATCCACGCCGTCGGATCGGCGATCCATTCCATGACAGTCAGACTCTCTCAGCAGACAAACGGGCGCGCAGCGCCAGGCCGACGGCAAACGGGCCGGCGGACGGGCAAGCGCAACAGGTAACGATGGCAATGCACGAAGCACGCCAGCAGGCGGGGAAGATCACGGGAGGGGCCGCTCGCGGGGCTGAAGCTGCGGGCGGCTGACGACAATCGCTGTCCATCGACAACCGGAAAGTGGGGAACTGGCCGCCATGGTACGGCGAGTTCCGTGTCAGTCTGACGAAAAAGCGTAACCAATTTTTAGACTGCGAGCGGTGTTGCCGGCGACGGCGCAACGCCCACGGGGTCGATGCCTGCGCTCGTCACCAGTAGTTCTCCAGCGCCAGTTGCCCCGGCCGCCGGCTCAGGCTGAGCTGCAGGCCGCGCAGCTTGAGACGCGCGTGCAGCTCCTCGACCATCGCCGGGTTGCCGCAGAGCATCAGCCGCGAGTGCTCGGGGCTGATCGCCAATCCTGCGCCGCGCTCCAGTTCGCCGCTGTCGAGCAGCGCGGTGAGCCGCGCCTGCAGGCAGCCGGGCACCTGCTCGCGGGTCACCACCGGCAGATAGACCAGCTTGTCGGCCGCGCCCTCCAGCCACTCGCGCCGCGGCAGATCGGCGATCAGCGCCTGGTAGGCCAGCTCGGACGCGCTGCGCACGCTGTAGGCCAGCACGATGCGCTCGAAGCGCTGCCACACCTCGGGGTCCTGGAGGATCGACAGGAACGGCGCCACCCCGGTGCCGCTGGCCAGCAGCCACAGCTCGCGACCGTCGGCGAAGCGGTCGAGGGTGAGGTAGCCGTAGGGCTGGCGCTCCACCAGCAGCTCGTCGCCCGGAGCGAGCTGGCGCAGTTCGCTGGTGAACTCGCCGTCCGGCACCTCGATGGAGAAGAACTCGAGGAACTCGTCGTGCGGCGCCGAGACCATCGAGTAGGCACGCCAGACGATGCCGCCACCGGCCTTGCGCACGCCGAGGCGGGCGAACTGCCCGGCGCGGAAGCGGAAGCCCGCATCGCGGGTGCAGCGCAGGCTGAACAGGCTCGGCGACCAGCGCCACACCTCGAGCAGGCGCTGACGGGTGAACTTCTCGGCGCTCGCCGTCATACTTGCCTCCCTTCGCTGCCGCCGGCGCGGCGGCTTCCTTCATATAGCGCAAATCCCCCACCCATGCCCCTGTTCGTCTCCCCCTTCGCCCAACTCGACCTGCTGCGCCAGCCCGAGCAGCGCCAGGACCCGCTGCAGGCCTTCGACGCCGCCGACGAGTACCTGCTGCAGCATCTGCACGAGCAGGGCCTGGCCCAAGGCAGCCGGGTGCTGCTGCTCAACGACGGCTTCGGCGCCCTCGCCTGCGCCCTGGCCAGCCACGCCAGCGTGACCAGCAGCGGCGACTCCTTCCTCGGCGCCCTCGCCTTGCACAAGAACCTCGCGCGCAACGGCCTGGCGGCGGACGCGGTGCGCTTCGTGCCGGCCAGCCAGGCGGCGCAGGGGCCGTTCGACTGGGTGCTGATCCGCGTGCCCAAGACCCTCGCCCTGCTCGAGGAGCAGCTGATCCGCCTGCACGGCCAGCTCGCTCCGGACGCCAAGGTGGTGGCCGCCGGCATGGTCAAGCACCTGCCACGCGCCGCCGGCGACCTGCTGGAGCAGTACCTCGGCCCGGTGCAGGCTTCGCTGGCGGTGAAGAAGGCGCGCCTGCTGCTGTGCAGCCCGGAGGCCCGGCCGGCCCCCGTGTCGCCCTACCCGACCCGCTACCGCCTGGACCAGCCGCGCCTGGAGCTGGTCAACCACGCCAACCTGTTCTGCCGCGAGGGCCTGGACATCGGCACCCGCGCCTTCCTGCCGCACCTGCCGAGCGGTCTCGGCCGCGCGCGGGTGGCCGATCTCGGCTGCGGCAACGGCGTGCTGGCCATCGCCAGCGCCCTGGCCAATCCCGAGGCCGAGTACCTGCTGGTCGACGAGTCGTTCATGGCCGTGCAGTCCGCCGAAGCGAACTGGCGCGCCGCGCTGGGCGAGCGGCCGGTGGAAGTGCGTGCCGCCGACGGCCTGGCCGGGCAGCCGCCGGCCTCGCTGGATCTGGTGCTGTGCAACCCGCCGTTCCACCAGCAGCAGGTGGTCGGCGACTTCCTCGCCTGGCGCATGTTCCAGCAGGCCCACGCCGCCCTGGGGCGCGGCGGCGAACTGTGGATCGTCGGCAACCGCCACCTCGGCTACCACGCCAAGCTCAAGCGCCTGTTCCGCGAGGTGAGCCAGGTCGGCGCCAACCCGAAGTTCGTCATCCTGCGCGCACGCAAGGGCTGAGCTGCGCAGAATTTCACCAGCCGCCGCGGCGCTGGTATGATGCGCGCCTTTTTCCCGCCCCCCGCCGCCCACAAGGCGCCGGGGGCCGTCGACGCCAACCCCGGCGTCACGCTCGTCCCCATCGAGCTCCGGAGAACCCCATGCTGGAAAGACTGTTCCACCTGCAGGCCCACCACACCACGGTGCGCACCGAGCTTCTCGCCGGCCTGACCACCTTCCTGACCATGGCCTACGTGCTGTTCGTCAACCCGAGCATCCTCGCCAAGACCGGCATGGACCAGGGCGCGGTGTTCGTCGCCACCTGCCTGGCCGCCGCGCTCGGCTCGCTGGTCATGGGCCTGCTGGCCAACTACCCGATCGCCCTCGCTCCCGGCATGGGCCTCAACGCCTTCTTCACCTACACCGTGGTGCTGACCATGGGCTACACGTGGCAGGTGGCGCTCGGCGCGGTGTTCCTCTCCGGCCTGCTGTTCTTCGCCCTGTCGATCTTCCGCATCCGCGAGTGGATCATCCACAGCATCCCGCTGCCACTGCGCACCGCGATCAGCGCCGGCATCGGCCTGTTCCTCGCGCTGATCGCCCTGAAGAACACCGGCATCGTCGTCGATCACCCGGCCACCCTGGTGGCGCTCGGCGACCTCGGCCAGCCCGGCCCGCTGCTCGCCGGCCTGGGCTTCCTGCTGATCGTCGCCCTGGTCCACCACCGCGTCACCGGCGCGGTGATGATCGGCATCCTCGCCGTCACCGGCGTGTCGCTGGCCCTCGGCCTGACCGAGCTGGACGGCGTGGTGGCGGCGCCGCCGAGCCTGATGCCGACCCTGCTGCAGCTGGACATCGCCGGCGCGCTGGACGTCGGCCTGGTCAGCGTGATCTTCGCCTTCCTGTTCGTCGACCTGTTCGACACCTCCGGCACCCTGATCGGCGTGGCGCAGAAGGCCGGCCTGGTCGGCCCCGACGGCCGCCTGCCGCGCCTGGGCCGCGCCCTGCTGGCCGACAGCACGGCGACCATGGCCGGCGCCGCGCTGGGCACCTCGACCACCACCAGCTTCATCGAGTCGGCCGCCGGCATCAGCGCCGGCGGGCGCACCGGGCTGACCGCCTGCGTGGTCGCCGTGCTGTTCCTGACCAGCCTGTTCTTCTCGCCGCTGGCCGCCGCGGTGCCCGACTACGCCACCGCCCCGGCGCTGTTCTTCGTCGCCGTGCTGATGACCGGCGGGCTGGCCGACATCGCCTGGGACGACCTCAGCGAGGCCGCGCCGGTGGTGATCGCCGCCCTCAGCATGCCGCTGACCTTTTCCATCGCCAACGGCATCGCCCTGGGCTTCATCAGCTGGACCGCGATCAAGCTGTGCTGCGGCCGCGCCCGCGAGCTGAACAGCGCCATGTGGGTGCTGTCCGTGCTGTTCATCGTCAAGCTGGGCTTCTTCGCCTGAGCCGGTAACCCCTTCGCCACACGAGTCCGCCATGCATAGTCCCTCCCTCGACCCGACCCAGTACGCCGCCCAGCTCGCCGAGAAGAAGGCCCGCCTGCAGGAGCTGCTGGCGCCGTTCGCCGCCCCCGAGCCGGAAGTGTTCGACTCGCCGGCCGAGCACTACCGCCTGCGCGCCGAGTTCCGCCTGTGGCGCGAGGAGGACGGCCGCCACTACGCGATGTTCGAGGGCGACAAGCACACCCCGGTGCTGATCGAGCAGTTCCCCATCGCCAGTGCGCGCATCAACCAGCTGATGCCGCGCCTGAAGGCCGCCTGGCAGGCCAGCGCGGTGCTGTCGCACAAGCTGTTCCAGGTCGAGTTCCTCACCACCCGCAAGGGCGATGCACTGATCACCCTGTGCTACCACCGGCCGATCGACGAAGCCTGGCAGGCCGAGGCCGAGCGGCTCGCCGCCGAGCTGGGCGTCAGCCTGATCGGCCGCTCGCGCGGCAAGCGCATCGTCATCGGCCGCGACTACGTGGAGGAAGAGCTGAGCGTGGCCGGGCGGAGCTTCCGTTACCGCCAGCCGGAAGGCGCCTTCACCCAGCCCAACGGCGTGGTCTGCGAGAAGATGCTCAACTGGGCCTACGACGTGCTCGGCGAGCGCGACGACGACCTGCTCGAGCTGTACTGCGGCAACGGCAACTTCACCCTGCCGCTGGCCACCCGGGTGCGCCGCGTGCTGGCCACCGAGATCAGCAAGACCTCGGTCAACGCCGCGCTGGCCAACATCGCCGATAACGGCATCGACAACATCGAGCTGGTGCGCCTGTCCGCCGAGGAGCTGACCCAGGCGCTCAACGAGGTGCGTCCGTTCCGCCGCCTGGCCGGCATCGACCTCAAGGGCTACCAGTTCGGCAGCGTGTTCGTCGACCCGCCGCGCGCCGGCATGGACCCGGACACCTGCGAGCTGACCCGGCGCTTCGACAGCATCCTGTACATCTCCTGCAACCCGCAGACCCTGGCCGAGAACATCGCCCAGCTGCACGACACCCACCGCATCGTGCGCTGCGCGCTGTTCGACCAGTTTCCCTGGACCCATCACATGGAGAGTGGCGTACTGCTGCAGCGGCGCTGAGCCGCTGCGACAGCGGTCGCAGAAAACCGCAGCCAGCCGCCCGGGCGTCCCATGGCGACCCCGCCGGCCGCTGTGCTAGCTTGAGTCGCACAACAACATCAGGAATCCCCCCATGGCCGCCGCCACTCCGGCACTGGAAATCCGCAACCTGCACAAACGCTACGGCGACCTCGAGGTGCTCAAGGGCATCTCGCTGACCGCGCGCGACGGCGACGTCATTTCCATCCTCGGTTCCTCCGGTTCCGGCAAGTCCACCTTCCTGCGCTGCATCAACCTGCTGGAAAGCCCGCACGAAGGGCAGATCTTCGTCGCCGGCGAGGAACTCAAGCTCAAGCCGGGCAAGGACGGCGCGCTGGTCGCCGCCGACAACCGGCAGATCAACCGCCTGCGCAGCCAGCTCGGCTTCGTGTTCCAGAACTTCAACCTGTGGCCGCACATGAGCATCCTCGACAACGTGATCGAGGCGCCGCGCCGCGTGCTCGGCCTGTCGAAGGCCGAGGCCACCGAGCGCGCCGAGGCGCTGCTGGCCAAGGTCGGCATCGCCGCCAAGCGCGACAGCTATCCCACCCAGCTGTCCGGCGGCCAGCAGCAGCGCGCGGCCATCGCCCGCACCCTGTGCATGGAGCCCAAGGTGATCCTGTTCGACGAGCCGACCTCGGCGCTCGACCCGGAGATGGTCCAGGAAGTGCTTAACGTGATCCGTGCGCTGGCCGAAGAGGGCCGCACCATGCTGCTGGTCACCCACGAGATGAATTTCGCCCGCCAGGTGTCCAGCGAGGTGGTATTCCTCCACCAGGGCCTGGTCGAAGAGCAGGGGCCGCCGAGCCAGGTGTTCGGCAACCCGAGCTCGGAGCGCTGCCGCCAGTTCATGTCTAGCCTCAAATAACAACTCGGCCGACGCGCCCGTGCCGCGGCCGGGCGACGGAAAGCCACCCAAGGAGCCCTACCCATGAAAATCCGCAACTCGCTGCTGGCCCTTGCCGCAGCCCTGGTCCTGGCCACCCCGGCGCTGGCCGCCGACAAGCTGAAGATCGGCACCGAAGGCGCCTACCCGCCCTTCAACCAGATCGACGCCAGCGGCAACGTGGTCGGCTTCGACGTGGAGATCGCCAAGGCCCTGTGCGTGAAGATGCAGGCCGAGTGCGAATTCGTCACCTCCGACTGGGACGGCATCATCCCGGCGCTCAACGCCAAGAAGTTCGACATGATCGTCGCCTCCATGTCGATCACCGACGAGCGCAAGCAGGCGGTGGACTTCACCGAGCCCTACTACATCAACAAGCTGCAGTTCATCGCACCCAAGGCGGCCGAGTTCAAGACCGACGAGAAGAGCCTCGACGGCAAGGTGATCGGCGCGCAGCGCGCCACCATCGCCGGCACCTGGCTGGAGGACAACCTCGGCGACGTGGTCGAGGTGAAGCTCTACGACACCCAGGAGAACGCCTACCTCGACCTGGCCGCCGGCCGCGTCGACGGCGTGCTGGCCGACAAGTTCGTCAACTGGGAATGGCTGAAGAGCGACGCCGGCAAGGACTTCGAGTTCAAGGGCGAGCCGGTGTTCGACAACGACAAGATCGGCATCGCCGTGCGCAAGGGCGACGATGCCCTGCGCCAGAAGCTCAACGACGCCATCCAGGCGATCGTGGCCGACGGCACCTACAAGCAGATCAACGACAAGTACTTCCCCTTCAGCATCTACTGAGCCGGCAGCAGCGCGCCTCCGCACGCGGGGGCGCGCTGCCGATAACCCATGATTCCTGACCTTCAAGGCTTCGGGCCGGCGCTGGCCGCCGGCACCTGGATGACCCTCAAACTGTCCCTCGCTGCGGTCAGCGTCGGACTTGTCCTCGGCCTGCTCGGCGCTCTGGCCAAGACCTCCGGCAACCTGGCGCTGCGCCTGCTCGGCGGCGGCTACACCACGCTGGTGCGCGGCGTGCCGGAGACCCTCTGGGTGCTGATGATCTACTACGGCACGGTGAGCGGCCTGAACGCCGTCGGCGCGCTGTTCGGCTACCCGGAGCTGGCCCTCGACCCGTTCGCCGCCGGCACCCTGGCGCTCGGCCTGTGCTTCGGCGCCTACGCCACCGAGGTGTTCCGTGGCGCGCTGCTGGCCATCCCCAAGGGCCAGCGCGAGGCCGGCCAGGCGCTCGGCCTGTCCGCCCTGCGGATCTTCTGGCGCATCACCCTGCCGCAGCTGTGGCGCACCGCGCTGCCCGGCCTCGGCAACCTGTACATGATCCTGCTCAAGGACACCGCGCTGGTGTCGCTGATCTCCCTGGAGGAGATCATGCGCAAGGCGAGCGTCGCCTCCAACGCCACCAAGGCCCCCTTCACCTTCTACATGAGCGCCGCGGCCATCTACCTCGGCCTCACCGTGATCGTCATGCTGGTCCTGCACCAGCTGGAAAAACGCGCCGGCCGCGGCATCGCGAGGAATGAGCTATGAGCGGCTGGGAACTGCTGGTCAAATGGACCCCGAAGATGCTCCAGGGCGTCGGCCTGACCCTCGAGCTGGTGGCGATCGCCGTGGTCGCCGGCCTGCTGGTCGCCCTGCCGCTGGGCATCGCCCGCGCCTCGCGGCACTGGTACGTGCGCGCGCTGCCCTCGGCGTACATCTTCTTCTTCCGCGGCACGCCGCTGCTGCTGCAGCTGTTCATCGTCTACTACGGCCTCGCGCAGTTCCCGGCGGTGCGCCAGAGTGCACTGTGGCCGTTCCTGCGCGACCCGTACTGGTGCGCGCTGCTGACCATGACCCTGCACACCGCAGCCTACATCGCCGAGATCCTGCGCGGGGCGATCCACGCCGTGCCGGTCGGCGAGGTCGAGGCGGCGCGCGCGCTGGGCATGTCCAGGCGCCAGGCGCTGTGGCACATCATCCTGCCGCGCGCGGCGCGCATCGGCCTGCCGGCCTACACCAACGAAGTGATCCTGATGCTCAAGGCCAGCGCGGTGGTCTACACCGTGACCCTCTACGACATCATGGGCATGGCGCGCACCATCAGCTCGCGCACCTACGAGCAGATGTTCTTCTTCCTCTATGCCGGCGCGCTCTACCTGATCATCACCATCGGCCTGACCTGGATCTTCCGCGGCATCGAGCGCTGGCTGCGCGTCGACGCGGCGCGCGCGCGCTGAGCCCACTGGTGGGCAACTCGCGCAGCGAGTGCCCACCAGTAGCCGGCCGGGTGGACAGGCTGCGCCGTTGCTCACCCGCCCCGGCGGGTTGAGGTGCGCACGGCGCACCCTACCGCCGACCAGTGCCATCCCGTAGGGTGCGCCATGCGCACCGCAGCGCCGCTATAATCGCCGCCCGCCCACTGCCCGCCGCGTCTGCCGTGTCCGACATACTCCAAGGCCCCCTGCTGCGCCAGCGCTTCGCCGAGCTGGACGCCTTCCTGTGCGCCCACCAGGCGCTGTGGCGCGACAAGCCGTTCACCGCCCCGACCCTCGCCTGGGAACACGAGCACGCCGTACTGGCCGCCTGGCTGCGCGGACGCACGCTGGCGCAGGCCGACGCGGCGCACAACCAGCCCGAACGGCTGGACGCCCCGGCGCCCTTCCCGCAGCTGGCCGCGCGCGCCGCGCAGCTCGCCGCGCTCGGCGAGCTGCCGGCCGGCGCCGTGGCACAGCTGCCGGCGCAGTTCAGCGTCGACGTGCCGGGGCGCAAGTGGCAGCAGATCGACGCCTTCGCCAGCCGCCTGCAGTTCCGCGAACCGCCGCGCCACTGGCTGGACTGGTGCTCCGGCAAGGGCCATCTGGGCCGGCGCCTGGCGCATGCCGGCACGCCGCTGACCTGCCTGGAATACGACGCCGCGCTGGTCGCGGACGGCCAGCGCCTCAGCGACCGCCTGCAGCTGGACGCCCGTCACCTCGAGCAGGACGTGCTGGCCGCCAGCGCCGCCGAACGCCTGCAGGCCGGGCACACCCCGGTGGCCCTGCACGCCTGCGGCGAGCTGCACGTGCGCCTGCTCCAGCAGGCCAGCGCCAAGGGCTGCCGCCAGCTGGCGGTGGCGCCCTGCTGCTACAACCGCATCGCCAGCGACGAATACCAGCCACTGTCGCAGCCGGCGCGGGATTCGACCCTCAGCCTCAGCCGCGACGACCTGCGCCTGCCGCTGGCCGAGACGGTCACCGCCGGCGCGCGGGTGCGCCGCCAGCGCGACCAGTCGATGGCGCGCCGACTGGCCTTCGACCTGCTGCAGCGCGAGCTGCGCGGGGTGGACGACTACCTGCCGGTGCCCTCGCTGGCGCCGGCCTGGCTGGACAAGCCGTTCGCCGACTACTGCCGCGAACTGGCCGAATTGAAGGGACTGCCGACACCCGGCGAGCGCGACTGGGCGGCACTGGAAGCCGCCGGCTGGCGGCGCCTGGCCGAAGTGCGCAACCTCGAACTGGTGCGCGGCCTGTTCCGCCGGCCGCTGGAGCTGTGGCTGCTGCTCGACCGCGCGCTGTACCTGGAGGAGCAGGGCTACCGCGTGCGTCTCGGCGCCTTCTGCGAATACCGCCTGACACCGCGCAACATCCTGCTGCTGGCCGAGCGCCAATCAGCGTAGGGTGCGGCCGGCCTGTAGGGGCGAATTCATTCGCCATCGCGGCGACGTCAGGCGAATGAATTCGCCCCTACAAACAGACAGTCCGCCACCGCAGACCCTGAGCGTGCCCACGCTCCCGCGTGGGCACGCTCAGGGTCTGTCCCTACTCCACTCCGCCGCCGAGCGCCTTGAACAGGGCGATCTCGCTGGACAGCTGGGCCAGGCGGTCGCCGATCAGTTGCTGGCGCGAGCCGAACAGCTGGCGCTGCGCGTCGAGCAGGGTCAGGTGGCTGTCGACGCCGGTGCGGTAGCGCTGCTCGGCCAGGCGGTAGTACTCGGCATTGGCCGTCACCAGGTCGCGCTGCGCGGCGAGCTGCGCGCTGTAGGTGGTACGCGCGGCGAGACCGTCGGCGACCTCGCTGAACGCGGTCTGGATCGCCTGCTCGTATTGCGCCACGCCGATCTCCTTCTGCAGCTTGGCGTAGTCCAGGCTGCCCTTGAGGCTGCCGGCGGTGAAGATCGGCAGGTTGATCGACGGCTGGAACAGCCAGGTGCCGCTGCCGCCCTTGAACAGTCCGGACAGCTCGGTGCTGGTGGTGCCGGCGCGCCCGGTCAGGCTGATGCTGGGGAAGAACGCCGCGCGCGCGGCGCCGATGTCGGCGTTGGCGGCCTTGAGCCGGTGTTCGGCCTGGAGGATGTCCGGGCGGCGCTGCAGCAGCTCGGACGGCAGGCCGACCGGCAGCTCGGCCAGCTGCGGCTGTTCCAGCGGCGCGGCGGCCGGCAGATCGTCCGGCAGGTTGCCGCCGAGCAGCAGCTGCAGGGCGTTGCGGTCCTGGGCGACCTGGCGGGTGTACCGGGCGACACTGACCCGCGCGCCTTCCACCGCGCTGCGCGCCTGCGCCAGCTCCAGTGCCGAAGCCACGCCGACGTCGAAGCTGCGCCGGGTCAGCGCCAGGCTCTGCTCGTAGGTCTCGAGGGTCTGCTCGCTGAGCGCCAGCAGCTCGCGGTCGGCCTGCAGGGTCAGCCAGGCGTCGGCGACGCTGGCCACCAGGGCGGTCTGCGCGCTGCGCCGTGCCTGCTCGGTGGCGAAGTACTGCTCGAGCGCCGCCGCGCTGAGGCTGCGCAGGCGGCCGAACAGGTCCAGTTCCCAGCCACTGACGCCGACCGTGGCACCGTACTCGCCGTTGGTCTCGGCGGAGCCGGTGCGGGTCAGCTCGGCCGGCAGGCGCTGGCGGGTGCCGCTGCCGCGCGCGTCGAGCTGGGGAAACTGCTCGGCGCGCTGGATGCGGTACTGCGCCTGGTAGGCCTCGACATTCAGCGCGGCGACGCGCAGGTCGCGGTTGTTGGCCAGCGCCACCTCGATCGCCCGCTGCAGCGCCGCATCGCGGAAGAAGCCGCGCCAGGCGGGCACCGCGGCGCCCGCCTCCCCCACTTCGGCGGCGTAGGCCGGGCCCTGCGGCCAGGCCGCGGCCACCGGCGCCTCCGGGCGCTGGTAGTCGGGGATCAGCGAGCAGCCGCCGAGGACCAGCAGGATGCTCAGGGAGAGGATCGACTTGTTCACAGCGCGGACTCCTTCTCGATGGCCTTGCGGCGACGCTCGGCCAGCGAGCAGATCAACACGTAGAACAGCGGGATCCAGAAGATCGCCAGCACCAGCGCGGAGAGCATGCCGCCGATCACCCCGGTGCCGATGGCGTGCTTGCTGCCGGAGCCGGCGCCGCTGGAGATGGCCAGCGGCACCACGCCGAGGATGAACGCCAGCGAGGTCATCACGATCGGCCGCAGACGCATGCGGCAGGCTTCCACCGCGGCGTCGACCAGCCCCATGCCCTGCTCGTGCAGCGACTTGGCGAACTCGACGATGAGGATCGCGTTGCGCGCCGACAGGCCGATGGTGGTGAGCAGGCCGATCTGGAAGTACACGTCGTTGGACAGGCCGCGGCCGTAGGTGGCGAGCAGCGCACCGATCACCCCCAGCGGCACCACCAGCATCACCGAGAACGGGATCGACCAGCTCTCGTACAGCGCCGCCAGGCAGAGGAACACCACCAGCAGCGACAGCGCGTACAGCGCGGTGGCCTGGTCGCCGGCCAGGCGCTCCTCGTAGGACAGCCCGGTCCAGGCCAGGCCGATGCCCGGCGGCAGCTGGGCGGCGAGCTTCTCCACCTCGGCCATCGCCTCGCCCGAGCTGTAGCCCGGTGCGGCGGCGCCGAGGATCTCCATGGCCGGCACGCCGTTGTAGCGCGACAGCTTGGGCGGGCCGTAGATCCACTGGCCGCTGGCGAAGGCGCTGAACGGCACCATCCGGCCCTGGTCGTTGCGCACGAACCACTTGTCGAGGTCCTCGGGGTTCATCCGCGCGCCGGCCTCGCCCTGCAGGTAGACCTTCTTCACCCGGCCACGGTCGATGAAGTCGTTGACGTAGCTGCCGCCCCAGGCGATCGACAGGGTCTGGTTGATGTCCGACAGCGCCACACCCTGGGCGCGCGCCTTCTCGTCGTCGATCAGCAACTGGTACTGCGGCTCGTCGCGCAGGCCGTTGGGGCGCACGCCGGCCAGCTTGGGATTCTGCGCGGCCAGGCCGAGGAACTGGTCGCGCGCCTGGCTGAGCACCTGGTGGCCGACGCCGGCGCGGTCCTGCAGGAAGATGTTGAAGCCGGTGGCGTTGCCCAGCTCCATTACCGCCGGCGGGGCGAAGGCGAACACCATGGCGTCGCGGAAGCCGAAGAAGCGCTGCTGGGCGCGCTGCGCCAGCTCGAACACGCTCTGCCCCGGCTCCGTGCGCTCGTTCCACGGCCGCAGGTTGATGAACGCCATGCCCGAGCTCTGCCCGCGCCCGGCGAAGTTGAAGCCGTTGACGGTGAACACCGACTTGACCACCTCGCCCTCCTCCTCGAGCAGGTACTCGCGCATCTGCCGCACCACCTCGTAGGTACGCTCGGCGCTGGAGCCGGCCGGGGTCTGCACCTGGGCGAACAGCACGCCCTGGTCCTCTTCCGGCAGGAACGAGGTGGGGATCCTGGTGAACATCCAGGCCATCACGCCGACGATCACCAGGTACATCAGCAGGTAGGGCGCCTTGCGCCTGAGTACCGCCTTCACGCCGCGCTCGTAGCCGTGCACGCTGCGCTGGAAGCTGCGGTTGAACCAGCCGAAGAAGCCCTTCTTCTCGTGATGCTGGCCCTTGGCAATCGGCTTGAGCAGGGTGGCGCACAGCGCCGGGGTGAAGATCAGCGCCACCAGCACCGACAGGGCCATGGCCGAGACGATGGTGATCGAGAACTGCTGGTAGATCACCCCGGTGGAGCCGGGGAAGAACGCCATCGGCACGAACACCGCCGACAGCACCAGGCCGATGCCGACCAGCGCGCCCTGGATCTGCCCCATAGACTTGCGCGTGGCCTCCAGCGGCGACAGGCCCTCCTCGCTCATCACCCGCTCGACGTTCTCCACCACCACGATGGCGTCGTCGACCAAGAGGCCGATGGCCAGGATCATGGCGAACATGGTCAGGGTGTTGATGCTGAAGCCGAACGCCGCGAGGATGCCGAAGGTGCCGAGCAGCACCACCGGCACCGCCAGGGTGGGG
This sequence comes from Pseudomonas oryzae, assembly GCF_900104805.1. Classification (NCBI taxonomy): domain Bacteria; kingdom Pseudomonadati; phylum Pseudomonadota; class Gammaproteobacteria; order Pseudomonadales; family Pseudomonadaceae; genus Pseudomonas; species Pseudomonas oryzae. The sequence continues at coordinate 4,261,929 of NZ_LT629751.1, read as the reverse complement.
ATCAGGGTGGCGCGGAAGTTCTGCAGGAACAGGTACATCACCAGGAACACCAGGCCGATGGCCTCGAACAGGGTGGTCACCACCCCGAGGATCGACGCCGAGATCACCGGCGTGGTGTCGTAGGGATAGACCGCCTTCATTCCCGGCGGGAAGAACGGCTCCAGCTCGTCGAGGGTCTGGCGCACCGCCGCCACGGTATCCAGCGCGTTGGCGCCAGTGGCCAGCTTGACCGCGATGCCGGTGGCCGGCAGGCCGTTGTACTCGGCGCTGATGCTGTAGTTCTCGCCGCCCAGCTCGACGCGGGCGACGTCCTTGAGGCGCACCTGCGAGCCGTCGGCATTGACCTTGAGCAGGATGTCGCGGAACTGCTCGGGGGTCTGCAGGCGGGTCTTGCCGATGATGGTGGCGGTCAGCTGCTGGCCCGGCGAGGCCGGCAGGCCGCCGAGCTGGCCGGAGGACACCTGCACGTTCTGCGCCTGGATGGCGCTCTTCACGTCCACCGGGGTCAGCGCGTAGTTGGTGAGCTTGCTCGGATCCAGCCAGATGCGCATGGCGTACTGCGCGCCGAACACCTGGAAGTCGCCGACGCCCCTGGTGCGCGACAGCGGGTCCTGGATGTTGGAGACGATGTAGTCGGCCAGGTCGTTGCGGTCCATGCTGCCGTCTTCGGACACCAGGCCGATCACCAGTAGGAAGTTGCGCACCGCCTTGGTCACGCGGATGCCCTGCTGCTGGACCTCCTGCGGCAGCAGCGGGGTGGCCAGCTGCAGCTTGTTCTGCACCTGCACCTGGGCGATATCCGGATTGATCCCCTGGTTGAAGGTCGCGGTGATTTCCATGCTGCCGTCGGAGTTGCTCGACGAGCTGATGTAGCGCAGGCCGTCGATACCGTTGAGCTGCTGCTCGATCACCTGCACCACGGTGTCCTGCACGGTCTGCGCCGAGGCGCCCGGATAGCGCACGGAAATACCCACCGCCGGCGGGGCGATGCTCGGGTACTGGTTGATCGGCAGCTTGAGGATCGACAGGCCGCCGGCCAGCATGATCACCAGGGCGATCACCCAGGCGAAGATCGGCCGGTCGATGAAGAATCTGGACATGAGGCTATCCCCTTAACGACCCTGGGCCGGCTGGCCGGTGGCGGGCTTGCCCAGCGCCGGCACGTTGCTGGCCGGCTGCACCTGGACCTCGACGCCCGGCTTGATGAACTGCAGGCCCTCGGTGATCAGCCGGTCGCCCGGCGCGAGGCCCTCGCTGACCAGCCAGAAGCTGCCGGCGGTGCGCTCGGCCTTGAGGGTGCGCACCTCGACCTTGTTCTCGGCGTTGACCACCATGGCCACCGCCTCGCCCTTAGGGTTGCGCGTCACGCCCTGCTGCGGGGCGAGGATCGCCGCGCTCTTGCTGCCGGTCTGCAGCCGCGCCTGGACGAACATCCCCGGCAGCAGCTCCTGTTCGGGGTTGGGGAACACCGCGCGCAGGGTCACCGAACCGGTGCCCTCGTCGACCGACACCTCGGAGAACTCCAGGCGCCCGGCGTGGGCGTAGGTGCTGCCGTCCGGCAGGCTCAGCTCGACCCGCGCGGCGGTGTCGCCGGCCTTCTCCAGCTGGCCGCTGGCCAGCTCGCGGCGCAGGCGCAGCAGCTCGGTGGCCGGCTGGGTGACGTCGACGTAGATCGGATCGAGCTGCTGGATCACCGCCAGCGCCTCGCTCTGCCCGCTGCTGACCAGCGCGCCCTCGGTCACCGCCGAGCGGCCGATGCGTCCGCCGATCGGCGCCAGCACCCGGGTGTAGCGCAGGTCGATGCGCGCCTTCTCCAGCGCCGCCTCGGCCTGCAGCTGGGCTGCACGCGCCTCGTCGAACTGCTGGCGGCTGACCGCCTGGTCCTTGACCAGCACCTGGTAGCGCTCGGCCAGCGAACGACTGGACAGCACGCTGGCCTCGGCGCTCTTCAGGGTCGCCTGGTAGGTGGCCGGATCGATCTGGTACAGCTGCTGGCCGGCCTTGACCTCGCTGCCCTCGGCGAACAGACGCTTGTGCACGATGCCGTCGACCTGCGGGCGCACCTCGGCGACCCGGAAGGCCGCGGTGCGGCCCGGCAACTCGCTGGTCAGGGTGAACGGCTGCGCCTCGAGGGTCACAACGCCCACCTTGGGCGCGGGCGCAGCCTGCTTCGGCGCCTCTTCTTTCTGGCAGCCGGCCAACAGCAAAAGCGACAGCAGGGCGGCGGAGCCCAGCGTCGCGCGAGCGGAAGCGCTTTTCATCGGAAAGCCTCGAAATCGTTGAGCACAAGCAAGGGTGTAAATCCGCGAGGAGATTGCATCTCCAGTGCCAGGCACTATACTTACATTCGCGTCTGTTTGTAAATTCGCAGTACTGCAAGTGTTGACCCGCTCGGGAGATCGCGCCACGACGTCACTCGCCGAAGCCGGCGTTTTTTGTGAAACTGCGCGCCCTCTACACCACAGGGAAGTCACAATCCGCCCCAGGCTCAGAGACCCCGCATGGCCCGCAGAACCAAAGAAGAAGCCGCCGCCACCCGGCAACAGATCCTCGACAGCGCCGAGCGCGTGTTCGCCGCCAAGGGTGTCGCCCACACCACCATGGCCGACATCGCCGCCGACGCCGGGGTGTCGCGCGGCGCGGTGTACTGGCACTTCACCAGCAAGGCCGACGTATTCAACGCCATGCTCACCCGCCAGCACGACGCCAACAAGGTGGTCTGCGCCGCCGCGCGCGACCCCGAGGAATGCGACCCGCTGGGGCAGATCCGCAACATTCTCGTGCACTTCCTGTGCAAGACGGTGCACGACCCGCAGCAGCGCCGGGTCAACGAGATCTTCCACCACAAGTGCGAACTGGCCGGCGATCAGGAAAGCCTGCGCGAGCAGCTGCAGGCCACCGGCGACGAGATCGACCGCGACATTGCCCTGTCGCTGCGCAACGCCATCAGCCGCGGCCAGCTGCCCGCCGACCTCGATCTGACCCGCGCAGCCATCGGCATGCACGCCTACATCCACGGCCTGATCAACAACTGGCTGCTGCGCCCGGACAGCTTCGCCCTTGACCGCGAGGCCGGCGCGCTGGTCGACGCGCTGCTCGACATGCTGCGCTACAGCCCGGCGCTGCGCCTGCCGGCGGCCTAGGCTCCGGCGCTCGGGCCGCCGCCTCGCACATGCCCCAGCATCCGCCGCGCGCCTCTTGCCTGCCCGCGGCACATGGCCAACACTCGCACAAACGGTGACGCACAGCGGCGCCACCCCGTTCAACCAGCGAGAATGCGAGAACCACCATGGCCGACAGAACAGGCAGCAGCGCCAGCTACAGGCAGCGCGAGGCGGGCTACCGGGACAAGGCACTGAAGATGTATCCCTGGGTATGCGGACGCTGCGCCCGGGAATTCACCTATTCCAATCTGAGCCAGCTCACCGTCCACCATATCGACCACAACCACGACAACAATCCGGCCGACGGCAGCAACTGGGAGTTGCTCTGCCTGTATTGCCACGACCATGAACACTCCAAGTATTCGATCTACAACGGCGACAACGGCAGCGCGGTGATTCCCGGCGAGAAATCGCCGCAGGTCAAGCACAACCCCTTCGCCAATCTGAAGGCGATGCTCGACAAGCAGCAGGAATAATCGCCTGCCCGCCCCGGGCGAGCCGGCGTGTGCCCGCCGGTCGCCCGCCTGCCGCCTGGCCGGTCATTGTTGCGCACAGAATCCCTCCCGGCGGGCAGGCCTGTTAATATCCGCCCCCCCGCCCCATTAGCGCAGGACATTCCCCATGCAAGAGCTCGAAAAACCCCTCGACGAGGCGGAAATCGATCAGTTGAACGAACTGCTGTTCAGCTATTCGGAAAAGGCCGAACAGGAACACGGCAAGGACGGCGAAGATATCGACTGCGTATTCAGCGTGTCCGAACTGGACGGCTACCTTACCGCGGTACTCACCGGTCTCAATCCGATTTCGCCGTCGGAATGGCTGCCGGCACTGTGGCGCGGCAAGTTGCCGAAGTTCGAGTCGGAAGCCGAACTGCAACAACTCACCGACCTGCTGATGCGCCACATGAACAGCCTGGCCAACAGCCTGTTCGACAATCCGGACAGCTTCGCGCCCATCTACGAGGTGGGTGACAGCGAGGACGAAGTCCTGGTCGACGAATGGTGCTACGGCTACATGCGCGGCGTGGAGCTGCGCGACCGCGATTGGCAGGCCCTGCGCGACGCCCAGCCGGAACTGCTGCTGCCGTTCATGCTGCTCAGCGGCGCCTTCTCGCTGGACGACGGCGAGGAAGCCAGCGAGGACGACCTCGCGCAGATGCGCGACAGCCTGCCCGACCTGGTATTCGCCATTCGCGACTTCTGGATGGCCGAAGCGGAAAAGCCCAAGGCACCGAAGACCGGCCGCAACGATCCCTGCCCGTGCGGCAGTGGCAAGAAGTTCAAGCAGTGCTGCCTGCATTGACGCACAGCTAAGGCTGCCTGCGCAGGCAATCGAACTGCATTCCGCCGCCCCTGCACTCCAGACGGGACAAGGGGGCGCGTGGAATTGCACTAATCGTGGCCGGCGCACTTCACCGACGCCGCCACAGATATTATTCGCTATTATTGAAACTGTTGACGGCCGCCAGCCGTCCCTATAAAAAGCAGACCCTCATCCGCAGCAGAAATAAGCGCAGGGATTGCGAGAATTTCGCTTATCCGGATTTTCTTATTGCAGACCCACCTCTTCTCTCGGAGAAACCCGATGTCCAAACTGTTGGAATTCCGCAAGGCCGAACAGGCGCTCAGGGAACAACTGGCGCGCCTGGAATCGCTCAAGCACGATCAGGAACTCAAGCGCGAAATGGAGTTCGAGGACAAACTCAAGGCGCTGCTGCAAGAGTACGGCTACCGACTGCAGAACATCGTCGACATCCTCGACCCGCAGCCGCTCCACATTCCCGAGCTGGACGTCCTGGAACAGGACAGTGGCCGCCGCGTGCGCAGGCTGCAGGTGTGGAAGAACCCGATCACCGGCGAAGTGCTGGAAACCAAGAGCGGCAACAACAAGACCCTCAAGGCCTGGAAGGAAGAGTACGGCGAGCAGTTCGTCTCGACCTGGCTGCAGAAGGACTGAGCGCCGCGGCCGGGCGCGCCCATGCCCCGGCGTGGACGCGCGCTCGCCCCGCACCGCACCGCCGGTGACGCTGCCCCGGTAGCCTGCCGCCGGCTTTTCTCGCACACTCCTGCCATTGCCCTCCGCCCCGGCTCCATCAGGGAGTGATTCGTGTCCGCCCCTCTTCGCCTGCGTCCCGCCTTCCTCCTGTTTCTGTTGCCGCTCGCCCTGCTGCTGTGGCTGGGCTGGCGCGCCTGGCAAGGCCCCCTGCTGCCCGGCTACCGCCTGGAGATGCGCCCGCTGGTGCAGCGCGTGGTGGCCAGCGGCGAGGTCAGCAGCCAGTCGCTGGCGCGCGTCGGCAGCGAGCTGACCGGGGTGGTCAAGGCCCGCCACGTGCGCGAGGGCGACAGCGTCGAGCCGGGCCAGCTGCTGCTCGAACTCGACGATACCGAGCAGCAGGCGCGCCTGCGCGAGGCCGAGGCGGCGCTGCGCCAGCTGATCGACTCCGAGCGTCCGCAGGCGCTGGCCACCCTGCGCGAGACGGAAAGCCTGCTGGCGCGCGCCAGCCGCGAGCGCGAGCGACGCGACGCGCTGTTCGACCGCCAGCTGCTGTCCGCCGAGGTGCGCGACCAGTCGCGTCACGCCGAAACGGTGGCGCGCGCCGCCCGCGCCCGCGCGCGCCTCAACGTCAGCACCCTGGCGGTGGGCGGTACCGCCGAGCAGCAGCTGCGCCAGCGCCTCGAGCAGGCGCGCAGCGCCCTGGCCAAGACCCGGATCGTCGCCCAGTTCGCCGGCAGCGTGCAGATCCGCAACGTCGAACCGGGCGACCTGGTGCGCCCCGGCGACACCCTGCTGGAGATCGCCCGCCGCGACAGCCGCGAGATCCTCCTGCCGCTGGACGAGAAGAACCTCGCCCCGCTGCAGCACGGCCAGAGCGCCCAGGTGGTCGCCGACGCCTTTCCCGAGCGGGTGCTGGCCGCCCGCGTCAGCTACCTGGCGCCGGCGGTGGACCCGGCGCGCGGCACCCTCGACGTGCACCTCGACCTGGTCGAGCCGGCCGACTTCCTGCGCCAGGGCATGACCGTCTCGGTGAGCATCGAGACCGCGCGCCGCGAACGTGCGCTGGTGATCGCCAACGATGCCCTGCAGGCCGTCGCCGGCCAGCACGCCGAGGTGCTGCGCGTGCAGGGCGGCAAGGTCGAGCGCGTGGCGGTGCGTCTGGGCCTGCGCGGCACCAGCCTCAGCGAGGTGGTCGAGGGCCTGGCCGCGGGCGATGCGGTGCTGGTCGACGACGCCGAGCCCGGCCAGCGCGTGCGCCTGCGCGAGCAGCCGCTGCCGGCCGGCGTGACGGAGTGAGGCCATGCGCCTGATCGACACGCAGTGGATCGAGTGGAAGATCGCCATGCGCTTCCTCGCCGATAACCGCCTGCAGAGCCTGCTGATCATCGTCGGCATCGCCGTCGGCTCGGCGGTGATCGTGTTCATCACCGCGCTGATCACCGGCCTGCAGGCCAACGTCATCGAACGCACCCTCGGCACCCAGGCGCACATCCGCATCCTGCCGCCGGACGAGGTCAACCGCGTGCCGCCGCCGCAAGGTGGCGCGCTGGCCCTCGACCTGGCCAGCCCGCGCGCCCAGCGCCTGCGCACCATCGTCAACTGGCCCGACGTGCGCGACGCCCTCGACCAGCAGCCGCAGCTGCGCGCGGTGTCGCCGCTGATCAGCGGCCCGGCCATCGCCCGCCGCGGCGTGGCGCGCGCCTCGGTGGCCCTGCTCGGCATCGACCCGGCGCGCTACCAGCGCATCATCCCCATCGAACCGCACCTGGTCGCCGGCAGCTTCCACGTCGAGGCCGGACATGCGGTGATCGGCAAGGAACTGGCAGAGGACCTCGGCCTCGGCATCGGCGACAAGCTGCGCCTGGACGCCGGCGAGGGCCGCGAGGCGGTGGTCGACGTGTCCGGGATCTTCGAACTGGAGGTGCGCGAGCTGGACGCGCGCTACGTCTACCTCGACCTCAAGCAGGCGCAGACCCTGCTCGACCTGCCCGGCGGGGTGACGGTGATCGAGACCGCGGTGCAGCAGATCTTCCAGGCCGAGGCCATCGCCGAGCGCCTGGCGCGCCTGACCGGGCTCAAGGCGGAGAGCTGGATGGCCACCAACGGCCAGCTGCTCAACGCGCTGCGCTCGCAGACCATGACCACCCAGATGATCCGCCTGTTCGTCGGCCTGTCGGTGGCCTTCGGCATCGCCAGCGTGCTGGCGGTGAGCGTGGTCCAGCGCACCCGCGAGATCGGCATCCTGCGCGCCATGGGCAGCCCGCGCGGGCAGATCCTGCGCGTGTTCCTGCTGCAGGGCGGCCTGCTCGGCATGGCCGGCTCCGGCCTCGGCGGCCTGGTCGGCTGGTCGCTGGTGCAGGTGTTCAACACCTTCGGCCCCGGCCTGTTCTTCATTCCGGTCGAGCCGACGCTGATCCCGACGGCGATGGCGGTGGCCACCGTCACCGGCGTGCTGGCCGCGGCCATGCCGGCGCGGCGCGCCGCCCGTTACGACCCGGCAGTGGCGATCCGCTATGTCTGACTTCGACCGCGATCAGGAAGTGCTGCGCCTGGCCGGCCTGGGCAAGGCCTACAACCCCGGCACGCCGCTGGAGCAGCAGGTGCTGCACGACATTGACCTGCGCCTGGTGCGCGGCGAGCTGACCGCGCTGATCGGCCCGTCCGGCTCGGGCAAGAGCACCCTGCTCAACGTCATCGGCCTGCTCGACTCGCCCACCGGCGGCGAGCTGTACCTGCTCGGCCAGCCGACCCGCGAACTCGACGACGGCGCACGCACGCGCCTGCGCAACGAGGCGATCGGCTTCGTGTTCCAGTTCCACCACCTGATCCCGGCGTTCAGCGTGCTGGACAACGTGCTGATGCCGCTGATGATCCGTCACGGCAAGCCGCGCGCCGCGGACCGCGAGCTGGCCCTCGAGCTGCTCCACGCGGTCGGCCTGTCCGGCTTCGCCGCCAGCAAGGCCAACCGCATCTCCGGCGGCCAGCAGCAGCGGGTGGCCATCGCCCGCGCGCTGGTAACCCGCCCGGCACTGCTGCTGGCCGACGAGCCGACCGGCAACCTCGACACCAGGACCGCCGAGAGCGTGTTCGAGCTGTTCCGCCGCTTCAACCGCGAGTTCGGCTGCGCCGTGCTGGTGGTCACCCACGACCCGCGCCTGGCGGCCAGCTGCGCGCGCACCGTGCAGCTGGTCGACGGGCGCATCGTCAGCGACCAGGCCAATGCCTGAGCGGGCTCACCGAGGCCCCTCCCATGGTGCGCGCGGCGCACCCTACAGCACGCGGAAGTTCTTGAATTGCCAGGGATCGTCGCTGTCGAGGTCCTCGTCGAACAGCCAGCCGCGGCCCGCGAGCGGGGTCCAGTCGCTGAACACGCCGACCAGATCGCCCAGGTAGGGCCGGCAGAAGTCGAGGATCTCGGCGAAGGGCAGCTCGTCCGGCTCGATCACCCCGCAGGCCGGATTGTCGATCGCCCAGAGCACCCCGGCGGCGACGGCCACCGTCACCTGCAGGCTGGTCGGACTGTTGGCCGGACAGAGCGCGCGTGCCTGGTCGATCGACAGCCGCGACCCGTACCAGTAGGCGCCGAAGCCCTCGCCCATCAGCAGCACGCCGAGTTCGTCGACACCGCTGACCAGGCCGTCGCGCAGCAGGCGACGGCGCGGCTGCAGCCGCCAGTTGCGCCCGGCCAGCTCGTCCAGCGACAGCAGCGTGTCGTCGCACGGCCGGTAGGCGTACAGCACGGTGGGCCGGTACTCGGGCTGCGCGCCCGCGCCCAGGGTGAAGTAGTCGGCGATGGAGATCGACTCGCCGTGGGTGATCAGGAACGCGTGCTGCGGGCCGGCCAGCGGCGTCCAGCTGCGCACCCGGGTGGCCGCGCCCGGCCGCTCCAGGTAGATCGCCGCCCGGCAGCCGTAGCTGTGGCGGCGGCCATCGGCCGGGAAGTGCCGCTCGTGGCCGCCCCAGCCCAGTTCGGCCGGCTGCAGCGCCTCGCTGACGAAGCCGGGCACCGACCAGGTGTTGACGAACTCGTCCGGCACCTTGCGCACGCGATCGACCTGCCAGTCGCGCTCGGCGACATGCACCACGCGCACGCCCAGCTGCTGCGCCAGGCGCGCCCAGCCTTCGCGGCCGGTCGGCGGCGGCAGCGGCGTGCCGGTGTCGGCGGCGACGTTGAGCAGCGCCTGCTTGAGCAGGTGCGAGACCAGCCCGGGATTGGCGCCGTGGGCCAGCACCGCGGTCGGCCCCGGATCGTCCGGCCGGCGCAGGGCCAGCGCCGCCTCGCGCAGGGCGTAGTTGCTGCGCTGCGCCGCCGGCAGGCGGCGGTCGACGTAGCCGCCGGCCCAGGGCTCGATGCAGGCGTCCAGGTACAGGGCGCCGCGCTCGCGGCACAGGTCGATCAGCGCGACGCTGCAGATGTCGACCGTCAGGTTGAGCAGAAAGTCGCCGGGGCCGAGGCGCGGCTCGAGCACCGCCCGGTAATTGCCGGCATCCAGCGCCTGCAGCCGGTAGGGGACGCCGGCCTGCATGGCCTGGTCGAAGCCGGCGGCGTCGGCGGCGAGGATCTCGATCTGCGCCGGGCGGATGGCGAGATGGCGCAGCAGCAGCGGCAGTACCCCCTGACCGATGCAGCCGAAGCCGAGCAGGACGATGCGCCCGGCGTAGTGCTTGCGCAGCTGTGGAATGTCCAATGGCCGTCCCCCTTCCTGGCATGCTGGGCATGCCCCTCAGTATAGGAAGCGAGGGACGGCGTGCCGGTCAGCCGCGCGGCGACCGGCACGCGCCGGCTCAGAGCGTGCGGCCGAGCTCCGGTACCGCCTCGAACAGGTCGGCGACCAGGCCGTAGTCGGCGACCTGGAAGATCGGCGCCTCCTCGTCCTTGTTGATCGCCACGATCACCTTGGAGTCCTTCATGCCGGCCAGGTGCTGGATGGCGCCGCTGATACCGACGGCGATGTACAGCTCGGGCGCGACTATCTTGCCGGTCTGGCCGACCTGCATGTCGTTGGGCACGAAGCCGGCGTCCACCGCGGCGCGCGAGGCGCCGACGGCGGCGCCGAGCTTGTCGGCCACCGCGTAGAGCAGCTGGAAGTTGTCGCCGTTCTGCAGGCCGCGCCCGCCGGAAACCACCACCCGCGCGGCGGTCAGCTCGGGGCGCTCGGACTGCGCCAGCTCGGCACCGACGAAGCACGACAGGCCGTAGTCCTCGCCGCAGGCCAGGGTCTCGATCGCCGCGCTGCCGCCCGTGGCGGCCACCGCGTCGAAGCCGGTGCTGCGCACGCTGATCACCTTGACCGCCGCGCTGGACTGCACGGTGGCGATGGCGTTGCCGGCGTAGATCGGCCGCTGGAAGGTGTCGGCGTCGAGCACCCGGACGATCTCGGAGATCTGCTCGACGTCGAGCAGCGCGGCGACGCGCGGCAGATGGTTCTTGCCGTTACTGGTGGCCGGTGCCAGCACGTGGCTGTAGCCGCCCCGCGCCAGCTCGACGATCAGCGGCGCGAGGTTCTCCGGCAGCTGGTGGGCGTAGGCTGGGGCGTCGGCGAGCAGCACCTTGGCCACGCCGGCGACCTTGGCAGCGGCGTCGGCCACGGAGACGCAGGCGGAACCGGCGACCAGCAGGTGGACATCGCCACCGATCTGTCGTGCCGCGGCCACGGTGTTGAGGGTGGCCGCGGCCAGGGCGACGTTGTTGTGTTCGGCAATGACGAGAATGGCCATCAGATCACCTTCGCTTCGTTCTGCAGTTTCTCGACCAGCTCGGCCACCGACTTGACCTTGATCCCGGCGCTGCGCGCGGCCGGGGCCTCGACCTTGAGCACCCTGACGCTGGAGGCGGTGGACACACCGAGCGCCTCCGGGGTCAGCACCTCCAGCGGCTTCTTCTTGGCCTTCATGATGTTGGGCAAGGAGGCGTAGCGCGGCTCGTTGAGGCGCAGGTCGGTGGTGACGATGGCCGGCAGTTTCAGTGAAACGGTCTGCAGGCCGCCGTCGATCTCGCGGGTGACGCGGGCCTGTCCGCCGGCGATCTCCACCCGGGAGGCGAAGGTGCCCTGGGCGAAGCCGGTCAGCGCGGCGAGCATCTGCCCGGTCTGGTTGTTGTCGCTGTCGATGGCCTGCTTGCCGGTGATGACCAGCTGCGGCTGCTCCCGGTCGACCACCGCCTTGAGCAGCTTGGCCACGGCCAGGGAGTTCAGCTCATCATTGGACTCGACCAGCACGGCGCGGTCGGCGCCGAGGGCCAGCGCGGTGCGCAGCTGCTCCTGGGCGGCGCTGGCGCCGACCGAGACCACCACCACCTCAGAGGCGATGCCCTTTTCCTTGAGGCGCACCGCTTCCTCCACGGCGATCTCGCAGAAGGGATTCATCGCCATCTTGACGTTGGCCAGGTCGACGCCGGAGCCGTCGGCCTTGACGCGGACCTTGACGTTGTAGTCGACCACGCGTTTCACGGTCACGAGGATCTTCATCGGTTACCTCTATCTCACTTGAAGTTGCGGCGGATCAGCTTCTGCACCCAGCCGACGATGCCGGCGCGGAACAGCAGCACGCAGAGCACGAAGATCAGACCGAGGATCACGTGCACCCAGTCGCCCAGCGGGCCGCTGGACAGGTAGCTCTGCAGGGTCACCACCACGCCGGCGCCGACCAGCGGGCCGAGCACGGTGCCGACGCCGCCAAGCAGGGTCATCAGGATCACCTCGCCGGACATGTGCCAGTGCGCGTCGGTCAGCGAGGCGAGCTGGAACACCACGGTCTTGGTCGCTCCGGCCAGGCCCGTGAGGGTGGCGGAGATGACGAAGGCCAGGAGCTTGTGGGCGTCGACGTTGTAGCCGAGCGAGATGGCGCGCGGCTCGTTGTCGCGGATCGCCTTGAGCACCTGGCCGTAGGGCGAGTGGATGGTGCGCTGGATCACCGCGAAGCCGAACAGGAACACCGCCAGCACGAAGTAGTACATCGCCAGGTTGTTCTTCAGATCGATCAGGCCGAACAGCTCGCCGCGCGGCACGCCCTGCAGGCCGTTCTCGCCACCGGTGAACGGCGCCTGCACGTAGACGAAGAACACCAGCTGGGCCAGCGCCAGGGTGATCATGGCGAAGTAGATGCCCTGACGGCGGATCGCCAGCAGGCCGAAGCCGAGGCCGAGGACGCCGGACGCCACGGTGCCGGCGAGGATGCCCAGCTCGGTGGACAGCCCCGAGTACTGGCTGAGCAGGTAGCCGGTGACGTAGCCGCCGGTGGCGAGGAAGGCCGCATGGCCGAACGACAGCAGCCCCGCGTAGCCGAGCAGCAGGTTGAAGGCGCAGGCGAACAGGGCGAAGCACAGCAGCTTCATCAGGAACACCGGGTAGATCGCCAGCGGCGCGACCAGCGCCACGCCGACCAGCGCGGCGCAGAAGCCGAGCTTGCGGCGCCGGGCGGCGCGCCGACGTTCCTGTTCCACGCTCGGCGGCAGCGCGGCGACCGACGGAAGATTCTCGAGAGTCGACATGCTCATGCCTCCTTGCCGAACAGACCCGCCGGACGCACCAGCAGGACGATGACCATGACCAGGAACACCACGGTGCTGGCCGCCTGGGGATAGAACACCTTGGTCAGGCCCTCGATCAGGCCCATGGCCAGACCGGTGACGATGGCGCCCATGATCGAGCCCATGCCGCCGATCACCACCACGGCGAACACCACGATCAAGAGGTTGGCGCCCATGGTCGGGCTGACCGGATAGATGGGCGCGGCGAGCACCCCGGCGAAGGCGGCCAGGGCCACACCGTAGCCGTAGGTCAGGGTGATCAGCAGCGGCACGTTGATGCCGAAGGCCTGCATCAGCTTGGGGTTCTCGGTGCCGGCGCGCAGGTAGGAGCCTAGACGGGTGCGCTCGATCATGTACCAGGTGACCAGGCACACCACCAGCGCGGCCACCACCACCCAGGCGCGGTAGGTCGGCAGGAACATGAAGCCGAGGTTGACGCCGCCCTTGAGCAGGTCGGGGGTCGGGTAGGAGGCGCCGGAGACGCCGAACAGCTTGACGAAGCAGCCCTCGAGGATCAGCGCCAGACCGAAGGTCAGCAGCAGGCCGTAGAGGTGGTCCTCGCCGGCGATGCGGCGCAGCAGGTTGCGCTCGATGGCCATGCCGATGGCGCCGACCAGGAGCGGCGACAGCACCAGCGCCACCCAGTAGTTGACGCCCAGGTAGTTGAGGCCGAGCAGCGCGGCGAAGGCGCCGAGCATGTACAGCGCGCCGTGGGCGAAGTTGATGATGCGCAGCAGGCCGAAGATGATCGCCAGGCCCAGGCTGAGCAGCGCGTAGAAGGCGCCGTTGATCAGGCCGAGCAGCAGCTGGCCGAGCAGCACGCTCAGGGGAATACCGAATACGAGAGTCATGAGTCACCACCCACAGGAAGTCCGCGACACCCGGCCGCGCGGGCCGGGTGGATGGCTCGCCCCCGCGCCACGCGGCGCGGGAGCCGGCGGTCGATCAGTTCTGCGCCACCTTGCCGACCAGCTTGCACTGGCTCTCGGCCAGCGGGCGGTAGGCCTGCTCGCCGGGGATGGTGCTGACGATCTTGTACAGGTCCCACTCGCCCTTGGACTCGGCCGGGGTCTTCACCTGCACCAGGTACATGTCGTGGACCATGCGGCCGTCCTCGCGGATCTTGCCGCCCTTGGCGAACATGTCGTTGACCGGGGTGGCGGCCATCTGCGCGCGCACGGTCTTGGTGTCGTCGCTGCCGGTGGCCTTGACCGCGTTCAGGTAGTGCATGGTCGCCGAGTAGACGCCGGCCTGGGCCATGCTCGGCATGCGGCCGAAGCGCTCGAAGTAGCGCTTGGCCCAGGCGCGGGTCTCGTCGTTCATGTCCCAGTACCAGCCGGTGGTCAGCATCAGGCCCTGGGTGACCTCCAGGCCCATGGCGTGGATGTCGTTGAGGAACACCACCATGCCGGCCAGCTTCTGCCCGGCCTGGGTGACGCCGAACTGGCTGGCGGTCTTCAGCGCGTTGACGGTGTCGGCGCCGGCGTTGGCCAGGGCGATCACCTGGGCGCCGGAGCCCTGCGCCTGCAGCACGTAGGAGGAGAAGTCCTGGCTGGGGAACGGATGGCGCACCGAGCCGAGCACCTCGCCGCCGCCCTCCTTGACCACCTTGGTGATGTCGGCCTCCATGGCGTGGCCGAAGGCGTAGTCGGCGGTCAGCATGTACCAGCTCTTGCCGCCCTGCCCCATCACCGCCTTGGCGGTGCCGTTGGCCAGCGCGTAGGTGTCGTAGGTCCAGTGGATGTGGTTGGGCGAGCAGTACTCGTTGGTGATGCTCGAGGAGGCCGCGCCGGAGATCAGCGCCAGCTTGTCGGCCTGCTCGACCACCTTGGCCGCGGCCAGCACCACCGAGGTGGCGACCAGGCCGGTCACCATGTCGACGTTTTTCTCGTCGACCCACTGGCGCACGGTGTTGGCGCCGACGTCCGGCTTGTTGAGGTCGTCGGCGTTGAAGATGACGATCTTCTTGCCGTCGACGCTGCCGCCGAAGTCTTCGACGGCCATCTTCAGCGCCTCCAGGCCGCCCGGGCCGGCGAGATCGCGGTAGGTGCCGGACATGTCGGCCAGGTAGCCGATGCGGATTTCGTCGTTGCTGATCGACGCCTGGGCAGTGCCGGCGATCAGGCTGGAGACGAGGATGGCGCTAGCAGTCTTCTGGAACAGCTTCATGGTATGTACCCACTGTGCTCGGTTTTTGTTGTTGTACAGATCGACCAGGTGTTGCGCGGCCCGCGGGCGGCCCGGACGGCGCGGTGGAGCCGCGCCGCCGCGAGTCGCTCGCGGGGTGTTACGGGTTCGCTGTCACACGCCGAGGCAGGCGTTGAGCATTTCCTTGCGCGCCGGCAGCTCGGCGGCGCTGATCTCCTCGACGATCTGGCCGTGCTCCATCAGGTAGTGACGGTCGGCCAGCGGTGCGGCGAAGCGGAAGTTCTGCTCGACCAGGACGATGGTCAGGCCCTTGTCCTTGAGCTTGAGCAGCACCTCGCCGAGCTTCTGCACGATCACCGGGGCGAGGCCCTCGGTGATCTCGTCGAGCAGCAGCAGGTTGGCGCCGGTGCGCAGGATGCGCGCCATGGCCAGCATCTGCTGCTCGCCGCCGGACAGCCGGGTGCCCTGGCTGAAGCGCCGCTCGTAGAGGTTGGGGAACATCTCGTAGATCTCGTCGAGGCCCATGCCGCCGCTGCGCACGGTGGGCGGCAGCAGCAGGTTCTCCTCGACGTTGAGGCTGGCGAAGATGCCGCGCTCCTCCGGGCAGTAGCCGACGCCCAGGCGCGGGATCAGGTGCGCGGCGCTGCCGATGGTCTCGTTGCCGTTGATCATGATCGAGCCGGTGCGCCGGCCGACCAGGTTCATGATCGCGCGCAGGGTGGTGGTGCGCCCGGCACCGTTGCGGCCGAGCAGGGTCACCAGCTCGCCGCGGCGCACCAGCATGTCGATGCCGTGGAGGATGTGCGACTCGCCGTAGAAGGCGTGCAGGTCGCTGATGCGCAGCTGTTCGAAATCGGGGGTGTGCAGGCTGGTCATGCGTGGGACTCCTCGGCGGCGGCCTCGCTACCGAGGTACGCCTCGCGCACCTGCGGGTTGGCGGAGACGCTGGCGTAGTCGCCCTCGGCGAGGATCGAACCGCGCGCCAGCACGGTGAGGCGGTCGCACAGGCGGCTGACCACGCTGAGGTTGTGCTCGACCATCACCACGGTGCGGCCGACCGCGGCGCGGCGCACCAGGTCGACCACCATGTCGACGTCCTCGTGGCCCATGCCCTGGGTCGGCTCGTCGAGCAGCAGCACCTTGGGCTCCAGCGCCAGGGTGGTGGCCAGCTCGAGGGCGCGCTTGCGGCCGTAGGGCAGCTCGATGGTCAGGGTATCGGCGAAGGACAGCAGGTCGACCTCGGCGAGCAGCTGCTCGGCGCGCTCGTTGAGCGCGTCCAGGCAGCGCGCCGGCTTCCAGAAGTGGAAGGAGTTGCCCTCGCGCTGCTGCAGGGCCACGCGCACGTTGTCGCGCACGCTCATGTGGCCGAACACCGCGGAGATCTGGAACGAGCGCACCAGCCCCAGGCGGGCGATCTCGTTGGGCTTCATGCCGGTGATCGGCTTGCCGTAGTAGAGGATCTCGCCGCGGGTCGGGGTGAGGAACTTGGTGAGCAGGTTGAATACGGTGGTCTTGCCGGCCCCGTTGGGACCGATCAGCGCGTGGATGTGGCCCTTCTGCACACGCAGATCGACCGAGTCGACCGCGGTGAAGCCGCGGAATTCCTTGGTCAGGCCGCGAGTTTCCAGCACGAACTCTGGTGCCATGGGGTGCCCTCTAACCTTGATTGTTTTTGTTGGATGAGGCGCAGGCCGGGGAGGCCTTGACGTTTACGTTAACAGCATCAGGAAGCGCCCGGCAAGCATCTCGCCTACGCCTTTAGTGCAGTGCAGCGTGATCAGCTGCGCGATTCGCGCGGCAGCCGGCCCATCAGGTAGAACTCGGGATTCGGCGGGGTGCCGGCCAGCGACACCAGACGGTTGGACAGGCTGAAGAAGGCGGCGATGGCACCGATGTCCCAGATGTCGTCGTGGCTGAAGCCGACCGCCTCGAGGCGCTGCTGCCAGGCGTCGTCGAGCACGCCGTGGTCGAAGGAGAGGTGCAGGGCGAAGTCGAGCATCACCCGCTGGCGCGCGCCGATGGGCGCGGTACGGTGGTTGATGGCGAGCTGGTCGGCCAGCTCCGGCTGCTTGCTGCGGATGCGCAGCACCGCGCCGTGCGCCACCACGCAGTACAGGCAGCCGTGGCGGGCGCTGGTGGCGACCACGATCATCTCCTTCTCGGCGATGCTCAGGGTGTCCGACTCGCGCTCCATCAGCGCATCGTGGTAGGCGAAGAAGGCGCGGAACTCGTCGGGGCGGTGCGCCAGCATGAGGAACACGTTGGGCACGAAGCCGGCCTTGTCCTGCACGGCGAGGATGCGCTCGCGCAGGTCCTGCGGCAGCGCGTCGAGGGTCTCGGGAACGGGGAAGCGGCTGATCGGGGCGGTCATGCAATGGTCCTTCATCTATCGAGTTGATGGTGCCCAGGCTCCCGCGCAGGCACCTGCTCCGGGGCGCTCCTGCCCGGGGCGCTCCTGCGCCCGTCGTCACGCGGGAGGGGCGCGGAGCATCCGGGCGCGGCGGCGTTCCCACACGGCGCGTGGGAACGCTCGGCACAACGCCACTCAGTGCTGGTTGATGCCCAGCTCCACCACGCTGATCTCGCGCATGCGGAACTTCTGCACCTTGCCGCTGATGGTCATCGGGAAGTCGTCGACGAACTTCACGTGGCGCGGGATCTTGAAGTGGGCGATGCGCCCCTTGCAGAACTCGCGCAGCGTCTCGCCCTCGACCGCCTGCCCCGGGTGCAGCTTGACCCAGGCGACGATCTCCTCGCCGTACTTCTGGTCCGGCACGCCGATCACCTGCACGTCGGCCACCGCCGGATGGGTGAAGAGGAACTCCTCGATCTCGCGCGGGTACACGTTCTCGCCGCCGCGGATGATCATGTCCTTGTTGCGCCCGACGATCTTGATGTAGCCCTCGTCGTCCATCACCGCCAGGTCGCCGGTGTGCATCCAGCGCGCGCCGTCGATGGCCTCGCGGGTGGCGTCGGGGTTGTTCCAGTAGCCGAGCATCACGCTGTAGCCGCGGGTGCACAGCTCGCCGATCTGTCCGCGCGGCACGATGCGACCGTGCTCGTCGACGATCTTGCTCTCCAGCTGCGGCTGGGTGCGGCCGACGCTGGTGACGCGGCGCTCGAGGTCGTCGCTCGGCCCGGTCTGGGTCGACACCGGGCTGGTCTCGGTCATGCCGTAGGCGATCTGCACCTCGCTCATGTGCATCTCGGCGATCACCCGCTTCATCACCTCGATCGGGCAGGTGGCGCCGGCCATGATCCCGGTGCGCAGGCTGGACAGCTCGAAGCCGTCGCGCTCGGGGTGGTCGAGCATGGCGATGAACATGGTCGGCACGCCGTACAGCGCGGTGGCGCGTTCCTCGGCCACCGCCTGCAGGGCGGCCAGCGGCTCGAAAGCGGCGCTCGGATAGATCATGGCGCTGCCGTGGGTCAGGCAGCCGAGGTTGCCCATCACCATGCCGAAGCAGTGGTACAGCGGCACCGGGATGACCAGGCGGTCCTGCTCGGTGAGGCCGAGGCTCTCGCCGACCATGAAGCCGTTGTTGAGGATGTTGAAGTGGCTGAGGGTGGCGCCCTTGGGGAAGCCGGTGGTGCCGGAGGTGTACTGGATGTTGATCGGCTCGTCGAACTGCAGCAGCTCGCTGCGCTCGCGCAGCTGCTCGGGGCCGACCTCGTCGGCCATGGCCTGCAGGCGCTGCCAGCCGAGCATGCCGTCGGCCGGCTGCTTGCCCAGGCTGATCACCCCGCGCAGCTCGGGGAGCATGTGGCTGTGCAGCGCGCCGGTGGCGCTGGGCGCCAGCTCCGGCAGCAGCTCGCCGAGCATGGCGTGGTAGTCGGAGGTCTTGAACGAGTCGGCGCAGATCAGCCAGCGACAGCCGGACTGCTTGAGCGCGTACTCCAGCTCGCTGAGGCGGTAGGCGGGATTGATGTTGACCAGGATGGCGCCGACCTTGGCGCTGGCGAACTGGGTGATGCACCACTCGGCGCAGTTGGGCGACCAGATGCCGAGACGCTCGCCGGGTTGCAGGCCGAGGGCGATGAAGGCGCGGGCGCAGCGGTCGACCGCCTCGGCCAGTTCGCTCCAGGTGTAGCGCAGGCCCTGGTGACGGACGATCAGCGCATCGCGTTGAGGGAAGCGGGCAACCGTGCGGTCAAAGGCCGCGCCGATGGTCATGGCCAGCAGTTCTTTGTCCTGCGGGCCGCGGGTATAGCTCGGATGACTCATAGGATCCCTCAGTCTTATGTTTGTTATGAGGTTTGCTACTTCTGAGTTTGCGCTCCCGACGGCGGCCTGCGTGTTGACAGTCGCCGCGGGGTTTGTTTACGTTAACGTAAAGGTCACAGCCTGACAACCCACGCCAGAGCAGCAAGCGCTACGCTGGAATGGGGCTCCGGAACAGCGTGCCGGAGCGGCGGGCGGACAGGCCGGGGTCTGCGCTCCGGCTACCGTACTACTCCGCAAACCGCACAACTACAAGACAGACAAAGGTGGTTCCATGACGTACTCCAGCCTCAACTTCGCCCTCGGTGAAACCATCGACATGCTGCGCGACCAGGTGCGCGCCTTCGTGGACGCCGAGCTGGCGCCGCGCGCCGCCGAGATCGACGCCACCAACACCTTCCCGATGGACATGTGGAAGAAGTTCGGCGAGATGGGCCTGCTCGGCATCACCGTGCCCGAGGAGTACGGCGGCGCCGGCATGGGCTACCTGGCCCACGTGGTGGCCATGGAGGAGATCAGCCGCGCCTCGGCCTCGGTGGCGCTGTCCTACGGCGCGCATTCCAACCTGTGCGTCAACCAGATCAAGCGCAACGGCACCGAGGCGCAGAAGGCCAAGTACCTGCCCAAGCTGATCAGCGGCGAGCACGTCGGCGCGCTGGCGATGAGCGAGCCGAACGCCGGCTCCGACGTGGTCTCCATGAAGCTGCGCGCCGAGAAGCGCGGCGACCGCTACGTCCTCAACGGCAGCAAGACCTGGATCACCAACGGCCCGGACGCCAACACCTACGTGATCTACGCCAAGACCGACCTGGACAAGGGCCCGCACGGCATCACCGCGTTCATCGTCGAGCGCGACTGGAAGGGCTTCAGCCGCGGCAGCAAGTTCGACAAGCTGGGCATGCGCGGCTCCAACACCTGCGAGCTGTTCTTCGACGACGTCGAGGTGCCGGAGGAGAACGTCCTCGGTCAGCTCAACGGCGGCGTGCGCGTGCTGATGAGCGGCCTCGACTACGAGCGCGTGGTGCTCGCCGGCGGCCCGACCGGCATCATGCAGGCGTGCCTGGACGTGGTGGTGCCCTACATCCACGACCGCAAGCAGTTCGGCCAGAGCATCGGCGAGTTCCAGTTCATCCAGGGCAAGGTCGCCGACATGTACACCCAGCTCAACGCCAGCCGCGCCTACCTCTATACGGTGGCGCAGGCCTGCGACCGCGGCGAGACCACCCGCAAGGACGCCGCCGGGGTGATCCTCTACACCGCCGAGAACGCCACCCAGATGGCCCTGCAGGCGATCCAGATCCTCGGCGGCAACGGCTACATCAACGAGTTCCCCACCGGGCGCCTGCTGCGCGACGCCAAGCTCTACGAGATCGGCGCCGGCACCAGCGAGATCCGCCGCATGCTGATCGGCCGCGAGCTGTTCAACGAGTCGCGCTGAGCGCATCCAGGCGTAGGGTGGAAAACGGCCGCCGGCCTTTTCCACCGAAACACGGACAGGTGGAAAACCGCTTCGCGGGTTTGCCACCCTAGGGGAGCCCATCCATGGCCATCCTGCATACCCAGATCAACACCCGCTCGCCGGAGTACGCCGCCAACAGCGCGGCGATGCGCGAGCAGGTCAACAACCTGCGTGCCCTGCTCGGCCGCATCAGCGAGGGCGGCGGCGTGGCCGCCCAGCAGCGCCACAGCGCGCGCGGCAAGCTCTTGGTGCGCGAGCGCATCAACGCTCTGCTCGACCCGGGCTCGGCCTTCCTCGAACTCTCCGCGCTGGCCGCCTTCGAGGTGTACGGCGAGGACGTGCCGGCCGCCGGCGTGGTCGCCGGCATCGGCCGGGTCGAGGGCGTCGAGTGCATGATCGTCGGCAACGACGCCACCGTGAAGGGCGGCAGCTACTACCCGCTGACGGTGAAGAAGCACATCCGCGCGCAGACCATCGCTCAGCAGAACCGCCTGCCGTGCATCTACCTGGTCGACTCCGGCGGCGCCAACCTGCCGCGCCAGGACGAGGTGTTCCCCGACCGCGAGCACTTCGGGCGGATCTTCTTCAACCAGGCCAACATGAGCGCGATGGGCATCCCGCAGATCGCCGTGGTGATGGGCTCGTGCACCGCCGGCGGCGCCTACGTGCCGGCGATGGCCGACGAGACCATCATGGTGCGCAACCAGGCGACCATCTTCCTCGCCGGCCCGCCGCTGGTGAAGGCCGCCACCGGCGAGGTGGTCACCGCCGAGGAACTGGGCGGCGCCGACGTGCACTGCAAGACCTCCGGGGTGGCCGACCACTACGCCGAGAACGACGCCCATGCGCTGGCCATCGCCCGCCGCTGCGTGGCCAACCTCAACTGGCGCAAGCAGGGCCAGTTGGAGAGCGTCGCGCCGCGCGCGCCGCTGTACGCCGGCGACGAGCTGTACGGCATCATCCCGGCCGACGCCAAGCAGCCGTTCGACGTGCGCGAGGTGATCGCCCGGCTGGTCGACGGCAGCGAATTCGACGAGTTCAAGGCGCTGTTCGGCACCACCCTGGTGTGCGGCTTCGCCCGCCTGCACGGCTATCCGATCGCCATCCTCGCCAACAACGGCATCCTGTTCGCCGAAGCGGCGCAGAAGGGCGCACACTTCATCGAGCTGGCCTGCCAGCGCGGCATCCCGCTGCTGTTCCTGCAGAACATCACCGGCTTCATGGTCGGGCAGAAGTACGAGGCCGGCGGCATCGCCAAGCACGGCGCCAAGCTGGTCACCGCGGTGGCCTGCGCCAGCGTGCCGAAGTTCACCGTGATCATCGGCGGCAGCTTCGGCGCCGGCAACTACGGCATGTGCGGCCGCGCCTACGACCCGCGCTTCCTGTGGATGTGGCCGAACGCGCGGATCGGCGTGATGGGCGCCGCCCAGGCCGCCGGCGTGCTCACCCAGGTCAAGCGCGAGCAGGTCGAGCGCAGCGGCAAGAGCTTCTCCGCCGAGGAGGAGGAGGCGATCCGCCAGCCGATCCTCGAGCAGTACGAGCGCCAGGGGCACCCGTACTACTCCAGCGCGCGGCTGTGGGACGACGGCGTGATCGACCCGGCGCAGACCCGCGAGGTGCTCGCCCTGGCGCTGTCGGCCACGCTCAACGCGCCGATCGAGCCGACCCGCTTCGGCGTGTTCCGGATGTGACATGACTCAGCCGTAGGGTGCGCCGTGCGCACCACTACCCTGGCATCTGGTGCGCGTAGCCCTGGCGGCCCCGCACCCCCTACAGGAACGATCATGAGCGACTTCCAGACCGTACAACTCGAATTCGACCCGCGCGGCTTCGCCACCCTGTGGCTCGACCGCGCCGACAAGAACAACGCCTTCAACGGCGCGATGATCCAGGAGCTGATCCAGGCCCTGGACGTCGTCCAGGACCACGGCGAACTGCGCTTCCTCGTCCTGCGCGGGCGCGGCAAGCACTTCTCCGCCGGCGCCGATCTCGCCTGGATGCGCGAGGCCGCCGAGCTCGACTACGACGCCAACCTGCGCGACGCCCAGGCGCTGGCCGAGCTGATGTACAACCTCTACCACCTCAAGCTGCCGACCCTCGCCGTGGTGCAGGGCGCCGCCTTCGGTGGCGCGGTGGGCCTGGCCGCCTGCTGCGACGTGGCGATCGGCGCCGAGGACGCGCAGTTCTCGCTGTCCGAGGTGCGCATCGGCCTGCTGCCGGCGGTGATCAGCCCGTTCGTGGTGCAGGCCATCGGCGAACGCGCCGCGCGCCGCTACGCGCTGTCCGCCGAGCGCTTCGCCGGCAGTCGCGCCCGCGAGCTGGGCCTGCTCGCCGAGTGCTACCCGGCCGCCGAGCTGGACGCCGCGCTGGAGCAGTGGATCGCCAACCTGCTGCTGAACAGCCCGCAGGCGATGAAGGCGACCAAGGACCTGCTCAAGGAAGTCGGCAGCGGCGCGCTGTCGCCGGCCCTGCGCCGCTACACCGAAAGCGCCATCGCGCGCGTCCGCGTCAGCGCGGAAGGCCAGGAGGGCCTGCGCGCCTTCCTGGAGAAACGCCAGCCGCAGTGGCAGAACCACTGAACACCAGGCAGCAGCCACCTCGGGAGCCAGAACAATGATTACAACCCTGCTGATTGCCAACCGCGGCGAGATCGCCTGCCGGGTCATCCGTAGCGCCCGCGCCCTGGGCATCCGCAGCGTCGCGGTGCACAGCGCCATCGACGCCGGCGCCCGCCACGTGCGCGAGGCCGACTGCGCGGTCGATCTGGGCGGCGCCAAGCCGGCCGACAGCTACCTGCTGGTCGACAAGCTGATCCAGGCCGCCAAAGCCAGCGGCGCCCAGGCCATCCACCCCGGCTACGGCTTCCTCTCCGAGAACGCCGGCTTCGCCCGCGCCATCGAGGAGGCCGGCCTGCTGTTCCTCGGCCCGCCGGCCAGCGCCATCGAGGCGATGGGCAGCAAGTCGGCGGCCAAGGCGCTGATGGAAACCGCCGGCGTGCCGCTGGTGCCCGGTTACCACGGCGAAGCCCAGGATTTTGAAA
The DNA here is from genome assembly GCF_900104805.1 of Pseudomonas oryzae. Classification (NCBI taxonomy): domain Bacteria; kingdom Pseudomonadati; phylum Pseudomonadota; class Gammaproteobacteria; order Pseudomonadales; family Pseudomonadaceae; genus Pseudomonas; species Pseudomonas oryzae. Next base: position 4,238,373 of record NZ_LT629751.1, on the reverse strand, counting down.
CCTTCCGCACCGCCGCCGAGGTGATCGGCTACCCGGTGCTGCTCAAGGCCGCCGCCGGCGGCGGCGGCAAGGGCATGAAGGTGGTCGAGCAGGAGAGCGAGCTGGCCGAGGCGCTGGCCTCGGCGCAGCGCGAAGCCCAGGCGGCGTTCGGCGACTCGCGCATGCTGGTCGAGAAGTACGTGCTCAAGCCGCGCCACGTGGAGATCCAGGTGTTCGCCGACAAGCACGGCAACTGCCTGTACCTCAACGAGCGCGACTGCTCGATCCAGCGCCGCCACCAGAAGGTGGTCGAGGAAGCCCCGGCCCCGGGCCTCTCCCCCGCACTGCGCCGCGCCATGGGCGAGGCGGCGGTCAAGGCGGCCAAGGCCATCGGCTACGTCGGCGCCGGCACCGTGGAGTTCCTCCTCGACGCGCGCGGCGAATTCTTCTTCATGGAAATGAACACTCGCCTGCAGGTCGAGCACCCGGTCACCGAGGCGATCACCGGCCTCGACCTGGTCGCCTGGCAGATCCGCGTCGCCCGCGGCGAGCCCCTGCCGCTCACTCAGGAGCAGGTGCCGCTCAACGGCCACGCCATCGAGGTGCGTCTGTACGCCGAGGACCCCGACCACGACTTCCTGCCGGCCACCGGGCGGCTGGAGCTGTACCGCGAGCCGGCCGCAGGGCCCGGCCGCCGCGTCGACAGCGGCGTGGCCGAGGGCGACACGGTGTCGCCGTTCTACGACCCGATGCTCGGCAAGCTGATCGCCTGGGGCGAGAACCGCGAGGAAGCGCGCCAGCGCCTGCTGGCCATGCTCGCCGAGACCGCCGTCGGCGGGGTCAGGACCAACCTGGCGTTCCTGCGCCGCGTGCTGGCCCACCCGGCGTTCGCCGCCGCCGAGCTGGACACCGGCTTCATCCCGCGCCACCAGAACGACCTGCTGCCGCTGGCCGGCGACCTGCCGGAGAGCTTCTGGCAGCTGGCCGCCGAGGCCTTCGTGCTCGGCGAGGCGCAGCGCGTGCGCGGCGACGATCCGCACTCGCCGTGGAACGCCACCAGCGGCTGGCGCGCCGGCCTGCCGGCGGAGACCGACCTGCTGCTGCGCTGCGGCGAGCACCGCCAGCCGGTGCGCCTGCGCGGCCAGGGCGCAGCCCGGGTCAGCCTGCACGGCGAGCTGCTGTGGGTCGAGCAGGACGGCCTGCGCCGCCAGCACCTGGCGCTACGCCGTGGCGACAGCCTGTACCTGGAGTGGGGCGGCGAGCTGCGCTGCGTGCAGCGCGTCGACCCGATCGCCGAGGCCGAGGCCAGCCACGCCCACCACGGCGGCCTGACCGCGCCGATGAACGGCAGCATCGTCCGCGTGCTGGTCGAGGCCGGCCAGCACGTCGAGGCCGGCACCGCCCTGGTGGTGCTGGAGGCGATGAAGATGGAGCACAGCATCCGCGCGCCGCAGGCCGGGGTGGTCAAGGGCCTGTACTGCAGCGAGGGCGAACTGGTCAGCGAAGGCACCGCGCTGGTGGAGCTGGAGGAGGCCTGAGGGCCGGCGCCAGCCCCTGTAGGAGCGAATTCATTCGCCACATAGCGTGCAAAGGCGAATAAATTCGCCCCTACAGACAAGCCAGCCTAGGGTAGGCAACTCGCGCAGCGAGTTTCCACCATGGCACCGCAGCGGTGGACAAGGCTGCGCCGTTGTCCACCCTACGTTCGGGAGGAGGTCTGAAGGCAGACGCCAGCCCCTGTAGGGGCGAATTCATTCGCCATGCAGGCTGCAAAGGCGAATAGATTCGCCCCGACAGTCAAGCCAGCCGTAGGGTGGGCAACTCGCGCAGCGATTGCCCACCATGGCCCCGCAGCGGTGGACAAGACTGCGTCGTTGTCCACCCTACGCCGGTCCCCTGATCGCCGCTGAACCACCGAGCCTGTACTTCGACACGGAAATCGCAGATGAAGACAACCGCCATTGAACTGCCCCAGCACGTCCGCCTGGTCGAAGTCGGCCCGCGCGACGGCCTGCAGAACGAGAAACAGCCGATCAGCGTGGCCGACAAGGTGCGCCTGGTCGACGACCTGAGCGCCGCCGGCGTCGAATACGTCGAGGTCGGCAGCTTCGTGTCGCCCAAGTGGGTGCCGCAGATGGCCGGCTCCGCCGAGGTGTTCGCGCAGATCCAGCAGAAACCCGGCGTCACCTACGCCGCGCTGACCCCCAACCTGCAGGGCTTCGAGGCCGCCATGCTGGCCGGGGTGAAGGAGGTCGCGGTATTCGCCGCCGCCAGCGAGGCGTTCTCGCAGAAGAACATCAACTGCTCGATCAGCGAGAGCCTGCAGCGCTTCGTGCCGGTGATGGACGCCGCCCGCGAGCAGGGCGTGCGCGTGCGCGGCTACGTGTCCTGCGTGCTCGGCTGCCCCTACGAGGGCGAAGTGGCGCCGCAGCAGGTCGCCGCGGTGGCCCGCGAGCTGTTCGAGATGGGCTGCTACGAGGTGTCGCTGGGCGACACCATCGGCACCGGCACCGCCGGCGCCACCCGCACCCTGTTCGACGTGGTCGGCCGCGACATCCCGCGCGACAGGCTGGCCGGGCACTTCCACGACACCTACGGCCAGGCGCTGGCGAACATCTACGCCAGCCTCTTGGAGGGCATCCACGTGTTCGACAGCTCGGTGGCAGGGTTGGGCGGCTGCCCCTACGCCAAGGGCGCCAGCGGCAACGTGGCCAGCGAGGACGTGCTGTATCTGTTGAACGGCCTGGGCATCCACACCGGCATCGACCTCGATGCGCTGATCGAGGCCGGCGAGCGCATCTGCGCCGTGCTCGGCCGCGCCACCGGCTCGCGGGTGGCACGCGCGCGGCGCGGCTGCTGAGCCGTGGTGCGCACGGCGCACCCTACGCTTGCGTGGTCGTAGGATGCGCCGTGCGCACCGACACCAATTGCCCAACCAGAACAACCAGCGAGGCATCCCGATGAACAAGCTCTACCCCAGCGCCCAGGCGGCCCTCGACGGGCTGGTGGAGGACGGCATGACCATCGCCGTCGGCGGCTTCGGCCTGTGCGGCATCCCCGAGGCACTGATCGCCGCGCTGCGCGACAGCGGCAAGAACAACCTCACCGCGATCAGCAACAACGCCGGCGTCGACGGCTTCGGCCTCGGCCAACTGCTCGCCACCCGGCAGATCCGCAAGATGATTTCCTCCTACGTCGGCGAGAACAAGGAGTTCGAGCGCCAGTACCTGGCCGGCGAGCTGGAGCTGGAGTTCACCCCGCAGGGCACCCTGGCCGAGAAGCTGCGCGCCGGCGGCGCCGGCATCCCGGCGTTCTTCACCAAGACTGGCTACGGCACCCTGGTCGCCGAGGGCAAGGAGACCCGCCAGTTCGACGGCGAGTGGTACGTGATGGAGCGTTCGCTGACCGCCGACGTGGCGCTGGTCAAGGCGTGGAAGGCCGACAAGGCCGGCAACCTGCTGTTCCGCAAGACCGCGCGCAACTTCAACCCGCTCGCCGCCATGGCCGGCAAGGTCTGCGTGGTCGAGGTCGAGGAGCTGGTCGAGACCGGCGCGCTGGACGCCGACCAGATCCACCTGCCGGGCATCTACGTGCAGCGCATCGTGGTCAATGCCAACCCCGAGAAACGCATCGAACAACGCACGCTTTCCAAACCGGCAGGGGGGAACTGAACATGGCCTGGACCCGCGAACAGATGGCGCAGCGCGCCGCCGCCGAGCTGCAGGACGGCTTCTACGTCAACCTCGGCATCGGCCTGCCGACCCTGGTGGCCAACTACATCCCCGAAGGCATGGACGTCTGGCTGCAGAGCGAGAACGGCCTGCTCGGCATCGGCCCGTTCCCCACCGAGGAGCAGGTCGACCCGGACCTGATCAACGCCGGCAAGCAGACCATCACCACCCTGCCCGGCAGCTGCTTCTTCGACAGCGCGGCCAGCTTCGCGATGATCCGCGGCGGCCATATCGACCTGTCGATCCTCGGCGCCATGCAGGTGTCGGCGCACGGCGACCTGGCCAACTGGATGATCCCCGGCAAGATGGTCAAGGGCATGGGCGGGGCGATGGACCTGGTGGCCGGCGTGCGCCGCGTGGTGGTGCTGATGGAGCACACCGCCAAGGGCGGCGTGCACAAGATCCTGCCGCAGTGCGACCTGCCGCTGACCGGTGTCGGCGTGGTCGACCGCATCATCACCGACCTGGCCGTGCTGGATGTCACCGAGCAGGGCCTGACGCTGGTCGAACTGGCCGAAGGGGTGAGCTTCGAGGAGCTGCAGCAAGCCACCGGCTGCCCGATCCGCCGCTGACAGCGGTGCGCATGGCGCACCCTACCGGAGCCGCTCGTCCGTAGGGGGCGCCGTGCGCACCGGCGCGCGGGGCGATGGACAACGGTGCAGCCTTGTCCACCGCACGCCCTGACGGTGGGCAATCGCTGCGCGAGTTTCCCACCCTACCCCCTCCAGCCACGACGCCAGAAGAGAACAACAAGATGAACGACGTCGTCTTCCCTGCCCCGCCGCGGGCCCTCGCGACCCCGTGCAGCGGCGATGGCCAAGGTGTAGCCTTGTCCATCGAACACCGATGAACAGCGTAGCCCCGCCGCCGGCACGGCGCCGGGGGCGCGCCCCGCAGACTCTGGACCCCGCCATGGCGAAGCAGACCTACAGCATTTCCGACCTCGCCCAGGAACTGGACGTGACCACCCGCACCATCCGCTTCTACGAGGAGCAGGGCATGCTCTCGCCGCAGCGCCGCGGCCAGGAGCGCATCTACAGCCCCAGGGACCGGGTGACCCTCAAGCTGATCCTGCGCGGCAAGCGCCTGGGCTTCTCGCTGGCCGAGTGCAAGACGCTGATCGAGCTGTACGACCCGCAGGCCGGCAACAAGAAGCAGCTCAACAGCATGCTCGAGCTGATCGCCGAGCGCCGCCGCCAGCTCGAGCAGCAGATCCTCGACATCCGCCAGATGCAGCTGGAGTTGGACACCGCCGAGGAGCGCTGCCGCGCCGCCCTCGAGGAAACCACCGGCAAGCTCGCCGAGACCAAGTGATCCACCGGCACCGGCCAGCCGCGCCGGCGCCCCTTCCCCGCCAATCCGCAGGACTTCCCGATGACCGACAGCCACGACCAGGGCCTCCAGGTGCGCCGCGAGGTGATGGGCGACGCCTTCGTCGACCGCGCCATGGGCAACGCCACCGACTTCACCGCTCCGCTGCAGGAGTTCGTCAACGCCCACGCCTGGGGCGGGGTGTGGACCCGTGAGGGCCTGCCGCGCAAGACCCGCAGCCTGATCACCCTCGCCGCGCTCACCGCGCTGAAGTGCCCGCAGGAACTCAAGGGCCACGTGCGCGGCGCGCTGAACAACGGCTGCACGGTCGAGGAGATCCGCGAGGCGCTGCTGCACTGCGCGGTGTACGCCGGCGTGCCGGCGGCCATCGACGCCTTCCGCGCCGCCCAGGAAGTGATCGACGCCTGGCAGGCTGAGCACTGAGCGCCTGAACCGCCCCTGCGCGCGGACGGCTCGGCGCGGCGGACGCCCCCCGTTCCGTCCGTCGCCTGGCCCCGCGCCATCCATCGGCACGGTGCGACTTCCCCCCTGTGCGGCGGTCAAATCCTGTGACCGGACCTGTCCGGCAACACAGGAGTCACGACCATGCTTGCGCGCCTTTCCCTCGCCACCGGTCTGCTCGCCTGCTTGACCCTGTTCGACCCGGCGCCGGCCGCGGCAGACGACACGCGGGTCATCATCGGCGTCCCCAACGTCGAGATCCACTCGCCGCCGCTGAGCATCCAGTTCGGCGCGCCGCGCTACTACCCGCCCTACTACTACCCGGTCCCCCATCATCATTACTACCCGGCGCCGATCTACTACTACCCGCCGCGCCATCACCATCATCACCGCTACCATCCGCACAAGCGCTACCACCGCGACTACTACTATCGCGACCGTGACCACCGCCGGCGCTGGTGACGCCCGCGACAGGCTAGGCTTGGCTGAAGACTCCACCGAGGGTTTCGCCATGCCCATCCTGATCATCCGCTGGCAGCGCCTGGTCGACGCCGACGGCGCCACCTGCCCACGCTGCCAGGCAACCCGCGACGCCCTGCAACACGCCGTCGCCCGCCTCGACGCCGCCCTGCGCCCGCAGGGCATCCAGCCGCGCCTGGAGATCAGCGAACTGGACGCCACCCGCTTCGCCGCCGCGCCGGCCGAATCCAACCGCATCTGGATCGCCGGCCAGCCGCTGGAGCACTGGCTCGACGCCCGCGCCGGCAGCAGCCCGTGCTGCGCCCAGTGCGGCCCGGCCGCATGCCGCACCCTGGAGATCGGCGCGACGAGCTTCGACAGCGTGCCCGAGGAGCTGCTGGTCCGCGCCGGCCTGCGGGCGGCGGCCGACTTGCTGGCCCGCGAGCCAGGCGCGCCACCCGCACCCGCCGCCGGCTAGCGCCGGACGATCACCACCTCCAGGTATTCCCCCGGCACCACCAGCGCATCCGCTCCGCCGATGTTGCGCGTCTCCAGCAGGCGCTTGAGGTCGGCGTGCAGCGCCTCCTGGCCGGCTGCGTCGAGGGCGGCGAAGGCCTTGTGGGTGGGGCCGTAGTAGCGGCGGAAGATGTCGATCCAGTGCGCCGCCGAGCGGTAGCGGAAGTTGAACGACTGGCGCGTGCAGCGGATGTCGGCGGCCTGCGGGCCGAACAGTTCGACCAGCCCGGCCTCGTCACCCCAGCGCAGCGGCGAGCGCAGGCCGGCCGGCGGCGGCACATGGGCGCCGATCAACCGGAACAGCTCGCCGATGAAGCCCTCCGGCGTCCAGTTGGCCAGGCCGATGCGCCCGCCGGGGCGCACCACGCGCAGCAGCTCGGCGGCGGCGCGCGGCTGGTCGGCGGTGAACATCACGCCGAAGGTGGACAGCGCGACGTCGAAGCTGGCGGCGGCGAACGGCAGGTTCTCGGCGTCGGCGACCCGGAACTCGACCGCCAGGCCCTCGGCCTGGGCGCGCGCGGCGCCCTTGTCGAGCAGGTGCGCCACGTAGTCGGTGGAGGTCACCGTGGCGAAGCGCCGCGCGGCGGCCAGGGTGGCGTTGCCGTTGCCGGCGGCGACGTCGAGCACGCGCTCGCCGGCGCGCAGGTCGACGGCCTCGGCCAGCGACTCGCCGACGATCTGCAGGGTGGTGCCGATCACCGCGAAGTCGCCGCTGGCCCAGGTGGCCTGCTGGCGCGCCTTGATCGCGGCGAGGTCGGGTTGCGGCGTGGTGCTGGCGGCGGTGGCCGGGCAGTGCTGGGCGGGTGCGTTCATGAACGGTCTCCTCGGTGGACGGGCGGGATGACGGCATCCCGACGAGTCCATTGTTCCGCCGCCGGGCAATCGGTGCTTCACTGGAAGTCCGGGAAACTTGCCCGCGCGTCCGCCATCGCGCGAACCGCCCCTGAATGGACTCAGCCCCCTGCCGCCGGCAGCGCCGGTACGGAGCCAGGCCATGAGTCGAGACACGCTGTCGGACCTGCTGCGCGCCGTGCGCCTGCGCGGCGCGGTGTTCTACTACGTGAGCAACTGGGCGGACTGGGCCGCCGAGGCGCCGCCGGCGCGGGAGATCGCCGCGGCGGTGCTGCCCGGCGCCGAGCACGTCATCGAGTTCCACATGGTCGCCCGCGGCAGCGGCTGGGCGGCGCTCGGCGGCGAGCCGCCGGTGCGCCTGGAGTGCGGCGACATCGTGATGTTCCCGCACGGCGACGCCCACGTGCTGTCCAGCGCGCCGGGGCTGGCGCCGCAGCGCATCGGCGTCGAGTGGGTGTTCGCCACCCGCCACCAGCCCAAGCCCATGCCGGTCGCCTTCCACAGCGGCGTGCGCGAGCCGGGCGCCAGCCTGCCGGTGGCCGAGGCCGACACCGTGCTGGTGTGCGGCTTCCTCGGCTGCGACCTGCGCCCCTTCAACCCGCTGATCGCCGCCCTGCCGCGCCTGCTGCACCTGCCGGCCGCGCGCGCCGGCGGCTGGGTCGCGCGGGTCATCGAGCAGGCCGCCGTGGAGTCCAGCGAGCGCCGCCCCGGCGCCGAGGCGGTGCTGGAGCGGCTGGCCGAGATGATGTTCGTCGACACCGCGCGGCGCTACCTCGACGACCTGCCGGCGGACGCCACCGGCTGGCTGGCCGGCCTGCGCGACCGCCACGTCGGCCGCGCCCTGGCCCTGCTGCACGAGGCGCCGCAGCGGGCGTGGAGCATGGACGAACTCAGCCGCGAGGTCGGCCTGTCGCGCTCGGCGCTGCACGAGCGCTTCCTGCAGTTCCTCGCCCAGCCGCCGATGCACTACCTCGCGCAGTGGCGCATCCAGCTCGCCTCGCGCCTGCTGCGCGAGAGCAACCACACCGTCGCCGCCATCGCCCAGGAGGTCGGCTACGAGTCGGAAGCCGCCTTCTCGCGCGCCTTCCGGCGCCTGGTCGGCGTGCCGCCGGCGACCTGGCGACGCAGCGTGGCGGCACCGCGCGCCTGACTCACTCCTCCGCCTCGCGCTGCAGCAGCGCGCGCTTGCGCTCCACGCCCCAGCGGTAGCCGGACAGCCCGCCGTCGCTGCGCACCACGCGGTGGCAGGGGATGGCCACCGCCAGCGCATTGGCCGCGCAGGCGCCGGCCACCGCGCGCACCGCCTTCGGCGCGCCGATGCGCTCGGCCAGTTCGGCGTAGCTCAGCGTGCGGCCCGGCGGGATGGCGCGCAGGGCCTGCCAGACGCGCTGCTGGAAGGCGGTGCCGCGCAGGTCCAGCGGCAGGTCGAGGCCCAGGCGCGGCGCCTCGACGAAGCCGACCACCTGCGCCACCAGGCGCTCGAACCCGGCGTCGCCGCCGATCAGCTCGGCCTCGGGGAAGCGCCGCTCGAGGTCGGCGAGCAGCTCGGCGGGATCGTCGCCGAGCAGGATGGCGCACAGGCCGCGCGCGCTCTGCGCCACCAGGATGGCGCCCAGCGCGCACTGGCCGATGGCGAAGCGGATGGTCTGGCCGCGGCCGCCGGCGCGCCAGGCGCCCGGGCTCATGCCGAGCACCGCGTCGCTCTCGGCGTAGCAGCGGCTGCTGGCGTTGTAGCCGGCGGCGTAGATCGCCGCGGTGACCGAGTCCTGCTGGCCCAGCTCGCGGCGCAGGCGCTCGGCGCGGCGGGCGGCGGCCCAGGCGCGCGGCGTCACCCCGGTGATCTGGCGGAACTGGCGGTGGAAGTGCCAGGGACTGAGACCGAGCCGCGCAGCCAGTTCGGCCAGCGCCGGCGCTTCCTCGCTGTCGAGGATGCGGCATGCCTCGGCGATCCGCGCTGCCTGCCGTTCGGCCGGGGACGGCTGCTGCGGCTGGCAGCGCCGGCACGGGCGGAAACCGGCCTGTTCGGCCGCCGCGGCGCTGGCGTGGAAGCTCACATGCTCCGGGCGCGCGTGCCGCGACGGGCAGGATGGCCGGCAGTAAACCCCGGTGGTGCGCACCGAGTAGACGAACTGGCCGTCGGCCGCCGCGTCGCGCGCCAGCACCGCAGCCCAGCGCGGATCGGCGAGGGTGGCGGCGGCCAGTGCGGCGGCCTGTTCTGCGGTCTTGACGGTGGTCATCGAAAGCTCCCGGACAACGCTGTTCGCGGATGACTGTACCCGCGCCGGCGCGGCGACGCACTCCGCGGCTTGCGCTCGAATCCGTCCGCATCGGCGGTGCCATTGTCGCGCTGGGCACGCGCGGCTGTGCGCTGCCCCCTGCGGGCAAACGCTCTGCGGCCACACGCAAGAAACGGGGTGACGCGGCACGCTGGCCGGCGGCAGACTGGCCGGATCGCCCGCGCCGAGGACCGCCACCATGCCCAGTCAGATCCGCGACTACCGCGCCGCCAGCGTCTTTCTCGCGGCGCTCGACGCCGACTGGGCGCGCCTGGTCGAGCAGGTCGGCCCCTGCACCCTGGAGTGCCAGGCGGCGCGCGAGCCCTTCGAGGCGCTGGTGCGCGCGGTGGCCCACCAGCAACTGCACGCGCGCGCTGCCGAGAGCATCCTCGCGCGGATGCTCGCCCTGTATCCCGACACGCCCTTCCCCGCCCCAGAGCAACTGCTGGCCACCGACTTCGACGCCCTGCGCGGCACCGGCCTGTCGGCGCGCAAGGTGGAGACCCTGCGCGGCATCGCCGAGGGCGCGCTGAGCGGCCTGGTGCCAAGCGGCGCGGAGGCCGCAAGGCTGGACGACGCGGCGCTGATCGAGCGGCTGGTGACCCTGCGCGGCATCGGCCGCTGGACGGTGGAGATGCTGCTGATCTTCACCCTCGAACGCCGCGACGTGCTGCCGGTGGACGACTTCGGCGTGCGCAACGGCTATCGTCGCCTCAAGCGCCTGGAGAAGCTGCCGACGCCGCGCGAGCTGGCGCGCATCGGGCAGGCCTACAGCCCGTGGCGCACGGTGGCCGCCTGGTACCTGTGGCGGGTGCCGCAGCCGGCGCCGTAGCAGCCAGCCTGCCGGCTCCTACCGGACAGCCCGCGGGCGGCTTAGACTCGTGGCATCCCCCTCCATGACCAAGGATCGCCCATGGCCCGCCTGCAGCTCGACCTTCCCGAAGACGGTTTCCGCTTCTCCACGCGCATGACCGTGCGCAGCACCGACATCAACGCCGGCCAGCACCTGGGCAACGACGCGCTGGTGTCGATGCTGTCCGAGGCGCGCTCGCGCTTCCTGTTCGCCGAGGGCATCGACGACGCCGGCGACGAGGACGGCCTGGGCATCGTGGTCACCGACCTCGCCACCCTGTACAAGGCCGAGGCCTTCGCCCGCGACGAGCTGCTGTTCGAGGTCGGCGTGATGGACTTCAACAAGTACGGCGGCGACATCACCTTCCGCGTCAGCCGCCCGGACGACGGCGCGCTGATCGCCCTGGCGAAGAACGGCTTCGTGTTCTTCGACTACCGCGCCAGCCGGGTGACGCCGATGCCGGAGAGCTTCCGCGCGCGCTTCCCCGGCGTCACTCAGGCGTGCTGAGGAACACCCGCGCCGGCTCGAACTGCTCCGGCCAGTCGCGGCGGATGAACACCTGGCCCGCGCCGCGCACCCGACGCACCTGCTCGAGATCGAGATCGGCGACCAGCCACTGGCTGCGCGCCGGGCACAGCTCGGCGCTCTCGGCGACCACCCCGCTGGCCGGCAGACCGTAGTCCGAGGGCACATAGAGCGCGGCGCGGCCGATGTTCTCGTCGAGCGCCGGCGACCAGGGCGCCAGGCCCACGGTCGGCGCCTGCAGCACGGCGATCTGGTTCTCCAGCGCGCGCGCCTGGGCGCCGATGCGCACGCGGAAGAAGCCCGCCTCGGTATCGGTGCAGCTCGGCGCGAGGATCAGGTCGGCGCCGGCCTCGGCCAGGCGGCGGGCCAGCAGCGGGAACTCGTTGTCGTAGCAGATCAGGATGCCCAGGCGACCGAGCGCGGTATCGAACACCCTGAGGCCCGCGCCGCCGTCGATCTGCCACAGCTCGCGCTCGAAGCGGGTCATCACCAGCTTGTCCTGGTGGCCGAGCAGGCCCTCGGGGCCGAACAGGAAGGCGCGGTTGCGATAGCGGCCGTCGGCATCCCGCACCGGCAGCGAGCCGGGCTGCAGGTAAACGTTCAGGCTGCGAGCCAGCGCCGCACAGAGTTCCAGCCAGCGCGGCAGCAGCGGCTGGATGCCGGCGATCGAGGCGTGCAGGTCGCCGCGCTGCTGCGGCGGCAGCTGGCCGGAGAGCACCAGCCCGGCGTACTCGGGCAGCAGCAGCAACTGCGCGTCCTGCGCGGCGGCCTCCGCGCACAGCGCGGTGAGGTGGGCGGCATAGGCCTCCCAGTCTTCCAGCAGCTCGATGGCGTACTGGCAGGCGGCGACGCGGATCATGGGGTGAGCTCCTTGAGCCAGAAGGACATCGGCTTGGCCGACTCGGCGTCCTCGTCGAGATCCTGCCAGTGGTATTCGGTGCGCAGCTCGGGATGGTGACGGAAGCCGCGGCGCTGCCAGAAGGCGTCGAGCGGCTGGTAGTCGGCCGGGCGGCGCGGATGCTCGGCCGGGCGCTGCACCGCGCAGAAGGCGCAGCAGTCGAAGCGCCCCAGGCGCCGCGCATGGGCCTCGCGCTCGGCGAAGAAGCGCACGCCGAGGCCGCGGTTGCGGTATTCCGGCAGCAGCAGCGACTCGCCGAAGTAGAACACCCGCGCGCAGTCCCGCCCGGCGGCGACGAACGGCCGGCGGAACTCCTCGGTCTCGTCGGCCAGCGGCAGCGCGGTGGAGGCGCCGACCACCCGCCCGCCGTCGAGCACCAGCACGCACAGGCTGTCCGCCGCGTTGGCGTAGGTGGCCAGGTACTCGGCCTCGTAGGCCGGGCTGCCGTCGTAGAGGTAGGGGAACTCGCGGAACACGGTGATGCGCAGGCGCGCCAGGTCCTCGATGTGCGAGGCGATGGCCGCGCCCTGAAGCAGGCGGATTTCCATGGCGGGGGCGTTCTGTCGATAGAAGATGGCGTGGTTGGCTATGTCGGACTCCGGGGGAAACCCTATCATGCCGGCATCCCCGGCTCAGCCCGATTCGCGACAGGAGATTGCCCATGCGCGCAGCCGACGTACTCCAGGCCTACTACGCCGCCTTCAACGCAGGCGACATGCCCGCCTTCCTCGACCTGCTCACCGACGACGTGGTGCACGACATCAACCAGGGCGAGCGCCAGGTCGGCAAGGCCGTGTTCGCCGCGTTCATGGCCAAGATGAACCGCTGCTACCGCGAGCGCCTGACCGACATCGTGATCATGACCAGCGCCGACGGCACGCGCGGCGCCGCCGAATTCGTGGTGCACGGCGAGTACCTGGCCGACGACGAGGGCCTGCCGCCGGCCAACGGCCAGACCTACGTGCTGCCGGCCGGCGCCTTCTTCGAGATCCGCGACGGCAAGGTGGCGCGCATCAGCAACTACTACAACCTCAACGACTGGATCGCCCAAGTGAATTGAGGAGAGTTGCCGCGACATCCATAGCGGCAACTTCGGGAAGAACCCTCAGCCTGCTCACTCGGCATCGCGCCATTTTCCGCCCCTACAACGGACCGAGCAGGCTCGGCAGCCATTCACGCGCTTGCCCTGCCGAGCAGCCGACAATAAAACGCGCAGGGCATCCCTGCCCTGCGCCACGGGGGACGGGAGCTGACGTCCCCCGACCGTCAACCGCCGCTGCAGCCGCTGCCCACCACCAGGTACTCCAGGGTGTGGCGCTGGCCCTGGTGGTCCTCGTAGACCATCCGCACCGGCTCCACGCCGCAGCTGCTGGGCACCTCGGCCGGCTGGATGACGCGCGCCACATCCAGCTCCATGCCGTATTCATAACGTTCGACTTTCGCCGCTTGCCGATCACCCGCCGCCGGCGGTTCGCCGGCCAGCGCCATGCACGAAACCCCGGCCAGAGCCAGCAAGGTCCACGCTTTCATTTCGTCGTTACCTGTAGAGAGTTACCGCATCGGAGAGGCTTCGGCAGCCCCGCGGGGGACTGCCGAAGTTCTTGCACAGCACGCAACCAAGGAACGGCACGCCGCTCCGTCAGTGCCTTTGCCTGGAAGGCCGGCGCATTCTAGGAAGTGCGCCGGGGCGGTTACACCGCCAATGCATACAGGGACTTGTTCCTGATCCGGCAATAATCCGCGGCGCCTTCAGCCCGGGCGCGCGGCCGGCTCGGCCTTGCGGAACGCCTCGCGGAAGGCGCCGGGCTGGATGCCGGCCTGCTTGCGGAAGTAGCGGCTGAAGTAGGAGGTGTCGCGGAAGCCGAGGTCGTGGGCGATCTGCTTGACCTCCAGCTCCGAGTAGGCGAGCTGGCGCTGCGCCTCGCGCATCAGCCGCGCGTTGACCAGGTTCATCGCCGACTCGCCGACCTCCTCGCGGCAGATGCGGCCGAGCTGGGCGACGCTGATGCCGAGATGGCTGGCGTACAGCTCCAGCGGCCAGTGCTGGCGGAACTGGCGGTTGACCAGCTCGCGGAACTGGGCGAGCAGCGCGGCGCGCCGCCCGCGACCGGCCGGCGGCAGGCTGCCCGGCTGCGGCTGGGCCAGGCGCGAGATGTGCACCAGCAGGGTGACCAACAGGGCGAGGCCGGCGGCCGTGTGCCCCGGCGCCTCGCTGCCGGCCTCCTGTTCGAGCAGCTGCAGCAGCGGCCACAGCGGCTCGCCGCCGTCGGCCGGCCAGGGCAGCGGGATCAGCGCCGGACGCTGCAGCAGGGCGGCCAGCTCGGCCGAGGCGATGCGCGCCATCGACTCCAGCGGGCGGTGCGCGGCGGTGATCACCAGGCCGTCGGTATCCAGGCTGTGGCTGAAGGCGTGCACCACGCCGCACGGCAGCAGGATCAGGCAGGGCGCGACTATCGCCAAGCGGCGGTGCTCGACGCTGAGGGTGCCGGAGCCGCAGCGCACATAGAGAAACTGCACCAGGGCGTCGTGGCGGTGCGGCTCGATCTCGCCGCGGTACAGCAGGCTGCGCTCGTGGATCCACTCGACGTGCAGCAGGTCGTGCCACAGCGGACTGGCCGTCTCGCCGTAGAGGGCGTAGTTGGGGATGCGCTTGCCTTTCATCGGGGCCTCTCGCCGACCGGGTGAATCCGCGCGGATTGTCCTGTTCATCGTGCCGTTTGTGCAACCGCGCTCCGCTTTAATAGCAGCATGCAGCATCCCCGCGTTTGCGTTTTCCGTCGTCGTCCGTCGAGTTCCACCCGCCCATGAACCTACCTAGCTGGCGCGAATGGCTGTATTCGGCCAAGGCCCTGCTGGCCGCCCTGCTGGCCCTGTACATCGCCCTCGCGCTGCCCCTCGACAACCCCTACTGGGCCATGGCCTCGGTGTACGTTGTGTCCCATCCGCTGTCCGGGGCGACGCGCTCCAAGGCGCTGTTCCGCGCCCTCGGCACCCTGCTCGGCGCCGCCGCCGCGGTGGCCATGCTGCCGCCTCTGGTGCACCAGCCGGTGCTGCTCAGCCTGGCGGTGGCGCTGTGGGTCGGCACGCTGCTGTTCCTCTCCCTGCTCGACCGCACGCCGCGCAGCTACATCTTCATGCTGGCGGCCTACAGCGTGCCGCTGATCGCCATGGGCCAGGTCGAGCATCCGCAGACCATCTTCGCCGTGGCGCTGGCGCGCAGCGAGGAGATCCTGCTCGGCATCACCTGCGCCGCGCTGGTCAACGCCGTGCTGCTGCCCAGCCGCATCGCCCCGGTGCTCGGCGCGCGCATGGACGCCCTGCTCGGCGACGCGCGGCGCTGGATCGCCCGGGGCCTCGCCCTCGACGCCCCCGCCGGCGCCGCGCCGCGCGCCCTGCAGCGGCTGCTCGCCGACGTGATGGCGCTGGACGGCCTGATCGTGCAGCTGTCCTACGACAGCGCCAGCCACCTGCCGGCGCGCCACGCCCGCCAGTTCCGCGCGCGCCTGGCCATGCTGCCGCCGCAGGTCGACGCGCTGCTCGACCCGCTGCGCCGCCTGCAGGCGCTGTCCGGCCGCTTGCCGGCGGAACTCGCCGAGCTGCTCGAACGCCTGAACGCCTGGCTGCAGCACGGCGACGCCGACGGCGCGCGCCAGCTGCGCGAGCGCAGCACGCGCCTGGAAACCTGGCTGGACGACCGTCCGCCGGCGCAGGCCCTGCTGATCGCCGGCGCGATGCGTCAGCTGCGCCAGCTGCTCGACCTGTGGCAGGACTGCCTGCACCTGCGCGCCAGCTTCGCCGATCATCCGGGGCCGACGCAGACGCTGCGCTACAAGGTGCGCCAGCTGGTCGGCGCGCCGCAGCACTTCGACTATGGCCTGCTGGCCTTCTCCGCCGCCTCGGTGGGCCTGTCGGTGTTCGTCGCCTGCCTGCTGTGGATCGCCGTCGGCTGGGACTACGGCTTCAGCGGCATCTTCATGGTCGCGGTGGTCGGCTGCTTCTTCGCTGGCCAGGACGACCCGGCGCCGTTCATCCGCACCTTCCTGCTGTGGACGCTGATCGCCACCGCCGCCGCCGGCCTCTATCTGTTCGGCGTGCTGCCCTTCGTCCACGACTTCGCCATGCTGGCGATCGCCCTGGCGGTGCCGCTGCTGCTCGCCGGCACCCTCACCGGGCGGCCGCAGTTCAACATGGCGGTGATGCTGTTCGCCGTGCAGACCATCTCCAGCCTGACCCTGCAGGACAGCTACCGTGCCAACTTCCCGCTGTTCGCCGACGTCGCCCTGTCCAACGTGCTCGGCCTGTTGTTCGCCCTGGTCTGGGCGCGGCTGAGCAAGCCGTTCGGCGCCGAGTGGGCGGCGCGGCGCCTGGCCCGCGCCACCTGGCGCGATCTGGGCGAACTGGCGCGCGGCGCGCGGGCCGAGGACCCGGACCGGGTCGCCGCGCGGACGATCGACCGCGCCAGCCAGCTGCTGCCGCGCCTCGGCCAGATCGGCGCGCCCGGTCTGGCGCTGGCCGACCTCACCCGCGACCTGCGCGTGTGCTTCCGCCTGCTCGACCTGCAGCGCAGCCTGCCGGCGGCCAGCCGGCGCCAGGTCGAGCCGGTGCTCGCCGCGCTGCACGGCTACTTCGCCGCCTGCGCCGCCGCGGGCCGCCAGCTGGCGCTGCCGGACGTCCTGGCCGGGCAGCTGGAGGCCAGCCTGGCGGCGCTGCTCGCGCTGCCCGGCGCACCGGCGCACAAGGCCGCCGCGGCATTGGCCGGCCTGCAGCTGGCGCTGTATCCCGCGCCGGCCGCCGCGCGCCCCGTCCCCGACCTCGCCGGAGCCCCCGCATGAGCGGCCATTTCGACCTCTACGGCGTGTTCGTGCCGAGCCTGCTGCTCCTGCTGCTGGCCGCCTACGCGGTGAAGAGCCTTCTGCGCGCGCTGCTCGCGCGCCTCGGCGTCTACCGCTGGGTCTGGCACCCGCCGCTGTTCAACCTCGCCCTGTACGTGCTGGTACTGGGCGCCCTGTTCACCCTCGCCCCGGGAATCCGATCGTGAAGAACTGGCTACCCTCCCTTGGCTCCGTGCTGCTGACCCTGGTCGCCGTGGCCGCCGCCGGCCTCGTCAGCCTGCACCTGTGGGACTACTACATGCAGGCGCCGTGGACCCGCGACGGCCGCGTGCACGCCGACGTCATCCAGGTCGCCCCCGACGTCTCCGGGCTGGTCAGCGAACTCCTGGTGCGCGACAACCAGCGGGTCAGCCGCGGCCAGCCACTGTTCGTCATCGACCGCGCGCGCTTCGAGCTGGCGGTGCAGAAGGCCGCGGCGCGGGTGCGCGAACGCCGCGCCCAGCTCGCGCAGGCGCGCCGCGAGGCCCAGCGCAACCGCGTGCTCAGGGACCTGATCGCCGCCGAGACGGTCGAGGAAGGCGACACCCTGGTGCAGCGCAGCGAGGCCGCGCTGGCCACCGCCGAGGCGGCGCTCGGCAGCGCGCGGCTCGACCTCGAGCGCACCCGCGTGCTCAGCCCGGTGGACGGCTACATCGGTGACCGCACCGTGCGCGTCGGCGACTACGTGAAGACCGGCACGCCGGTGCTGTCGATCGTCGACACCGGCTCGCTGCGCGTGGAGGGCTACTTCGAGGAGACCAAGCTGCACGCCATCGCCATCGGTCAGCCGGTGGACATCGTCCTGATGGGCGAGGCGGAGCACCTGCGCGGCCACGTGCAGAGCATCGCCGCCGGCATCGAGGACCGCGACCGCAACCGCGGCGAGAGCCTGCTGCCGGACATCGACCCGAGCTTCAACTGGGTGCGCCTGGCGCAGCGCATCCCGGTGCGGGTGAGCATCGACAGCACCCCGCAAGACATCCGCCTGGTGGTCGGCCGCACCGCCACCCTCAGCGTGCAGCCGTGGCCGACCGCGCCGCAGCCGGTCGCTGCCCGGCAGGCCGCGCCATGAGTGTGCCCATCCGTTTCGCCGTCGCCGCCCTGAGCCTGGCGCTGGCCGCCTGCGCCCCGGTCGGCCCGGACTACCGGGTGCCCGACGAGGCGGCGATCCGCTTGCCGCAGGCCGAGGCGCCCTTCGACCTGGCCGGCAACGCCCGGGTCAGCCAGGCCGAACTGCCCGCCGACTGGTGGCAGCTGTACCGCGACCCGCAGCTCGACGCGCTGGTCAAGGAGGCGCTGGCCAAGAACAGCGAGGTGCGCCTGGCCTGGCACAACCTGCGCCGCGCCTACGAGCAGTACCAGATGGCCCATCACGCCCAGGAAGTGGAAGTCGGCGGCGAGGCCTCGGTCGGCCGCGGGCAGATCTCCAGCGAGGGCCTGGGCGAGACCGAGCAGATCCCGGTGATGGACCTCGGCCATGTCGGCCTGGCGGTCGGCTACCAGCTCGACCTGTTCGGCAGGCTCGCGCGCGCCACCGAGGCCGCCGCCGCCGGCACCCAGGCCAGCCAGGCGGCGCTGGACGCTGCGCGGATCAGCGTGGTCGCCCTGGTGGTCGGCAACTACCTGAGCGCCTGCCATGCCCGCGAGGAGCTGGCGATCGCCCGCCGGTCGCTGGACATCCAGCAGCGCCAGCTGGAGGTGGCACAGCGCCTGCTCGCCGGCGGGCGCGGCAACGCGGTCGACGTGGCCCGCGCCCAGGCGCAGGCCGAGGCGCTACGCGCCGAACTGCCGCCGTTCGCGGCGCAGCAGGCCACCGCGTTGTACACCCTGGCCGCCCTGCTCGGACGCACCCCCGGCGACCTGCCGGCCGGCGTGGCCGAGTGCGCGCACGCGCCGCAATTGGCCGGGGCGCTGCCGGTGGGCGACGGCGCCGCGCTGCTGCTGCGCCGCCCGGACGTGCGCGCCGCCGAGCGCGAGCTGGCCGCCGCCACCGCGCGGATCGGCGTGGCCACCGCGATGCTGTATCCCGAGATCAGCCTGGGCGCGGGCCTCGGCTACACCGGCATGCTCGACCACATCGGCGACCCGATCACCCGCTTCTGGAACCTCGGCCCGCACATTGCCTGGCACATCCCCACCGAGGTCGACCGCGCGCGCATCCGCGCCAGCGAGGCCGGCGCCGGCGCCGCCCTGGCGCGCTTCGACGGCGTGGTGCTCGGCGCCCTGCGCGAGACGCAGACCGCGCTCAGCCACTACGCCCACGACCTGCAGCGCCGCCAGGCGCTGCGCCAGGCCCGCGACGCCGCGCGCGACGCTGCCGCGTACAACCGTCGGCTGTACCAGGAGGGCCGCCTGGCCTATCTCGACAGCCTGGACGCCGAGCGTACCCTGGCCGAGGCCGAGGCCGCCCTGGCGGCGGCGCAGGCGCGGCTGAGCCAGGACGAGGTGGGCCTGTTCCTCGCCCTCGGCGGTGGCTGGGAAAGCGCGCGCGGCAGCTTGGGCGAAGAACCGAAACCGGCGACGCACTGAGACAGCCGGTGGACAAGGCTGCGCCGTTGTCCACCCTGCGCCGCGTCCGGCGTCCGTGCGCGCCCTACCAGCGCTGCGGCACGGCGCGCGGTTCGCCGCTCGGCGGGGTGATGATCACCGTGCAGGTCAGTCCGGCGGCGAGCAGCACGCCCTCCGGCGGCGGGTCGAGGCGGATGCGCACCGGCACGCGCTGGGCCAGACGCACCCAGTTGAAGGTCGGGTTGACGTCGGCGGTCAGCTCGCGGCTTTCCGGGTTGTCGCGGTCGTAGATGCCGCGGGCGATGCCCTCGACCCGGCCGCTCAGCTCCTCGCCGCTCATCAGGCGCATCTGCGCGCGGTCGCCGACGCGGATCAGCGGCAGGCGGGTCTCCTCGAAGTAGCCGTAGACGTAGAACGAGCGGGCGTCGACCAGCGCCAGCGCCGGCTCGCCACGGCTGGCGAAGTCGCCGGCGAACAGGTTGAGGTTGGTGACATAGCCGTCCACCGGCGCGCGCACCTCGGTGCGTTCGAGGTCGAGGCGCGCCTCGTCGAGCTGCGCCTGCGCCTGGTGCAGGCTGGCGCGCGCGCCGGCGGCCAGGTGGTCGGCGTCGCTGCGGCTCTCGCGCGACACCACCCGCTCGTCCATGTCGGCGCGCCGCGCGGCGTTGGCCTCGCGCATCGCCAGCTCGGCCCGGCGCGCCGCCACCCGCGCCTCGGCCTCGCGCACAGCGGCGCGGTAGTGCTCGGCGTCGATGCGCAGCAGCAGGTCGCCCTGCTTGACCATCTGGTTGTCGTGCACCGCCACCTCGACCACTAGGCCGGCGACGTCGGGGGCGATGTTGACCACCTCGGCGCGCACCCGGCCGTCGCGGGTCCAGGCCGCGTCCATGTAGTGCAGCCACATGCTGCGCACCAGCCACACGGCGGCGGCGAAGACCAGCAGGGTGAAGACGACGCTGATGACTCTCTTCCAGGGCATTTCCGGGCTCTCGGGCGGGGCTCAGTGGTAGACGTACAGCACCAGGGCGCCGTACAGGCAGGTGAACAGGCTGACCCGCAGCAGCGTGGGGTGCCAGGCGTGGCGGTACAGCCCGCACCAGGCGACCAGGCGGTCGATGACCCAGCCGCCGGCCAGGGTGAGCAGGAACAGCAGGGTCAGGTTCGGCAGGTACACGCCGAACAGGGCGATCTCACGGGGCATGGGGGGGACTTCCAGCGGCCAGCGGCGAGTGGGGATCGAGCAGCGAGCTGCGCACGAAGTGCAGGTAGCTGAGCACCCGGCGCAGCGGCGAGGTGTCGAACTGCGGCGGGCGTTCCTCGGGGGTCTGGCGCACCGCGGCGATGGCCTGCTCGACCGCCGCCAGGGCGCGCTGGCGGTTGCCTTCGTCGGGCTGCAGGAACAGGCGCACCAGGGCGCGACCGAGGGCGCGGATGCTCTGCCGCCAGGGCATGTCCTCGGCGTAGCAGGCATCGCCGGGCAGGCGCGCCTGTTCCTGGCGCAGCTCGATCAGCGCGTGGCCGATCTCCAGCACGGCGAACAGCCAGCCGAGCAGGCGGCGCTGCACCACGGGGCGGCCGGCGGCCAGGCCGTAGGCCTGGTTGAACAGGTCGCGGGTGCCGCTCTCGAAGCCGGCGACCAGGCCCTTGAGCCGGCCGCTGACGGCGAACACCACGCGCTGGCGCAGGTCGCGCTCCAGGCTGCGCCACAGCCAGGGCCGGTCGGGCGGCAGGATCAGGGTGGCGGCCAGCGCCGCCAGGCCGATCGACAGCAGCGCGGCGAGGTACTCGTTGAACAGCCGGTAGGGGTCGTAGACGGTCAGGTTGGCCGGCAGACCGAGCATGCAGAACCACAGCAACAGGCCGGCGCCGTAGCCCATGCGCGGCGGGCGGGCGAGCAGCCAGGCGCCGAGGGCGAACAGCGGCGCCAGCGCGCTGCACAGCAGGGCGAAGCCGTCCAGCCAGGGCAGCACCCAGAACTGCACGAAGCCGGCGTACAGCGCCGCGCCGCCGGCCCCGGCAAGCAGCTGCCAGGACAGCCGGCGCGGATTGGCGGCGGTGGAGGCCAGCGCCGAGACCATCGCCGCGGTGAGCACGAAGGTGCTGCCGCTCGGCCAGGCCGAGGCGATCCAGAAGGTGCCGAGCAGCAGGATCAACAGCGCGCTGCGCATCCCCGCCACCGCCGCCGCCGCGCCGTTGGCGCGCGGGGTGAAGCTGTCCGGCCACTGCTCGCGGGCGTGGCGGTGCTCGCGCAGCGAGGCATAGGTGTGGGCGTAGGCGAGCAGGTCGTCGGCGAAGCGGTAGAGCAGCTCGGCGGCGGTGTCGTAGTCGAGCAGCGCCGCCTCCACTTCGGCACCGTCCAGCGCGGCGAGCTGCTGGCGGCCGTCGCGGATCGCCTGCATCAGCTGCGCGCGTGCGCCGCTCAGCCGCTCGGCCAGGCGGGCGAGGTCGGCCTCGTCGGCGAGCAGGCCGGCGAAGGGCGCGAGCTGCGCGGCGACCGCGTCGAGGCAGGGCTGCACGGCGCCGCGGATCCGCGCACCGGCATCGCCATGCAGGCGCTGCAGCAGCTGGTAGAGGGCGTGGAAGCGCGTGCTCAGCACCATGAACTCGTTGTTCAGCCGCGCCAGGCGGCCGCTGCGCAGGCGGATGTGCGGATCCTCGAAGGCGGCGGCGTTGCGCAGGTTGTCGAGCCCCACCGCCTCGGCGGCGAGGCGCGCGTTGACCTGCTCGACGCGCGCCGGCTCGAGCTGGCCGGCCAGGCCCGCGGCGGCGAACCCGGCGAACTCGCGAAAGCGCGTAGCCAGCGCGGTGCGCAGGCTGGCGCTGCTGGTCTGCGGCAGCAGCAGCGCGCTGACCAGTCCCGCGCAGAGGATGCCCAGGCCAATCTCCAGAACCCGCCACAGCGCCTGCATGAAGGCAGCCTGCGGGGCGGCGATGGCCGGCAGGCCGATCATCGCCGCGGTGTAGCCGGCCAGCACGCAGGCGTAGCCGCGAAAGTCGCGGTAGCGCGCCGCGCCGGCGGTGCACAGGCCGATCCACAGCGCCAGGCAGAGCAGGAACAGCACCCGCTCCTGGGCGAACAGGGCGATCAGCGGCACCATCACGGTGAGGCCGAGCAGGGTGCCGACGATGCGGTAGAAACTCTTGGCCAGCACCTGGCCGCTCTGCGGCTGGAGGACGATGAACACGGTGGCGAGCACCGTGCTCGGCTGCGGCAGCTCCAGGCGGTAGGCCAGCCACAGGGCGAGGAAGGCGGTGAGCAGCGCCTTGAACACGAAGGCCCAGACGCGCCCCTCGTCCTGCGCCCACTCGGCCAGGGCGCGACGCAGGGAGCCGCGCAGCGCGGGGATCGCGGCCATCTCAGTCGCGCCCCGGCAGGCGCAGGCCGACCGCGCGGGCGCGCAGCGCGGCGGCGTCCGGGCCGCTGCCGGCCGGCAGCACGCCGCCGCCGAGCGCCACCCACAGCTCGGCCTGCGCCGCCAGCTGCTCGGCACGCACCTGCTGCTGCAGGCGCTGCTGGGCGAACAGCTGGCTCTGCGCCTCGAGGACCGCGCGGGCGTCGGTCAGGCCGCGCCGGTGCGCCTCGGCGGCCAGTTGGCAGCGCTCCTCGGCGCTGGCCAGCCCGCTGGCGACGAAGCCCTCCTGCTCGTGCAGCGAGTGCAGGCGCACCAGCAGGTCGGCGACGCCCTTGAGCGCCTGTACCAGGGTCTGGTTGTACTGCGCGACGGCCTGGTCGTAGGCAGCCGCCTGCGCGCCGAGCCGGCCGCGCAGGCGGCCGCCGTCGAACAGCGGCAGGCTGAGCGCAGGGCCGAGGCCCGCGGCCAGCTTGTCGTGGCGCAAAAAATCCAGCACGCCACCCTGCACCGCGGCGCGGCCGAAGCTGCCGAGCAGGTCGACGTTGGGATAGAACTCGGCCTCGGCCACCTCGATGCCGCGCGCCTGCGCCGCCACCTGCCAGCGCCGCGCGACCAGGTCGGGACGCCGGCCGAGCAGCTCCAGCGGCAGCTGGCCGGGCAGCCCCGGCGCCGCCTGCAGCTTCAGACGCGGGCGCCTGAGCCGGGTGCCGGCGCCCGGCCCCGCGCCGGCCAGCGCGGCCAACTGGTGGCGCGCCAGGGCGATGCTCTCGTGGACCAGGTCGAGCTGGCGCTGCGCCTCCGGCAGCGGCGCCTCGGCCTCGCTGACCTCCAGGCGGGTGCCCAGGCCGATGCGCAGGCGCTCGCGGGCCAGCGCCAGCAGTTCCTCGCGCTGCTTGAGCTCGGCTTTGGCGATGTCCAGGCGTGCGTAGGCCAGCGCCAGGGCGATATAGGCCCGAACCACCTCGCCCTGCAGCTGCAGCGCCGCGGCGCGCGCCTCGGTGGCGGCCAGCTCGGCCATGCTGAGGGCGCGCTGGCGTTCGCTGCGCAGGCGGCCCCAGAGGTCGAGGTCGTAGCTCAGGGCGAAGCTCGCGGTGTTGTTCCAGGTGCTGGTGCCGGCCAGCGGGCCGGGGCCGTAGAAGTTGTCGGTCGGCCAGCGCCGGCGCTGCACGCTGGCGTCGACGGCCACCTGCGGCGCCTGCGCGCTGGCGGCCACCCCGGCCAGCGCCTGCGCCTCGCGCAGCCGCGCGCCGGCGACGGCCAGGCTCGGGCTGCCGGCCAGGGCACGTTCGACCCAGGCGTCCAGCTGCGCGTCGCCGTAGGCCCGCCACCAGTGCGCGGCCGGCCAGGCGGCGCGGCGCTCGGCGTGGGCGATGGCCTCGCCGGCGTCCAGCGCAGTGGCGTCGAGACGCTCGGCCTGCGGGGCGATGCCGCCGCGGTCGATGCAGCCGGCGAGGGAGGTGAACAGGAGCAACAGGGGGGCGAGATACAGCTCGGGCCGAACGATGGCGGGCACTGCGGCGCATCCTGGAGAGGGCGGTGGACCGGGAAGGGCAGGCGATTCTAAGAGCGGCCGCGGGCGAGGATAAGGCGCCAGTCAGGCGATGGATTGTGTACTGTCAGTACCTAATCGGCCGACAGACTTTGTGACACAATCGCTGTCTACCCGCCGAGGACTCCGGTTTTCGCAGGACGCGCCCCGCCTGGCCGGCCGCGCCGGCCAGGAACAGCCGGAAGCCCGGCCCGTTGCCTGCCCCTGGAGCCCGATGGACATCCTCTTCAACATGCGCGCCTTCGTCTGCGTGGCGGAAACCGGCAGCTTCACCGCCGCCGCCGCGCGCCTCGACCTGACCACCTCCTACGTCTCCCGCGCGGTCGCCACCCTGGAAACCCATCTGCGCGCCCGCCTGCTGCACCGCACGACCAGACGCATCGCCCTGACCGAGGCCGGCCAGCGCTACCTGCTGCGCTGCCAGCAGATCCTCGGCTGCATCGAGGAAGCCGAGGCCGAGGCCAGCGACGCCCATGCGCGCCCGGCCGGCAACCTCAAGCTGCACTCGATGACCGGCATCGGCCATCACTACCTGATCCAGGCCGCCGCCGAGTACCACGAGAAGTATCCGGAGGTCAGCTTCGACCTGACCCTGGCCAACCGCACCACCGACATCCTCGACGAGGGCTACGACGTCTCGGTGGTGACCGCCCGCGAGCTGCCCGACTCGGGCTTCATCTCCAAGCGCCTGGGCGATACGCACAGCGTGCTGTGCGCGGCGCCCGCCTACCTGGCGCAGCACGGTATTCCGCAGCAGCCCGCCGAGCTGGCCGCGCAGCGCTGCCTGCGCCTGGTCTACCCGGTGATGAGCATGGACAAGTGGCTGCTCGACGGCCCGGACGGCCAGGAGCTGGTCAGCGTCGAGCGCACCCACTTCCAGGTCAACACCGTCGACGCCATGACCGTGGCGCTCAAGGCCGGCATGGGCATCGGCGCGCTGCCGGTGTATTCGGCGCTGGAGAGCCTGGAGAACGGCAGCCTGGTGCGCGTGCTGCCCGCGCACACCCTGTACCCGCTGGGGGTGTTCGCCCTCTATCCGTCGCGCCAGTACCTGGACGCCAAGATCCGCACCTGGGTGGAGTTCCTGCGCGACTACATGCCGGCGCGCCTGGCCGCCGACCAGCGCCGTCTCGAGCAGTGCAGCCGGCGCGACTGACCGCCGACACAAAATCTTACGGCGCGGGAGTGAGCCATCGGCCGGCGCGGCGGTCCCAGGGGAAGGCCGGATCCGCCGGCAGCACAGGAGCCCCGATCATGCTTTCGCGTCTTGTCCTCGTCACCGCCCTGCTCGCCGGCCTGGCCATGCTGATCCAGGCGCCGGCTCGCGCCGCCGAGCGCGACCAGCACTTGCGCCACGAGCGCTACGTCGAGGTGCGACGGGGCCCGGCGTACTACGACGCGCCGCGCCCGGCCTACTATCCCCCGCACTACCGCCCCGCGCCGGCCTACCGCCCGCGCGCGCACTACCACGGCGAGCGCTATCGCCATCAGCACCGCCATCACCAGCACCGCGATCACTACTACGGCGATCGCCGCTGGTAACCCGCCGACGCCTCAGGCCGACGCGGCGCCGGCGGCCAGCGCGGTGGCCAGCTCGCCGAGGCGGCGCAGCGCGCCGGTGACCCGCTCGTCCAGCTCCTGGCAGCAGGACAGACGCAGGCAGTGGCGGAAGCGCGCGCCGTTGGAGTACAGCTGGCCGGGGATGATGACGATGCGCTCGGCCAGCGCGGCGTGGAACAGCTCGAGGCTATCCACCGTCTCCGGCAGCTCCAGCCACAGCAGGAAGCCGCCGACCGGCTGGGTGGCGCGGGTGCCGGCCGGGAAGTGGCGGGCGACGATGCCGCGCACCGCATCGACCTGCGCCGCGTAGCGCCGGCGCAGGGCGCGCATGTGGTGGTCGTAGCCGCCGTTCTCGAGGAACAGGCCGACCGTCTCGGCGAGCAGCAGCGACTCGGCGACGCTGGAGCTGAACTTCAGTTGGCGCACCGCGTCGCGGAAGCGCCCGGCCTCCAGCCAGCCGATGCGGTAGTCCGGCGCCAGGGTCTTGGTGTAGCTGGCGCAGGTCATCACCCAGCCGTCGCGGTCGAAGGCCTTGGCCGTCGGCTGCAGCGGCTCGGCGAACTGCAGCTCGGCGTACAGCGCATCCTCGATCAGCGGCACCTGGTGGCGGTTGGCCAGCTCGGCCAGGCGCCGCTTGGCCGCCAGCGGCATGCTGCAGCCGAGCGGGTTGTGCACCGTGGGCATGGCGATGATCGCACTCAGGCGCTTCTCCTCGAGCAGCAGCTCGAGGGCGTCGAGGGCCAGGCCGTGCTGCGGGTGGGTGGGGATCTCCAGCACCTTGAGGCCGAGGCTGGCGAGCAGCGGGTAGAGGTTGAAGTAGCTCGGCGACTCGATGCCCACGGTGTCGCCGGCGCGGGTCACCGCGCGCAGCGCCAGTTGCAGAGCCTCCATGGCGCCGTGGGTGAGCAGGATGTCGTCGGCGGCCAGGGTCATGCCGAGCAGCGCGGCGCGCCGGGCGATCTGCTCGCGCAGGCGCTGCGAGCCCGGCGGCAGCGCGTAGCGCGACACCAGCTGCGGCTGGCGGCGCAGCAGGCTGGCGGTCAGCCGCGCCAGCTTGGCGCCGGGATAGAACGCCTCGCCACGCGGGCAGGCCAGCGCCAGGTCGACGTGATCGGCGCGCTGCTGGCACTGCAGCACCACCGCCATCAGATCCTCCATCTCGCCCGCCTTGCGCACCCCGGCCGGCTGCTCGCGCAGCGGCCGCTGCAGCGGCGGCAGGCTGCTGCGCACGTAGTAGCCGGACTGCGGGCGCGCCTCGATCAGGCCGCGGTCCTCGAGCAGGCGGTAGGCGGCGGTGACGGTGTTCAGGCTCAGCTCGTGCTGCACCGCGCAGGCGCGCACCGACGGCAGGCGAGCGCCGGCCGGCAGGCTGCCGCGGTCGATGGCCTCGGCCAGCTGGTCGGCGAGCAGGCGGTAGCGGACGGGGGCGGACGCAGGTGCGTTCATGCAGATCACCGGTGACAGCGGGGTGGGCGAAGCATGGTGACAGTTGCACTCGACTGGCATCTGTCACCATGACAAAAGTCGTTTCGTGAGTCTGTCACCATTTGCCGCCAGTGCCTAGCATGGACTGCCATGGATCAACCGCAGGAGCCCGCCATGTTCGAAGCCCTCGCCCTGGCCAGCTACATGGGAGTGATGTCGATCACTCCCGGCCCCAACAACATCATGCTCACCGCCTCCGGGGTGAACTTCGGCTTCCGCCGCACCCTGCCGCACATGCTCGGCATCGCCTTCGGCTGCTCGCTGCAGCTGCTCTTGTGCGCCGCGCTGTTCGCCCAGGTCTCCGGCTGGCTCGGCGAGGTGCGTCCGCTGCTGGCCGCCGCCGGCTGCGCCTACCTGTTGTGGCTGTCGCTGCAACTGGCGCGCGCCGCCGCCCCGGGCCGCCGCGAGACGGCGCGACCGATGGGCTTCGTCGCCGCCGCGCTGTTCCAGTGGGTCAACCCCAAGGCGTGGATCATGGTGCTCAACGCCTGCGTGCTGTTCCTGCCGCGCGATGGCCAGCTGTCCGCCGCCGCGGCGATGGCGCTGCTGGCGCTGGTGGTCAACCTGCCGTGCATCGCGGTGTGGGCCTGGGGCGGCGAACGCCTGCGCCACTGGCTGCAGCAGGACTGGGCGCTGCGCCTGTTCAACGCCGCCATGGCCGGCCTGCTGGCGGCCACCGCGCTGTGGCTGCTGGTGGAGGAGCTGGGGCGCTGAGAAGGCGACCGCATGGCGGAATCCCGTCCCGACGCCACCGTTCTGGGCTAAAAACACTGAGCGGAACCGACGAGGAGGCAGCATGCGGACCCTCTACATCGACACCGAATTCACCCAGCTGAGCGCCGAGCGGCGGCTGATTTCCCTGGCGCTGGTCGACAGCGACGACTCCGAGTTCTACGTCGAGCTGAGCGACGGCTGGTGTACGGACGACTGCTCGGAGTTCGTCGTCGAGATCGTCCTGCCGCAGCTCGACCTGCCCCGCCACGGCCGTTCGCGCGCCGAGGCCTGCGCGGCGCTGCACGCCTTCCTCGCCGGCCTCGGCGCGGTGGAGATCGTCGGCGATGCGCTGGCCTGGGACTGGCCGCTGCTGCTCGAGCTGCTCGGCGAGCAGGGCCTGCCGGGCAACGTGCTGGGCTGCCGGCAGGTCGACGACCCGCTCGCCGCCCTGCCGGAGGACAGCGTGCCGCACCACGCCCTGCTCGATGCGCGCCTGCTGCGCGACCTGTGCGAGGGCTGCGGCGACTAGTCCTGCTGCTCCTGGCGGCGCTGCAGTTCGCGGCGCACCATGCTGGCGAACTGCGGCGGACTCAGCGCATACAGCTCGCCGGCCACCCAGCCCAGCCAGCGCGCGCCCAACTGCGCGCGCGCCGCCAGCAGGCGCTCGGCCTCGGCCTCGGCGCGGGCCTGGTGGGCGCGGTGGTAGTCGGCGCGGGACTGCGGCTGGTCGTGGTCGTGGTCGTGGTCGTGGTCGTGGTCGTGGTCGTGGTCGGACATGCTACGGCTCGGCGGGCGGGAAGCGGTCAGTCTAGCGCCGCCCGCCCCTGGCGCGGGCGCTCAGTGCTGCGCCACCGCGCCGTCCTGCTCCTCGCGCCAGCTGCTGTCCGGGTCGAAACGCGGCATCGCCAGGGCGTCCCTGGCACCGTCCGGCCCCAGGTCCTTCTCGAACACCTTGCCGTCATGGCTGATCATGAAGCTCATCACGCCGCTCTCGCCGTAGCGCGCCGGCCAGGCGATCAGGGCGAAGCCGCGACTCATGTTGTCGCCGATCCGGTAGGCATAGGCTCCGCCTGGCGCCGACGGCCCCTGGGCAGCGAGGATACGGTAGCGATAGCCGTGCCACTCGCCGTCCGGCAGCTCGTCGCCGAACAGCGGACCCAGCGGGCTCTGCGGAACGCCCGGCTCATCGGGCCAGTACAGGCCGTCGTACTGGCCGTCGCTGCTCATGAACTGCTGCGCGTACTCGAGCACGCCGTCGCCGTCGTGGTCGGCCTCGGCGTAGTCCATCTGCGCGTCGTGGTAGGCGCGCACCGCCTCGATCGCGGCCAGCTCGTTGCGGCCGATGCGCCGCGCGCGGATCTCCTCGCCACCGGCCTTGGGGTCGAAGCGCCAGCCGTCCGCGCCGTGGACCAGCGGCAGCGGGAAGGTCCAGGGCGTATGGCCGACCACCAGCCGGGCGCGCCCCTGGCCGCCGAGGCGGATGGTGCGCTCCTCGCGGTACAGGGCGAGGAAGGCGTCGACGTCCTTGCGCTCGATGTCATCGGTGGGAATCCAGGTCTGCCAGTCGGCGCCGAGCAGCGCGGCCATGCGCTGGGGATCGGCATGCTGCGTGCCGAGCGCGGCGATCAGCGCGTCGACCGCGGCGGTGGGACTGGCAAAGGCTTGCTGGGCGCGCGCCTCGAGGGTCAACAGGGCCAGCAGCGCCGGCAGGCAGATACGCATGAGCGGATGCATGGGAAGTCTCCTTGTCAACGCCGGAAGCCGCCGCCACTGCGCGCCGGCCGGCTGGCGGCCGAGCGCTGCACCGGGCGGCTGGCGCGCTCCACCCGTGGCCGGCTGGCCGCGGCCCGGCTGCTGTCGCCACGGCTGGCGACGGCCTGGGAGCGCGCCGGATCGCGCGCGCCGGCGAAGGCGTTGTTGCGCGTGTTCGGGCTGCTGGCGTACTTCTGCCGCACCTCCTGGCGGGCCTGCGCACTGTTCTGCGTGCGCTGGCGCGGCTGGGCGCCGGCCTGGCTGCGTTGGCCGATGCGCACCGGCTGCTCGGGCAGCGCCCGCTCGCGCGCCTCGCGGTTGCTGCTGGCCGGCGCCTGGAAGCCGCGCTGGTTGAGGGCCTGGCTGGCGCGTTCGCGTTCGGCCATGCGCGCCGGCTCGCGGCCACGCAGCGCCTCGCGCTGCTCGGCGCCGGGCAGGCGCTGGCTGTAGCGCTCGCGGCTGGCGTTGTCACGGTAGGGCACGCCGTCGCGATTGGCCGCGTTGTGCCGCCACTTGTTGTCGTTGCTGTTGATCTGGTTGTTGCGGTTGATGTTGTTGTACTTGTTGACGTCGATGTCGACGTCGCCGTGGCCCCAGTCGCAGTCGCCCCAGATCGAGTCGATGATCGCCACGCCGGCGGCGAAGCCCAGGCCGGCGACCAGCGCCGAGCCGAAGTAGTAGCCGGGCGGCGGCGGGTAGTAGGCCGGCGGATAGGACGGATAGGGCCAGCTGCCGTAGACCACGCTGGGGTTGTAGCTGGGCACGTAGACCACCTGCGGGTCGGCCGGCTCGATGATGATGGTCTGCTCGGCCGGCGGCGTCTGTACCACGGTGGTGGAGCCGCCCTGCGCCACACTCTGCACGCTGACCGTCTGCTGTTCGTTGGATTCGAGATTGCCGGCGGCCTTGGCCTGGCGCCGCAGGCGCTGCACCGAGTCCATCACCTCGCCGGGCTGAGCGAGGAAGGCATCGCCAACGCGCTGGACCCAGGCCGGATCCTGGCCGAGGGTGACCAGCACCGCCGGGAAGGCGACCAGCGATTGCACGCTGGGATCCCAGGGCTGGTCGGCGACCTGACGCACGGCGTCATCGCCGCTGGCGTCCGGATGAGCCTTGGACCAGGCCACCGCGTCGGCGACGTCACCGGGATAGGTGCTGGCCATCAGCACCTGGGCGAGCAACGCATCCGGATACAGCGCCAGCGGCGCCATCATCTGGTCGAGTTCCTCCTGGCGGAACACAGCCTGCTGACCGGCGGGCGCGGCCGTGGCACTGGCCGCCTCCGTGGCCACCTGCGCGGCACTCAGCTGCGGCCAGCCGGCGAGGGCCAGCCAGGCGAGCAGAGCGGCGCTGAAACGACGATCGATACGCATGGCGCATCTCCTGGGTGAGAACGCCGGGAGCGACAGGCAACCATGGCCAAGCGCCACCAGCGCGGCTAACTGCCCAGAAAAGCATAGGCGTTGGCGGGCGGTTGGCGAGGCGCCGCAGATTTGATCGGTCCAATGGTTTGCCGCCGCGCTTGGGGTGGCATAAGGTAGCCATCCTCATGGCAGATCGCAGTACCTCAGGGATGGTCCCTCCGCCTCAGCTTCTGGACGCACGCTCCCGGCTCCGCTACGCCCTCCCGATCTGCCGCCCGCTCTGCCCGTCGGCTGAAACCGGAGTTCCCCAGTGAGTAGCACCGACACCTACTACGCCCGCAACGCCCAGCAGTTCATCGCCGACACCCTGCAGGTGGACATGCAGGCGCTTTACGCGCCCTTTCTCGCCGCACTGCCGGCCAACGCGCAGATACTCGACGCCGGCTGCGGCTCGGGCCGCGATGCCTTGGCCTTCCAACAACTCGGCCATAGCGTCAGCGCCTTCGATGCCTGCCCGCAGATGGCCGAACACGCCAGCCAACTGCTCGGCCAGGCGGTGCCGGTGCGGTGCTTCACCGAGGTCCACGAAGTCGAGCGCTACGACGGCATCTGGGCCTGCGCTAGCCTGCTGCATGTAGCGGAAAACCGACTGCCGGACGCCTTCGCCCGCCTGTGGCGGGCGCTCAAGCCCGGCGGGGTGCTGTACTGCAGCTTCAAGCGCGGCCAGAGCGAGCGCCTGCACCACGAGCGCCACTTCACCGATGCCGACGAAGCGCGCCTCGCCGCCTGGGTCCAGCCGCTGCCCGGCCTGACCCGCACGCAATACTGGAGCAGCGCGGACCAACGCCCCGGCCGCAGCGAGCAGTGGCTCAACGCCCTGCTGCACAAGGCGCCCAGCAAGCTGGTGACCGGCGGCGAGGCGCATCCCTTCCTGCCGCACCTGTGCGCCGCCATCCACCAGGCGCATCAGGTCGACATGGCGGTCGCCTTCATCAAGACCACCGGCCTACGCCTGCTGCTGCCCGACCTGCTGGAGTCCCTGCAACGCAACGAATCCGCGCTGCCGCCGGCGCAAGTGCGCATCCTGACCAGCGACTATCTGGACGTCACCGATCCGGAGGCCCTGCGCCTGCTGATGCTGCTGGCCGAGCAAGGCGCCCAGGTGCGCGTCTACCAGAGCAGCGGCAGCAGCTTCCACCTCAAGGCCTACCTGTTCGCCGGCCAGGACTGGGGGCGCGCCTTCATCGGTTCCAGCAATATCAGCCGCCAGGCGCTGCAACAGGGCCTGGAATGGAACTACCGGATCGACTACCCCGGCGATGACGGCTATCTGGAAGCGCAACGGCGCTTTGACGAGCTGTTCGCCCACCCGCGCTGTGCCGAACTCAGCGATGCCTGGATCGATGCCTACGAGAAGCGCCGCATCCCGCCGACACAAGCATTCGAGCCGGGCAGCACCGAAAGCGAGCCGCCGCCGACGCCCAGCAAGATCCAGCGCGAAGCCCTGCAGGCGCTCAGCGCCACTCGCACCGAAGGCTACCTGCGCGGCCTGGTGGTGCTGGCCACCGGCTTGGGCAAGACCTGGCTGGCCGCCTTCGACGTCAAGCAAATGGGCGCGCGCCGCGTACTGTTCGTCGCCCACCGCGAGGAAATCCTCAACCAGGCGGCGGCGACCTTCGCGCGTATCCAGCCCTCGGCGCGCATCGGTTTCTATCGCGGCCAGCAACGCGACTATCAGGTCGACATCCTCTGCGCCTCGGTGCAGACCCTCGGCAAGGCCGAGCACCTGCAGCGCTTCAAGCCACAGCACTTCGATTACCTGGTGGTCGACGAATTCCACCACGCCTCGGCACCGACCTATCGCAGCCTGCTGCAGCATTTCGCCCCGGCCTTCCTACTCGGCCTGACCGCCACCCCGGATCGCACCGACAACGCCGACATCCTCGCCCTGTGCGACGACAATCTGGTCTACCAGAGCGACCTGTTCTGCGGCGTCACCGAACGGCTGCTGGTGCCCTTCCACTACTACGGCATCTTCGACGACGACGTGGACTATCAGGCCATTCCCTGGCGCAACGGCCGCTTCGATCCCGAGTTGCTCGGCAACAAGCTGGCCACCCTCGGCCGCGCCCGCCATGCGCTGAGCACCTGGCGCCTGCACGCCCAGCAGCGCACCCTGGCTTTTTGCGTGTCGACCCGCCACGCCGACTTCATGGCCGACTACTTCCGCAAGCAGGGCGTGCGCGCCGCCGCGGTATACGCCGACTCGCCGCTGTCGCGCGGCGAAGCGCTTCAGCGACTGAGCGCCGGCCAGTTGCAGGTGCTGTTCTCCGTCGACCTGTTCAACGAGGGCGTCGACCTGCCGAGCATCGACACGGTGATGATGCTGCGCCCTACCGAGTCGAAGATCCTCTTTCTCCAGCAGCTCGGCCGCGGCCTGCGCAAGGCGGACGGCAAGGACCGATTGGTGGTGCTCGACTTCGTCGCCAACCACCAGAGCTTCCTGCACAAGCCGATGGCGCTGATGAACCGCAGCATGAACCATCGGCAACTGGCCGAATTCGCCCGTAAGGCAGAACAAGGCCAGCTGGATCTGCCGGAGGGCTGCTTCGTCAATTACGACCTGCAGTTCATCGACTTCCTCAAATCGCTGGACAGCGACAGCGTGCAAAGCGACTACCGCAGCCTGCGCGAAGTGCTCGGCCGCCGCCCTAGCCTGACCGAGTTCTACCGCTCGGGCGCCAGCTTGCAGGACATGCGCCGCCAGCACGGCCACTGGTTCGCCTTGGTCGCCAGCGAGGAAAGCGAACTGCCCGAGGTCGGGCGCCAGCTCATCGCCAAGCACGGCGACTTCCTGCGCGAGCTGGAAACCACCGCGATGACCAAGAGCTACAAGATGGTGCTGCTGGAAGCCTTCCAGGAACTGGACGGCTGGCGCGAAGCGATCCGCATGGAGCAGTTGGCCGAGCGCTCCTGGCAGGTGCTGCAGCGCCGTCGCCCGCTGCTCGGCGATCTGCCCGAGGACTACCAAGGCGCGCGCCAGATGCCAGCCGATTGGCTGAGCTACTGGAAAAGGAACCCCATCGCCGCCTGGACCGGCGGCCGTTACTTCAGCAGCGAAGAAGGGCTATTCATCGGCAATCTCGTCATCGCTGAACCGGCGATAGCGCCACTGAGCGAAATGGTGCAGGAACTGGTGGATTACCGCCTGACCAGCTATGCCACGCGCCTCAAGCCAGCCGACGATAATGTGCTGCCACTGCCGAATCGCCCGCAACAAGTGGAGCTGGCCTATTTCCCCAGCCTGAAAATCGCCTGCGGCCACTTCCGCAGCAGCCGCGCCGATTACGAGGAATACCGCTCGCTCGGCAGCCACTATGGCAATCTCGACCCCAGCCGCCACTTCCTCGCCCGCGCTTCCGGCAACTCCATGAATGGCGGCAAACAGCCGATCCGTGACGGCGACTACCTATTGCTGGAGGTGGTCGGCAGCGACAGCGCCGGCAAGATCACCGGCGAAACCGTGGCCATCGAACGCCAGGACGAATCCGGCGACAACCAATACCTGTTGCGCAAAGTCCTCAAGGACGCCAACGGCCAATACCGCCTGCGCGCCAACAACCCCGACTACGCCGATATTCAGGTCACGGACGAACTCCGGGAACAGCTGCGCACCTTCGCCCGCCTGAAAGCGGTCATCGACCCGCTAGAGATGCAGGTGGGCCAGCGCTTTAAGCGCGAAGACATCCCGCCGCTGTTCGGCGTCGAGTTCAATCCCGGCAGTTGGAACAGCGGACATGTGGTGATCGACGAGCGTAATGCCCATGTGCTGTTGGTCACCCTGAACAAACAGGGCAAGGCGGAAGACCTGCGCTATCGGGATCACTGGATCGACGAGCAGCATTTCCACTGGCAGACGCAGAACCAGACGGCGCCCGACAACAAGCGCGGCAAGGAGATCATCCACCACGCGGCACTGGGCATCGACCTGCACCTGTTCGTGCGGGACAACAAACTGGAAAACGGTAAGGCGGCGCCGTTCCGCTACTACGGCAAGGTGAACTACCAGAGCCATAGCGGGAGCAAGCCGATGAGTGTGGTGTTTGCAGTGCAACCCTAAGTACCGAGCAGCTTTTGTTTATGCTGGCTGGCGTATTGTTGCGCCGGCTTGGCCAGCGCCGGGGATAATTCGGCACTGGCTTATCGTTGATCTGTAGCCGTGCCCAGCGGGCACACCATGGAAGGCATCCCTGTAATGGCCAAATTCTTCCCTTCCCGTTCCGCCTGCCGCTTTGATACCAACGGCGAGCGGCGACTGGCCGAGCGTCTGGAAAAGAAGCTCGATGACGATTACCTGTGCTGGTTCAACGTGCCGGTAGGCCCCAAAGCCTTGCAGCCGGACTTTGTGGTGATGCATCCGCAACGCGGCGTGTTGGTACTAGAGGTCAAAGACTGGAAACTGGACAGCATCCGCAGCATGGATCGCGGCAAAGCCGAGTTGTTCGTCGACGGCCAGTTGAAGTCGGTGCGTAACCCCATGACCCAAGCGCGCGCCCATGTGCTGGAAGTGGTCACCACACTGCAGAAAGACCCGGAACTGAAACAGCCACCAGGCTCGAAATACACTGGCGCATTGGTGATGCCCTACGGCTGGGGCGTCGTGTTGACAGCCATTACTCGGCGCCAGTTCGAACAGACCGACCTCGCGGAAGTGCTGGACCCCACGCATGTGCTGTTCCAGGACGAAATGACCGAGGGCGTGGAAGATGAGGTGTTTCAGCAACGGCTGTGGGACATGTTCTACCAGAGCTTCCCGTGCAACCTGGGCCAGTCGCAGCTCGACCGGGTACGCTATCACCTCTACCCCGAGATACGCGTCAACAGTACTCCGGGACAGTTCGGCCTGTTCTCGGAACAGCAAGCGCCGCTACCCAGCCTGATCAAGGTAATGGATCTGCAGCAAGAGCAACTGGCCCGCTCCCTGGGCGAGGGACACCGGGTCATCCATGGCGCCGCCGGCAGCGGCAAGACCATGATCCTCGGCTACCGCTGCGCACATCTGGCCAGCACCCTGAACAAGCCGATCCTGGTGCTTTGCTACAACCGCTCACTGGCGGGGCGCCTCCAGCAGGTCATGACCGAGCGCGGCTTGGGCGAGAAAGTCGTGGTACGCAACTTTCACGCTTGGTGCTACGAGCAGTTGAAAACCTTCGGTATCGAGCCACCAGACTTCAAACTGCCGATGGATAAGAAAATGGCGCAGGCGGTGGACATCACCTATGCCGCTGTCACCAACGGCTGTATACCCAGCGGCCAATACGGCGCCGTGCTGATCGACGAAGGCCACGACTTCCAACCGGAGTGGTTCAAACTGGCAGTGCAGATGGTCGATCCCGAGACCAACTCCCTGCTGGTGCTCTACGACGATGCCCAATCCATCTATCGCGACCAAGGGCGCAAGGCGAAGCTCGATTTCAGCTTTGCCAGCGTCGGTATCCAGGCTCAGGGGCGCACCACCATCCTGCGCGTGAACTACCGCAATACGCTGGAAGTGCTGACGTTAGCGCGCAGCTTCGCCACCGAACTGCTCACCGCCCGCGATGCGAGCGAGGATGGCGTGCCCATGATCACCCCGGAAAGCGCCGGCCGCCGCGGCCCGCTGCCGGAGTTGCTGCACTGCCAATCGGATTGGCAGGAATGGCACTGCATCGTCGAACGCATTCGCTACGAACATGGCCAAGGGCGTGCCTACAACGATATGGCGGTGATCTATCGCAGCAACAACCAAGGCAGGCAGCTCGAGCAGGTTCTGCAGCGCGAGGGCATTCCCTCCGCGTCTGGGCTATCCAGTCAGGGCAAAGGCAATCTGTACGGCGACCAGGACTCGGTCAAGGTTGTGAGCATGCACTCCAGCAAAGGCCTGGAGTTCGGCTTGGTGTTGATCCCCGGCCTGCACGAGCTACCCAAGTCGGCCGATTCGACAGCCGAGGATGCGCGCCTGCTCTACGTCGCCATGACCCGCGCCATCGACCGCTTGGTGATGACCTATCGCGAGGAGTCGGACTTCACTCAGCGCATACGGGGTGCGCTAGGCGAAGCCAAACGCATGCCGGGGTAACGCGGACGGGGCCATCGCCGTCCACCACGTCACCTCAGAAGCCCAAGAAGCCCCCAAACACCCAAAAACGCCAAAGGCCCGCATCGCTGCGAGCCTTTGGCGTGAAGTGTGATGGTGCCGGCACCAGGAATCGAACCCGGGACCTACTGATTACAAGTCAGTTGCTCTACCAGCTGAGCTATACCGGCAATGGGTCGGAATTATAGCGGCTGAGGCGCCGGAGTAAACCGGAAAATGCCTGAATCTTCAGGGTCTTGCGCCATCCCCTGGGGGCTGGCGGATGAACTGCAGGGCGTGGCGCAGGCTGGCGGGGGACAGCTCGCCCAGGTGGCTGTGGCGCAGGCGGCCGGCGGCGTCGTAGAACAGGGTGGTCGGCAGGGCGCGCGAGCCGGCCAGCTGGCCGAGCTGGTTGCCGCCGTCGAGCAGCACATCCTCGGCGGCGATGCCCTGGCGGGCGAGAAAGGCGGCCACCTCGGCGGCGCCCTCGCCCTGGTTGACCAGCAGGAAGCGCACGCCGGGCTCACTGTGCCGCGCGGCCAGCAGCACCGGCATCTCGCGCCGGCATGGCGGGCACCAGCTGGCCCAGAGGTTGACCACCAGCGGCTGGCCGCGCAGTTCGGCCAGTGGCACGGGGCGGCCGGCGAGGTCGCGCAGGACCAGCTCGGGCAGTTGGCCGGCGCGTTCGAGCCGGTGCAGGGCCAGGCTGGCCCCGCCCCAGACCAGCGCGCCGGCCAGCACGCCAAGCGCCAGCGGGCGGCGCAGCGGTGCGCGCCGCCAGGCCTGGAAGGTGCCGATCAGCAGCGCGCCGAGCACGCCGGGCCAGAGCAGGAAGCCGCCGTCGCGGATGTCCAGCGCCTGCCAAGGCGCGGCGGCGTAGTCGTCGGCGTACTGCAGCACGAAGGCCAGCCGCGCCAGCAGCAGGCCGCCGAGCAGCATGGCGAACAGGGTGGGTTCGGGGTCGAGGCGCTGGCGGCGCCCGACCCACCAGCCGCAGACCCAGGCGACGGTGAAGGCCAGCAGCAGGAGCAGGTAGCGCACCGGCAAGGCCAGCGGGCCGAGGTCGAGGGTCAGCATCGGGGCTCCGGGGCGGCAGGCGGTGGCATCGGGTATCCTTGTGGCAGGGCGGCGGGCGGCCATCTTCGCCCGCGCCACGCAGCGGAGCCAGCCCGGCGCCGTTACCGGAAATGACCTGCGGAGACCGCGCATGCGCATCCTGCTCACCGGCGGTGCCGGCTTCATCGGCTCGGCGCTGGTGCTCCAGCTGATCCGCCACAGCGGGCACGAGCTGCTCGACCTGGACAAGCTGACCTACGCCGGCCACCTCGCCTCGCTGCGCGAGGTGGCGGACCAGCCGCGCCATCGTTTCGTCCACGGCGACATCGGCGACGCCACGCTGCTCGCCCGACTGTTCGCCGAGTTCCGTCCGCAGGCGGTGGTGCACCTGGCGGCCGAGTCGCACGTCGACCGCTCGATCGACGGCCCGGCGGCGTTCATCCAGACCAACCTGGTCGGCACCTTCACCCTGCTGGAAGCGGCGCGCGCGCACTGGCAGGCGCTGCCGGCGGCGGAGCGGGCGGCGTTCCGCTTCCTCCACGTGTCCACCGACGAGGTGTTCGGCGACCTGGCGCCGGACGCGCCGCCGTTCGACGAGGGCACGCCCTACGCGCCCAGCTCGCCCTACGCGGCGAGCAAGGCCGGCGCCGACCATCTGGTGCGCGCCTGGGGGCGCACCTACGGCCTGCCGGTGCTGCTCGGCAACTGCTCGAACAACTACGGCCCGCGCCAGTTCCCCGAGAAGCTGATCCCGCGCCTGCTGTTCAACGCCCTCGCCGGCCAGCCGCTGCCGCTGTACGGCGACGGCCTGCAGGTGCGCGACTGGCTGTACGTCGAGGACCACGCCCGCGCCCTGCAGCTGATCCTCGAGCGTGGCACGCCGGGGCAGAGCTACCTGGTCGGCGGGCAGAGCGAGCGCAGCAACCGCGCGGTGGCCGAGACCCTGTGCGACCTGCTCGAGGAGCTGGCGCCGCACAAGCCGGCCGGCGTGCAGCACTACCGCCAGCTGATCCACTCGGTGCCCGACCGCCCCGGCCACGACCGCCGCTACGCGGTGAACCCGGGCAAGCTGATGGGCGAGCTGGGCTGGGCGCCGCAGGAGTCCTTCGCCAGCGGCCTGCGCCAGACCGTGCAGTGGTACCTGCAGCACCGCGACTGGTGCGCCGAGGTGCTCGCCGAGCACGATCCGGCGCAGCGCCTGGGGCGCGGCGCATGAAGGGCATCGTCCTCGCCGGCGGCAGCGGCAGCCGCCTGTATCCGCTGACCCTCGGCCTGTCCAAGCAGCTGCTGCCGGTGTACGACAAGCCGCTGATCTACTACCCGCTGTCGGTGCTGCTGCTGGCCGGCATCCGCGACATCCTGATCATCACCACGCCGCACGAGCGGCCGCTGTTCGAGCGTCTGCTGGGCGACGGCAGCGCCTTCGGCGTGCGCCTGAGCTACGCCGAGCAGCCGCGCCCGGAGGGCATTGCCCAGGCGCTGCTGATCGCCGCGCCCTTCATCGGCGACGACGAGCGTATCTGCCTGATCCTCGGCGACAACCTGTTCCACGGCCCGCACTTCATCGCCGCGCTGCGCCAGGCGCTCGGCCGCCCCGGCGCCACGGTGTTCGGCTACCAGGTCAGCGACCCCGAGCGCTTCGGCGTGATCGAGTTCGACGCCGACGGCCGCGCGCGGTCGATCGAGGAGAAGCCGCTCAAGCCGAAGTCGCGCTACGCGGTGACCGGGCTGTACGTCTACGACCGCCGCGCCCTGGCCATCGCCGCGCAGCTCAAGCCCTCGGCGCGCGGCGAGCTGGAGATCACCGAGGTCAACAACGCCTACCTGGCCCTCGGCGAGCTGCAGGTCGAGCGCCTCGGCCGCGGCTTCGCCTGGCTCGACACCGGCACCCACGACAGCCTGCTGGAGGCGGCGCAGTACGTGCAGACCATCGAGCACCGCCAGGGCCTGAAGATCGCCTGCCTGGAGGAGATCGCCCTGCAGCAGGGCTGGATCGACCGCCAGCGGCTGGCCGCACGCGCCCGCCTGCACGGGCACAGCAGCTACGGCCAGTACCTGACGCGCCTGCTCGAGGAGCTACCGTGAAGGCCATCGCCACCGCCCTCGACGGCGTGCTGATCCTCGAGCCCAGGGTGTTCGAGGACGCGCGCGGCTGCTTCTTCGAGAGCTGGAACGCGCGCACCTTCGCCGAACTGACCGGAGTGCAGGCCGAGTTCGTCCAGGACAACCACTCGGTCTCGCACCGCGGCGTGCTGCGCGGCCTGCACTACCAGCTGCCGCCCATGGCGCAGGGCAAGCTGGTGCGCGTGGTGCAGGGCGCGGTGTTCGACGTGGTGGTCGACCTGCGCCGCGCCTCGCCGCGCTTCGGCCGCTGGCACGGGGTCGAGCTGAGCGCGGAAAACCGCCGCCAGCTGTGGATTCCGCCGGGCTTCGCCCACGGCTTCCTCAGCCTGGCCGACGCCAGCGTCGTCCTGTACAAGACCACCGCCGGCTACAGCCCGGCGCACGAGCGCTGCCTGCG
The DNA here is from genome assembly GCF_900104805.1 of Pseudomonas oryzae. Taxonomy (NCBI): domain Bacteria; kingdom Pseudomonadati; phylum Pseudomonadota; class Gammaproteobacteria; order Pseudomonadales; family Pseudomonadaceae; genus Pseudomonas; species Pseudomonas oryzae. The sequence goes on along the minus strand of NZ_LT629751.1, from coordinate 4,197,663 downwards.
CTGGGACGATCCGCGCCTGGCCATCGCCTGGCCGCTGGCCGGCGTGCCGCTGCTGTCGCCGCGCGATGCCCAAGGCCTCGCCCTCGCCGACGCCGAGGTGTTCCCGTGAAGATCCTCCTGCTCGGCGCCGGCGGCCAGCTCGGCCACGCCCTCGCCCCGCGCCTGGCCGGCCACGGCGAGCTGCTCACGCCGAGCCGCGCCACGCTGGATCTGCGCGACCTGCCCGCCCTGCGCCGCTACCTGCAGCGCGCGCGCCCGCAACTGGTGGTCAACGCCGCGGCGTACACCGCGGTGGAGCAGGCCGAGCGCGAGCCGGAAGCGGCCTTCGCGGTCAACGCCGCCGCACCCGCCGCGCTGGCCGAGGAGGCGGCGGCGCTGGGCGCCTGGCTGCTGCACTACTCCAGCGACTACGTGTTCGACGGGCGCCTCGGCCGCCCCTACCGCGAGGACGACGCCTGCGCGCCGCTCAACCTCTACGGCCAGAGCAAGCGGGCCGGCGAGCTGGCGATCGCCGCCGTCGGCGGGGCGCACCTGATTCTGCGCAGCAGCTGGCTGTACAGCCGCCACGGCCGCAACTTCCTGCTGACCATGCAGCGCCTGCTGCGCGAGCGCGCCGAGGTGCGGGTGGTCGCCGACCAGTTCGGCAACCCGACCAGTTGCGCGGCGCTGGCCGACGCGACGGCGGCGCTGGTGGCGCGCCTCGCCGCCGGCGCTCCCGGCCCGGCCGGCCTGTACCACGCCAGCTGCGCCGGCGGCGCCAGCTGGTACGAGCTGGCCTGCGCGATCGCCGCCGACCTGCGCGTGCGCGGCGAGCCCTGCGCGCGGCTGCTGCCGATCGCCAGCGCCGACTACCCCAGCGCGGTGGCGCGCCCGACCGACTCGCGGCTGGACTGCGCCGCGCTGGCGCGCGACTGGGGCGTGGCGCTGCCCGACTGGCGCCAGGCGCTGGCCGACTGTCTGGCCGGCGCCACATAATGCGCGCCGATCCGCAAGCGACCCCCGCCATGCCCACCGCGCTCAACCTGTTCTCCCGCCCCCGCTGGCGCACCCTGGTCCTGCTCGCCGTGCTGCTCGCGCCGCTGCTGTGGCCGATCGAGCACCTGGCGACCCGCTACTACAGCGAGCGGGTCGCCGAGCAGAACGCGCAGACCCTCGAGCTGTACGTGGCCAACCTGCGCGGCACCCTGCGCCGCTACGAGGCCCTGCCGCACATCCTCGGCGACCTGCCGGCGCTGCGCGCCGCGCTGCGCGCCGCCGAGGACGCCGACACCATCAATGCCGCCAACCAGCTGCTCAAGCGCGTGCGCGATCAGAGCGGCGCCGACGTGATCTACCTGATGAACCCCGCCGGGCTGACCCTGGCGGCGTCCAACTGGAGCGAGTTCGACGCCTTCGTCGGACGCAACTTCGCCTTCCGCCCGTACTTCCGCGAGGCGCTGGCCGGTCGCCTCGGCCAGTTCTTCGGCCTCGGCACCACCTCGGGCAAGCGCGGCTACTTCTTCGCCGCGGCGGTGCGCGACGGCCACGAGGTGCTCGGCGTGCTGGTGGTCAAGGTCGACCTCGACCACACCGAGACGCTGCTCGGCAGCACCCCGGAGCAGCTGCTGGTCACCGACGCCCACGGCGTGGTGATCCTCACCTCGCGGCCGGACTGGCGCTTCCGCGCCACCCGCGAGCTGAGCGCCGGCGAGCGCGCCGACATCGCCGCCAACCTGCCCTATCCGACCCAGACGCCGCAGCCGCTGGCGCTGGTCGAGCGGGACTGGCTGCGCCAGAGCAGCACCCTCGAGGAAACCGGCTGGACGGCGAGCATCCTCGCCCCGCGCAGCCTGATCGAACGCCCGGTGCAGAGCGTGATGGCCATCGCCGGAGCGACCCTGCTCGCCGTGCTGCTGCTCGCCGCGGTGCTGCTGCAGCGCCGCCGCCACCTGCTCGAGCGCCTGGCCATCGATGCGCGCACCCGCCGCGAGCTGGAGCAGCGCGTCGCCGAGCGCACCGAGGACCTGCTGGCGCTGACCGAGCGCCTCAAGCAGGAGGTGCTCGAGCGCGAGCAGGCCCAGCAGGAGCTGGTGCGCGCCCAGGACGAGCTGGTGCAGGCCGGCAAGCTGTCGGCGCTGGGCACCATGAGCGCCAGCATCAGCCACGAACTCAACCAGCCGCTCGCGGCGATCCGCAGCTACGCCGACAACGCCGGCGTGCTGCTCGACCACGGCCGGGTCGAGGATGCGCGCGGCAACCTCAAGCTGATCAGCGAGCTGACCGCGCGCATGGCCTCGATCATCAGCCACCTCAAGGCCTTCGCCCGCCGCGACCGCAAGGCGCCGGAGACCGTGGCCCTGCAGCCGGCGCTGGACGACGCCCTGGCCCTGCTCGCCCAGCGCCGCCGCGCCCTGGAGGTGGAGCTGCTGCGCGACCTGCCGGACGCCACCCTGTGGGTGCAGGCCGGCGAGACGCGCCTGCGCCAGGTGCTCGGCAACCTGCTGGCCAACGCCTTCGACGCGATGAGCGAGAAGGCGCCGCCGCGGCGCCTGTGGCTCAGCGCGCAGCCCCTGGCCGACGGGCGCATCAGCCTGACCCTGCGCGACAACGGCCCGGGCTTTTCCGCCGAGGCGCTGGAGCGCGCCCGCGAGCCGTTCTTCACCACCAAGACCACCGCGCGCGGCCTCGGCCTCGGCCTGGCCATCTGCGACAGCCTGACCCGCGCCCTCGGCGGCGAGCTGCTGCTGGCCAACCATCCGCAGGGCGGCGCGCTGGTCACCCTCAACCTGCTGCCGGCCAGCGCCGGCCCCGGCACCCAGTCCCCGGAGGATCGCCCATGAGTTCCGCACCCGGCGTCGCCGCCACCACCGAAGTGCTGCTGGTCGACGACGACCCGCACCTGCGTCAGGCGCTGGCGCAGACCCTCGATCTGGCCGGCCTCAGGGTCGAGGCGCGCGGCGACGCGCGCGGCCTGGCGGCGGCGCTGCCGGCGGACTGGCCGGGGGTGGTGGTCAGCGACATCCGCATGCCGGGCATCGACGGCCTGCAATTGCTCGAACAGCTGCACGGCCGCGACGCCGAACTGCCGGTGATCCTCATCACCGGCCACGGCGACGTGCCGCTGGCGGTGCAGGCGATGCGCGCCGGCGCCTGGGACTTCCTCGAGAAGCCGTTCCCCAGCGACACCCTGCTCGACGGCGTGCGCCGCGGCCTGGCGATGCGCCGCCTGGTGCTGGAGAACCGCCAGCTGCGCCAGACCCTGTCCGGCCGCGACGCCCTCGAGGGCCGCCTGATCGGCCTGTCGCCGGGCCTCGTGCGCCTGCGCCAGCAGGTCGCCGCGCTGGCCGCGACCAGCGCCGACGTGCTGATCCTCGGCGAGACCGGCAGCGGCAAGGAGGTGGTGGCGCGCGCCCTGCACGATCTGTCCAGCCGTCGCGACGGCCCGTTCGTGGCGATCAACGCCGGCGCGCTGGCCGAGTCGGTGGTGGAGAGCGAGCTGTTCGGCCACGAGGCCGGCGCCTTCACCGGCGCCAGCAAGCGGCGCATCGGCAAGTTCGAGTACGCCAACGGCGGCACCCTGTTCCTCGACGAGATCGAGAGCATGAGCCTCGACGTGCAGGTCAAGCTGCTGCGCATGCTGCAGGAGCGGGTGGTCGAGCGCCTCGGCTCCAACCAGCTGATCCCGCTGGACATCCGGGTAATTGCGGCGACCAAGGAGGACCTGCGCGTGGCCGCCGACCAGGGCCGCTTCCGCGCCGACCTCTACTACCGTCTCAACGTCGCGCCGCTGCGCATCCCGCCGCTGCGCGAGCGCGGCGACGACGTGCTGCTGCTGTTCCGCCACTTCTGCGCCTCGGCGGCGCAGCGCCACGGCCTGCCGCTGCGCGAGCCGGACACCGGCGAGCGCGCCGCCCTGCTCGGCCACGCCTGGCCGGGCAACGTGCGCGAGCTGCAGAACGCCGCCGAGCGCTTCGCCCTCGGCCTGGACCTTGGCCTCGACCTCGGCGCGGCGCTGCCGGATCTGCCGGGCGAGGGCAACCTGGCGGCGCGGGTGGAGGCCTTCGAGCGCAACCTGATCGCCGCCGAGCTGGCCCACGGCCACGCCTCGCTGCGCAGTCTGGCCGAGGCGCTCGGCGTGCCGCGCAAGACCCTGCACGACAAGCTGCGCAAGCACGGTCTGAGCCTCGGCGAGGCTGGCGGAAATCCGCACGACGAGCTCGACTGAGGCGGCGGATTTCCGCCAGCCCACCGCCATTCTCCTCGCCCCGGACGCCGTCCCGGCGTCCGCCAGCAGCCCGCCGGGCGGCTACGACCAAGGTCTACATCTCCTCGCCAGGCCGCGTGACAGAGCGCTCCGCGCGCAGTTCCCGGCGCGCCCCGCGGCAGATTGCCACGCTCTGGCATAGCGGTTGCTAAGCTCAGGACATCCTGCGCCGTCCTGTCCGCCGCACCGACCGGTTCCCCCTCTCTCCGCCGGTCGCGGCGGCCGGACAGGCCGCCGCCGGGTAACGCCGATCAAGCTGCGTCATCACAACAACGAGGAAGACCCCGCATGTTCAAGCTCACTGCCAAGGCGCTCGCCTGCGCCCTTTCGCTCGCCGTCGCCGGCCTGGCCCAGGCCGCCGATCCGGTGGTCATCAAGTTCTCCCACGTGGTCGCCGAGAACACCCCCAAGGGCCAGGGCGCCATGCTGTTCAAGAAGCTGGCCGAGGAACGCCTGCCGGGCAAGGTGAAGGTCGAGGTCTACCCGAACTCCTCGCTGTTCGGTGACGGCAAGGAGATGGAGGCCCTGCTGCTCGGCGACGTGCAGATCATCGCCCCGTCGCTGGCCAAGTTCGAGCAGTACACCAAGCAGGTGCAGATCTTCGACCTGCCGTTCCTGTTCGACGACATCGCCGCGGTCGACCGCTTCCAGAACAGCCCGCAGGGCAAGGCGCTGCTGACCTCGATGGAAGGCAAGGGCATCACCGGCCTGGGCTACTGGCACAACGGCATGAAGCAGCTGTCGGCCAACAAGCCGCTGTACGAGCCCAAGGACGCCCGCGGCCTGAAGTTCCGCGTGCAGGCCTCCGCGGTGCTCGAGGAGCAGTTCAAGGCGGTGCGCGCCAACCCGCGCAAGATGAGCTTCGCCGAGGTCTACCAGGGCCTGCAGACCGGCGTGGTCAACGGCGCCGAGAACCCCTACTCGAACATCTACTCGCAGAAGATGCACGAGGTGCAGAAGTACATCACCGAGTCCAACCATGGCGTGCTGGACTACATGGTGATCACCAACACCAAGTTCTGGAACGGCCTGCCGGAAGACGTGCGCGGCGAGCTGGCGAAGATCATGGAAGAGGTGACCGTCGAGGTGAACAAGCAGGCCGACGCCCTCAACCAGGGCGACAAGCAGCGCATCCTCGACGCCAAGACCACCGAGATCATCGCCCTGAACGACGAGCAGCGCGCCAAGTGGCGCGAGGCGATGAAACCGGTGTGGAAGAAGTTCGAGGGTGAGATCGGCGCCGACCTGATCAAGGCAGCCGAGGCAGCCAACGCCGCCAACTAAGCTTCATCCAAGCGACTGGTTCGCCCGCGGGGCGGGCGCCGTCGACAGCCGCAGCGCTGCCCGACGCCCGCCCCGCACTTCTTTCCAGCGGAGAAACCTGCCATGAACGCCTTGCGCCTGGTCTGGGATCGCTTCGAGGAAGGCTTCATCGTCTTCCTGCTGACGGCCATGACCCTGGTGACGTTCGTCTACGTCATCCTCAACAACCTGTACACCCTGTTCTACAACCTCGGCGACCGCTTCGAGGGCGCCGGCGACTTCTTCTTCGCCATCGGCGACTTCATCCTCGACCTCGCCCAGGCGATGACCTGGAGCAACGCGCTGACCAAGGCGCTGTTCGCCTGGCTGATCTTCTTCGGCCTGGCCTACGGCGTGCGCACCGCCGGCCACATCGGCGTCGACGCGCTGGTCAAGCTGGCCAGCAAGCCGGTGCAGCGCATCATCGGCCTGCTCGGCTGCCTGGCCTGCCTGGGCTACGCCGGCCTGCTCAGCGTGGCCAGCTTCTCGTGGGCCCAGACCCTGTTCACCGCCGCCATCGGCGCCGAGGACCTCGGCCACTTCGGCGTGCAGCAGTGGCACATCGGCCTGATCGTGCCGTTCGGCTTCGCCATGGTGTTCATCCGCTTCGCCGAGATCTTCGTGCGCATCCTCACCAACCGCCAGACCGGCCTGGGCCTGGCCGACGAAGCCGCCGAGGCGATCAAGCTGACCGAGCACGAGGAGCACGGCAAATGACCATCCTGTTCCTGTTCCTCGCCCTGTTCGTGCTGATGTTCATGGGCGTGCCGATCGCCGTGTCGCTGGGCCTGGCCGGCTCGCTGACCATCATGATCTTCAGCGAGGACTCGGTACGCTCGCTGGCGATCAAGCTGTTCGAAACCTCCGAGCACTACACCCTGCTGGCGATTCCGTTCTTCCTGCTCGCCGGCGCCTTCATGACCACCGGCGGCGTGGCGCGCCGGCTGATCGACTTCGCCAACGCCTGCGTCGGCCACATCCGCGGCGGCCTGGCGATCGGCGCGGTGCTGGCGTGCATGCTGTTCGCCGCGCTGTCCGGCTCCAGCCCGGCCACCGTCGCCGCGGTCGGCTCGATCGCCATCGCCGGCATGGTGCGCTCCGGCTACCCGCAGGCGTTCGGCGCCGGCATCGTCTGCAACGCCGGCACCCTGGGCATCCTCATCCCGCCGTCGGTGGTGATGGTGGTGTACGCCGCCGCCACCGAGACCTCGGTCGGCAAGCTGTTCATGGCCGGCGTGGTGCCGGGCATCCTGCTCGGCGTGGTGCTGATGGCGGCGATCTACATCATCGCGGTGAAGAAGAACCTGCCGGCGCTGCCGCGCGCCTCCTTCCGCGAGTGGCTGAGCGCCGCGCGCAAGGCGATCTGGGGCCTGCTGCTGATGGTGATCATCCTCGGCGGCATCTACTCGGGCATGTTCACCCCCACCGAGGCGGCCGCGGTGGCGGCGGTGTACTCCGGCTTCGTCGCCCTGTTCGTCTACAAGGACATGACCCTGCGCGAATGTCCGAAGGTGATCCTCGAGTCGGCCAAGCTGAGCATCATGCTGATGTTCATCATCGCCAACGCCATGCTGTTCGCCCACGTGCTGACCACCGAGCAGATTCCCCAGCAGATCACCGCCTGGGTGATCGAGATGGGCCTGTCGCCGTGGATGTTCCTGCTGGTGGTGAACATCGTGCTGCTGGTGGCCGGCGCCTTCATGGAGCCGTCGGCGATCATCCTGATCCTCGCCCCGATCCTGTTCCCCATCGCCGTGCAGCTGGGCATCGACCCGATCCACCTCGGCATCATCATGGTGGTGAACATGGAGATCGGCCTGATCACCCCGCCGGTGGGCCTCAACCTGTTCGTCACCTCGGCGGTCACCGGCATGCCGGTGGCTGCGGTGATCCGCGCCGCCATGCCCTGGCTGATGATGCTGCTCGGCTTCCTGGTGATCATCACCTACATTCCGGCGATCTCCCTGGCCCTGCCGAACTGGCTGGGCATGAGCTGACCGTCACCCTTTGCGCTTGAAAGGCGTTCGACCCGGCTCTGCCGGGTCTTTTTTTTGCCCGACGAAAGGTGCGCGGTTCCGCGACCCGGCGCACAGCCACCCCGCTCGGCCGCCGCTAAGCTGCCGTCTCCCTCGAGCAAGGACGCTCACCTCATGCCCCGCCGCCCATCCGCATGGCCCGGCGCCGCCCTGGCGCTGGCCCTGCTGCTGCCCGCCCTCGCCCACGCCGAATGCCCGGACTGGCCACAGTCCCGCGCCGCCGATGAACTGCACAGCCTCGCCGAACGCATCGCCGGCTGGGACAGCGCCTATCACCGCGACGGCCGCAGCCCCATCGACGACAGCCTCTACGACCAGGCACGCGCGCGCCTCGCGCAGTGGAACCGCTGCTTCCCGGCACTGGCCCGCACGCCCCATGCCCTGGCCGCCGCAGCCGGCCCGCTGGCCCATCCGGTGGCGCACACCGGGCTGGCCAAGCTCGACGATGCCGCCGCGGTGGAAGCCTGGATCGCCGGCCAGGATGACCTGTGGGTGCAGCCCAAGGTCGACGGCGTGGCGGTCAGCCTGATCTACGAGGACGGCCGCCTGGCACGGGTGATCAGCCGTGGCGACGGCCGCCACGGCCAGGACTGGAGCGCCAGCGCGCGGCGGATTCCCGCCATCCCCGCCGAACTGCCCGGCGCGCCGGCGCGGCTGCTGCTGCAGGGCGAGCTGTACTGGCGGCTGGACGACCATGTGCAGGCCGAGCACGGCGGCGCCGGCGCGCGCGCCCGGGTCGCCGGCCTGCTCGCCCGCGCAGCGCTGAGCGAGGCTGACGGCCGGGGCATCGGCCTGTTCGTCTGGGACTGGCCGCAAGGCCCCGAGGCGATGGCCGAGCGCCTGGCCGGCCTGCGCCGGCTGGGCTTCGACAGCCCGGACTACACCCTGGCGGTGAGCCATGCCGACGACATCGCCGCCTGGCGCGAGCGCTGGTACCGCCAGCCGTTGCCGTTCGCCAGCGACGGCATCGTCATCCGCCACGGCCGCCGCCCGCCGGCGTCGCGCTGGCGCGCCGAGCCGCCGCACTGGGCGGTGGCCTGGAAGTACCCCGCCGAACAGGCGCTGGCCGAGGTACGCCGGGTGGAGTTCCGCATCGGCCGCAGCGGCCGCATCACCCCGCTGCTGCACCTCGAGCCGCTGCTGCTGGAGGACCGGCGCATCGCCCGGGTCAGCGTCGGCTCGCTCGGGCGCTGGCGCGAGCTGGACATCCGCCCCGGCGATCAGGTGGCGGTGCGCCTCGCCGGGCTGACCGTCCCGCGCCTTGAGGGGGTGGTCTGGCAGGGCAGCGAACGCGCGCCGCTGGCGGTGCCCGATCCGGCGCGGCATCACGCCCTGAGCTGCTGGCGCGCCGGCGAGCCGGGCTGCGCCGCCCAGCTCCACGCCCGCCTGGTGTGGCTGGGCGGGCGACAGGGCCTGGCGCTGGACGGGGTCGGCCCGGCCACCTGGCGCTCGCTGCAGGAGGCCGGGCTGGTCAACGGTCTGCTCGACTGGCTGGACCTGGAGCAGGACCGCCTGACCGCCCTGCCGGGCTTCGGCGCGCAGCGCGCGGGCCGCCTGTGGCGCAGCCTGCAGGCGGCCCGCCAGCGGCCGTTCCACGCCTGGCTGCGCGCCCTCGGCCTGCCGGCGGCCGGCGATACGCGCCTGGCGGCGGACTGGACGACCCTGGCCGCCCGCGGCGCGGCCGACTGGCAGGCCGCCGGCGCCGGCGCGCGCCAGGCCCGGCAGCTGCAGGCGTTCTTCGCCCATCCCGAGGTGGGCGCGCTGCGCCGCCGGTTGCAGGCGGCCGGGGTGGCGGGGTTCTGAGCGGCAGGCGCCGTCAGTAGATGCGGAACTCCTCATGGCAGGCCTTGCAGGCCTTTTCCACGCGGTCGACCGGCGCGGCCAGCGCCTTGGCCTCGAGCGGCCGGGTGGCGGTGGCGGCGACCAGCGCCGCGGTGTTGGCCTCGAGGTCGCGGGCCAGCTGCTGGAAGCGCTCCTGGCGCTGCCACACCTCGTTGCGGGCGCGGCTGTCCTCCTCGCGCACCTGCGGGAAGTGCTGCCAGGGCTGGCGCGACAGCTGGTCGAGCTTGAGCGCACCGGCGGCGAAGCGCTGCTCGTCGAAGGTGATGCGCCCGCGAATCATGCCGCCGAGGTCCTCGCTGGTCTTCAGCATGTCCTTGAACAGCGTCTGGCGCTTGCCCAGCGGGGAGTTGGGATCGACACGGTCGCAGGCGGTCAGGGTCAGGCCGCACAGGGCCAGCAACAGCAGGGTTCGGGCAATCATGGCAACTCGCGGGGTGGGGTCGAAAACGCGCGACAGTATCCGCGCATCGCCGGCCTCGGCCAAGTCCGTGCGGCGTAACCGGGCGTGTCGCGCTGTCGCAGCCCGCCCGCCGGCACGGAAAGCTTGGGCCTGCGCGCGCGCGCCGCTATAATCGCCGCTCCTTGCGGCCGCGCGCCGCAACCCGCCACCCGTCCGAGGGGCGCTGCAGCAGGCTCTGCGCCGATCCGTGCATCGGCCGCCTGTCAGGCTCGGACGGCTGTCGCTCCGGCTGTCCGCTTCCTGCGGCGCCGCTTCTGACTTCAACGGCGCCCATTCGCATACACGAATGGAGATACGCATGAGCGCTGCTTTTGCCGACTACAAGGTTGCCGACATTACCCTGGCCGACTGGGGCCGTCGCGAGATCATCATCGCCGAATCCGAGATGCCGGCGCTGATGGGCCTGCGCCGCAAGTACGCCGCGGAGAAGCCGCTGGCCGGCGCGAAGATCCTCGGCTGCATCCACATGACCATCCAGACCGCGGTGCTGATCGAGACCCTGGTCGCCCTCGGCGCCGAGGTGCGCTGGTCGTCCTGCAACATCTTCTCCACCCAGGACCAGGCCGCCGCCGCCATCGCCGCCGCCGGCATCCCGGTGTTCGCCTGGAAGGGCGAGACCGAGGAGGAGTACGAGTGGTGCATCGAGCAGACCATCCTCAAGGACGGTCAGCCGTGGGACGCCAACATGGTGCTGGACGACGGCGGTGACCTGACCCAGATCCTCCACGAGCGCTACCCGGCGATGCTGGAGCGGATCCACGGCATCACCGAGGAAACCACCACCGGCGTGCACCGCCTGCTCGACATGCTCAAGGCCGGCACCCTCAAGGTCCCGGCGATCAACGTCAACGACTCGGTGACCAAGAGCAAGAACGACAACAAGTACGGCTGCCGCCACAGCCTCAACGACGCCATCAAGCGCGGCACCGACCACCTGCTGTCCGGCAAGCAGGCGCTGGTGATCGGCTACGGCGACGTGGGCAAGGGCTCGGCGCAGTCGCTGCGCCAGGAAGGCATGATCGTCAAGGTGTCCGAGATAGACCCGATCTGCGCCATGCAGGCGTGCATGGACGGCTTCGAGGTGGTCTCCCCCTACCTGAACGGCGAGAACGACGGCACTGAGGCCAGCATCGACCAGGCGTTGCTCGGCAAGATCGACCTGATCGTCACCACCACCGGCAACGTCAACGTCTGCGACGCCAACATGCTCAAGGCGCTGAAGAAGCGTGCCGTGGTGTGCAACATCGGCCACTTCGACAACGAGATCGACACCGCCTTCATGCGCGCCAACTGGGCCTGGGAAGAGGTCAAGCCGCAGGTGCACAAGATCCACCGCACCGGCAAGGACGGCTTCGATCCGCTCAACGACGACTACCTGATCCTGCTGGCCGAAGGCCGCCTGGTGAACCTGGGCAACGCCACCGGCCACCCGAGCCGGATCATGGACGGCTCCTTCGCCAACCAGGTGCTGGCGCAGATCCACCTGTACGGCGCGCGCTTCGCCGACCTGCCGGCCGCCGACAAGGCCGCGCGCCTGACCGTCGAGGTGCTGCCGAAGAAGCTCGACGAGGAAGTCGCCCTGGAGATGGTCAAGGGCTTCGGTGGCGTGGTCACCCGCCTGACCGGCAAGCAGGCCGAGTACATCGGCGTCGACGCCTCCGGCCCGTTCAAGCCGGACAGCTATCGTTACTGATACGCCTGTGCCGGGAGGGAAACCCGTGCCGCGGTTTCCCTCCCCCGGCTACGCCACACGGACACATCGTAGGGTGCGCCACGCGCACCATCCGCAGCGATGATTACCCCGGTGCGCACGGCGCACCCTACGTCTGAACGGATCGACTCCATGTCCCAGGAACGCCGCTACAGCTTCGAGTTCTTCCCCTGCAAGACCGAAGCCGGGCATGAAAAACTGCTGAACGTGGCCCGCCAGCTGGCCGGCTACAATCCCGACTTCTTCTCCTGCACCTATGGCGCCGGCGGCTCGACCCGCGACCGCACGCTGAACACCGTGCTGCAGCTCGACGGCGAGGTGAAGGTGCCGACCGCCCCGCACCTGTCCTGCGTCGGCGACACCAAGGCCGAGCTTCGCCAGCTGCTCACCACCTACAAGGATGCCGGCATCCAGCGCATCGTCGCCCTGCGCGGAGACCTGCCCTCGGGCATGGGCCTGGCCAACGGCGAACTGCGCCACGCCAACGAGCTGGTCGAGTTCATCCGTGCGGAAACCGGCGAGCACTTCCACATCGAGGTTGCCGCCTATCCGGAAGTCCACCCGCAGGCACGCAGTTTCGAGGATGATCTGCACAATTTCGTGCGCAAGGCCCAGGCCGGCGCCGACAGCGCGATCACCCAGTACTTCTTCAACGCCGACTGCTACTTCTACTTCGTGGAACGCGTGCGCAAACTGGGTGTCGAAATCCCGGTCGTTCCGGGTATCATGCCGATCACCAACTACAGCAAGCTGGCGCGCTTCTCCGACGCCTGCGGCGCCGAACTGCCGCGCTGGGTGCGCAAGCAGCTGGAAGCCTACGGCGACGATCTGGAGAGCATCCAGGCGTTCGGCGAGCAGGTGGTGACCGAGATGTGCGAGAAACTCCTCGCCGGCGGCGCCCCCGGCCTGCACTTCTACACCCTGAACCAGGCTGAACCGAGCCTGGCGATCTGGAACAACCTCAAGCTGCCCCGCTGAGAAGCGGTCCGCGCTCGGTCACGACGCCGGCGCGATGCAGTCCTGAGGTCGAGCCATCCGGCTCAGTGAGCCTGCCCGCGCGCCGCGCGGCCGGCTTCTCGCAATGCTACGGACCTTCCGTCCAGACCGCCGCCCAGCGCAGGGCGACGGCCGTCGGGCGGGGGCGCGGGCCGAGCCCGCGCCCTGTTCGCAGCCGATGATGATGCGCGTGGGATCTACCGGCCGGTGGCCGGTAGATCCCCCCCGAGTCGGCGGGTTGCCGACATGAAACAGGAACCCCGCATGTCCTTTACTTCCCTCGGTCTCTCCGAGGCTCTGGCCAACGCCGTCGAAGCCGCCGGCTACACCCAGCCCACCCCGGTGCAGCAACGCGCCATCCCCGCCGTGCTGCAGGGCCGCGACCTGATGGTCGCCGCGCAGACCGGTACCGGCAAGACCGGCGGCTTCGCCCTGCCGGTGCTCGAACTGCTGTTCCCGGGCGGCCACCCCGACCGCGAACACCGCCACGCCGCCAAGCAGCCGCGCGTGCTGGTACTGACCCCGACCCGCGAGCTGGCCGCCCAGGTGCACGACAGCTTCAAGCTGTACGCCCGCGACCTGCCGCTGAAGAGCGCGTGCATCTTCGGCGGCGTCGGCATGAACCCGCAGGTCCAGGCGGTGGCCAAGGGCCTCGACGTGCTGGTCGCCTGCCCCGGCCGCCTGCTCGACCTGGCCAACCAGAAGGCCATCGACCTCGGCCACGTGGAGATCCTCGTCCTCGACGAGGCCGACCGCATGCTCGACATGGGCTTCATCCACGACGTCAAGAAGGTGCTCGCCAAGCTGCCGGCCAAGCGCCAGAACCTGCTGTTCTCGGCGACCTTCTCGACCGACATCGTCGATCTGGCCAACAAGCTGCTGCACAACCCCGAGCGCATCGAGGTGACCCCGCCGAACACCACGGTGGAACGCATCGAGCAGCGCGTGTTCCGCATCGCCGCTACCCAGAAGCGCGCCCTGCTCGCCCATCTGGTGACCCTCGGCGCCTGGGAGCAGGTGCTGGTGTTCACCCGCACCAAGCACGGCGCCAACCGTCTGGCCGAATACCTGTGCAAGCAGGGCCTGCCGGCGGCGGCGATCCACGGCAACAAGAGCCAGAACGCGCGGACCAAGGCGCTGGCCGACTTCAAGGCCAACGCCATCCGCATCCTGGTCGCCACCGACATCGCCGCCCGCGGCCTGGACATCGACCAGCTGCCGCACGTGGTCAACTACGAGCTGCCCAACGTCGAGGAGGACTACGTCCACCGCATCGGCCGGACCGGTCGCGCCGGGCGCAGCGGCGAGGCGATCTCGCTGGTATCCCCCGACGAGGACAAGCTGCTCAAGGCCATCGAGCGGCTGACCAAGCAGCGCATTCCCGACGGCGACATGCAGGGCTTCGATCCCAGCCAGGTGGTGGAAGCCGCGCCGGCCGACAGCGACGAGCGCCCGCCGCGCCAGGGCCGTGGCCACGGCCGCAAGGACCTGCCGCAGCAGGAGCGCAAGGAGCGTGCCCCGCGCACCGCCAAGGGCGAGAAGAGCGAGAAGGGCGACAAAGCCGCCAAGCCGGCCAAGGGCGAGCAGGCTGGCAAGACGCAGGCCAAGCCGGCCCGCGGCGAGCGTCAGGGCCGCGGCGACAACGCCGCGCCGGCCAGCCAGGGTGGCGACAAGGGCCGCAACCGCCGTGGCGGTCAGAGCCAGGCGCAGGGCCAGGGCCAGCAGCGTCGCGGCAAGCCGCCGGTGATCCAGCTGGCCCCCGGCGAACTGCCGCTGCCGGCGCGCCCGGACCGTGATCCGGAGGCATTCCTCGACGACGACTACGACAACTTCGGCAACAGCGTCGACTACGTCAGCCCCTACCAGGGCAAGAAGCAGGGTCGCGGCGGCCGCCCCGGCCAGGGCGGCAGCAACCGCAATCAGGGCGGCTACCAGGGCAGCCGTAGTGGCAGTGGTGGCGGTGCCAACCGCGCCAGCCGCGACATCGGTCAGCGCGCCCGCGACAGCCTGCTGCGCGAAGCGCCGCTCCGCGAACCGGCGGCCGTGCGCAGCCCGCGCGACACCCAGCCGCTGATCGTGCGCAAGCCCTCGCGCAACGACCGCCTGCCCACCGCCGAGCAACTCGAGCAACTGGAGCAGGACAACCGTCCGCGCAGCGAGAAGCCGGCGCTGCTGACCCGCAACAAGTAAGCCCGCGCCCCGCCTGCGGGGCGCCGCTTGCCCGCTGGCTCAGCGCAGCGGCGGCGGGAAGAACAGCCCGCCGTCGCGCCACAGCCGGTTGAAGCCTCGCGGCAGAGCCAGCGGGCTGGCGCTGCCTAGGTTGCGCTCGTAGATCTGCCCGTAGTTGCCCACCTGCACCAGCACCTCGCGAGCCCAGCCATCGTCCAGGCCCAACGCCTTGCCCAGTCCGGGCTGGCGCCCCGCCAGCGCCTGGAGTTCCTGGCCCGCCCGGGCATCGACCCCGCCGAGATTGTCGCCACCCAGCCCGTGCAGCTCGCCGAGCAGGGTGACGTTGATCACCCAGCGCACCAGGTTGAACCAGCGCTCGTCGCCGGCCGCCACGTAGGGGCCCAGCGGCTCGCGCGACAGGGTTTCGTCAAGCAGACGCCAGCGCGCGGGATCGGCGATGCGGCTGGCCCGCGAGGCGGCCAGCTCCGAGCGGTCGCCACTGACCAGCTCGCAGTCGCGGCGGATGAAGCGGTTGAGGCGCTCCTCGGTCTGCGCGGCCGGCAGCGGCCGCAGCGCCAGATCGCGGCTGCGCGACAGGTCGTCGAGGTTGGCCGCCGTGGTGGTGCCGGCCTGCACGCAGACCGTGCGTCCGCGGGCATCCTCCATACGGCGCACCGGGCTGTCGGCCCAGACCATCAGCGCCTGGCCGTCGAAAAAGGTCGGCGTGACGAAGCGCACCCCCAGGTCGAGGTCGCGGCCGTAGGTCCAGGTGGCCATGCCGAAGGCGATGTCCACTTCGCCGCGCGCCAGCGCCTTGAACTTGTTGGCCGTGTTGACCCGTTCGATCTCCACCGCCGCGCCGCTGCCGAGCACCGCCGCGGCCACCGCGCGACAGAAATCGACATCGAAGCCGGCGGGACGCCCGCTGCCATCGATGCCGCCGAAGCCGGGCGTGCCGTCCACCGCGCAGCGCAGCGCGCCGCGCGCCTGCACCCGCTCCAGGGTATCCGCCGCCACGCCGCCCGCGATCAGCCACAGGCCGCCTAGCAGCGCCGCCCCCAGCCGCTTGCCGTTCCGTCTCCATCCTGCCTGCATGGTCTGGCCCTCTCCTTGCCCGGCCTCAGCGCGGCCGTGTCCGTGCGTATGCTAGCATTTCGCTATAAACGTCCTGAATTACGCCTGGCCGGCCGCCGGGCGTCGGAGATCCCCGCATGACCGAGCCAGCCCCGCGTCTTCGCGGCAGCGTGCGTGCCCGTCTGCGCCGTTTTTCCTGGCTGATGCTCGGCGTGGTGCTGCTGGCCATCGCCAGCCTGCTGGTCAGCCAGATGTGGCTGGAGCGCAGCAGCCTGCGCCTGCAGCAGCACCTGCTGCCGCACTGGCAGACCGCCCAGCGGCTGAACACCGACGCCCGCGCGCTCAGCGCCCAGGCCGCGCGCCTGCCGCTGGCGCTCGGCGAGGGCGAGCTGGATACCCTGCTCATGCAGGTGGAAAGCCGCCTGTCCTTGCTCGACGAGGACCTTGCCCGGCTGCTCGCGCATACCGGCGAGACCCGCGACATCGCCAGCCTGCGCCGGGCCATGGCGCAGCTGCGTGCCACCATCGAGCGCGCCAGCGCGGTCACCCGCCAGCGCATCGCCGAGGAAACCACGGCACGCGACGGCGGCGGCGACTCCGCCGTCGCCCTGCGCCGGATGGAGCGGGATCTGGCGCGTCTGCTCGACGAGCAGTCAGTGGTGCTGACCAGCTACGCCAGCGTACTGGCCAACGATACCGAGCAGCTGCTGCAGGCCCAGCGCGACGAGTTCGCCCTCAAGCACTGGCTGCAGACCCTGCTGATCCTGCTCGCCGGCCTGACCATCGGCACCCTGCTGCTGGCCCAGTCGAAACTGCTCGAACGCCAGTTGCTGCAGCGCATCGAGACCCTGCGCCACAGCATGCTGAGCGGCACGGTCGATGCCCAGCTGCTGCGCGGCGACGGCCGCGGCGACGAACTGGACGCCATGCAGGCCGAGCTGGCCAGGCTGCTCGGCCGCCTGACCGAGCAGAACCTGGCGCTGGAGCAACTGGCCACCACCGACCCGCTGACCGGCCTGGCCAACCGCCGGCGCCTGTTCGAGCAACTGGACCACGAGGCGGCGCGCCACAGGCGCAGCCTGCAGCCGCTGTCGCTGCTGCTGATCGACATCGATCACTTCAAGCGGGTCAACGACAACTGGGGGCACAACGCCGGCGACCACGTGCTGCAGGGGCTGGCGCGGCTCCTGGTCAGCGGCCTGCGCCAGGTCGACCTGACCGCCCGCTACGGTGGGGAGGAGTTTCTCGTGGTGCTGCCGGACACCGGCACCGAAGGCGCCCTGGCCGCGGCCGAGCTGGTACGCCGGCGGGTGGCGGCCAGCCAGCTGCCGCTGAGCGATGACGAGACGCTGCAGCTCACCGTCAGCATCGGGGTCGCCACCCTGCAGGATGACGAGAGCATCCCCAACCTGATCGACCGTGCCGATCGCGCCCTCTACCAGGCCAAGCACCAGGGCCGCAATCAGGTGTGCGGCGACACCCTCACAGCTCCTCGTCCTGCATGAGCGCGAGGCTGCGCGCCACCGCCAGGGCGATGAACATCACCCCGACCACCGCCTCGGCGGCGGCCAGCAGGCGCGCCACCGGCGCCAGCGCGTGGATGTCGCCGTAGCCGACGGTGGTGAGCGTGGCCAGGCTGTAGTAGACGAAGCCATCCAGGCCGAGGCTGGCGGCGGGGCCGCCGAAGGCGCCGGGCTGCAGGCCGTTGACCACCTGGAAGGCACAGGCGAAGGCCAGGGCGATCAGCAGGTACAGGGCGCACAGCCCGTACAGCAGCTCGCGGGTCACCGGCCGCTCGCGGGTCACGCGCTGGAACAGCGCGGCGCCGAGCAGCAGGTAGAAGGCGATCAGGCCGAGGCCGTCGCTCAGCGCGCGCGGCAGGTGGTCCAGGTGGTCGAGCACCAGCAGGGTCAGGTTGCACAGGCCGAGCAGCAGCGCCAGGCGCTGGAACGCGCGCTTGTGGCGCAGGGTGTTGATCGCCGCCAGCACCAGCAGCAGCAGGCTGCCCCACTCGAGGACGACCGGCGGCTGCGGCCAGCCGAGCACCAGGGTCAGCAGGATGGTGGCCAGCAGCAGCAGACGGAAGCGATAGCGCAGCAGCCGCTCATTCACGGTCAGGACCCCTGGGATGGAAAAGCGCGGAGTCTGCAGAAGGTACGGGCGCGCGTCCAGAGCTGCGCACACCGGCGGCAGGCGCGGATCACGGCCCGGAAACGAACGCGCCGCCCGAAGGCGGCGCGCTGGACGGCGGGAGCGTTACTGGCGCACACCCTCGACGGAGATGATCAGCTCGACTTCCTGGGAAGCCGGGCCGAGGTCCTTCTGGATGTCGAAGTCCTTGAGCTTGAGCTTGGTGCTGCCCTCGAAGCCGGCGCGGTAGCCGCCCCACGGGTCCTGGCCTTCGCCGATGAACCTGGCGGCGATCACCACCGGCTTGGTCACCCCGTTGAGGGTCAGGTTGCCGGTGATATCGGCACTGCCGTCGCCGGTGGACTTGACGCCGGTCGACTCGAAGGTGGCGGTCGGGTGCTTGGCGACGTTGAGGAAGTCGGCGCTGCGCAGGTGCTTGTCGCGCTCGGCGTGGTTGGAGTCGACGCTGGCGGTCTGCAGCTCGACCTTGACCTTGCTCTCCTCCGGCTTGGCGGCGTCGAAGCTGAAGCTGCCGTCGAAGTCCTTGAAGGTGCCGTACAGCCAGCTGTAGCCGAGGTGGCTGATCTTGAAGTTGACGAAGGCGTGCTGGCCTTCCTTGTCGATCTTGTAGTCGGCGGCCATGGCCTGGGCGCCGAACAGCAGGGAGCCGAGGCTCAGGGCGAGCAGGGATTTCTTCAGCATGGGAAACTCCGTTGCAGGTGTGCGGAAAGCTCAGTCGCGCGCCTGGCCGAACATGCGGACCAGGGTGGCGTCACGATCGATGAAGTGGTGCTTGAGCGCGGCCAGGGCGTGCAGCACGGCCAGGCCGAGCAGGCCCCAGGCCAGCCAGCGGTGCACGAGGCCGGCGAGGTCTTCCTGGCCGGGCAGGCCGCTGAGGGTCGCCGGCACGGCGAACCAGCCGAATACCTCGATGGCGCGGCCGTCGGCGGTGGAGATCAGGTAGCCGGACAGCATCACGGCGAACAGGCCCAGATACAGCAGGCCGTGCGCCAGCGCCGAAGCGCGGCGGGTCGTGGCGCCGTGGCTGGCCGGTGCGGCCGGCGGCGGGCTCGCCAGGCGCCAGCCCAGGCGCAGCAGCATGGCGAGGAACAGCAGGATGCCGATGCCCTTGTGCAGTTCGGGCGCGCGGCGGTACCAGCTGCTGTAGTAGTCGAGGCCGACCATCCACAGGCCGAGGCCGAACAGGCCGAACACGGCGAGAGCGACGCTCCAGTGCAGGAGGATGCTGACCAGCCCGTAGCGGCGGGCGGAATTGCGCCATTGCATGAGAAGGATTCCCGTTAAAACCTGCGGCAAGACTACCAACAAACCCATCGGCTTAAAGCGGAATTTCTGGTTCAAAACAATTCAAATGATCGATATGTGGCCCGATTGTCACTCGCCGCACGGCCGGGGCTACACTGTGCGCCCGCCCAATCGAGGAATGCCGCCGATGAGCCGCAATCAACAGTGGATGGAGCGCGACCTGGCCGTGCTCTGGCACCCCTGCACGCAGATGAAGGACCACGAGCAGCTGCCGCTGATCCCGATCCGGTCCGGCTCCGGCGTGTGGCTGGAGGACTTCGACGGCAAGCGCTACCTGGACGCGGTGAGCTCCTGGTGGGTCAACGTGTTCGGCCACGCCAATCCGCGCATCAACGCGCGCATCCGCGCGCAGCTGGACAGCCTGGAGCACGTGATGCTCGCCGGCTTCAGCCACCAGCCGGTCATCGAGCTGTCCGAGCGCCTGGTGGCGCTCACCCCGCCCGGGCTCGAGCGGGTGTTCTACGCCGACAACGGCTCCTCGGGCATCGAGGTGGCGCTGAAGATGAGCTTCCACTACTGGCGCAACGCCGGCCGCGACGGCAAGCAGCGCTTCGTCACCCTGACCAACAGCTACCACGGCGAGACGGTGGCGGCCATGTCGGTGGGCGACGTGGCGCTGTTCACCGACACCTACAAGCCGCTGCTGCTGGACACCTTCAAGGTGCCTAGCCCCGACTGCTACCTGCGCCCCGAGGGCGTGAGCTGGGAGGAGCACTCGCGGAACATGTTCGCCCACATGGAGCAGACCCTCGCCGAGCATCACGCCGAGATCGCCGCGGTGATCGTCGAGCCGCTGATCCAGGGTGCCGGCGGCATGCGCATGTATCACCCGATCTATCTGCAGCTGCTGCGCGAGGCCTGCGACCGCTACCAGGTGCACCTGATCCACGACGAGATCGCCGTCGGTTTCGGCCGCACCGGCACGATGTTCGCCTGCGAGCAGGCCGGCATCACCCCGGACTTCCTGGTGCTGTCCAAGGCGCTGACCGGCGGCTACCTGCCGATGGCCGCGGTGCTGACCACCGACGACGTCTACCAGGCGTTCTACGCCGACTACGCCACCCTGCGCGCCTTCCTGCATTCGCACACCTACACCGGCAATCCGCTGGCCTGCGCCGCTGCCCTGGCGACCCTGGACATCTTCGCCGAAGACGACGTGATCGAGAGCAACAAGCTGCTCAGCGCGCGCATGGCGCGCGCCACCGAGCATCTCAAGGACCACCCGCACGTCGCCGAGGTGCGCCAGACCGGCATGGCCCTGGCCGTCGAGATGGTCGCCGACAAGGCGAGCAAGACGCCGTATCCCTGGCAGGAGCGCCGTGGCCTGCGCGTCTACCAGCACGCCCTGTCGCGCGGCGCGCTGCTGCGCCCGCTGGGCAGCGTGGTGTACTTCCTGCCGCCCTACGTGATCACCCCCGAGCAGATCGACTTCCTCGCCGAGGTGGCCAGCGAGGGCATCGACCTGGCCACCCGCACGGCGGTCAGCGTCAGCGTGCCCAGCGGCGGTCCGGCGACCTTCCACGATCCGGGCTGATCCCCACGCAAGCGCAGCAGGCGGCGGCGGACTGGCGGCCGCCGTTCTGCCGCTGCTGCATCCCGTCGGCTGCAGCCGGCGATGCCGGCCGGTACACTCTGCACTTTTCCAGCCGATCGCCGATTGCCATGCGCCTGTCCCGTTTCTTCATCGACGCCCCCCTGTCCCTTGGCCGCCACCAACTGCCGGAAGCCCAGGCCCACTACATCGGCCGCGTGCTGCGCCTCGCCACCGGCGACGCCGTGCAGCTATTCGATGGCAGCGGTCAGGAATATCTCGGTGAACTGGTCGAGGTGGGCAAGAAGAGCGTGCAGGTCGAGCTGCGCGAGCAGCACGCCGGCCTCGCCGAGTCGCCGCTGCACCTCCACCTCGGCCAGGGCCTGTCGCGCGGCGAGCGCATGGACTGGGCGATCCAGAAGGCCACCGAACTGGGCGCGGCGGAGATCACCCCGATCGTCAGCGAACGCTGCGAGGTGCGCCTGAAGGACGAACGCGCCGACAAGCGCCTGGCGCACTGGCGGCAGATCGCCATCAGCGCCTGCGAGCAGTGCGGCCGCTCGGTGGTGCCGGTGATCCACCCGCCGATGCCCCTCGCCGAGTGGCTGGCCCAGACCGCAGCCGAGCTGAAGCTGGTGCTGCATCCGGTGGCCGAGCCGCTGGCCAGCCACGCCCGGCCGGCCTCGCTGGCCTTCCTGATCGGCCCCGAAGGCGGCCTGACCGACGATGAAGTGGCGGCCGCGCAGCGCGCCGGCTACCGGGCCGCGCGCCTCGGGCCGCGCGTGCTGCGCACCGAGACCGCGCCGGTGGTGGCGCTCAGCGTGGCGCAGCAGCTGTGGGGCGACTTCTGAAGGAAACGCTCGCCTGACCGGCCGCCGGCGCGCACTGGCGGGCCGGTCGGCAGGGATCAGATCCGGCCGATATCCGCCAGACGCTGCTCCACCGCGATCAGGTCGGGAATGCGCACCACCATGCCCTCGACGATCGCCGACTCCAGCTCCAGCGCCGCCAGCGGCGCGCCGGCGGGAGCGAGGCTGGCATCGAGCTTGTGCGGCCGCGGAATGCCCTGCACCAGCAGAGCGAAGAACCTCAGGTGCGGACGGCCGCCGATGGCGTTGATCACCGCGATACGCGCGCCAGCGGCCGGCTCGGCCGCCACCACACCGCTGGACAGGGTCTCGAACGACAGCAGCGGCAAACGCAGTTCGCGCCAGCCGATGTCACCCAGGTACCACTCCGGCGCCCCCGGGCACGGCTCGACCGGACACAGGTTGATCAGCTCGGCCAGAGCCACGCTGGGCAGCAGCAGGGCGCGGTCGCTCAGGGGCAGCAGCAGGCTGCTGATGGCTTTCGCCGTGCTGCCGGCGACAGGGGCTTGGCTCATTGGAGAACTCCCGGAATTCACTGGTCGTACTGCTCGGCCAGGCGCGTCACCAGCGCCTCGGCCAGCTCGCGCGGCGTCGCGCTGAGGTTGCTGTAGCCGCCGTCGCGCAGGCTGTCCGGCATGCTCGGGCAGGCACAGCTGTCGCCCTTCTGCGTCCAGATCTGCCCGCCCTGACGGCGCACGTAGGCGGCGGCGGCGCTGCCGTCGCTGCCCATGCCGCTGAAGGCGATGACGCCGCAGGCGGACGGGAAGTGCTGCGCCAGGTTGAGCATCATCTGGTCGATCGACGGGCTGTAGGGCTCCGGCCAGGGCCGCGGCAGGACGTGCATGCGACCGTCGTCGTCGAAGGTCAGTTCCTGGCTGATCGGCGCCACCACCACTTCGCCACAGCGCACGTAGTCGCCATCGCGGGCCAGGTTGACCGGCCACTGGCTGTGCCGGCCGACCGCCTGTGGCAGGCGCTGCTCGAACGACGCATCGATGTGCTGGGCGTAGACGAAGCCCAGCGGCAGGCCGGCCGGCAGGGCGTCGAGGAATTCCTTGACCGCCTGCGGTCCCCCCAGCGAAGCCGCCAGCAGCCACACCTGGCGCGCCGGCTGACCGGCGCTGCCGGTGGCCGCCAGGGCTTCCGGCAGATGCAGGTGCGCCGGCGTCTGGCCCTGCTGGAGCAGGGCCTCGAGGCTCGGACCGACGGCCCGCGCCGGGTCGCCGACCAGGCGCTTGAGCTTGCCGACCAGGCGCCGCTCCCAGCGCGGATAGTTCTCGGAACTGCGCTCCGGCGCCTGGCCCTCGCCGAACAGCACCGGCACGCTGGCGCGCTCGAGGAGCAGGTCGATCAGCGGCGCGTCCTCCATCTGCGCCAGATCGACCAGCCACAGGTCGGGATTGCAGTCCTGCAGCTGGCCGTCGTCCAGGCGCTGCGGATCACAGTTGAGCAGGACCTGATAGCCGTTGGCCTGCAGGGTCTGCTGCAGCACATGGCGCTGCAGCGAGGTATCGGCGATGACCGCGACGCGGCCGCTGCTGCGTTCACTCATTGCGCTTCACCAGCTGCTGGATGTGCTCGAGCAGCACCGCTTCCTGATAGGGCTTGCCGAGGTACTGGTTGACGCCGATGCCGAGGGCCCGCTCGCGGTGCTTCTCGCCGGTACGCGAGGTGATCATGATGATCGGCAGGTCCTTGAGGCGTTCGTCGTGGCGCACCAGGGTGGCCACCTCGAAGCCGTCCATGCGCGGCATCTCGATGTCGAGCAGCATGACGTCCGGGAGCACCTCCTGGAGCTGGGCGATGGCGTCGACCCCGTCCTTGGCGGTCACCACCTCCATGCCGTTGCGCTCCAGCAGACGCGTGGTCACCTTGCGCACGGTAACCGAGTCGTCGACCACCATGACCAGCGGCGGACGTTGCTTGTCGGCCACTTCGGCGCTGCTGCGCGTCGCCACCGCGTGCCGTGGCAACTGCTGGGCGTGACGGGCGCGCAGGGTCGCCAACAGGTCGAGAATCACCACCACCCGGCCGTCGCCGAGGATGGTCGCACCGGAGATGCCGGCCACGCCGGAGAACTGCGCGCCCAGGCTCTTCACCACGATTTCCCGCGAGCCGGCCAGACTGTCCACCTGTACCGCAGTGGCATGCTCGCCGGAGCGTACCAGCACCACCGGCAACGGCAGACTCTGGCCACTGAGCTTGGGCTGCTGGCCATTGCCCAGCAGCTCGCCGAGATACTTGACCTGGTACACCTGACCGGCGTACTCGAGACGCGGAGCGCCCGGCTGGTAGTAGGCCTCCAGCTCGAACGGCGAGATGCGCACGATACCCTCGACGGTATTCAGCGGGATGGCGTACAGGTCCTCGCCGGAGAGCACCATCAGCGCCCGGTTGACCGACACGGTGAACGGCAGGCGCACCAGGAAGCGGGTGCCCTGGCCGGCGACCGAATCGATGGCCACCGTACCGCCCAGCTGCTTGACCCCGGAGGCAACCACGTCCATGCCCACGCCACGCCCGGAGATCTGGGTGACCTTGGCGGCGGTGGAGAAGCCGGCCTCGAGGATGAACTGCAGCACCTCGTAGTCGGACAGCTCGGCATCGGCAGCCATCAGGCCGCGCTCGATGGCCTTCTTGCGCACTGCGGCGATGTTCACCCCCGCGCCATCGTCGGCCAGGGTCAGCAGGATGTCGCCACCCTCGCGGCTCAGGTTCAGGCGAATCGTGCCCTGATCGGGCTTGCCGGCGGCGCGGCGCGCCTCCAGCGATTCGATGCCGTGGTCGACGGCGTTGCGCAGCATGTGCTCGAGCGGCGCCACCATGCCTTCCAGCACGCTGCGGTCCATTTCGCCTTCGGCGTTGTGCACCACCAGCTCGACCTGCTTGCCCAGCTCGCCGGCGACCTGGCGCACGATGCGGCGCAGACGCGGCACCAGGCGGTCGAACGGCACCATGCGGGTGCGCATCAGACCTTCCTGCAGCTCGGTGTTGACCCGCGCCTGCTGCAGCAGCAGGGTTTCCGCGTCGCGGTTACGCGCGGCCAGGGTCTCCTTGAGGTCGAGCAAGTCGGAGGCCGACTCGAACAGTGCGCGCGACAGCTGCTGCAACTGCGAGTAGCGGTCCATTTCCAGCGGGTCGAAGTCCTCGTAGCCGGCACGCTCGCCTTCGGCCTGGTAGCGCGACAGGATCTGCGCCTGGGTCTCGGTATCCAGACGGCGCAGCTGGTCGCGCACCCGCTCGATGGTCGCTTCCATTTCCCCGAGAGTGAAGGCGGTGTCGTTGACCTGCTGCTCGACGCGACCGCGGAAGATCGAGGTCTCGCCGGCCAGGTTGACCAGCGCCTCGAGCAGTTCGGCCGGGACCTTGACCAGTTCCTGCGGGGCGCGGCGGGCTTCCGCCTCGGCCGCCGCCTGCTGGGCGCGCTGGACGAACGGCAGGATCTTGCGCGGCGCCAGCCCCCTGGCCGGGGTCAGGCGCTGCACCAGGGGCGCAAGCTTGAAGCGCGGCTCCACGGTCTCCGCCACCGCGGCCTCGACGGGGGCGTCGGGCAGTTGGCGACGCAGTCGCTCGACGCCGTCGCGCAGCTGCTGGCAGCCCGCCTTGAACTGCTCCAGCACGCCGTGCAGGTCCGTGCTACCGCCGCTTGCGCCGAGCAGACGCTGCTCGAGGCTTTCGCTCAGTTCGCCCAGGGCCAGTTGACGAGCCAGGCGGGCCCCGCCCTTGAGGGTCTGCAGGGTGCGCAGCAGCTCGTCCAGCGGCGCCACGCCACTGTGCTCCCAGCCGGCCAGCGCGGCCTCCAGGCTCTCCAGCAGTTCGCCGACGTCCTCGAGGAACAGCGGCAGGACCTCATCGTCAGCCAGCTCGGGGGCGTGATAGTCGCCCGCCTCCGCCAGTCGCTCGATGGCCGACGGGGTGGCGCCGTGCGGCTCGTCCACGACCGGCACCGGGTCGTCGAGCACCTCGATCGGCTGGGCCTCGCGTTCCTCGGCCACCGCCTGCGCATGCAGCGGCAGACCGAGGCTGCTCGCCTGCAGGGCATCGCTGGCATGCTGCGCCTGCTGGCGGAAGTCGCGGATTGCCGCGATCTGCGGGCCGGCGTCAGGCATCGCACCGCCATCGCGCAGGGCCTCGAGCATCACGCTCAAGCGGTCGTGGCAGTCGTGCAGCAGGCTGCACAGGACCGGGCTGGACTGCCAGCGGCCCTCGCCGAGACCTTCGTACAGATATTCCAGTTCGTGGGCCAGATCGCCGACTGCGCTGACGCTGGCCATGCGCGCACCGCCCTTGAGGGTGTGCAGGTCGCGCTGCAGCCCATCCAGGCCGTCGCCGCGGGCGCCGGCGGCGATCCAGCGCTCCAGCGCTTCGCCAGCCGACTCGAGGATATCGAAACCTTCCTCGAGGAAGATCTCCACCAGTTCCGGATCCCGCTCGCTCAGCTCGGCATCGCTGGCGGAAGGAATGAACGGGGCCGCGGCGACGAGCGGTGCCTGGAGCGGCTGCGGTGCCGTGGCTTCGGCTTCGGCTTCGGCTTCGGCTTCGGCTTCGGCTTCGGCTTCGGCTTCGGCTTCGGCTTCGGCTTCGGCTTCGGCTTCGGCTTCGGCTTCGGCTTCGGCTTCGGCTTCGGCTTCGGCTTCGGCTTCGGCTTCGGCTTCGGCTTCGGCTTCGGCTTCGGCTTCGGCTTCGGCTTCGGCTTCGGCTTCGGCTTCGGCTTCGGCTTCGGCTTCGGCTTCGGCTTCGGCTTCGGCTTCGGCTTCGGCTTCGGCTTCGGCTTCGGCTTCGGCTTCGGCTTCGGCTTCGGCTTCGGCTTCGGCTTCGGCTTCGGCTTCGGCTTCGGCTTCGGCTTCGGCTTCGGCTTCAGGATGCGGCTCACCCGCCGCGGCCGGCAACTCCAGCTGCTCGCCGTGGCGCAGGGCGCGCATCTGGGCGAGCAGCCCGCCTGCGGCGGTCAGCGGCAGGCCGAGCTGCAGCTCCTCCACCTGGCGGGCCAGCAGATCGTGGCCCTGGTGCAGCAGCTGGACAAAGACGGCGGCCATGGCGAAGCGGCCATCGGTCAGCCCCTCGTAGATCGACTCCAGCTCGTGGGCCAGGTCGCCGATCGCCCGCACACCAGCCATCCGCGCACCACCCTTGAGGGTATGCAGATCGCGCTGCAGCGCGGCCAGGGAGGCACGATCATGCGGATCGGCCAGCCAGTGCTCGAGGGCCAGCGCGGCGCATTCCAGGATGTCGCCGGCCTCCTCGAGGAAGATTTCCACCATTTCCGGATCGAGTTCCTCCTCGACCACGGACTCCGCCACGAGCGGCTCCACGGCGAGGGGCACGGGCGCTTCCGCAGCAACCGGTTCGCCGAGCAGCGCGAATCCGCTGTCGGCATCGAGCACCTCGGGCGCAGACGCCGAGTCCTCCAGCAGCCAGTCCAACGAAGCATCGCCCTCGGCGTCGCTCGCCGGCGGCTCGACCAGCCATGCGGCCGGCTCGACCGACTCGCTTTCGCTGAGCTCGATAACGCTGGCAGCCAGCGGCTGATCGACCAGGTTCTCGCCGCTGCACGCGTCTGTCGGGGTCTCGCTCAGCAGCCATTCGAGCGACGCATCGGTCTCGGCCGGAGCCGCCTGCGGGGCAACACTGTCGCGGGACGGATCGTCCACTGCCGCATCCAGCGGCAGCCCGGCGGCCGCCAGCAGCTCGAAGTCGCCGGCCGCGGCGTCTTCGGTCTGGCTGGCGGGCAGCGACGCCTCGCCGTCCAGCTGCGGCCATTGCACCGACAGGTCGAATTCGGCCTGCTCGTCGGCGGCCTCAGCCGAGACGACACCCTGGCACTCCAGCGGCTCTTCCGCCGGCAGCGGCGCAATCTCGGGGACCGACGCCACGGCGGCGTCGAGAGACGGCCAGTCCAGCGACAGGTCGCCGGCTACCGCCGGCGCGACAGGCGCTTCATCGGCTACGGCTGGCGCGGCGGGTTCCCTGGCAAGCTCGGCGGCCTGCTCGAGCAGGCGCTCCAGCGCCTGCACCCGCTCCGGCTGCGCGCTGACTTCGAGTGCCGCCGCGACCTGATCGAGCATGCCGATCAGGGCTTCATGGGCAGCCTCGACTTCGTGGAAGAACAGCTCGTTGACCGCCAGACACGACTCGCCGACGGCGGTATAGATCGCCAGCAAGGCGTTGCAGAGCACCTCGACCTGAGGCAGCTCGGCATGCCGCGCGCCCTCACCCAGCTCGGTCAGCTCGGCCTGCAGGGCTTCCAGCTCCACGCGCTCGGCCGGGTGCTGACGCCAGCGTCCGAGCAGTTCGTCGGCATCCAGCAGGATGTCCATGCCTTCGGCGAGGAACTGGCTGATCAGCTTCGGATCACGCCCGCTCTGGCTGCGCCAGCCGGCCTCGGCCACCTCCATCTGCTCCTGGTGCAGCTGCTGCACGCGGGCGAGCAGTTCGACGCTGCCGGGCAGGCTGGTCAGCGGCGTCTTGCCCAGTCCCTGCAGCCCCTGGCGCAACATGCGTTCGGCGTCACGCAGCAGCTCGACCATCGCCAGGCCGACCGGAATCAGGTTGGTCTTGAACTCCTTGAGCAGTTTCTCCAGCGGCGCCGCCACCTCGGCGATCGGCTGGATGCCGGCCATGTAGGCACTGCCCTTGAGTGTGTGCAGCGAGCGCTGCAACTCGTCGGTGACCGGCTGCGGCAGCTCGCGGTCGCAGGCGGCGAGGAAGCGCGACAATGCCTCGAGATGGGCGTCCGCCTCGGTGGAGAACACCTCGAGCAGCACCGGATCGAGCAGCTCGGCAGTCTCGTTGCCGGCGAGCGGCGCGGCGGTTTCCTGGGGCATGTCTGCGAGCGGCGCAGTGCTCGGCGCGGAGGGAGCATCCGGCAGCGGGACGGGCAAGGCCTCGCCACGGGACAGGGCGTGGGCCGCCGCGGCCAGGCGATCGACATCGTCACGCTGGCGCTGGGCCTTGGCGGCATACTCCTCGACCAGCTCCGGCAGCTTCGCCACCACGTCGGCGATCACCTGCAGCAGCGCTGCATCGGCCCCGATGCTGCGATCGATGACCCGGTTGAGCATGTTCTCGACCGACCAGGCCAGCTCGCCGATGATCAGGGCGCGGACCATGCGGCCGCTGCCCTTGAGGGTATGGAAGGCGCGACGCACCTCGGTCAGCGCCTCGCGGTTGGCGACATTGGCCGACCACTGCGGCAGGTATTCGTTGATGGTGTCGAGGACCTCGCCGGCCTCCTCGATGAAGACCTCCTGCAGGTCATCGTCCACCGGCTCCTCGTCGGCCGGCGGCGGCAGCAATTGCGGCGGGGCGTCCTTGGCCGGCGGATTGATCGCCAGCACCGGGGCTGCCATCACGGCCGCCAGACTCGGTTCGACCGACGGCTCGGCAGCGTCGAGCGGCGCGGCAACCGCGGCAGCCGGGAGCTCCTGCTCCTCCGCCGAGAGTGCCTGCGGAGACTCGGCCACGACCGGCTCGACGACCGGCTGGGCGCTGGCCTCCTCGGCCAGCGCTGCCGGCGTATCGGCGGGCGGGCACGGCTCGGCAACGGCTTCGACCGGGGCATCCAGCGGGGCCGCGACGGCCTGAACCGGCAGCTGGCACTCGTTCACCGCCAGGGGCGGCGGCACGGAAACGGCAGGTGCCTCGCCCACCGCAGACGGCATGTCGAGAATCGAACGGGTCGGCTGCAGGCCGTAGCCCAGCGCGGTCAGGCTCTCCTCGGCAACGTCGAGGATCAGCTCGCCCTGGCTGGCATGGTCCTCGGCGATCCGCTCGAGGTAGTACTCGACGCTGGTCAGGGCGTCAGCCAGGGTGTCCAGGCTCTGCCAGCTCGGCACGGCCTGGCGGACCAGCAGTTGCTCGCGGATGTAGCGGCAGCAGGCATCCAGCAGCGCGGCGGCGCGCGGCAGCGGGATCATACCGAGACCGCCGCGGACCTGGGTAAGCAGCTCCGGCACACGGGCCAGATGCTCGTGGTTCCACTGCGAGGCGATGAACTCGATGATCGCGTCCTTGGCCTGCTCCAGGCCGGTGCGCGCCTCCTTGATCACCATCTGGTGGATCTGCCCCACATCGGTGGTCGGCAGCAGGCTTTCCTCTGCCCGCTCGCCCTCGGCCGGACCGACCATGCCGGACAGGCTGGCCTCGACGAACAGCAGGGCACCGGCGACATCCATAAGCACCGCATCGTTGGCCTGCTGCTGGCCCGCGAGCAGGCGGCCGATCAGCCCCAACTGGTCGGCGATCACCTTGCGCTGCTGGCCGAAGCCGAGCACTGCCAGGGTGTCGGCGATCTGCTTGAGTGGCGCCTGCAGCACGGTCAGGGCGTCGATGCGGCTGCGGTCGCCACGCACGAACAGATCGAGGTTGTCCTTGACCCGCACCAGCTCCTCGCACAGGGCGCCGACCACCGAGCGCATCGCATCGCGGTCGGGGCCGGCCATGCGCGCGCGCTCCTCGTCCACGACCCGGCTGTCGGGCAGGGCGTCGGCCAGCTGGTAGCGCGCCTTCAGCTCGCCAATGCGCCCTTCCTCGCTGGGGCTCTTGGCCACGTAGAACAGCAGGTGCTTGAGCAGCTGATCGGGCGCCGGCTGGTTGAGCGCGACGACCCCGTCGTCGATCAGCCGCTTGAGTTCACGATCCACCTCCCGGAGCAGGGTACGCACGCTGCCGCTGCCGGCGATGCTGCCGGATAGCAGGCCTTCGACCACGCCGGCGGCGACCGCCCACAGCGGCCCGATGGGCGCGGAGGCGCTGAGGCTTTCCAGCTTGGCGAAGACCTTGACCAGCAGCCCCAACTGGGTCTGCGGCTCCTGGTCGCGCATGTAGCCGAGCAAGGCCATCTGCAGCATCTGCCGCAGCTTGCGCAGCAGGGCAGGCAGCCCGGCACGCTCGAGACGATCGAGTGCCGACTGGGTCAGCGGCGCCTGGCGTGCCGACAGGTCGGGGGTGAACAGGCTGGTTTCCGTGAGCAGCGCCTCGCCGCGCGCGGTACGCAGGTCGTTGAGCAGCGGCAGGACCACCAGTGGCAGGTCGCGGCGTGCGCTCTGGATCCGCTCGAGATAGACCGGCAGCTGCAGGATCGCCTGCATCAGCACTTCCAGGGCGTCGCCACGACTGCCCCGCCCGTCGATCAGGGCCTGCAGCAACCGCTCCATTTCCTCGGCGAGCAGGGCCGCACCATAGAACTCGACCATCTGCAGGGTACCCTGCACCTGATGGACGTGGTTCAGGCAGAAACGCAGGCGTGTCAGATCCTGCGGGCTCTCGACGTAGGCCTCCAGGGCCTGCCGTGCCTGTTTGAGGGTTTCCGCGATTTCGCCTTTGACCCACTCCAGGGCGACATAGTCGTGCCGATCACCCATAGCGACTCCACACATTGATCATGGTTACCCCTTTCGGGTAAAGGCCAGTACCTGCTCATCGGCCACCGACTCCAGCAGCGGGTGATGCCAGTCGGCCACTTCGCCGACTCCGATCACCAGCAGCCCGCCAGGCGCCAGACGCTCGGCGAGGCGCGCCAGGATGTCGCGCCGGCGCCAACGCCGGAAATAGATCAGCAGGTTCTGACAGAAAATGACGTCCATGCCGCGCTGCGGCGCACGCGCCAGATCGAGCACATTCAAACGGGCAAAACAGGTTCGTTCACGCAAGGTGTCGCAGACCGTGAAGCTGCCATCCGACTGCGCGAGGAAGTAGCGCTCGAGCAGCTCAGGAGCCAGTTCGGCGACCCGCCGAGGGCTGTAGTTGCCCTCGCGCGCACGGGCCAGGGCGTTGAGGCTGAGGTCGCTGCCGGTGACGCCGAAACAGCCGTCGGTCTCGAGCTCACGCTGTACCTCCGCCGCCACCAGGGCCATCGAATACGCCTCCTCGCCGGACGCACAGCCCACACTCCACAGCTGCCAGCCCGCCCCGCCATCGGCTGCGACCTGGCGTGCGCGCAGGTATTCGCCGAGCAGACGAAACGACGGTGGATGCCGGAAGAAGTGGGTCTCCTGCACGGTCAGATGGTCCATCAGGTGCGACCACTCGACCGCACCGCGCGGCCCATCGGTGACCTGCTGGAAATAGCTGGCGTAGCTGCTCAAGCCCAACGTGCGCAGACGCATGGCCAGAATGGTCTGCAGAAACGCGCGGCGCTGCTCGTTGAGCACGATGCCGCTACGCGTTTCCAGCAATTCCTGCCAAGCCCGGAACTCCGCTGCCGTGATATCGGGCAGGGGTTTCATGGCCCAGACCGCGCCTGGCTGCATGCCGCGCCCCTCGTTCATGCTCGTCCGGCGGCGGCCCTCTCAGGCTGCCACCCTCTCTGGGTTCAGGCCTGTTCCCGATGCTCCGGCAGGGTGAAACCGGATACCGACTTGCGCATGTCACTGGCCATCTTGGCCAGGTTACCGATGCTGCGTGCGGTAGCGGTGGTACCCGACGAGGTCTGGGTGGTGATCTCCTGAATCACGTACATGGTGTTGGAGATGTGGCCCGCCGAGGACGACTGCTGGCGGGCGGCGTTGGAAATGTTCTGGATCAGCGCCGCGAGGCTGCGCGATACCTTCTCGATCTCTTCCAGGGCCACACCGGCATCCTGTGCCAGGCGGGCACCGCGCACCACCTCGGTGGTGGTCTGTTCCATCGAGATGACCGCCTCGTTGGTGTCGGTCTGAATGGTCTTCACCAGGGCCTCGATCTGCTTGGTCGCTGCCGAGGAGCGTTCTGCGAGGCGCTGTACTTCGTCCGCAACCACCGCGAAGCCGCGGCCGGCGTCGCCGGCCATGGACGCCTGGATCGCCGCGTTGAGCGCCAGGATGTTGGTCTGGTCGGCAATGTCGTTAATCAGGCTAACGATGTCACCGATCTCCTGGGACGATTCGCCGAGGCGCTTGATTCGCTTGGAGGTGTCCTGGATCTGCTCGCGGATGTTGTCCATGCCGGCGATGGTGTTCTGCACCACCTCGTTGCCCTTGTTGGCGATGGCTACCGAGCGTTCCGCTACCGCGGAGGATTCGGCGGCGTTGGCCGATACCTGGTCGATCGACACCGCCATTTCGTTGATCGCCGCGGAGGCGCCGGCGATTTCCTGGGCCTGGTGTTCGGAGGCCTCGGCCAGGTGCATCGCGGTGGCCTGGGTTTCCTGGGCAGCGGCAGCCACCTGCACGGCGGTCTGGTTGATGGTCTCTACCAGGTCGCGCAGCTGGTCGATGGAGTAGTTGATGGAGTCGGCGATGGCGCCGGTGAAGTCCTCGGTCACCGTGGCCTGCACGGTCAGGTCACCGTCGGCGAGGTCGCCGATCTCGTCGAGCAGACGCAGAATCGCGGTCTGGTTGCGATCGTTCTTCTCGGCGGTCTCGGCGAGACGGGAACGGGTGTCGCGGACCAGGATCAGCGCCATCAGCATGATCGAGGCCAGGGCCGCCAGGCCCAGCACGTAACCGGCCAGGGAGTTGAAGGTACGGCTGTCGGCGAGGTTCTCGAAGTCGGTGGCCAGCGTGGTGGTGTCTTCCAGCACCTTCTGCGACACGACGAAGATGTTGTTGGCCGATTCGCGCACCTGGAACAGTTGCGGCGAGGTTTCCAGGATCTCGTCCACCGAGCCGGATACGAAGGCGAACAGCTCGGAAATCTCGTTCAGGCGGGTGATCGCCTCGGCATCGGTCACCTTGGTGATGCCCATCGCCGGGTTGCCCTCGTGCATGCCTTTCAGTACGCGACCGAACAGGCTGGCATCACGACCAAAACTGTCGGCGGCCTGCACCGAGTCCTCGGCACCGGCGAGCACCTTGTTCACGGCGGCGAGGATACGTTCGGCGAGCAGGGTCTGGCGCTGGGCCACGGCCACCTGGTCGGATGAGGCGCCGTTCTCGAGGAGGATGTCCACCACCTCTTCGTACTCGGCCTGCAACTGGGGGATGGTTTCCGCCAGGGTCTCGGCCACCTGGTGCAGGGACAGCACGGTCTGCTGGCTGGCGAGGATGGAGTCGGCGCTGTCGCGCAGACGCTGCCAGTCACCGCCCAGCGCCTGCATGTCGTCGGATACCGCCTCCGGACTGGCCGGCAGGCCGGTCTCCGGGTTGCCGTTGCTCAGCCAGGCCCAGCGCTGTTCGAAGTCTTCGCGCTCGCCTTTCAGCAGGCTGAAGGCCTCCGGCTTGCCCGCCGCGGCCTCGACCGCGTTCTTGGCAATACCTTGCGAGAGCAGCCGCAGCTCGCCAGCGTGACCGATGTACTGCTTGTCGTATTCGGCCTGCTGGT
Source organism: Pseudomonas oryzae (assembly GCF_900104805.1). NCBI lineage: Bacteria > Pseudomonadati > Pseudomonadota > Gammaproteobacteria > Pseudomonadales > Pseudomonadaceae > Pseudomonas > Pseudomonas oryzae. The sequence goes on along the minus strand of NZ_LT629751.1, from coordinate 4,163,734 downwards.
TGAGGTATGCGAAGTTGGCAAACAGCAGCACCACCGAGACGATCAGCACGGCGAACAGCCCGCCGATCATCACACTGCTGCGCATACCCGTGAAGAGATTGCCTGCGTTGAGTTTTTTCATCGTCTGGCCCCCGCCTGGACCTTCCACACTAAACGGTTTCCAAGTAACGGCACGGACCGGCAGACCGGTCCGTCCGGCAGATCTTGCTAGCTATACGGCAACGTCGAGAAACGCCGACTCCCTGGCCAACGCGTGCGGGCTGAACACCAGCCAGGGACGCTCGCGCTGGAACACGCCATGGATCAGCGGCTGAATGGCCGCCTCGAGCGGCGGCAGCTGCTCGGTGAAGGCGTCGACGGAGAAGTGCTGCATGCCGAACACCTCGTCCACCACCAGACCGGCGAATACCTTGTCATGCTCCACCACCAGCACCCGCCGCTGCTTGCGCAGCGGCGACAGCTCGCCACCGAGGAAACCGCACAGGTCCATGATCGGCAGCAGACGACCACGCACGTTGGCCACCCCCCTGATCCAAGACTTGACGCCCGGCAACTGGGTATAGCGTGGCTCGTGCAGCACCTCGGTCACTTCCCCCATGGGGGCGACGTAGAGCCGCGAACCCATGCGAAAGCCGATGCCGCTCCAGCTCTGCGCCACTTCCTGCTGGGCTGGCAGACCCGCGGAATAGCGACGACAGAGCTGATCGATGTCGAGCAGATGCTGGAAGGGAGTCATGACGTCGGGCATGCCGCTGCTGGCCTATGTTCTGCGTGGCGCCTTGCGATGAGCTGTCAGCCCGCCTGAACCGCAGCGATGGTCTTCAGCAGGGTATCTTCATCAACCGGCTTGGTCAGGTAGTCGCGCGCGCCCTGACGCTTGCCCCAGACCTTATCGGTTTCCTGATCCTTGGTGGTGACGATGATCACCGGAATGTGACCGGTTTCCGGATCCTTGGTCAGCTGGCGGGTGGCCTGGAAGCCATTGAGCCCCGGCATCACCACATCCATCAGCACGACGTCCGGCATTTCCTGGCGGGCCAGGGCGACGCCGTCGGCACCGTTTTCCGCCTTGAGCACCTGATGCCCGTGTTTCTCGAGCATGGCGGTGAGCTTGTACATCTCGGTAGGCGAATCATCAACAATCAGAATACGAGCCATGGAATCCCCCAATTGAAGGCACGCGTCAGCAGCCGGTTAGGCCGGACATCAGGTGGTTGCTTGCTCCACCGGCACAAAACCCGGAACGTGCGCCTTGATGGCACCGAGCAGTTCTTCCTTGCTGAAGGGCTTGGTCAGATACTGGTCGGAACCCACGATACGCCCCTTGGCCTTGTCGAACAGACCATCCTTGGAGGACAGCATGATCACCGGCGTGGATTTGAACGCACTATTATTCTTGATCAGGGCGCAGGTTTGGTAGCCATCCAGCCGCGGCATCATGATGTCGACGAAAATGATGTTCGGATGCGAATCGGCGATCTTGGCCAGGGCATCGAAGCCATCGATCGCGGTGATCACATCGCAGCCCACCTTCTTCAGCAGCGTTTCGGCGGTGCGACGAATCGTCTTCGAGTCGTCGATCACCATGACTTTCAAGCTATCGGAATGCTGTTCCATAGTCTGCCCTACCATTGACTCGGTGACTCGTTGTAGTCCATCGCCCAGACACTTGCAGCGCTGCCACCCAAGGGCTGCTACCTGATCGTCGGGGCTTTTTAGCACACTCTCCGATGGCAAGCCATAAGCCCCGGATGTGCAAGGTTTTTCCTTGACTCAAGGCAAAGTCACCGCCACCTTGGGCAACCGCCAATCGCCTTTTCCCGGCCTTCGAGCCGCTGTTTCGTCGTGGAGGACACCCCCTATGAGCGTTCGCCTGGGCATCGTCATGGACCCCATTGCCCACATCGCCTTCAAGAAGGACAGCTCGCTGGCGATGCTGCTCGCCGCTCAGGCGCGCGGCTGGTCGCTGTTCTACATGGAGCAGCAGGACCTCTACCTGCGCGACGGCCAGGCTCGCGCCCGCACTCGCCCGTTGAAGGTGTTCCACGACCCCAAGCACTGGTTCCACCTCGATGAGCAGCAGGATCTCGCACTGCACGAACTGGACGTGGTGCTGATGCGCAAGGATCCGCCGTTCGACAACGAGTTCCTCTATTGCACCCATCTGCTCGAGCAGGCCGAGCGGCAGGGCCTGCTGGTGGTCAACCGCCCGCAGAGCCTGCGCGACTGCAACGAGAAGCTGTTCGCCACGCAGTTCCCGCAGTGCACGCCGCCGACCCTGGTGAGCCGGCGGGTCGACATTCTGCGCGAGTTCGCCGCCGAGCAGCGTGACATCATTCTCAAACCCCTGGACGGCATGGGCGGCTCGTCGATCTTCCATCACCGCGCCGGCGACCCCAACCTCTCGGTGATCCTCGAGACCCTCACCGGCCACGGCACCCGGCAGATCATGGCGCAGCGCTACCTGCCGGCGATCAAGGACGGCGACAAGCGCATCCTGATGATCGACGGCGAGCCGGTGCCCTACTGTCTGGCGCGCATCCCGGCGCAGGGCGAGACACGCGGCAACCTGGCCGCCGGCGGTCGGGGCGAGGCGCGCCCGCTGACCGAGCGCGACCGCTGGATCGCTGCCCAGGTCGGCCCGACCCTGCGCGAGAAGGGGCTGCTGTTCGTCGGCCTCGACGTGATCGGCGAGCACCTCACCGAGATCAACGTCACCAGCCCGACCTGCATCCGCGAGATCGACGCCGCCTTCCACACCGACATCGCCGGCCAGCTGATGGAGGTCATCGCCAGCCGGCTGGCCAAACGAACCTGAGGTTGATGCCCGGCACATCATGCCGGGCATCCCCCGGACAAAAGTTCAAGGCGCGGAGTGCTTCATGGACTTTTGTCCGAGGCGACGGCAGACTGCGCCGATTCCCTGTCATGCGCCCGCCGATGAACGCAGCTGTCAACATCTCCCCCTTCCGCGCCGCCGCCAGCGTGCGCCCAGCCGACCGCCTGGGCTTCACCCTGTTCATTGCCGCCGCGCTGCACCTGGCGCTGCTGCTCGGCGTCAGCTTCGCCCTGCCCGAGCCGAGCATGGTGAGCAAGACCCTCGACGTCACCCTGGCCACCTTCAAGAGCGCGGAACAGCCCAAGCAGGCCGACTTCCTCGCCCAGCACGACCAGCAGGGCAGCGGCAGCCTGGAGCACAAGGCCACGCCGAAGACCACCGAACTCGCGCCGTTCCAGGACAGCGAGATCCGCCGCGTCGAGCCGCAGGCCCGGCCCAAGCCGAATGACACGCCGCAGACCACCCAGGCCGCCATCGCCACTCGCGCCCCGCAGCGCGACAGGGCCCCGAGCAAGCCGGAAACGCCCAAGCCGCCGCAGCCGCCGCAGCCGACCCCCGACTTCGACAGCAGCCAGCTGTCCGACGAGATCGCCAGCCTCGAGGCCCAGCTCAGCCACGAGCGCCAGCTGTACGCCAAGCGCCCGCGCGTCCACCGCCTGAACGCCGCCTCGACCATGCGCGACAAGGGCGCCTGGTACAAGGAGGAGTGGCGGCGCAAGGTCGAGCGGGTCGGCAACCTCAACTATCCAGACGCCGCCCGCCGCCAGCAGATCTACGGCAGCCTGCGCCTGCTGGTGGCGATCAACCGCGACGGCACCCTGCGCGAGGTGCAGGTGCTGGAATCCTCGGGCCAGCCGATCCTCGACCAGGCCGCCCTGCGCATCGTCCGCCTGTCGGCGCCGTTCGCACCCTTCAGTGGCGACCTCAGCGACATCGACGTGCTGGAGATCATCCGCACCTGGCGTTTCGAACGCGGCGACCGTCTGGCCAGCCAGTGACGGCCGAGCATCGTGCCGGCCTACACTTGAAGCCAGTCCCCCGAAGCTCGAAACTAGGCCGATGAACAACACAGCCCCCAGCTACCTCAAGCACCACTTCCTGATCGCCATGCCGCACATGGGCGATCCGCATTTCGCCCAGACGGTGATCTACCTGGTCGAACACAACCAGCACGGCGCCATGGGCCTGGTGATCAACAAGACCAGCGAGCTGACCCTCGCCGACGTGCTCGTGCAGCTGCGCCCCGGCAGCGAACCCGACGAGCGCAGCCAGCAGGTCCCGATCTTCGACGGCGGCCCGGTGCACGGCGAGCGCGGCTTCGTCCTCCATCCGCAGGGCTGGCACTACCAGGCCACCCTGGAGCTCGGCGAGCTGGCGCTGACCACCTCCCAGGACGTGCTGCTGGCCATAGCCGACGGCAGCGGCCCCGACCGCCACCTGATCGCCCTCGGCTACTCCGGCTGGGAAGCCGGCCAGCTGGAGGCCGAACTGATCGACAACGCCTGGCTGACCTGCCCGGCCGACCCCGCCGTGCTGTTCGACGTCGCCATCGACCAGCGCCTGCAGCGCGCCGCCGCACCGCTGGGCATCGACCTGCGCCTGCTGTCCAGCCAGGCCGGCCACGCATGAGCGGCCCGCGCCTGCTGCTCGGCTTCGACTACGGCAGCAAGCAGATCGGCGTCGCCGTCGGCCAGGCCGTCACCGGCCAGGCCCGCGAGCTGTGCGTGCTCAAGGCGCAGAACGGCGTGCCGGACTGGAGCCAGATCGAACGCCTGCTCAAGGAGTGGCAACCGGACGCCCTGGTGGTCGGCCTGCCGCTGAACATGGACGGCACGCCCAGCGAGATGAGCGCGCGCGCCGAGAAGTTCGCCCGCCGCCTGCACGGCCGCTTCAGCCTGCCGGTGTTCACCCACGACGAGCGCCTGACCACCTTCGAGGCCAAGGGCCAGCGCCTGGCCCAGGGCCAGCGCGACGGCTATCGTGAACGCCCGGTGGACGCACTGGCCGCCGCCCTGTTGCTCGAAGGCTGGCTGGAGCAACAGCCTGCCGCCCCGCTTTGACTGCCCGAGGACTGTCCATGACCCTGCCCGATCCCGCCGCCCTGCTCGCAAGGATGGCCGCCGAGCTGCGCGCCCACCTGACCCGCCGCGGCATCCATGACCCGCTGTTCGTCGGCATCCATACCGGCGGCGTGTGGGTCGCCCGCGCCCTGCTCGCCGAGCTCGGCCAGGGCGATGCCCCGCTGGGTATCCTCAACGTGTCCTTCTACCGCGACGACTTCAGCCAGCACGGCCTGCACCCGCAGGTACGCCCCTCCGAACTGCCGTTCGACATCGAGGGTCGCCACCTGGTGCTGATCGACGACGTGCTGATGAGCGGGCGCACCGTGCGCGCCGCTCTCAACGCCCTGTTCGACTATGGTCGACCGGCCAGCGTGACCCTGGCCTGCCTGCTCGACCTCGACGCCCGCGAACTGCCGATCCGTGCCGACGTGCTCGGCGCCACCCTGTCGCTGGCCCCCGACCAGCGGGTAAAATTGCTCGGTCCCGCGCCGCTCGCCCTCGAGCTGCAGACCCTCGCCGCCTCCCACTGAGAATTCCGCGATGACGCCAACCGACGCCAAGCGCCCGTTGCAGCTCAACGACCAGGGCCAGCTGCGCCACTTCCTGTCGCTCGACGGCCTGCCCCGCGAGCTGCTTACCGAGATCCTCGACACCGCCGACTCCTTCCTCGAGGTCGGTGCCCGCGCGGTGAAGAAGGTGCCGCTGCTGCGCGGCAAGACCGTGTGCAATGTGTTCTTCGAGAACTCCACGCGCACCCGCACCACCTTCGAGCTGGCCGCCAAGCGCCTGTCCGCCGACGTGATCACCCTCAACGTGTCGACCTCCTCGACCAGCAAGGGTGAGACCCTGTTCGACACCCTGCGCAACCTCGAGGCGATGGCCGCCGACATGTTCGTGGTGCGCCACGCCGATTCCGGCGCCGCCCACTTCATCGCCGAGCACGTCTGCCCGGAGGTGGCGATCATCAACGGCGGCGACGGCCGTCACGCCCACCCGACCCAAGGCATGCTCGACATGCTGACCATCCGCCGTCACAAGGGCAGCTTCGAGAACCTCTCGGTGGCCATCGTCGGCGACATCCTGCACTCGCGGGTGGCGCGCTCCAACATGCTGGCGCTGAAGACTCTCGGCTGCCCCGACATCCGCGTGATTGCGCCGAAGACCCTGCTGCCGGTCGGCATCGAGCAGTACGGCGTGCACGCCTACACCGACCTCGCCGCCGGCCTCAGGGACGTCGACGTGGTGATCATGCTGCGCCTGCAGCGCGAGCGCATGCAGGGCGGCCTGCTGCCCAGCCAGGGCGAGTTCTACAAGCTCTACGGCCTCACCGAGCAGCGCCTGGCACTGGCCAAGCCGGACGCCATCGTCATGCACCCCGGACCGATCAACCGCGGCGTGGAGATCGAGTCGGCGGTGGCCGACGGCGCCCAGTCGGTGATTCTCAACCAGGTAACCTATGGCATCGCCATCCGCATGGCTGTGCTGTCCATGGCCATGAGCGGCCAGCAGGCCCAGCGCCAGCTCGCACAGGGAGACGCCCAGTGAAACTCAGCATCCACGGCGCCCGCCTCATCGATCCGGCCAGCGGCCTCGACCGGATCAGCGACATCCACATCGACAACGGCCGCATCGCCGCCCTCGGCACCGCCCCGGCCGGCTTCGACGCCGAACAGCAGATATCGGCCCACGGCCTGATCGCCGCGCCAGGCCTGGTCGACCTGGCGGTGAGCCTGCGCGAACCGGGCTACACCCGCAAGGGCAACATCGCCAGCGAGACCCGTGCCGCCGCCGCCGGCGGTGTCACCAGCCTGTGCTGCCCGCCACGCACCAAGCCGGTGCTGGACACCTCGGCGGTGGTCGAGCTGATCCTCGATCGCGCGGCAGCGGCCGGCCACAGCCGCGTGTTCCCCATCGGCGCGCTGACCAAGGGCCTGGAGGGCGAACAGCTGGCCGAACTGGTCGCCCTGCGCGACGCCGGCTGCGTGGCCTTCACCAACGGCCTGGCGCCGCTGGCCAACAACCGCGTGCTGCGCCGCGCCCTCGAATACGCCGCCACCTTCGACCTCACCGTAGTGTTCAAGTCGCAGGATGCCGACCTCGCCGAGGGCGGCCTGGCCCACGAGGGCCCCACCGCCAGCTTCCTCGGCCTGCCGGGCATCCCGGAGAGCGCCGAGACCGTGGCGCTGGCCCGCGACCTGCTGCTGGTCGAGCAGAGCGGCGTGCGCGCCCACTTCAGCCAGCTGACCAGCGCGCGCGGCGTGGAGATGATCGCCGCCGCCCAGGCGCGCGGCCTGCCGGTGACCGCCGACGTGGCCATGTACCAGCTGATCCTCACTGACGAGGCGCTGACGGGCTTCTCCAGCCTCTACCACGTGCAGCCGCCGCTGCGCTCGCGCGCCGACCGCGACGCCCTGCGCGAAGCGGTGCAGGCCGGCGTGGTCTCGGCTATCGCCAGCCACCACCAGCCCCACGAGCCGGATGCCAAGCTGGCGCCGTTCGGCGCCACCGAGCCGGGCATCAGCAGCGTCGAGCTGCTGCTGCCGCTGGCACTGACCCTGGTGGAGGACGGCCTGCTCGACCTGCCGACCCTGCTCGCCCGCCTGACCTGCGGCCCAGCCGACGCCCTGCGCCTGCCGGTCGGCCGTCTGGCGGTCGGTGAACATGCCGATCTGCTGCTGTTCGACGCCAAGGCCCAGACCCTGGCCGGCGAGCGCTGGCTGTCGCGCGGCGGCAACAGCCCGTTCATCGGCCACTGCCTGCCCGGCGCGGTGCGCTACACCCTGCAGGGCGGCCGCGTCAGCCACGAAGGCTGATCCACCGCCCCGAAACGACGAGGCCCGCCGATTGGCGGGCCTCGTCGTTTCGGGGACGGTTCAGAAGCGCCAGGCGTTGCGGATCGACACCTGGTCGTTGAGCGTCCAGAAGTCGTAGAGCACGCCGATCAGGAAGAAGCCGCCGGTCAGCAGGTAGAGGATGCCGGTGGGCCACTTGCCCATGTACATGCGGTGCACGCCGAAGATGCCGAGGAAGGTCAGCAGGATCCACGCCACGTTGTAGCTGGTGCGCCCGCTGTGGAAGCGCAGGTCGGCCTCGCGGTCCATGCCGGGGATCAGGAACAGGTCGACCAGCCAGCCGATGCCGAGCAGGCCGAGGGTGAAGAACCAGATGGTGCCGGTGACCGGCCGTCCGTAGTAGAAGCGGTGCGCACCGAGAAAGCCGAACAGCCACAACAGGTAGCCGATCGCCTTGCTGTGGGTGTCCTGATGCAGAGTGGTCATGCAGTCCTCCAGGCGGATAACGGGGCGGCAGCCTCGGCTCGTACAGCGCGACGGCCCTGACCTGGGAGTCTAGGCTGCCCCCGTTCGACCCGCCCGGCTGGCCGGCGGTTCCCCGGCCAATCAGCGGCGGCGCAGGCCGGGGCGATCCTCCTCAGCATGCTCCAGGCTGAGCGTCTGGGTCGCGCTGCTGAGGTGCTCGGCGTCGGTCTCCGAGCCCAGCTTGATCATCAGACGCAGGTCGTTGGCCGAGTCGGCATGGGCCAGGGCGTCCTCGTAGGTGATCTCGCCATTGCTGTACAACTGGTACAGCGCCTGGTCGAAGGTCTGCATGCCCTGCTCGGTGGAGCGTTTCATCAGCGGCTTGAGCTCGTGCACCTCGCCCTTGCGGATCAGGTCGGCGGCCAGCGGCGTATTGATCAGCACCTCGATCACCGCGCGCCGGCCCTTGCCGTCCGGGGTCGGCACCAGTTGCTGGGCGATGATCGCCTTGAGGTTGAGCGACAGGTCCATCCACACCTGATCGTGGCGATCCGGCGGGAAGAAGTGGATGATGCGGTCGAGCGCCTGGTTGGCGTTGTTGGCGTGCAGGGTGGCCAGGCACAGGTGGCCGGTCTCGGCGAAGGCCACCGCATAGTCCATGGTCTCGCGGGTGCGCACCTCGCCGATCATGATCACGTCCGGCGCCTGACGCAGGGTGTTCTTCAGCGCCACCTCGTAGGACTCGGTGTCGATGCCCACCTCGCGCTGGGTGACGATGCAGCCCTGGTGCTGGTGGATGAACTCGATCGGGTCCTCGATGGAGATGATGTGGCCGTTGGCGTTCTTGTTGCGGTAGCCGATCATCGCCGCCAGCGAGGTCGACTTGCCCGCGCCGGTGGCGCCGACGAACAGCACCAGGCCGCGCTTGGTCATCGACAGCTGCTTGAGCACCTCGGGCAGCTTGAGGTCATCGAAGGTCGGGATGTTGGTCTCGATGCGGCGCAGCACCATGCCCACCAGGTTGCGCTGGTAGAAGGCGCTGACGCGGAAGCGGCCGATGCCACGAGCGCTGATGGCGAAGTTGCACTCGTGGGTTTCCGCCAGCTCGCGGCGCTGCTGCTCGTTCATCACCGACAGCACCGTCTCGCGGGTCTGCTCCGGTGCCATCGGGTTCTTGGTCACCGGCAGGATCTTGCCGTTGACCTTCATCGACGGCGGCACGCCGGCAGTGATGAACAGGTCGGAGCCGCCCTTCTCGACCATCAGGCGCAGCAGTTTCTCGAATTCCATGGCTTACCTCGACGTTCCTGCGCGGCCCCGCCGCGCGGCGTGGGCCGGCCGCCGCGGCGGCCGGCGCGACTGTTACAGGCTTTCCGGCGCCTTGGCCTTTTCCTTGGCCGCCTCGCGGCTGACCAGGCCCTTGCTGACCAGGGTCTTCAGGCAGGCGTCCAGGGTCTGCATGCCCAGCGCGCCGCCGGTCTGGATCGCCGAGTACATCTGCGCCACCTTGTCCTCGCGGATCAGGTTGCGGATCGCCGGGGTGCCGATCATGATCTCGTGGGCCGCCACCCGGCCGCCGCCGATCTTCTTCAGCAGGGTCTGCGAGATCACCGCCTGCAGCGACTCGGAGAGCATGGAGCGGACCATGGACTTCTCCTCGGCGGGGAACACGTCGACTACCCGGTCGATGGTCTTGGCCGCCGAGGTGGTGTGCAGGGTGCCGAACACCAGGTGACCGGTTTCCGCGGCGGTCAGCGCCAGGCGGATGGTTTCCAGGTCGCGCATCTCGCCGACCAGGATGATGTCCGGGTCCTCACGCAGTGCCGAGCGCAGCGCCTCGGAGAAGCCGAGGGTGTCGCGATGCACCTCGCGCTGGTTGACCAGACACTTCTTCGACTCGTGGACGAATTCGATCGGGTCCTCGATGGTGAGGATGTGGTGGTACTTGTTGTTGTTGATGTAGTCGAGCATCGCCGCCAGGGTGGTCGACTTGCCCGAGCCGGTCGGGCCGGTGACCAGCACCAGGCCGCGCGGCACGTCGGAGATCTTCTTGAACACCTCGCCCATGCCGAGGTCTTCCATGCTCAGCACGCGCGAGGGAATGGTCCGGAACACCGCGCCGGCGCCGCGGTTCTGGTTGAACGCGTTGACCCGGAAGCGCGCCACGCCGGGCACCTCGAAGGAGAAGTCGGTCTCGAGGAACTCCTCGTAGTCCTTGCGCTGCTTGTCGTTCATGATGTCGTAGATCAGCGCATGCACCTGCTTGTGCTCCATCGGCGGCAGGTTGATGCGGCGCACGTCGCCATCGACGCGGATCATCGGCGGCAGGCCGGCGGAGAGGTGCAGGTCGGATGCGCCCTGCTTGGCGCTGAAGGCCAGCAGCTCGGTAATATCCATGGGGATCCCCAATCACAAACAAGCGGGTAGAATGCCGCGACAGGTAGCGGCCGGGCGAAAAGCGGAACCAAATGTCCACGATCCACGACAATATTGCAAAGGTCCGAGCGCGCATCCGTGAGGCAGCGCAATACTGCGGCCGCGAGCCGGCGGACGTGCAGTTGCTGGCGGTGAGCAAGACCAAGCCGGCCGACGCCCTGCGCGAGGCCTTCGCCTGCGGCCAGCGCGATTTCGGCGAGAACTACCTGCAGGAGGCGCTGGCCAAGCAGGCCGAGCTCGCCGACCTCGACCTCGTCTGGCACTTCATCGGCCCGATCCAGTCGAACAAGACCAAGCCGCTCGCCCAGCACTTCGCCTGGGTCCACTCGGTGGACCGCCTGAAGATCGCCGAGCGCCTGTCCGCCCAGCGCCCCGCGCACCTGCCGCCGCTGAACATCTGCCTGCAGGTCAACGTCAGCCTTGAGCCCAGCAAATCCGGCTGCGCGCCCGAGGAACTGCCGGCGCTGGCCGCCGCGGTCGCCGCGCTGCCCAACCTGCGCCTGCGCGGCCTGATGGCCATCCCCGAACCGACCCCCGACGTCGCCGCCCAGCGCGCCGCCTTCGCCCGCCTGCGCGAGCTGAAGGACAGCCTGCCGCTGCCGCTCGACAGCCTGTCGATGGGCATGAGCGACGACCTCGAGGCCGCCATCGCCGAGGGCGCCACCTGGGTGCGCATCGGCAGCGCCCTGTTCGGCGCCCGCGACTACTCTCACAAATCATCCGCGAGCCCCGCCTCCTGAGGCGCGACTCCCCCGAGCAGACAAGGAATCTCACCATGACTCATCCGCGTATCGCCTTCGTCGGCGCCGGCAACATGGCCACCAGCCTGATCGGCGGCCTGATCGCCCGCGCTGTGCCCGCCGAGAACATCCGCGCCAGCGAACCCTTTGCCGAGCAGCGCGAGCGCGTCGCCCGCGAGCACGGCATCACGGTGTACGCAGACAACGCCGCCGCAGTGGCCGGCGCCGACATCGTGGTGCTGGCGGTCAAGCCGCAGGTGATGAAGGAGGTCTGCCTGGCGCTGGCGCCGGTACTGCCGGCCGACGCGCTGATCGTCTCGATCGCCGCCGGCATTCCCTGCGCCAGCCTCGAGCGCTGGCTGGGCGCCAAGGCCATCGTGCGCTGCATGCCCAACACCCCGGCACTGCTCCACCAGGGCGCCAGCGGCCTGTTCGCCAACGCACACACCAGCGCCGCCCAGCGCGAGCAGGCCGAGGCGCTGCTGGAGGCGGTCGGCCTGGCCCTGTGGCTGGACGACGAGCAGCAGATCGACGCGGTGACCGCAGTGTCCGGCAGCGGTCCGGCCTACTTCTTCCTGCTGATGGAGGCGATGACCGCCGCCGGCGAGCGTCTCGGCCTGTCCGCCGAGACCGCCAGCCTGCTGGCGCGCCAGACCGCCCTCGGCGCCGCACGCATGGCGCTGGTCAGCGACGTCGACCCGGCCGAGCTGCGCCGCCGGGTGACCTCGCCCAAGGGCACCACCGAGGCGGCGATCAACGCCTTCCAGGCCGGCGGCTTCGAGGCGCTGGTCGAGCAGGCCCTGCAGGCCGCCGCCCGCCGTTCGGCGGAGCTCGCCGAACAGCTCGGCCAGTAAGGAGAGACGATGAACGGACTCACCACCGCCGCCGTCTACGTACTGCAGACCCTCGGCAGCCTGTACCTGCTGCTCGTCCTGCTGCGCTTCATCCTCCAGCTGGTGCGCGCCGACTTCTACAACCCGCTCAGCCAGTTCGCGGTGAAGGCCACCAAGCCGCTGCTCAACCCGCTGCGCAAGGTGATCCCCGGCTTCGGCGGGCTGGACCTGGCCTCGCTGGTGCTGGCGATCCTGATCCAGCTGCTGCTGATGGTGCTGACCCTGCTGCTGCTGGGCTACGGCATCGGCGGCGTGCTGCCGCAGCTGCTGGTCTGGTCGGTGATCGGCGTCACCGCGCTGTTCCTCAAGGTGTTCTTCTTCGCCCTGATCGTCAGCGTGATCCTCTCCTGGGTGGCGCCGGGCAGCTACAACCCGGCGGCGCAGCTGATCAACCAGATCTGCGAGCCTCTGCTGATGCCGTTCCGCCGCCTGCTGCCCAACCTCGGCGGCCTGGACATCTCGCCGATCTTCGCCTTCCTCGCCCTGCAGCTGATCGACATGCTGGTGATCAAGAACCTCGCGGTACTGACCCACATGCCGCAGCTGCTCAGCCCGTTCCTCTGATGGCGTTCTTCCGCTGGGACGGCGCGGACCTGATCCTCGACTGCCATCTGCAGCCCAAGGCGAGCAAGGACGAGTTCGCCGGGCTGCACGGCGAGCGGCTGAAGATCCGCCTCACCGCGCCGCCGGTGGAGGGCAAGGCCAACGCCCACCTGCTGGCCTTCCTCGGCAAGGCCTTCGGCGTGGCCAAGAGCCAGGTCGTGCTGGAGAGCGGCGAGCTGAACCGGCAGAAGCGCGTGCGCATCCGCGCGCCACAGAAGCTGCCGACGGAGCTGGCTGGCGAACTCGAAGCCGGGCGCCCGACGTAGGGTGGGTTAGGCCGCAGGCCGTAACCCACCAATCGGCCGCCAGGCTGGCAATCGGGATGCCTGTCGGCATCCTTGGTGGGTTACGCCGCTGCGCGGCTAACCCACCCTACGACTCGAAGCCTACCCGCCTCCGCCGCGCCCTTGCCCCCCGGGGGCGCGCTCTTTAGACTTGCCGACTTCACTTTTCGAGAGCAGGGTCGATGCCCACCGTCTTCGCGGAAGATTCCGTCGGCCTGGTCAGTCCCCAGGTCCTGCATTTCAAGGATCCCCTCCCGCTCGCCTGTGGCCGCCAGCTGGCCGACTACGAGCTGGTCTACGAAACCTACGGCACCCTCAACGCCGAGCGCAGCAACGCCGTGCTGATCTGCCACGCGCTCTCCGGCCACCACCACGCCGCCGGCTACCACAGCCCTGACGACCGCAAGCCGGGCTGGTGGGACAGCTGCATCGGCCCGGGCAAGCCGATCGACACCCGCAAGTTCTTCGTTGTCAGCCTCAACAACCTCGGCGGCTGCAACGGCTCCACCGGCCCCGGCAGCCGCAACCCGGAAACCGGCCGCGCCTACGGCGCCGACTTCCCGGTGCTGACCGTGGAGGACTGGGTGCACAGTCAGGCCCGCCTGGCCGACGCCCTCGGCATCAAGCAGTGGGCCGCGGTGGTCGGCGGCAGCCTCGGCGGCATGCAGGCCATGCAGTGGAGCATCAGCCATCCCGAGCGCCTGCGCCATTGCGTGGTGATCGCCTCGGCGCCCAAGCTGTCGGCGCAGAACATCGCCTTCAACGAGGTGGCGCGCCAGGCCATCCTCACCGATCCGGAGTTCCACGGCGGCCACTTCCAGGAGCAGGGCGTGGTGCCCAAGCGCGGCCTGATGCTGGCGCGCATGGTCGGCCACATCACCTACCTGTCCGACGACTCGATGGGCGAGAAATTCGGCCGCGAGCTGAAGACCGACCAGCTCAACTACGACTTCCACAGCGTGGAATTCCAGGTCGAGAGCTATCTGCGCTACCAGGGCGAGGAGTTCTCCGGGCGCTTCGACGCCAACACCTATCTGCTGATGACCAAGGCGCTGGACTACTTCGACCCCGCCGCCGCCCATGCCGGCGATCTGGTGAAGACCCTCGAGCCGGTCAGGGCCGACTTCTGCGTGATCTCCTTCTCCACCGACTGGCGCTTCTCGCCGGCGCGCTCGCGGGAGATCGTCGACGCCCTGGTCGGCGCGAAGAAGAACGTCAGCTACCTGGAGATCGAATCGGCCCACGGCCACGACGCCTTCCTCATCCCGAGCCCGCGCTACATCCAGGGCTTCGGCCGCTACATGAACCGTATTGCCGTGTAAGGACTGCCGTCGAACATGCGTGCCGATCTGGAAATCATTCAGGAATGGATCCCCGCCGGCAGCCGGGTCCTCGACCTCGGCTGCGGCGGTGGCGAGCTGCTGGCCTTCCTCCGCGACCACAAGCAGGTGCACGGCTACGGCCTGGAGCGCGACCCGGACAAGATCGCCCAGTGCCTGGACCGCGGCGTCAACGTCATCGAGCAGGACCTCGACCAGGGCCTCGACCACTTCGCCGACGACAGCTTCGACGTGGTGGTGATGACCCAGACCCTGCAGGCGGTGCACTACCCCGACCGCCTGCTGCGCGACATGCTGCGGGTCGGCAAGACCTGCATCATCACCTTCCCCAACTTCGGCCACTGGCGCTGCCGCTGGTACCTGGCGCGCCACGGCGAGATGCCGCGCTCCGACTTCCTGCCGTACACTTGGTACAACACGCCGAACATCCACTTCTGCACCTTCCGCGATTTCGAGGCGCTGTGCCGCGAACAGCAGCTGCGCGTGCTCGACCGCCTGGCCGTGGACCGCGACCACCGCCTGCGCGCACTCGCCCGCTGGTGGCCTAATCTGTTGGGTGAGATCGGTATCTATCGCGTCACCCGCTGACCAAGGCCTCTACCAAGGAGATCATCGCCATGCGTCGCCTAGCCCTGCTCCTGCTCACCCTGAGCCTCGCCCTGCCCGCAGCCGCCGAACGCCTGCAACGCTTCGGCGACCTCGAGGTGCACTACAACGTGTTCAACTCCAGCTTCCTGCAACCGGACATCGCCGCCAGCTCCGGCCTGGTGCGCAGCAAGACCCAGGGCGTGCTCAACGTCGCGGTGATGCGCGCCGGCAAGCCGGTGCCGGCCGCCGCGGTCAGCGGCACGGTGAAGAACCTGCTCGGCCAGAGCAAGCCGCTGGCCTTCCAGCGCGTCAGCGAGGGTGAAGGCGACAAGCAGGCGGTCTACCACCTGGCGCAGTTCCCGGTGACCGAGCGCGAGGTGCTGACCTTCGACCTCAAGGTGCAGGAAGGCGGCGTCACCCACAGTCTCACCTTCAACCAGGAAGTGTTCCCCGACGAATGAAAGCCCTGACCGAACTGGTGCTGGCCAGCCACAACGCCGGCAAGCTCAAGGAACTGCAGGCCATGCTCGGCGACGCCGTGCGCGTGCGCTCGGTGGCCGAGTTCAGCACTGTCGAGCCGGAAGAGACCGGCCTGTCGTTCGTCGAGAACGCCATCCTCAAGGCCCGCCACGCCGCCCGCGTGTCCGGCCTGCCGGCGCTGGCCGACGACTCGGGCCTGGCCGTGGACGCCCTCGGCGGCGCGCCGGGCATCTACTCGGCGCGCTACGCCGGCGGCAAGGACGACGCGGCGAACAACGCCAAGCTGCTCGATGCGCTCAAGGACGTGCCGGACGCCGAACGCGACGCCCAGTTCGTCTGCGCCCTGGCTCTGGTGCGGCATGCCGAGGATCCGCTGCCGATCCTCTGCGAGGGCCTCTGGCACGGCCGCATCCTGCACGAGGCGCGCGGCGCCGGCGGCTTCGGCTACGACCCGCTGTTCTGGGTGCCGGAGTGCGACTGCGCCAGCGCCGAGCTGCCGGCCACCGAGAAGAACCGCCTGAGCCACCGCGCCCGCGCCATGGCCCAGCTCAAGCAGCGGCTGGGCCTCGCTTGAGCCCCGCCACGCCCGCCCCGGCGCGGCCGGGGCTGTTCCGCCTGCCGCCGCTGGCGCTGTACATCCACATCCCGTGGTGCGTGCGCAAGTGCCCGTACTGCGACTTCAACTCCCATGCCGCCGGCCCCGAGCTGCCCGAGGAAGCCTACGTCGACGCCCTGCTCGCCGACCTCGAGGCCGACCTGGACAGCGCCCACGGTCGCGAGCTCACCTCGATCTTCTTAGGCGGCGGCACGCCCAGCCTGTTCTCGGCGCGCGCCCTGGACCGCCTGCTGCAGGGCGTCGAACGGCGCCTGGGCTTCGCCGGCGACATCGAGATCACCCTCGAGGCCAATCCCGGCACCTTCGAGCAGGCCAAGTTCCGCGACTACCGCAGCCTCGGCATCAATCGCCTGTCGATCGGCGTGCAGAGCTTCCAGACCGAGCAGCTCAAGGCGCTGGGGCGCATCCACGACGGCGATGAGGCGATCCGCGCCGCCGAGATGGCCCGCGCGGCCGGCTTCGACAACTTCAACCTCGACCTGATGCACGGCCTGCCGGGCCAGGACGTCGCCGGCGCCCTGGCCGACCTGCGCCAGGCCATCGCCCTGGCACCGACGCACCTGTCCTGGTACCAGCTGACCCTGGAGCCGAACACGGTGTTCTGGAGCCAGCCGCCGGAGATTCCCGAGGACGACATCCTCTGGGACATCCAGGAGGCCGGCCAGGCGCTGCTCGCCACCGAGGGCTTCGCCCAGTACGAGACCTCGGCCTACGCCCGGGATGGCCGCCGCGCCCGGCACAACCTCAACTACTGGACTTTCGGAGACTTCCTCGGCATCGGCGCCGGTGCCCACGCCAAGCTGAGCGACCCGAACGGCCATA
Organism: Pseudomonas oryzae; assembly: GCF_900104805.1. Taxonomy (NCBI): domain Bacteria; kingdom Pseudomonadati; phylum Pseudomonadota; class Gammaproteobacteria; order Pseudomonadales; family Pseudomonadaceae; genus Pseudomonas; species Pseudomonas oryzae. The sequence goes on along the minus strand of NZ_LT629751.1, from coordinate 4,146,773 downwards.
TCCGCCGCAGCTGGAAGACCCGCCTGCCCAAGGACTACCTCGACCCGGCCAAGCGCTTCCAGGCCGGCGAGCGGGAGCTGGAGCCGGCCGAGCTGCCGTTCGAGTTCATGATGAACGCCCTGCGCCTGACCGCAGGCGTGCCGGCCGCGCTGTTCGAGCAGCGCACCGGGCTGGCACTGGCCAGCATCGCGGAAGCCTGCGCCGCGGCACGCAGCGCCGGGCTGCTCGACAGCGATGCGCAGGTGCTGCGGCCGACGGCGCGTGGCCAGCTGTTTCTCAACGACCTGCTGCAGCACTTTCTGTCCTGAGCGTGTTCAGAGTGGCAGGACTGCCTGCCACGTGCAGGTAGACTGACGCCAGCCGTGATCGCCATACCTGCAAGGAGCCCGCATGGATCTGCTACTCGACCTGTTCACCACCCTGTCGCGCTGGTGCCGCAGCCACCTCGACGAGATCGCCCTGGCGGTGGTCGCCGCGCTGCTGGTGCTGTTCGGCCCGCTGGTCAACGCCTGGCTGCAGCGCCAGGTCGGCAGTCTCAACTTTGTGTTCCGCACCCTGCTGTTCATCCTGCTCTGCGCCATCGGCTACGGCATGCTCATCGTCCACGCCACACCCTGGCTGGCCAAGGGCCTGGCCCAGCTCAACAACTACACCCTGGCGCCGGCGCTGCTGCTGGTGTTCATCGGCATTGGCGTGATCGCCGAGCGGCGCTGACGCCCCCGCAGCGCACGGCTCAGAAACGACGAAGCCGGGCAAGCCCGGCTTCGTCGTCAGCGCCAGCGACTCAGTCGACGCGCTGGAACTTCAGGTCCCACACGCCGTGGCCGAGGCGCTCGCCGCGGCGCTCGAACTTGGTCACCGGACGCTCCTCGGGGCGTGGCACGTAGCTGCCGTCGGCGGCCAGGTTGCGGTAGCCGGGCGCGACGCTCATCACCTCGAGCATGTGCTCGGCGTAGGGCTGCCAGTCGGTGGCCATGTGCAGCACGCCGCCGACCTTGAGCTTCTGGCGGATCAGCTCGGCGAACGCCGGCTGGACGATGCGCCGCTTGTGGTGGCGGGCCTTGTGCCAGGGATCGGGGAAGAACAGCAGCACGCGATCCAGACTGGCGTCGGCCACGCACTGGCGCAGCACGTCCAGCGCGTCGCAGCTGTACACGCGGATATTGCTCAGGTTCTGCGCCAGCGCACCGGACAGCAGGGCACCGACGCCCGGCTTGTGCACCTCGACGCCGATGAAGTCCTGCTCGGGCGCGGCAGCGGCCATCTCCAGGGTCGAGTGGCCCATGCCGAAGCCGATCTCGAAGGTGCGCGGCGCGCTGCGCCCGAACACCTGGTCGAAGTCGCGCAGGCCATCCTCCAGCTGCAGACCGAACTGCGGCCAGCCCTGCTCGAGGCCGCGCTGCTGGCCGTCGGTCATGCGCCCGGCGCGCATCACGAAGCTCTTGATGGTGCGCAGGCGCGGCGCTTCGCCGGCGGTCTCCGGCGCTTGTTGGATTTCGTCGGTCATTGTGCTTCCTGAAGGACAACCGAGCCCCGCCATCGTGCAGGGCTCGCGGAGGGGATGGGCGGCAGCGCTGCCACCCGGACGATCAGCGGATCAGGCCTTCCAGCGGCGACGAGGCGCTGGCGTACAGTTTCTTCGGCATGCGTCCGGCGAGGTACGCCAGACGGCCGGCGACGATGGCGTGCTTCATCGCCTCGGCCATCAGCACCGGGTGCTGCGCGTGGGCGATGGCGCTGTTCATCAGCACCGCCTCGCAGCCCAGCTCCATGGCGATGGTGGCGTCGGAGGCGGTGCCCACCCCGGCGTCGACCAGTACCGGCACCTTGGCCTCCTCGAGGATGATGCGCAGGTTGTACGGGTTGCAGATGCCCAGACCGGTGCCGATCAGGCCGGCCAGCGGCATCACCGCGATGCAGCCGATCTCGGCCAGCTGGCGGGCGACGATCGGGTCGTCGCTGGTGTAGACCATCACGTCGAAACCGTCCCTGACCAGCACTTCGGCGGCCTTGAGGGTCTCGATGACGTTGGGGAACAGGGTCTTCTGGTCGGCCAGCACTTCCAGCTTGACCAGCTTGTGGCCGTCGAGCAGCTCGCGGGCCAGGCGGCAGGTGCGCACCGCTTCCTCGGCGTCGTAGCAGCCGGCGGTGTTGGGCAGGATGGTGTACTGGTCCGGGCTGATCACGTCGAGCAGGTTCGGCTCGCCGGGATTCTGGCCGATGTTGGTGCGGCGCACGGCGACGGTGACGATCTCGGCGCCGGAGGCCTCGATGGCCAGGCGGGTCTCTTCGAGATCCTTGTACTTGCCGGTGCCGACCAGCAGGCGCGAGTTGTAGCTGCGGCCGGCCAGGACCAGCGGTTTGTCGATCGGGGAAGACTGGCTCATCGGGGATTCCTCTGCAGGCATGCGCGGGCGGATCGGAAAGGGGCGGCAGCGATACCGGACGGCTAACCGCCGCCGATGGCGTGCACCACCTCGACGCGGTCACCCTCGCGCAGCGGGGTGCCGGCGTGCTGGCTGCGCGGCACGATATCCAGGTTGAGTTCGACCGCCACGCGCCGGCCGGCCAGGTCGAGACGGGCCAGCAGGTCGGCGACGGACAGCCCTTCGGGCAGCTCCACAGCTTCGCCATTGAGCTGAATGCGCATGGTTGGCTACTCGCAAGATCGGGGGAAAGGCCGGCATTCTAGCGCCGATCGGCGCCGATGACCAAGGCGCCGGCCGGATGGCACGGCACTCAGCAGCCGTGCGGGCGCGCACGCCAGGCGGCCAGGGCCAGGCACAGCCAGCCGGCGAGGAAGCAGACGCCGCCCAGCGGCGTGACCATGCCCAGCTTCAGGCTGCTCAGGGTCAGCAGGTACAGGCTGCCGGAGAACAGCAGGATGCCGAGGGCGAACAGCCCGCCGGCGGCGCCGAGCAGGCGCGAGCGCCAGTGCAGGGCCAGCAGGCCGACGCCGAGCAGGGCCAGGGCATGCACCAGCTGGTAGAGCACGCCGGTCTGGAACACCGCCAGATACTCGGGGCTCAGCCGGCCGCGCAGGCCGTGGGCGGCGAAGGCGCCGAGGGCCACGCCGGTGAAGCCGAACAGCGCGGCGAGCAGGACGAAGGGACGCGACATCGGGAACTCCACTGACTGACGGGGCCACCATGATCGCCGCGCGCCGCGCGCCAGGCAAACCGGCGGCACGGACAAGCGGATGTCGATTGCAGACAAGTCGCCTGCGCGTGGATCGCTATGGTGGTGGGCCACCCACCCGATCACCAGGGAGCCTCCATGCACCAGCCGATCACCCTGCTGCGCGACACCCGTCCGGTTCCCGTCCTCGACGCCTCCAAGTGGCAGATCATCGAGGGCGAGCCGCGCACGGTGAACCTCAACGCCTACACCTCGCCCGACGGCCGCAAGATCATGGGCACCTGGATCTGCACGCCCGGCAAGTGGCAGGTCAGCTACGACAAGTGGGAGTACTGCCACTTCCAGGAGGGCTACTGCATCATCACCCCGGAAGGGCAGGAACCGATCCACCTGCGCGCCGGCGACATCTTCATGATCGAGCCGGGCATGCGCGGTACCTGGGAAGTGGTCGAGACCGTGCGCAAGTACTTCATCTTCGTCGCCGACTGAGTAACCGAGCAGCCGGGCGGCCGCCGCCCGGCAGCACGGCTGTCCCGCTGCGGCCGGGCGACCTCTATAATGGTCGCCCCCTCCAGCCGCCTCTCGCCTCCATGCCACCCCGCCGCCTGCTTCGCCGTACCGTCCGAGCCCTGCTCTACAGCCTGGCCGCCAGCGCACTGCTGGTGCTGATCCTGCGCTGGGTTCCGCCACCGGGCAGCATGCTGATGGTCGAGCGCAAGATCGAGTCCTGGCTCGCCGGCGAGCCGATCGATCTGCAGCGCAGCTGGCGTCCGTGGGAGGAACTGCCCGACGACCTCAAGGTGGCGGTGATCGCCGCCGAGGACCAGAAGTTCGCCGAGCACTGGGGCTTCGACATCGCCGCCATCCGCGCCGCCCTGGCGCACAACGAGCGCGGCGGCCAGCTGCGCGGCGCCAGCACCCTCAGCCAGCAGGTGGCCAAGAACCTGTTCCTCTGGTCCGGACGCAGCTGGCTGCGCAAGGGCCTGGAAGCCTGGTTCACCCTGCTGATCGAAACCCTGTGGCCGAAACAGCGCATCCTCGAGGTGTACCTGAACAGCGCCGAGTGGGGCAATGGCGTGTTCGGCGCCGAAGCCGCGGCGCGCCACCATTTCGGCAGGGGCGCACCCTACCTGTCACGCCAGCAGGCCAGCCTGCTCGCCGCCGTGCTGCCCAACCCACGCGAGTGGAGCGCCGGCCGGCCGGGCGCCTACGTCAGCCGCCGCGCCGGCTGGATCCGCCAGCAGATGTGGCAGCTCGGCGGCAGTCACTACCTGCAACGGTTGTAACCGTAGCCATCCACCACTGTTACCACCTCGAAAGATTCGTTACCGATCTACACACGAATTAGACTTTGGTATAAGATGCGCGCCATCCCAACCGAGGTCCATCGAGGACAACCGCCATGAACGACCCCCAGCTTAGCAACCTGCTTGATGATCTGGACTCCGCCCACCTCGCCGACGACGGCCTGAGCCGTCTGGTGGTGACCCGCCTGGCGGAAAAGCGGATTCCCTATCGGGCAATGCTGGGCAAGGTGAAACTGGGCGACAAGGAGCTCTACCCGCACTTCTGGGTCGAGACCAGCGACTGCGTGATCGACTACCGCGCCCGTCCGCAACTGAACGACCAGCGCGCCCCGCACGGCGCAGTGCCGCGCGAGCGGCTCGAGGCCGAGTACGAAGGCCAGGAGATCGTCCTCGATCCACTGCCCGACTACCTGTTCGAGCTGGTCCGCCACTGAGCCGCCGCCCGCCACGCGGGCAGCCCGCCAACGAAAAAGCCCCCGACAGGTGACTGCCGGGGGCTTTTTTGCATGCCTGCGACCAGGACGCGCAGCGGGCGACCGGCGCCGGATGCGCCGCCGCCGCGGGATCAGGCCAGCAGGCGGCCCTTGAGCTTGGTCATGGCGTTCTTCTCCAGCTGGCGGATGCGCTCGGCGGAGACGTTGTACTTGGCGGCGAGCTCGTGCAGGGTGGCCTTCTCCTCGGCCAGCCAGCGCTGGTAGAGGATGTCGCGGCTGCGCTCGTCGAGGCCGTCGAGGGCGTCGTGCAGGCTGGCGTTGGAGCTGTCGCTCCAGTCGGCTTCCTCCAGCTGACGCGCCGGGTCGTAGCGGTTGTCTTCCAGATAGTGGGCCGGCGCCTGGAAGGCGGCATCGTCGTCGGCGTCGCTGGCCGGATCGAAGGCCATGTCCTGACCGGACAGGCGGCTCTCCATCTCGCGCACCTCGCGCGCCTCGACGCCCAGGCTCTCGGCGACCGCGGAGACCTCGTCGTTGCTCAGCCAGGCCAGACGCTTCTTCTGGCTGCGCAGGTTGAAGAACAGCTTGCGCTGCGCCTTGGTGGTGGCGACCTTGACGATGCGCCAGTTGCGCAGGATGAACTCGTGGATCTCGGCGCGGATCCAGTGCACCGCGAAGGACACCAGGCGCACGCCCATTTCCGGGTTGAAGCGCTTGACCGCCTTCATCAGGCCGACGTTGCCTTCCTGGATCAGGTCGGCCTGGGCCAGGCCGTAGCCGGAGTAGCTGCGGGCGATGTGCACCACGAAGCGCAGGTGCGCCAGCACCAGCTGGCGGGCAGCCTCGAGATCCTGCTCGTAGTACAGACGCCCGGCCAGCTCGCGCTCCTGCTCGACGGACAACAGCGGAATACTGTTGACCGAATGCACGTAGGCCTCCAGGTTCGCGCCGGGAGCCAGGGCATAGACAGGTTGCAGAGAGGTGGACATGGACATCCTCCAGGTAGCCGAATCAGCGTGTGACTATAGCACTGTGCCATTGAGACAGGAAACAGCCGCGAAAAGTTCCCTTACACCTTGAAAAACACAACAAAATCAATCACTTATCACTGAGGCGCAAGCTGGCGCAGGTGCCGGGCGACGGCCAGCCAGGCGCCCACCCAGCCGAGCAGCAGGGCGCCGACCAGCAGCGACAGGCCATCCTCGAGCGGCACCCCGGCGAGGGCGAAATCGCTGTCGTACAGCGCGGCGAGGCCGACCACCGACTGGTTCAGCCAGCTCAGGCCGTACTCCAGCAGCCCCCAGGCCAGCAGGCCGGCACCGATACCGTAGAAGGCCCCGGTATAGAGGAAGGGGCGGCGCACGTAGCCGTCGGTGCCGCCGACCAGCTTGATCACCTCGATCTCGGCGCGGCGGTTCTCGATGTGCAGGCGGATGGTGTTGCCCACCACCAGCAGCAGGGCCAGCACCAGGGTCACCGCCAGGCCGAAGACGAAGCGGTCGCCGAGCTTGAGGATGGCGCCGAGGCGCTCCACCCACTGCAGGTCGAGCTGTGCCAGGTCGACACCGGGCAGGGCCGCCAGGCGCTCGCGCAGGGCCTCCAGCGCCGCCTTGTCGATCTCCTTCGGCGTTACCAGCACCACCGCGGGCAGCGGGTTCTCCGGCAGTTCGCGCAGCGCATCGCCCAGCCCCGAATGCTGCTGCAGCTCGGCCAGTCCCTGCTCACGGCTGATCCACTCGGCGGACAGCACCTCGTCCATGCTCTCGATCTGCTCGCGTAGCGTCTGCCCTTCGACCTCGGCCACCTCCAGCTCGAGGAACAGCGAGATCTGCGCGGCGCGCTGCCAGGAACCGCCGAGGCGCTCGACGCCGTCGAGCAGCAGCGACAGGCCCATCGGCAGGGACAGGGCGATGGCCATCACCAGGCAGGTGAGAAAGCTGCCGAACGGCTGGCGGACCAGGCGGCGCAGGCTGTCGGCCAGGCTGGCGCGATGGCTCTCGCCGTAGGCACGCAGCAGGCCGCCCCAGTCGGTGCGCTCCTCCTCCTGCAGGCGGCGCTGGCGTTGCTCCGGGGCGCCTTCCTCGGCGCCGCGCGGCAATTGCTTGGCAGTCATCAGGTCGGCTCCCCGTCGCCGATCAGGCGACCGCGTTGCAGGGTGAGCAGGCGATGGCGCATGCGCGCGATCAGGGCAAGGTCGTGACTGGCGATCAGCACGGTGGTCCCCAGGCGATTGATGTCCTCGAACACGCCCATGATCTCGGCGGCCAGGCGCGGGTCGAGGTTGCCGGTCGGTTCGTCGGCGAGCAGCAGCGCCGGCTGGTGCACCACCGCGCGGGCGATGCCGACGCGTTGCTGCTGGCCGCTGGACAGGTCGGCGGGGAACTGCTCGCCCATGTCCTTCAGCGACACCCGCTCCAGCGCCTCACTCACCCGCCGCTCGATCTCCTCGCGCGGCAGGCCGAGGATCTGCAGCGGCAGGGCGACGTTGTCGAACACGCTGCGGTCGAACAGCAGATGATGGTTCTGGAACACCACGCCGATCTGCCGGCGCAGGAAGGGGATCTCCGCGTTGCTGATCGCGCCGATGTCCTGGCCGGCCAGCAGCAGCTTGCCGCTGGTCGGTCGCTCCAGCGCCAGCAGCAGGCGCAGCAGGGTGCTCTTGCCGGCGCCGGAGTGGCCGGTGACGAAGAGGAACTCGCCGCGCCGGGCGCGGAAGCTCAGTTCGTGCAGGCCGACGTGGCCGTTGGGATAACGCTTGCCCACCTGCTCGAAACGGATCATGCAGACTCCTGTCCTGCGAACAGCGCCTTGACGAAGGCATCGGCCTCGAACGGGCGCAGGTCGTCGATGCCCTCGCCGACGCCGATGTAGCGGATCGGCAGGCTCATCTGCTTGGCCAGGGCGAAGATCACCCCGCCCTTGGCGGTGCCGTCCAGCTTGGTCAGCGCCAGGCCGCTGAGGTTGACCGCCTGGTGGAACAGGCGCGCCTGGCTGAGGGCGTTCTGCCCGGTGCCGGCGTCCAGCACCAGCAGGGTCTCGTGCGGCGCGCTATCGTCGAGCTTGCCGATCACCCGACGGACCTTCTTCAGCTCCTCCATCAGGTTGTCCTTGGTGTGCAGGCGTCCGGCGGTGTCGGCGATCAGCACGTCGATGCCGCGCGCCTGGGCGGCCTGCACGGCGTCGAAGATCACCGAGGCGGAGTCGGCGCCGGTGTGCTGGGCGATCACCGGGATGCGGTTGCGCTCGCCCCACACCTGCAGCTGCTCGACCGCCGCGGCGCGGAAGGTGTCGCCGGCGGCGAGCATGACCTTCTTGCCTTCGTCCTGCAGCTTCTTGGCCAGCTTGCCGATGGTGGTGGTCTTGCCGGCGCCGTTCACGCCGACCACCAGGATCACGTAGGGCCTGCGGCCGGCCTCGATGGCCAGCGGCTGCTCGACCGGGCGCAGGATGGCGGCCAGCTCTTCCTGCAGCGCCTTGTACAGCGCCTCGCTGTCGGCCAGCTCCTTGCGCGCCACGCGCTTGGTCAGGTTCTGGATGATCGCGGTGGTCGCCTCGACGCCGACGTCGGCGGTCAGCAGGCGGGTCTCCAGCTCGTCGAGCAGGTCGTCGTCGATCGCCTTCTTGCCGAGGAACAGGCTGGCCATGCCCTCGCCGAGGCTGGCGCTGGTCTTGGCCAGGCCCTGCTTGAGGCGGGCGAAGAAGCCGAGCTTGGCCGGCTTCTCCTCGACCAGCGGGGCAGCCGCGACCACTGCCGGCGGCGCGGCAACCGGGGCCGGTTCGACCACGGGCGCGGCCACCACCGGCGCGGGCGCAGGCTCGGCCGGCGGCTCGGGCTGGGCGACTTCGGCGAGCGGCGCGGCGTCGGCGTCGGCGTCAGCGGCGATTTCGGCCGGCAACGGCTCGCCGGTCGCCTGCTCGGCGGCCTCGGACGGCGCCTTCTTGCGGAACCAGCCGAACAGGCCTTTCTTTTCTCCGTTGTCCGGAGCCTTCTTGTCGTCTTTGGAACCAAACATGAACGGCTTGCATCTCAAGTGAGCGGCTGCGCACTGACGTGGCCGCCAGTAAATCGGTTGGGTATCCTAGCACCTCCGCACCCGCCGGCGCCAAAACCCGCCGGCAGTCTGAAAGGTCTCTCTGATGAATGCATCCCTGCGCCACGCCGCCCGCCTCCTGCTGGTCGCCCTGTGCCTGCCGCTGGGCGCCTTCGCCGCCAGCAGCCAGCCGACCCACGAGTTCACCCTGGACAACGGCCTCAAGGTGATCGTCCGCGAGGACCACCGTGCGCCGGTGGTGGTGTCGCAGCTGTGGTACCGCATCGGCTCCAGCTACGAGCGCCCCGGCTTCACCGGCCTGTCCCACGCCCTCGAGCACATGATGTTCAAGGGCAGCGCCAAGCTCGGCCCCGGCGAGTCCTCGCGCATCCTGCGCGAGCTGGGCGCCGAGGAGAATGCCTTCACCAGCGACGACTACACCGCCTACTACCAGGTGCTGGCGCGCGATCGCCTGGAGGTCGCCCTGGAGATGGAGGCCGACCGCCTGGCCGGTCTGCGCCTGCCGGCCGACGAGTTCGCCCGCGAGATCGAGGTGATCAAGGAGGAGCGCCGCCTGCGCACCGAAGACAACCCTTCGGCGCTGGCCTGGGAGCGCTTCAAGACCGCCGCCTTCCCGGCCACCGGCTATCGCACGCCGACCATCGGCTGGATGGCCGACCTCGAGCGCATGACGGTGGACGACCTGCGTGCCTGGCACGAGGACTGGTACAGCCCGAACAACGCCATCCTGGTGGTGGTCGGCGACGTCAGCCGCGACGAGGTGAAGAGCCTGGTCGAGCGCCACTTCGCCGCCATCCCGGCGCGCCCGCTGCCGGCGGCGCGCATGCCGCTGGAGTTGCCGGCGCTCGGCGAACGGCGTCTGACCCTGCAGGTGAAGACCCAGCTGCCCAGCCTGCTGATGGGCTTCAACGTGCCCGCCCTGGCCAGCGCCGACAATCCCCGCGAAGTCCACGCCCTGCGCCTGATCGCCACCCTGCTCGACGGCGGCTACAGCGCACGCCTGCCCACCCGTCTGGAACGCGAGCAGGAGCTGGTCACCGGGGTATCGGCCAGCTACGACCCGTTCAACCGCGGCGACAGCCTGTTCGTGCTCTCCGCACGCCCCAACCTGCAGCAGGGCAAGACCCTCGAGCAGGTCGAGGCCGGCCTGTGGCAGGAGCTGGAACGTCTGAAGAACGAGGCGCCGAGCAGCGCGGAGCTGGCGCGGGTGCAGGCGCAGGTGATCGCCGGCCTGGTCTACGAGCGCGACTCGATCGCCAGCCAGGCCACCAGCATCGGCATGCTGGAAACCGTCGGCCTGTCCTGGCAGCTGCTCGACCAGGAGCTCGAATCCCTCAAGGCGGTGACCCCCGCCGACATCCAGGCCGCCGCCCGCCGCCTGTTCCAGCGCGAGCGCCTGACCCTGGCCCAGGTGCTGCCGCTGCCGGCCGCTGAGGAGAACAGCCATGAATAAGCGTCACCTGCTGCTGATCGCCGCCCTGCTCGGCCTGCTCGGCCTGTTGCTGCTGATCAGCCGCCCCGCCGCCCAGCCGGACAGCCCCGTCGCCGACGGCACACCGGCCGCCGCGCCGAAGATCGCCTCGCTGGCCAAGATCGACGGCCAGGCACCGGCACGCCGCCCGCTGGACATCCAGCGCTGGACCACCGCCGAGGGCGCCCGCGTGCTGTTCGTCGCCGCCCACGAGCTGCCGATGTTCGACCTGCGCCTGACCTTCGCCGCCGGCAGCAGCCAGGATGGCGCCAGCCCTGGCCTGGCCCTGCTGACCAACGCCATGCTCAACGAGGGCATCGACGGCCGCGACGCCACCGCCATCGCCGCCGGCTTCGAGGGCCTCGGCGCGCAGTTCGGCAACGGCTCCTACCGCGACATGGCCGTCGCCTCGCTGCGCAGCCTGTCCGCGCGCGAGCAGCGCGAGCCGGCGCTGGCGCTGTTCGCCCGGGTGGTCGGCGCCCCCAGCTTCCCCGACGACGCCCTGGCACGGGTGAAGAACCAGGTGCTCGCCGGCCTCGAGCTGCAGAAGCAGAACCCCGGCAAGCTGGCCAGCATCGCCCTGTTCCAGCAGCTGTACGGCCAGCATCCCTACGCCCAGCCGAGCGACGGCACGCCGGCCAGCATCCCGGCCATCGACCGCGCCCAGCTGGCCGCCTTCCATGCCCGCGCCTACGCCGCCGGCAACGCGGTGATCGCCCTGGTCGGCGACCTCGACCGCGTCGAGGCCGAGGCCATCGCCGCGCAGGTATCCGCCGCCCTGCCCGCGGGGCCGGCGCTGCCGCCACCGCCGGCGCCCGAGGCCCCGGCCGCGGTCAGCCGGCACGTCGAATACCCCTCGCAGCAGACCCACCTGCTGCTCGCCCAGCTCGGCATCGACCGCCGCGACCCGGACTACGCCGCGCTCTACGTCGGCAACCAGATCCTCGGCGGCGGCGGCTTCGGCACCCGCCTGATGGAGGAGGTGCGCGAGAAGCGCGGCCTGACCTACGGTATCTACTCCGGCTTCACCCCGATGCAGGTGGCCGGCCCGTTCATGATCAACGTGCAGACCCGCGCCGAACTGAGCGAGGCCACCCTCGGCCTGGTGCGCCAGCTGGTGCGCGAATTCATCGCCCGGGGGCCGAGCGCCGAGGAGCTGGCCACGACCCAGCGCGAACTGGCCGGCAGCTTCCCGCTGTCCACCGCGAGCAACGCCGACATCGTTGCCCAGCTCGCCGCCATCGGCTTCTACGACCTGCCGACCACCCAGCTGGAAGACTTCATGAACCAGGTGCAGCAACTCACCGTCGAACAGGTACGCGCGGCCATGGCCCGCCACCTGGATGCCGACGCCTTCGTGGTGGTCACCAGCGGCCCGACGGTCGCCCAGCAGCCGCTGCCTCCCCCTGTCGAACGTCCCGCCGCGCAGAACGCCGGCGTACCGGAGCACTGATGGCCCGTCCCAGCACCAAGCCCGCCCGCAAGCCCTCCGCCAGCCAGCCCCAGGGGCAGGGCCAGCTGCGCATCATCGGCGGCGAGTGGCGCTCGCGGCGCCTGAGCTTCCCCGACGCACCCGGCCTGCGCCCGACCCCGGACCGCGTGCGCGAGACCCTGTTCAACTGGCTGGCGCCCCACGTCGAGGGCGCGCGCGTGCTCGACCCCTTCGCCGGCAGCGGCGCCCTGCTGCTGGAAGCGCTGTCACGCGGCGCCAGCCGCGGCCTGGCGCTGGAACTCAACCCGGCCGCGGCCAGCGCCCTGCGCGGCAACCTCGAACTGCTGCGCGCCAGCGGCGCCGAGGTACGCCAGGCCGACGCCCTGCAGCACCTGCAGGGCGCGAGCGCCGAGCCCTTCGACCTGGTGTTCCTCGACCCGCCGTTCCACAAGGAACTGCTCGTCCCAGCCTGTCAGTTGCTGGAAAGCCGCGGCTGGCTGGCGGCCGATGCCTGGATCTACACCGAGAGCGAAAGCGCCCCCTCCAGCCTCGGCCTGCCCGGCCACTGGCACCTGCACCGCGAGAAGCACACCGGCCAGGTGCATTACGCCCTCTGGCAGCGCCGCCCCGCGACAGGCGCCTGAGCGGCGGAAAACTGTCGACTGCATCACACTGCAAACTGTCGATCTCTTCACATTACTGCGAGCACAGCGGCCCGGACGATATCCTTGGCGAATAGTCCGGCCGTTGCCTGCCTGAAGTACGGCGGACAAGGAGCCTGCATGTCCGCCCCCCGCGACGCCCTACCCCTGCGCTGCAGCCGTCGCTGCCAGTGGGCGCTGTGCTGCCTGCTGGTCCTGATCGGACTCGCCCTCACCACCTGGCTGAGCCTCAAGCTGCACCATGACAGCCAGGCCCTGCGCCAGCAGCACTTCGACCAGCTCGCCGGGGAACGCCTCGCCCGCCTCGAGGAGCGGCTCGAGACTCGCCAGCGCGACCTCGACAGCGTGCGGCGCTTCTTCGAAAGCTCCGCTGCGGTGAGCCGCAGCGAGTTCGAGCGCTTCGCCAGACCGCTGCTCGACGACCACCTGGTGCTGTCGTGGGCGCCGCTGCTGAAGGTCGACCCCGCCATCCGCGACGCGCAGCTGCTGGCCTTCGCCCGCCGCGCGGAAATCCTGGTCGGCAGCGGCTTCCAGCTGCGCGAGGCGGACAGCCAGGGCCGCCTGCAGCCGCTGCAGCCGCGCGGACACTATTACCCGCTGCTGTTCAGCCTGTCGCGCAGCGTCAGCGAGCTGCCGCTCGGCCAGGACATGGCCTCGCCCGGCCCACGGCGCGAGGCGCTGGAGGATGCCCTGCGCCATGACCACATCAGCCGCAGCGCCATCCTGCGCTTCACCAGCGGGGCCGAGGCCGACCGGCTCGGCCTGCTGCTGGTCGCCCCGGTGCGCGACCGTGCCGCCACGGCCCACGCCGGCAGCCACGCCGCCGCGCCCCTGCGCGGTGCGCTGTTCAGCACGATCAGCCTGCGCCAGCTACTCGAAGAGGGACAGACCGCGCTGACCCTGGAGAGCCTGGCCCTCGAGCTGCACGATCCGATCCACGCGGGCGCCACACCGACCTACCACCTCGGCCGTCCGGCCGCCGACAGCTCGTTGCTGGCCAGCCGCGAACTGCGCACCGCGGGCGGCGACTTCCACCTGGTGATCCGCCCCACCACCCGCTTCCTGGCCCAGCACCCGGTCCTGCCGGTCTGGAGCATCGCCCTGCCGGGTACGGCGCTCAGCCTGCTGCTCGGCGTTCTGCTGTTCGTCCTGCTCAGCCAGCGCCAACGCGCCCTCGCCCTGGTCGAGCGGCGCACCGCCGAGCTGCAGGAAAGCCGCGAGGCCCTGCGCCTCAGCGAGGAGCGCTGGGCGCTGGCCCTCGACGGTATCGGCGACGGCGTGTGGGACTGGGACCTGCTCGCCGATCGCCTGTACCTGTCTCCGATGTGGAAGCGCATGCTCGGCTACGCCGAGGACGAGATCGGCGACCGCCCCGAGGAGTGGCGCAGCCGCCTGCATCCGGAGGATGCCGCGCGCTGCGAGCAGGCGCTGCACGAGCACCTGGCCGGGCGCACGCCGCTGTACCGCAGCGAGAAGCGGCTGCGCTGCAAGGACGGTGGCTGGAAATGGCTGCTGGCACGCGGCAAGGTGGTCGAACGGCTGCCCGACGGCCAGCCGGCGCGCATCATCGGCACCCACGTCGACATCTCGATGCGCAAGGCCCTGGAACTGGAGCTGCGCCAGAGCCATGCGCGCCTGCAGGGGCTGCTCGAGGCGGCCACCCAGGTCGCCATCATCGGCATCGACCGCGCCGGCGAAGTCCGCACCTTCAATGCCGGCGCCGAGCGCCTGCTGGGCTACGACCGCACGGAAATCCTCGGCCAGGCCGCCAGCCCGCTGCTCGCCGCCAAGCCGCTGGCCGCCAGCGCCGGGCTGGCCGAGGTGCCGGACGCCGTTCCGGCCCTGCTCGCCGCCCTGCTCCGCACGCGCCAGCACCGCGAGCTGGACACCGTGCTGCTCAGGCGCAACCGCGAGCCGCTACAGGTGACCCTGATGCTGTCCGCCATCCTCGCCGCCGACGGCCAGCTCGACGGCTATCTGCTGATCGCCATCGACATCGGCGAACGAATGCGCACCCGCCGGGCACTGGAGGAACACAGCCACCTGCTGCAGAAGCTCGGCGCGCAGGTCCCCGGCAGCATCTACCAGTTCCGCCTGTACCCCGACGGCCGCAGCTGCTTCCCCTACGCCAGCGCCGGCATCCACGAGGTCTACGAGGTCAGCCCCGAGCAGGTGCGCGCGGACGCCTCGCCGGTGTTCGCCCGCCTGCACCCCGACGATCGCGCGCGCATCGACCGCTCGATCCACGCGTCGGCCAGCGCCCTGCTCCGCTGGCAGGAGGACTATCGCGTGCAGCTGCCGCAGCGCGGCCTGCGCTGGCTGCGCGGCGACGCCATGCCGGAGCGCCTGCCGGACGGCTCGGTGCTCTGGCACGGCTTCATCGCCGACATCACCAGCCTCAAGCAGGTCGAGGACGAGCTGCGCACCCTGACCATCACCGACCCGCTGACCGGCATCCACAACCGCCGCTACTTCCTCGACCAGCTGCATATCGAGCTGGAGCGGCGCAACCGCACCGGGCGCCCGTTCAGCCTGATCATGCTGGACATCGACCACTTCAAGCGGATCAACGACAGTTTCGGCCACGATGCCGGCGATCAGGTGCTCCGCGAGCTGTGCCGGCGCATCGCCGCGCGCCTGCGGCGCCTCGACTGCTTCTGCCGCCTCGGTGGCGAGGAGTTCATCGTGATCTGCCCGGAAACCGACGCCGCCCAGGCCGGCCAGCTGGCCGAGGCCTTGCGCCAGCTGCTGGAAAGCGCGCCCTTCCCTGCGGTCGGCCGGGTCACCGCCAGCTTCGGAGTCACCAGCGCGCACCCCGGCGACAGCCACGAGAGCCTGCTGCAGCGCGTCGACCAGGCGCTCTATGCCGCCAAGGGCAGCGGCCGCAACCGGGTCTGCGGCGCCCCCGTCGAGAGCGGTGCCTGAATCGCAGCCATAGCTTTGGCTTGGCCGCCCGGTCGGCGCTGCGCTACCATCCGGGCCTCCTCCGCTCCCTGCCGACAGGACAACTGGATGAATCGCGTGCTTTACCCGGGCACTTTCGACCCGATCACCAAGGGCCATGGCGACCTGATCGAGCGCGCCTCGCGCCTGTTCGACGAGGTGATCATCGCGGTGGCGGCCAGCCCGAAGAAGAACCCGCTGTTCAGCCTCGACAAGCGCGTCGAGCTGGCCCAGGCGGTCAGCGCCCACCTGCCCAACGTGCGGGTGCTCGGCTTCTCCAACCTGCTCGCCCAGTTCGCCCACCAGCAGCAGGCCAACGTCCTGCTGCGCGGCCTGCGCGCCGTCTCCGACTTCGAGTACGAGTTCCAGCTGGCCAACATGAACCGGCAACTGGCCCCGGACGTGGAAAGCCTGTTCCTCACCCCGTCGGAGAAGTACTCCTACATCTCCTCGACCCTGGTGCGGGAAATCGCCGCGCTCGGCGGCGACATCGACAAGTTCGTCCACCCGGTCGTCGCCGAGGCCCTGCGCGAGCGCTTCGCCGGCTGACGCGGCGAGTGCAGCCCGCCTGTGCTTGCGGCACAATAAGCAGCATGTTGACTGTATCTGCTCCTGGAGTTGTCCCATGTCCCTTATGATCACCGACGACTGCATCAACTGCGACGTCTGCGAACCGGAGTGCCCGAACGGCGCCATTTCCCAGGGCGAGGAGATCTACGAGATCGATCCGAACCTGTGCACCGAGTGCGTCGGCCACTACGACGAACCGCAGTGCCAGCAGGTGTGCCCGGTGGACTGCATCCCGCTCGACCCCAACCACGCGGAAAGCCGCGACGAGCTGATGCAGAAGTACCTGATCATCAGCGGCAAGGCCTGAGCGCCGCGCCCCTGATGTGCACGGACGCCGGCCCCGGGGCCGGCGTTTTCATTTGCTCTCGAGCCGGATCAGCGGCTCGTCGCCGGCGCTGCGGAACGGCAGCTGCGGCATCACCTCGCGCCCCTCGCCGAGGCCCAGCAGCAACACGTTGCGCAGGCTCTGGCCGATGCGGCTGGCGTAGCCCAGGTCATTCATCAGCGAGCCGGCGCGCAGGCCATCCAGGCGCTGCTCGCGCACCGCGGCGAACAGCCGCTCGCGGAACGCCGCATCGAAGCCCGCCGCCTGGTTGTCGAACATCTCCAGGCGCGCGCGCAGCGCCTCGGCGGGCAGCTCGAGCAGGCTGATCGCGCGCATTTCGCGCAGCACCCAGAGCAGATGGCGGCGCAGCTCGGCATAGGCGGCGCTGACCGCCGGATCGCCGTCGGTGAGCAGCCGCTTGAGGTTCTTCTGCAGGTGCTTGGCGTCCTTCACCGCATCCACCAGCTGCAGCGCCACCACCTGGCTGGCCACCCAGGCGCGGCTGTGCGCCTCGTCCAGATTGACCTCCAGACGCCCCATGTAGCTCAGCAGGTCGCCATACACGCCCTTGATGTGGCGCTGGTACAGCTGCTCGGCATCCAGCGCATGCCCGGCCGTCTGCGCCGAACTGCGCAGCACCGCCTCGTCGATCTGCGCACTGCTCAACTGGTCGACCGGCAGGTACAGGGCGTGGCAGATCACCTCCAGGCTCAGCCGCGCGAGGTGCTGCAGCTCGCGGGCCACCGCCTGCACCGCCGCCCCCGCCGAGCCCAGTGCGGCCTCGTCGAGGTAGCGGGCGCGGGTCTGCGGCAGTTCCTGGGCGACGTGGCCGTTGCTGACTTCGGCGATCAGCACGTGCGGTTCCGCCGCCTCGGGCAGGCGCCGCTCCAGCCAGCCGGCCAGCGCACGGTGCCAGGGCAGGAACAGCAGCAGGCCGAGGCCGTTGAAAAGGGTATGGAACAGCGCCAGCTGGAACACGGCACTGCCGGCCAGCCCCAGGCGGACGGCCAGCAGATCGGTCAGCAGGGTCAGCGGTCCGAGCAGCAGCAGGACCAGCACCCCGGTGAGGCCATTGAACAGCACGTGGGCGATGGCCAGCCGCTTGCCGGCCCGGGCGCCGCCCAGCGAGCCGAGCACCGCGGTGATGGTGCTGCCGATGTTGGCGCCGATGGCCAGGGCGAAGGCCTGCTCGAGGCCGATCTGCCCAGCGGACAGCGCCGTCAGGGTCAGCATCAGACTGGCATGGCTGGACTGCAGCAGCGCGGTGGCGAGCATGCCCACCGCCACGTACAGCAGCACGCCCAGGAGGCCGGACACGTGCACCTGCGCCGGATCCAGCCAGGCGCTGGCATCGGTGAAGCCGGTCTTCATCAGATCGATGCCGAGAAACAGGAAGCAGACCCCGAGCATCACCCGACCGATGCCCCGGGATCTCGGCCCGTTGAAGCCGAGCAGGATGCCGAACACTGCCAGCGGCAGGGCCAGAACGCTCAGGCTGGCGCTCTGACCGGCCAGAGCCAGCAGCCAGACGCCGCTGGTGGTGCCCAGATTGGCGCCGAAGACGATGCACAGCCCCGCCGCCAGACCGATCAGGCCGGTGCCGAGGAAGGCGATGGTCAGCAGCGAAACCAGCGAACTGGACTGCAGCAGCACCGTGGCGAACACGCCGAAGCCCAGGCTTTTCCAGGCGCGGTCGGTGGCCCGGGCGAGGAAACGCTCCAGCTCGCTGCCGGCCAGCTGGCGCAGGCCCTCCTCCAGGCACTGCATGCCGAACAGGAACAGCGCCAGGCCACCGGCCAGCCGCGTCCAGTCGGGGCTGAACCAGAACGACAACGCCAGCAGCGCGGCCAGCATCCACATGACGGCCGTGTTAAGCGCGCTTTTCGACAAGAACTTTCCCCCGCGTGAGCGTCGCCGCGTCCTGCCGGGAGTGTGTCACGGTAGCGGAATCGCCTGCCGTGGGGGCATGACTGCGGCATGACCGCCGGATGGCGGATGCATGGCGATTCTGCCCGAAGGGGAAGGGTGGAGGACAGCCCGAAACAACAAGGGCGCCGCGATGGCGCCCTCTGGCTTACTGCTGGTACTGCTCGCTTTCCGCCCAGGACGAGGTGCAGCCCAGGCAGCGCACGAAGGCCTCGCGGCCCGGCTCGACCACCAGCGCCTGCGCGGCTTCCTCGACGTTGCCGCCCAGTGCCGAGAACGGCAGGCTGACGACGAACAGCACGGCGCCAATGGCGGTGCCGGCGATCAGCAGCGGACGCGCGATGACCAGGTCGCCGACCATGGCGTAGGCCGGCGGGGCCTCCAGGGTGTAGGCGGGATCGCCGCTGACGTTGTCCTGGGAGGCAGACGCGGACAGCGGAAGGGAGGCCAGGCCGGTGGTCAGGATCAGGCCGAGAGCGGTGGAACGGAACAGATTCATGCGCAGGGTCCTTTTGCCGCGTTGCACGTGGGTTAACTATATCAGCGAATCGACCGACCTCAGCGTGAACGCCGTCAATCGCCGCAAGCGCGCCGCGAGCGAAAGCCGCTCTCAGCGCTGGCAGCGCGGACAGTACACGCTGGCGCGCTGGCCCAGCTTGACCTCGCGCAGGGTACTGCCGCAGACCTTGCAGAATTCGCCGCCGCGGCCGTAGACCAGCAGGGTCTGCTGGAAGTAGCCGGGCTTGCCGTCGCCGCCGACGAAGTCGCGCAGGGTGGTGCCGCCGCAGTCGATGGCCGCGGCGAGGATGCGCTTGATCTCCTCGGCCAGCCGCAGGTAACGCGCCCGCGAGATCGAGCCGGCCTCGCGGCGCGGATCGATGCCGGCGGCGAACAGCGCCTCGCTGGCGTAGATGTTGCCGACGCCGACCACCACCGCGTTGTCCATGATGAACGGCTTGACCGCCATGCTGCGCCCGCGCGACAGCTGGTAAAGCCGCTCGCCGTCGAAGTCGTCGCCCAGCGGCTCGGGGCCGAGCTTGCGCAGCAGCTCGTGCTCGAGCGGCGCCGCGCTCCACAGCAGCGCGCCGAAGCGTCGCGGATCGTGGTAGCGCAGCGCCAGCCCGGAATCCAGCACGATGTCGACATGCTCGTGCTTCTCCGCCGGCAGGCCGGCCTCGACCAGGCGCAGGCTGCCGGACATGCCCAGGTGGCCGATCAGGGTGCCGCACTCGGCCTCGATCAGCAGGTACTTGGCGCGCCGGCCGACCCGCAGGATGCGCTGCCCGGACAGGCGCACGTCGAGATCCTCGGGAATCGGCCAGCGCAGGCGTCGCTCGCGGACGATCACGCGGGTCACGCGGTGGCCTTCCAGGTGCGGGGCGATGCCGCGGCGGGTGGTTTCGACTTCGGGCAGTTCGGGCATGGCGATCATACGGAGCGGAACTTCGGGGACGCCACCTTAGCAGGATCGGCGCCGCCGCTCACCGCCCGCCGGCGGATGGCTGCGGCCGGGCTCGGCGCCTTCCGCTATACTGCGCGCTTTTTGCGAGAGAGCCCCATGTCCCTGCCCAGCCTGCGACTGAAAGCCAACGCCGAGCGCCGCCTGCGCGCCGGCCACCTGTGGGTCTACAGCAACGAGGTGGACGTGGCGGCCACCCCGCTGTCGCTGTTCCAGCCGGGCGACCAGGCCATCCTCGAGATGGCCGGCGGCAAGCCGCTGGGCATCGTCGCCATCAGCCCGCAGAACCTGATCTGCGCGCGGCTGATCTCCCGCGACGTCAAGCACCCGCTGGACAAGTCGCTGCTGGTGCACCGCCTCAACGTCGCCCTGAGCCTGCGCGAGCGCCTGTTCGACGCGCCCTGCTACCGTCTGGTGTACGGCGACTCCGACCTGCTGCCGGGCCTGGTGGTCGACCGCTTCGGCGACCATCTGGTGGTGCAGCTGGCCTCGGCGGCCATGGAGCGCCACAAGGACGCGGTGGTCGAGGCGCTGGTGCAGGTGCTCAAGCCGGCCGGCATCCTGTTCAAGAACGATTCCAGCGCCCGCGATGCCGAGGGCCTGCAGCGCTACGTGGAGACCGCCTTCGGCGTGGTGCCGGAGTGGGTGTCCCTGGAAGAGAACGGCGTGAAGTTCGAGGCGCCGGTGCAGGGCGGGCAGAAGACCGGCTGGTTCTACGACCACCGCCTCAACCGCGCGCGCCTGGCACCCTACGTCAAGGGCAAGCGGGTGCTCGACCTGTTCAGCTACGTCGGCGGCTGGGGCGTGCAGGCCGCGGTATTCGGCGCCTCCGAGGTGATGTGCGTGGACGGCTCGGCGCTGGCGCTGGACGGCGTCGAGCGCAACGCCGCGCTCAACGGCGTGGGCGAGAAGATGGCCTGCGTCGAGGGCGACGTGTTCGAGGCGCTCAAGGAGCTGAAGGCCGCCGAGGAGCGCTTCGACGTGATCGTCGCCGACCCGCCCGCCTTCATCAAGCGCAAGAAGGACCTGAAGAACGGCGAGGCCGCCTACCGCCGCCTCAACGAACAGGCCATGCGCCTGCTCAACAAGGACGGCATCCTGGTCAGCGCCAGCTGCTCGATGCACCTGCCGGAGGACGACCTGCAGAACATCCTGCTGTCCAGCGCCCGCCACCTCGACCGCCACATCCAGCTGCTCGAGCGCGGCGGCCAGGGCCCGGATCACCCGGTGCACCCGGCGATCAACGAGACCCGCTACATCAAGAGCCTGACCTGCCGGATCCTGCCGAGCTGAGGCCGAGTGTAGGGTGGACAACGGCGCAGCCTTGTCCACCAGACCGGTACCGGTGGTGGAAAAGGCCTGCGGCCATTTTCCACCCTACCGCACTGGTGCGCATGGCGCACCCTACGCCAGTCAGTCTGGAACAGGGTGCGCCGCGCGCAGCCCATCCGCCCCGCTGCCCCCGCCCGCCAATCGCTGGTATTCTGGAAAGCTCAGTATCCGCCTGCATTCCGGGAACCCGCCATGCCTGACTATCGCTCGAAAACCTCCACCTTCGGCCGCAACATGGCCGGCGCCCGCGCGCTGTGGCGCGCCACCGGGATGAAGGACGAGGACTTCAAGAAGCCGATCATCGCCGTCGCCAACTCCTTCACCCAGTTCGTGCCCGGCCACGTGCACCTGAAGGATCTCGGCCAGCTGGTCGCCCGCGAGATCGAGAAGGCCGGCGGCGTGGCCAAGGAATTCGACACCATCGCCGTCGACGACGGCATCGCCATGGGCCACGACGGCATGCTCTATTCGCTGCCGAGCCGCGAGATCATCGCCGACTCCGTCGAGTACATGGTCAACGCCCACTGCGCCGACGCCCTGGTGTGCATCTCCAACTGCGACAAGATCACCCCCGGCATGCTGATGGCCGCCCTGCGCCTGAACATCCCGGTGGTGTTCGTCTCCGGCGGTCCGATGGAAGCCGGCAAGACCAAGCTGGCCAGCCACGGCCTCGACCTGGTCGACGCCATGGTCGCCGCCGCCGACGACTCCTGCTCCGACGAGACCGTCGCCGAGTACGAGCGCAGCGCCTGCCCGACCTGCGGCAGCTGCTCGGGCATGTTCACCGCCAACTCGATGAACTGCCTGACCGAGGCCCTCGGCCTGTCGCTGCCAGGCAACGGCACCACCCTGGCCACCCACGCTGACCGCGAGCAGCTGTTCCTGCGCGCCGGCCGCCTGATCGTCGAACTGTGCCAGCGCTACTACGGCGAGGGCGACGAGTCGGTGCTGCCGCGCTCGATCGCCAGCTTCAAGGCGTTCGAGAACGCCATGACCCTGGACATCGCCATGGGCGGCTCGACCAACACCATCCTGCACCTCTTGGCCGCCGCCCAGGAGGCCGAGGTCGACTTCAACCTGCGCCACATCGACCAGCTGTCGCGTCGCGTGCCGCAGCTGTGCAAGGTCGCGCCGAACATCCAGAAGTACCACATGGAAGACGTGCACCGCGCCGGCGGCATCTTCTCGATCCTCGGCGAGCTGGCCCGCGGCGGCCTGCTGCACACCGACGTGCCGACCGTGCACAGCAAGACCCTGGCCGACGCCATCGCCGCCTGGGACATCACCCAGACCAGCGACGAGGCGGTGCACACCTTCTTCAAGGCCGGCCCGGCCGGCATCCCGTCGCAGACCGCGTTCAGCCAGGCCACCCGCTGGCCGAGCCTGGATACCGACCGCTTCGAGGGCTGCATCCGCAGCGTCGAGAACGCCTACTCCCAGGAAGGCGGCCTGGCCGTGCTGTACGGCAACATCGCCCTGGACGGCTGCGTGGTGAAGACAGCCGGCGTCGACGAGTCGATCCACGTGTTCGAAGGCCGCGCGCGCATCTACGAGAGCCAGGACGCCGCGGTGAAGGGCATCCTCGCCGACGAGATCCAGCCGGGCGACATCGTGGTGATCCGCTACGAAGGCCCGAAGGGCGGCCCGGGCATGCAGGAAATGCTCTACCCGACCAGCTACCTGAAGTCCAAGGGCCTGGGCAAGCAGTGCGCCCTGCTCACCGACGGCCGCTTCTCCGGCGGCACCTCGGGCCTGTCGATCGGCCACGTCTCGCCGGAAGCCGCTTCCGGTGGCGCCATCGGCCTGGTCGAGGAAGGCGACAAGATCCTCATCGACATCCCCAACCGCAGCATCAGCCTGCTGGTCGGCGACGACGAGCTGAAGGCCCGCCGCCTGCACCAGGACCACAAGGGCTGGAAGCCGGCCGCCCCGCGCGCGCGCAAGGTCAGCACCGCGCTGAAGGCCTACGCCCTGCTCGCCACCAGCGCCGACAAGGGCGCGGTGCGCAACAAGGCGCTGCTCGAGGACTGAGCCCGCCCCCGGAAACGCCAGCGTTTCCCTGACGAACGCCCCGCCCCGCGGGGCGTTCGCCTTTCTGCTGCGCGCCACCGGTCGGCAAGCGCACTGCCGTTCGTCCGTTGCCGTTGTCCGGAGCTATTTCGGCATTTTTTACTGCTTTAATTGTTCTTGGGGGATCAGCCATCTCACGAGGATACCGCCATGATCATCCGCACCCTGACCCTGCTGCTGGCGCTCTGTGCGCCGCTGGCCTGGGGCCAGACCACGCCACAGCCGGCCACCGCGCCCGCCTCCGCCGCCGTCCTGGATACCCGCCTGGCCCTGCGCGACCTGTGGGTCGAGCACATCTTCTGGGTCCGCAACTACGCCCTGGCCAACCAGGCCGGCAACACCGCCCAGGCCCAGAGCGCCGTCAAGCAAGTGGTGGCCAACGCCACCGCGATCGCCAACAGCCTGCAGCCGCTGTACGGCCAGCCGGCCGCCGACCAGTTGCTCAAGCTGCTGGCCGGCCACTGGGGCGCGATCAAGGACTACAGCGACGCCAGCGTGACCAAGGACCCGAGCAAGCAGAAGTCGGCCGTGGACGCCCTGACCAGCAACGCCAGGGCCATCGCCGCCTTCCTGGCCAAGGCCAACCCCTACCTGGCGGAGGACAGCCTGGTGAGCCTGCTCGGCGCCCACGGCGGCCACCACATCACGCAGATCGACCAACTCGCCAGGTCCGACTACAGCGGCGAGGCGCAGACCTGGCAGGCCATGCGCGAGCACATCCTGGCCATCGCCGACGCCCTCGCCGGCGCGCTGGCCAAGCAGTTCCCCGACAAGTTCTGAAACCCGCAGCGGGGCGCGCAGTGCGCCCCGCGCCACGACAGGCGAGGTACCGATGGTTCCCGGACTTGGCCACACCCAGCAGGCGCTGCTCGCCGCGCTGCTGCACACCCCGGAAGGCATGAGCATCGAGGGGCTGGCCGCGCAGCTCGCCGTGACCCGCACCGCCGTGCGCCAGCACCTGGCCGCCCTCGAGCGCGACGGCCTGGTCGAGCGCGGCGCGACCCGGCCCACCGGCCGGCGTCCGGAGCAGCTGCACCGACTCAGCGCGCGCGGACGCGAGCTGTTTCCCCGCCAGTACCAGCTGCTCGCCGACCTGCTGCTCGGCGAGGTGGCGCAGCGCATCGGCGAGGAACAGCTGGTGGCGCTGCTGCGCGGCCTGGGCCAGCGCCTGGCCGCCGGACTGGAGTCACAGGTGGTGGACGAGGCGCGCATCGTCGACCACATGAACCAGGTCGGCTACTCCGCGCAGCTGATCGCCCGCACGGGCGGCGCGGCGGAAATCGTCGCCCACAACTGCGTGTTCCACCACCTGGCCAGCCGCCACCCGCAGGTCTGCGAACTGGACTTGGCGTTGATCGGCAGTCTGGGCGGTGCCGCCGTCGAGCACTGCGAATGCATGGTGCGTGGCGGCGCGGTGTGCCGCTTCCGCCTGCGCCGTGACGGCTGAAGGGCGATCAGACGCGCTGCCAGGTCTCGTAGGCGTGCGCCGGCGTCTCGCCCGTCGCCCCGTGCTCCTCGCGCGCGGCCAGCCGCCAGCCGTCCACCGCGAACTCGGGGAAGAAGGCATCACCCGCCGGCTTGAGATGCACGCGGGTCAGGTACAGACGCGCGGCGCGCGGCAGCCCCTGGGCGTACAACTCGGCGCCGCCGATCAGCATCAGTTCGTCGGCGCCCTGCGCCCGCGCCCACTGGTCGGCGCGGGCGATGGCCGCCTCGAGGGAGAGGAATACTTCGGCGCCGTCCAGCACGAGATCGGCCTGGCGGCTGACCACCAGGTTGAGCCGGCCCGGCAGCGGCCGGCCGAGCGAATCCCAGGTCTTGCGGCCCATGATGATCGGCTTGCCGAGGGTCACGGCCTTGAAGTGCTTGAGATCCGCCGGCAGGTGCCAGGGCAGGCGGTTGTCGATGCCGATCACGCGGTTGTCGGCCAGCGCGGCGATCAGGGCGAGGGGGAGTGTCGAGGTCTTCATGGGGCGCGAGGATAGCAGCCGACAGCGACCCTGACGATGCCGGGGCCGGCGCCAGCGGTTATCCTCGACGCATGATCCCTGCCGCCATGGAGGCCGCGTGCCGCTGAAGTCCATCCCCGACACCCTCTGGCTGGCCGAAGCCCTGCGCCTGACCGAGGAGCAGCGCGGCCCGCTGGAGGACGCCGAGGCCTGCCGCCAGGCGCGCGCCGGTGGCGGCGACCTGCGTCGGCGCATCCTCGAGCGCGCGGCCTTGCTGGCCTGCCGCGACGGCCTCGACCAGGCCCTGCGCCACTGGCGCCAGGGCGCGCGCCTGGCCCTGCTGCTGCTCGCCGTGCTGGCGCTCGGCAGCGGCGCCGGGCTGGCCTTCGCCGCACTCGGCGACGGCGCCCGCCCGGTCAACCTGCTGTGGGCGCTGGGCAGCCTGCTCGGCCTGCATCTCGCCACCCTCGCCGGCTGGGCGCTGGGTCTGGCCTTAGGCGGCGAAGCCGGCAGCGCCCTCGGCCGCCTGTGGCTGGGCCTGAGCGACCGTCTGCTGCGCGACCGCCGTGGCGCCTGGCTCGGCCCGGCCCTGGCCCAGCTGCTCGGCCGCGCCGGGCTGCAGCGCTGGGCGCTCGGCCTGCTCAGCCACGGCCTGTGGCTGCTCGCCCTGCTCGCCGCGCTGGCGGTGCTGCTGGCCCAGCTGGCCACCCGCCGCTACGGTTTCGTCTGGGAAACCACCCTGCTGCCGGCGGAGAGCTTCGCCGCACTGATCCACGGCCTCGGCGCCCTGCCCGCCCTGCTCGGCTTCCCGCAGCCGGACCTCGCGCTGCTGCGCGCCAGCGGCGAGTCGGTGGTCGGCGGCGAGGCGGCGCGGCAGACCTGGGCGGCCTGGCTGCTCGGCGTGTTCGTGGTCTACGGCCTGTTGCCGCGCGCCCTGCTCGCCCTGCTCTGCCTGTGGCGCTGGCGGCGCGGCCTCGCCCGCCTCGAGCTGGATCTCGACCAGCCCGGCTACAGCCGCCTGCGCGCGCGTCTGTTGCCGTCCAGCGAACGCCTCGGCGTCAGCGACCTGGCCCCCGCGCAGCTGCACCAGCCGGCCGCCGGGCAGACCGACAGCGGCGCCCGGGGCGCCCTGCTGGTGGCGGTGGAGCTGGACGACCGCCGCGCCTGGCCGCCGGCACTGCCGGCCGGGGTGCGCGATGCCGGCATCCTCGACGACGGCGCCCAGCGCCGCCGCCTGCTCGAGCAGCTCAGCCAGCATCCGCCGGCGCGCCTGCTGATCGCCTGCGACCCGCGCCGCTCGCCGGACCGCGGCACCCTGGCGCTGCTCGGCGAGCTGGCGCGCAGCGCCAGCGCCACGCGCATCTGGCTGCTGCCGGCGCCGCCCGGCGAAGCGCTGGACAGCCAGCGCCTGGGCGACTGGCACGCCGCCCTCGACGCCCTGCACCTGCCGTGGGCCGACAGCGCGGCCTGGCACTGGCTGGAGAAGGGGCATGACTGAACCGCTGAAGCTGGCCGTGGTTGGCCACACCAACGTCGGCAAGACCTCGCTGCTGCGCACCCTGACCCGCGACGTCGACTTCGGCGAGGTATCGCACCGGCCGAGCACCACCCGCCACGTCGAGGGCGCGCGCCTGACGGTGGACGGCAGCGCGCTGCTCGAGCTGTACGACACCCCGGGCCTGGAGGACGCCATCGCCCTGCGCGACTTCCTCGACGCCCTCGCCGCGCCCGGCGAGCGTCTCGACGGCCCGGAACGGCTGACGCGCTTTCTCGCCGGCCCCGAGGCGCGCGGGCGCTTCGAGCAGGAGGCCAAGGTGCTGCGCCAGCTGCTCGCCTCCGACGCCGGCCTGTACGTGATCGACGCCCGCGAGCCGGTGCTGGCCAAGTACCGCGACGAGCTGGCGGTGCTCGCCGACTGCGGCAAGCCGCTGCTGCCGGTGCTCAACTTCGTCGCCGCCGGCCGGCAGCGCGAGGACGACTGGCGCGCCGCGCTGGCCCGCCTCGGCCTGCACGCGCTGGTGTGCTTCGACAGCGTGGCGCCGCCGCTGGACGGCGAGCGGCGCCTGTACGAGAGCCTCGCCCTGCTGCTGGAACGTGCGCGCCCGGCGCTGGAACGACTGATCGCCGATCACCAGGCACAGCGCCTGGCGCGCCGTGCCGGCGGGGCGCGGCTGATCGCCGAGCTGCTGCTCGACGCTGCCGCCTGCCGGCGCCTGGTGCCCGGCGATGCGGCCAGCCTGACCGCCGCGGTCGAGCGGCTGCAGGGCGAACTGCGCGAGCGCGAGCAGCGCTGCGTCGAGGCGCTGCTCGAGCTGTACGCGTTCCGCCCCGGCGACGCCGTGACCGGCGCGCTGCCGCTGCTGGACGGGCGCTGGGGCGACGACCTGTTCCATGCGGAAACCCTGAAGCAGCTCGGCGTGCGGGTCGGCGGCGGCATGGCGGCCGGTGCCGCAGCCGGTGCGGGCATCGACCTGCTGGTCGGCGGCCTCACCCTGGGTACCGCCGCGGCGCTGGGCGCCATCGCCGGCGGCAGCTGGCAGACCCTGCGCAACTACGGGCAGCGCCTCAAGGGCAAGCTCACCGGCCAGCGCGAGCTGAGCGTCGACGACGCCGTGCTGCGCCTGCTCGCCCTGCGCCAGCGCCAGCTGCTGACCGCGCTGGAAGGCCGCGGCCACGCCGCGCAGCAGCGCCTGCGCCTGGACAACCCGCAGGAGCAGACCTGGCGCGAAGGAAAACTGCCGGAGCCCCTGCACCGGGCGCGCGCCCACCCCGAGTGGTCGAACCTCAACGACGGCGATCTGCCGCAGCAGGCCGAGCGCCAGGAAGCGATCCGCCGGCTGGCGGAGGAGCTGCGGACGTAGGTGCGCCACGCACACCGAGGGGGATATCTGCGGTGCGCGTGGCGCACCCTCCGGCGCTTACTGCCCGCCCTGCAGACCGGCGCGGATCGCCTGCAGCGCCGCGCGGTAGTAGACCTGGCCCTCCACCGACTCGGCGAAGGCCACGTACTCGGCGAGCTGGGCGTCGCTCAGCTCGCGGTACACGTACAGCAGGGTGTTCTCCAGCTGGCCATCGATCTGCTGCATCAGCCGCTCGCGCTGGCCGCTGAGCATGTCCTGCGGGGTGCCGTTGCCGAGCAGTCCGGACAGCCCGGGCAGCATCTGGCTGAGGCTGTCGGCGGCTACTCCGGCCAGCGCCAGGCTGACCTCGGCGCCGGCCTCGCGCGCCGGCAGCGCCTTGCCCAGGCGCTGCACCAGGGCGCGCCGCGCGGCACTGGCGTTCACCTGCGGCAGCCCGTCGGCATGACGCTGCAGCTCGGCGGGCGAGGTGGCGCGCACCTCGCGCGCGACCACCGCGCGGCCCAGCGGACTGTCGAAGAAGCGGATCGCCGGCAGCGGGTCAGGCAGGCTCTGGCGCAGGCTGGCCAGCGCGCGCTGGTCGATCGCCTGCGGCGCGAAACGGCGGTTGCTGTTGTCGACCAGGGTCTGGAACACCGCCGGCGGCAGGCTGCCCTGGTAACGCTGCTGGGCGTTGACCAGCGCGGCGCTGAAGTGTTCGCGCTGCTGCGGCCAGCCGGCCAGCTCGTAGAGCAGGTCGTGCTCGTCGGCCCGGCTCAGCAGGCTGACGACACAGAGGGCGAGGGCGATCAGGACACGCATGGCAACTCCAGCGAAACAGGGGCGTATTGTCGGCGCTGTGCGGCCAACTTGTCGAGGCGCGCCGGCCTGCCAGCGGTCGCCAGGCCGGACGCTCCTGGTGGGTTTGGCCATCGCCGCGGGCATTGGTTCAGCCGGTCCGCGCTGCGGCAAAAAGTGGCTCGGCAGGCGCGCCCGCTACCCGTACACTCGGCTGCCGCGCCGCAGGCCCTCCGCCCGGCCGCGGCTCCGCCCAGCCTCTGGAAAGCGCCATGACCGAGCACGACACCGCCGCCCCGCTGATCTCCCGCATCCTCGACGATCTGGCCAGCCAGGGCTGGTCGGTGCAGACCGCCGCCCTGCCGCCGCAACTGAGCGCCGCGCTGGCCGCGGAGTGCCGCCGCCGCCACGCCGCTGGCGAGCTGGCGCGCGCCTCGGTCGGCCGCGGCAGCGCCCAGCTGGTCGACGAGGGCATCCGCGGCGACCATATCCAGTGGCTGGGACGCGGCGAGACGCCGGCCACCGACCAGTACCTCGACCTGCTCGATACGTTGCGCGAGGCGCTCAACCGCGAGCTGTTCCTCGGCCTTGAGGACTACGAGTGCCACTTCGCCCTGTATCCGCCGGGCAGCTTCTACCGCCGCCACCTCGACCGTTTCCGCGACGACGACCGCCGCACGGTGACCACGGTGTGCTACCTCAACGCCGACTGGCAGGTCGAGCACGGCGGCGCCCTGCGCATGGAACTGGCCGACGGCAGTGAGCAGGACGTGCTGCCGGCCGCCGGCACCCTGGTGGTGTTCATGTCCGCCGACTTCCCCCACGAGGTGCTGCCGGCCGGCCGCGAGCGCCTGTCGCTGACCGGCTGGTATCGCCGACGCGGCAGCGGGCCGCTCTGAATTGCGCCTGTGGCTGGAACCTTGCAGCGGAGCGGCTAGTCTGTAACGGGACTTTCCCTGCACAAGGAACCTTGCGATGCGCTCTCTGCTTGCCACCTGCGGTCTGCTCGCCGCCGTTGCCCTCGCCACTCCGGCCATGGCCGAAGTGCCGCGCACCCCGGCCCCGGCTGGCGCCGCCGTGCACATCGTCGAACCCGCCGACGGCGCCACCCTCAGCGGACCGTTCACCGTCAAGTTCGGCCTCGAGGGCATGAGCGTGGCACCGGCCGGCTCCGATGCCCCGGCCTCCGGCCATCACCACCTGCTGATCGACGTCGCCGAGCTGCCGGCCATGGATCAGCCGCTGCCGGCCACCGACAACATCCGCCACTTCGGCAAGGGCCAGACCGAGACCGAACTGACCCTGCCGCCGGGCCAGCACAGCCTGCAGCTGCTGATGGGCGACAAGAACCATGTCCCGCACCAGCCGCCGGTGCTGTCGGAGAAGATCACCATCACCGTGCAGTAAGCGCGGACCACAAAAACAAAAAAGGGAGGCCGAGGCCTCCCTTTTTCATCCTGGCGCGATGCTTAGAACAGCACGCGGCAGCGGATGGTACCCTTGATCTCCTGCAGCTTCTGCAGAGCCAGGTCGGAGTATTCCTTGTCGACGTCGACCACCACGTAGCCGACCTTCTCGTTGGTCTGCAGGAACTGGCCGGAGATGTTGATGCCGTTGTCGGCGAACACCTTGTTGATCTCGCTGAGCACGCCCGGGATGTTCTGGTGGATGTGCAGCAGGCGGTGCATGCCGGCGTGGGCCGGCAGGGCCACTTCCGGGAAGTTCACGGAGGACACCGAGGTACCGTTGTCGCTGTACTTGACCAGCTTCTCGGCCACTTCCAGACCGATGTTGGCCTGCGCCTCGGCGGTGGAGCCGCCGATGTGCGGGGTGAGGATCACGCGATCCAGGCCACGCAGCGGGCTCTCGAACTCCTCGTCGTTGGACTTGGGCTCGACCGGGAACACGTCGATGGCGGCGCCGATCAGGTGCTCGTCCTTGATCGCCTCGGCCAGGTGGTCCAGCTCGACCACGGTGCCGCGCGCGGCGTTGATCAGGATGCCGCCCTTCTTCATCGCGCGGATTTCCTTCTCGCCGATCATCCACTGGGTGGACGGCAGCTCCGGCACGTGCAGGGAGACGATGTCGCACATGCCCAGCAGCTCGTACAGCGAGCCGATCTGGGTGGCGTTGCCGATCGGCAGCTTGGTCACCACGTCGTAGAAGTAGACCTGCATGCCGAGGGCCTCGGCGAGCACGGAGAGCTGGGTGCCGATCGAGCCGTAGCCGACGATGCCGAGCTTCTTGCCGCGGATCTCGAAGGAGTTGGCCGCCGACTTGATCCAGCCGCCGCGGTGGCAGGAGGCGTTCTTCTCGGGGATGCCGCGCAGCAGCAGGATGGCCTCGGCCAGCACCAGCTCGGCCACCGAGCGGGTGTTCGAGTAGGGCGCGTTGAACACCGCGATGCCACGCTCGCGGGCGGCGTTGAGGTCGACCTGGTTGGTGCCGATGCAGAAGCAGCCGACGGCTACCAGCTTCTTGGCGCAGTCGAAGACTTCCTCGGTCAGCTGGGTGCGCGAGCGGATGCCGATGAAGTGCACGTCGGCGATCTTGGCCTTGAGCTCCTCGCCGGACAGGGCGCCCTTCAGGTACTCGATGTTGGTGTAGCCGGCGGCCTTCAGGGTGTCCACGGCGTTCTGGTGCACACCTTCGAGAAGAAGGAACTTGATCTTGCTCTTGTCGAGAGAGGTCGTCTTGCTCATCTGCGTAAACCTGTTGTCCCGGGGGTTGTCTGGGCGATGGACAGCGCGGGCTGTGCCGACCCGAAAGTCGGCGGCGGGCGCGATCGGCGGGGTGCGTATGCTACCATAGCGCCCCCGCGAAGCGCCCATCCCCGAGCATGAAGCCTGCTCAGGGTGACCATGAACCGCCCGAGATTTCCGCAGATGAGCCAAGCTGCCCTGATCGAAGAACTGAAGACACTGGTCGAGCCCGGCAAGGTGCTGACCGACGCCGACTCCCTGGACGCCTACGGCAAGGACTGGACCAAGCAGTTCGCCCCGGCGCCGCTGGCCATCGCCTTCCCCAAGTCCATCGAGGAAGTGCAGGCCATCGTGCGCTGGGCCAACGAGCGCAAGGTCGCCCTGGTGCCTTCGGGTGGCCGTACCGGCCTGTCCGCCGGCGCCGTCGCTGCCCACGGCGAGGTGGTGGTGGCCTTCGACTACATGAACAAGATTCTCGAGTTCAACGCCTTCGACCGTACCGTGCGCTGCCAGGCCGGCGTGGTCACCGAGCAGCTGCAGAACTTCGCCGAAGAGCAGGGCCTGTACTACCCGGTGGACTTCGCCTCGGCCGGCTCCAGCCAGATCGGCGGCAACATCGGCACCAACGCCGGCGGCATCAAGGTGATCCGCTACGGCATGACCCGCAACTGGGTCGCCGGCCTCAAGGTGGTCACCGGCAAGGGCGACATCCTCGAGCTGAACCGCGACCTGATCAAGAACGCCACCGGCTACGACCTGCGCCAGCTGTTCATCGGCGCCGAGGGCACCCTGGGCTTCGTGGTGGAAGCGACCATGCGCCTCGACCGCGCACCGAAGAACCTCACCGCCATGGTCCTCGGCGCCGCCGACCTCGACTCGATCATGCCGGTGCTGCACGCCTTCCAGGACAAGCTCGACCTGACCGCCTTCGAGTTCTTCTCCGACAAGGCGCTGGCCAAGGTGCTGGCCCGCGGCGACGTGCCGGCGGCGTTCGAGACCGAGTGCCCGTACTACGCGCTGCTCGAGTTCGAAGCCAGCAGCGAGGAGGTGTCCAACGCCGCGCTGGAGCTGTTCGAGCACTGCGTCGAGCAGGGCTGGGTGCTCGATGGCGTGATGAGCCAGAGCGAGCAGCAGCTGCAGAACCTGTGGAAGCTGCGCGAGTACATCTCCGAGACCATCAGCCACTGGACCCCGTACAAGAACGACATCTCGGTCACCGTGTCGAAGGTGCCGGCGTTCCTCAAGGAAATCGACAGCATCGTCGGCGAGCACTATCCGGACTTCGAGATCGTCTGGTTCGGCCACATCGGCGACGGCAACCTGCACCTGAACATCCTCAAGCCCGACGCCATGGCCAAGGAAGACTTCTTCGCCAAGTGCGCTACCGTCAACAAGTGGGTGTTCGAGACCGTGGAGAAGTACCACGGCTCGATCAGCGCCGAGCACGGCATGGGCATGACCAAGCGCGACTACCTGGGCTACAGTCGCTCGGCCGAGGAAATCGCCTGCATGAAGGCGGTCAAGGCGGTATTCGATCCCAACGGCATCATGAACCCCGGCAAGATCTTCCCGGCCTGATGCGCCCAGGGTGGCGGACCGCATGCCGGCTGCCACCCCTCTCGCCCGTCAAGGACCCCAGCCTTCAGGAGTCACGCATGAGCTACCAGCACCAGTACGCCGACGGCACGCGCATCCACTTCCCGCTGGGCAAGGTGGTCTGCGTCGGCCGCAACTACGCCGAACATGCCAAGGAACTGAACAACCCGGTGCCCAGCGAGCCGCTGCTGTTCATCAAGCCGGCCACCGCGGTGGTCAATCTGGAAGGCGGCTTCGCCATTCCCGAAGGCCGCGGCGAGGTGCACTACGAGACCGAGATCGCCGTGCTGATCGGCAAGCCGCTGTCCACCCACCCGGACGACGAGGAGATCCTCGGCGCCATCTCCGGCTTCGGCGTGGCCCTCGACCTGACCCTGCGCGACGTGCAGGCACGCCTCAAGGACAAGGGTCATCCGTGGGAGATCGCCAAGGCCTTCGACGGCGCCTGCCCGCTGTCGCCCTTCGTGCCCAGCGACGCGGTGGAAGACCTGAGCGACATCGGCGTGCGCCTGACCCTCAACGGCGAAGTGCGCCAGGACGGCAACAGCCGCGACATGCTGACCCCGATCCTGCCGCTGATCCGCCACATCAGCGGCCACTTCTCCCTGCAACCGGGCGACGTGGTGCTCACCGGCACCCCGGCCGGAGTCGGCCCGCTGGCCAGCGGCGACCAGCTGGTGGTCGAGCTGCCCGGACTGAGCCGCTTCGCGACCCACGTGCTCTGAGCGGACGGCGGGCCGCGGCGTGCGCCTGCGGTCCGCCCTTCACACGCTTTTCAACAATGCGCAGGCATTCTGGCACGCCCTGTCCACATGACCGTCGCCGATGCCGCTCCGCTCCTCCCGCCCCGTCCGCTGGCGCCACCTGCTGCTCGTCTGTCTGCTGTTCGGCGCCACCGCCCTGCTGAGCGCCACCCATCTGCTGCACTGGGATGACCAGCTGGCGCTGTTCTGGCAGGAGCAGTCGGCGACCGACGCCGAGCGCACGTCCGGCATCTGGCTGCCGGACTACCGCCTGCAGCTGGAGACCGAGCTGGCCGGTCTCGAGGATGACGAGACCTCCGGCCTGACCTGGAACCCGCTGACCGGCACCCTGTTCACCGTCACCGGACAGAACCCGCAGCTGGTCGAGTTCACCCCCGGCGGGGTGATCCTGCGGCGTATCCGCCTCGACGGTTTTTCCGACCCCGAGGCGGTCGAGGCCCTCGGCGACGGCCGCCTGGCCATCGTCGACGAGCGCCGCCGGCGCCTCGCGGTGTTCCACCTCGAGCCCGGCGTCGAGCACCTCGACTTCGCCACGCTGCCCAGCTACGACCTGGGCTTCGCCGATGCCGGCAACAAGGGCTTCGAGGGGCTGGCCTGGAACCCGCGCACCCGCCGCCTGCTGCTGGCCAAGGAGCGCGAACCGCTCGGCCTGTTCAGCCTGCCGTTCCCCGGCGAGGACGGCGCCGCCGGCAGCCTGGAGCCGATGCCCGGCGCCCATCTGCTGGTCCGCGACCTGTCCTCGGTGGCCATCGATCCGCGCAGCGGGCATACCCTGCTGCTCTCCGACGAATCGCGCCTGCTGGTCGAGCTCGACCTGGAGGGCAAGCCGCGCAGCTTCATCGGCCTGTTCAGCGGCCTGCACGGCCTGGTGCGCGGCATCGCCCAGGCCGAGGGCGTGGCCATGGACACCGCCGGCAACATCTACGTGGTCGGCGAGCCGAACCGCTTCTACGTGTTCAGCCGCCAGCCGGCGGACGCCACGCTTTAAGCCTAGATTCATGCAAGGCGGGCAAGCTCGTGCATTCAGTCGAGTGCCGGGAGACGGAGCCCACCATGAAGAGCTTCCAGACCATGCCGCTGTTGCCACCTGCGCCGCGCCGCACACGCCCGGCACGCCTGCTGCTCGGGCTGCTCGCCGCCCTCCTGGCGCTCGGCCTGCTGGCCTTCGCCCAGCACCTGCGCCTGTTCGAGCGCGGCTGGTTCTTCGTCCGCGAGTGGCGGCACACCGCCGAGTGGCGCGAGCGCTCGCTGTGGCTGCCGGACTACCGGGTGGCCATCGAGGCGCGGCCGATCGAGGGGCTGGAAGATGACATCTCCGCGCTGACCTTCGATCCCGGGCGGCGCAGCCTGTTCACGGTGACCAACGCCACCCCCGAGCTGCTCGAACTGTCGCTGGACGGCCGCATCCTGCGGCGCATCGCCCTGCACGGCTTCGGCGATCCGGAGGCGATCGAGTACATCGCCCCCGGCGTGTTCGTGATCAGCGACGAGCGCGACCAGCGCCTGATCAAGGTGCGCGTCGACGACAGCGCCACCGCCCTCGACGCCCGCGACGGTCAGCAGCTGGCGCTGGGCATCGAGCACGCCGACGACAACAAGGGTTTCGAGGGACTGGCCTACGACTCCGCCGGCCAGCGCCTGTTCGTTGCCAAGGAGCGCGACCCCATGCGCATCTACGAGATCCGCGGCTTCCCCCACGTCGATGCGGCCCAGCCGCTGGCCGTGCAGGTACAGGACGACCCGCAGCGTGACCGGCGACTGTTCGTCCGCGACCTGTCCAGCCTGCAGTACGACAGCGCCAGCGGCCACCTGCTGGCGTTGTCCGACGAGTCGCGCCTGGTGCTCGAGCTGGACAGCCACGGCCGGCCGATCAGCAGCCTGTCGCTGCTGGCCGGCCAGCACGGCCTGCAGCGTTCGGTGCCGCAGGCCGAGGGCATCGCCCTGGACGATGCGGGTAACCTCTACCTGGTCAGCGAGCCGAACCTGTTCTACCTGTTCCACAAGCCCGCCGACTGACGGTTCAGCCCTGGGTAGCGTCGACCAGCACGGCCTCCGGGGCGTGGCGCTTGACCGACTCCATGCCCAGCTTGCAGCCGTCGACGCTGGCATACATCTGGCTCTGGCCGATGGTCTGGCCGTTGCTGGCCTTGAGCACGAAATAGGGCCGACCGTCCTTGCCGAGCAGCGGCTCGAACGCCCCCTCGCGCACGGCGTTCTTGCGCACCGACTCGATACCGTTGAGCGCCGACTCCTTGGACTTGTACAGCTCGCTGGTGAGGATCGGCTGGCCGTTGCTGGCCTCCAGGTTGAAGTGGAACTGGCCGTTGGCGGCCTTCTTCAGGTGGAACTTGCCGGACATGGTGGCACCTCCGTGTTGGCGGATCATCGCTCGCCGATAACCCTAGACGCTGTGACCACCGCACGCCGGTCCGGTTGCCGCCACCGGGCAGGCGAAGTCTCCGGAACGTGCGCCAGGCAACAAAAAACGCCGGACGGCGGGGCCGTCCGGCGTTCGGGGGCATTCCGGCGAGGGGATCAGCACTCCAGGCGACGCACGCCGTCCTTGGTGCCGAGCAGCAGCAGGTCGGCCGGGCGGGCGGCGAACAGGCCGTTGGTGACCACGCCGACGATGTTGTTGATCTGCTGCTCGAGGGCCACGGCGTCGCCGACCAGCAGGTTGTGCACATCGAGGATCAGGTTGCCGTTGTCGGTGACGCAGCCCTCGCGCAGCACCGGATCGCCGCCCAGCTTGACCAGCTCGCGGGCCACGTGGCTGCGCGCCATCGGCAGCACTTCCACCGGCAGCGGGTAGGCGCCCAGGCGCTCGACCAGCTTGCTCTCGTCGGCGATGCAGACGAAGGTCCGGGCCACCGCGGCAACGATCTTCTCGCGGGTCAGTGCGCCACCGCCGCCCTTGACCAGCTCCAGGCGCGCGTTGCTCTCGTCGGCGCCGTCGACGTAGAACTCCAGTTCGGGAATGCCGTTGAGATCGTAGACCGGGATGCCGTGGCTCTTCAGGCGCGCCGCGGTGGCCTCGGAGCTGGCCACCGCGCCATCGAAGTCGTGGCGGTACTGGGCCAGCGCGTCGATGAAGAAGTTGGCGGTGGAGCCGGTGCCGACCCCGACGATGCTCTTGGCATCGAGGCGCGGGCGGATGAAATCGACGGCGGCCTGGGCCACCGCCTGCTTGAGCTGATCCTGGGTCATGACGGATTCCGCGGAGAGAGGGAAAAATCGCCGCGCATTATAGCGCCAAGCCGGCGCGGCGCGGCCGCGCGGTTGGCCGACCATCGGTCGCAGGAGTAGACTCGGCCCATCCTGCCCATTCCGCCTGCGACCCCCTCCGATGCTCGAACAGTACGTCAAGAAGATCCTCACCTCGCCCGTCTACGACGTGGCGGTGGAAACCCCCCTGCAACCGGCGCGCAGCCTCTCCGAGCGGCTCAACAACCAGATCCTGCTCAAGCGCGAGGACCTGCAGCCGGTGTTCTCCTTCAAGATCCGCGGCGCCTACAACAAGGTCGCCCAGCTCAGCGAGGAGGAGAAGGCGCGCGGGGTGATCGCCGCCTCCGCCGGCAACCACGCCCAGGGCCTGGCGCTGAGCGCCAAGCAGCTCGGCATCAAGGCGGTGATCGTCATGCCCAAGACCACCCCGGACATCAAGGTCCAGGCGGTGCGCGCCCGCGGCGCGCGCGTGGTACTGCACGGCGAGGCCTTCCCCGAAGCGCTGGCCCACTGCCTGAAGCTGGTCGAGGAGAAGGGCTACACCTTCGTGCATCCCTACGACGACCCGGAAGTGATCGCCGGCCAGGGCACCATCGCCATGGAGATCCTGCGCCAGCAGCCGGGGCGCCTGGACGCCATCTTCGTGCCGGTCGGCGGCGGCGGCCTGATCGCCGGCATCGCCGCCTACGTCAAGTACCTGCGTCCGGACATCAAGGTGATCGGCGTCGAGCCCGAGGAGTCCGACTGCCTGCGCGCCGCCATGGCCGCCGGCGAACGCGTGGTGCTGAACCAGGTCGGCCTGTTCGCCGACGGCGTGGCGGTGGCGCAGATCGGCGCCGAGACCTTCCGCATCTGCCGCGAGCACGTCGACGAGGTGGTCACCGTGAGCACCGACGAGATCTGCGCGGCGATGAAGGACATCTACGACGATACCCGCTCGATCACCGAGCCGGCCGGCGCCCTGGGCGTGGCCGGGATCAAGCGCTACGTGCAGCGCGAGGGCGTGACCGGGCAGACCCTGGTGGCCATCGACTCGGGCGCCAACGTCAACTTCGACCGCCTGCGCTACGTCGCCGAGCGCGCCGAACTGGGCGAGCAGCGCGAGGCGATCATCGCCGTGACCATCCCGGAGAAGCCGGGCAGCTTCAAGGCGTTCTGCCAGGCGCTGGGCAAGCGCTCGATCACCGAGTTCAACTACCGCTACAACCGCCCGGACCAGGCGCACATCTTCGTCGGCGTGCAGACCCACCCGGAGACAGACCCGCGCGAGCAGCTGGTCGCCGGCCTGCGCGAGCAGGGCTTCCCGGTGCTCGACCTGACCGAGAGCGAACTGGCCAAGCTGCACATCCGCCACATGGTCGGCGGCCACGCGCCGGGCGCGGAGAACGAGCGGGTGTTCCGCTTCGAGTTCCCCGAGCGCCCCGGCGCACTGTTCAACTTCCTCAACAAGCTGGGCGGGCGCTGGAACATCTCGATGTTCCACTATCGCAACCACGGCGCCGCCGACGGCCGCGTGCTGGTCGGCATGCAGGTGCCGGAAGCCGACCTGCCGCTGCTCACCGAGGCGCTGGACAACATCGGCTACCCGTACTGGAGCGCCAGCGACGACCCGGCCTACAAGCTGTTCCTCGGCTGAAGCCGGCCTGATCACAGGGAGGTGATCGCCATGTTCCCCACGCTCCACCGTCCGACCGGGAGGCTGTGCTGATGCGCATCCTGCTGGTCGGCGCCGGCGGCTTCATCGGCCGCCACCTGCATGTCGCGCTGCGCGCGGCCGGCCATTCGGTGCTGGCCACGGCGCGCCAGCCCGATCCGGCCGCCGCCGGCGACTGGCTGGCGCTGGATCTCGCCGAACTGGCCCGCGATCCGCGCAGCTGCGCCTGGCCGGCCGGCATCGAGCTGGTGATCAACGCCGCCGGCCTGCTGTCCAGCGACCGCGCCCGCCTGCACGAGGTCCAGCACCTCGGCGCCTGCGCGCTGTTCGAG
Organism: Pseudomonas oryzae; assembly: GCF_900104805.1. Taxonomy (NCBI): domain Bacteria; kingdom Pseudomonadati; phylum Pseudomonadota; class Gammaproteobacteria; order Pseudomonadales; family Pseudomonadaceae; genus Pseudomonas; species Pseudomonas oryzae. The sequence goes on along the minus strand of NZ_LT629751.1, from coordinate 4,107,798 downwards.
CTGGCCGCCGCACACGGCGCGCGGGTGCTGCAGATCTCCGCACTCGGCGCCGAGGAGACGCCGGACACCGAGTTCCTCGCCAGCAAGGCCGCCGCCGAGCGCCACCTGCTCGGCCTCGGCATCCCCGCCGTGGTGCTGCGTCCCTCGCTGGTGCTCGGCCCGGGCGCGGCCAGCAGCCGCTGGCTGCAGCGCCTGTCGCCCTGGCCGTGGACGCCGCTGCTGGACAACCGCGCGCGCCTGCAGCCGCTGCACGTCGACGACCTGTGCAGCGCGGTGCTCGCCCTGCTCGCTCACTGGCCGGCCCAGCCGTGCAGCCTGGCGCTGGTCGGCCCCGAAGCGCTGAGCATGGGCCAGATCCTCGACCGCCTGCGCGCCGCCCAAGGCTGGGGGGCGGGCCACTACTGGGCGCTACCGCGGCCGCTGGCGCTGGCCGGCGCCTGGCTCGGCGAGCGCCTCGGCTGGCGCGCGCTGAACCGTCAGACCCTGCGTCTGGCGCGGCGCGACAACCTCGCCTCGCCGGAGCCGCTGGCCGAGGCCTGCGGCCATCGCTGCCTGCCGCTGGAGACGCACCTGCACGACTGGCCGCAGGCGACGCACAGCCTCGGCCTGATCCTGCAGCCGCTGCTGCTCGCCCTGCTGGTGCTGGTCTGGCTGGGCACCGCGCTGGCCTGCCTCGGCCCCGGCTTCGCCTGGGGCCTGCGCATCCTCGCCGAGGCCGGCATCGACGGCTGGCCGGCGCGCATCGCCGTGCTCGGCGGCGCCCTGCTCGACGGCGCGCTGGGCCTCAGCCTGCTGTGGCGGCGCTGGCGGCGCCGCGCGCTGCAGGCGCAGGTCGCCCTGATGCTCGCCTACACGGCGCTGATCACCTGGCTGCTGCCGCACTACTGGTTCGATCCCTTCCAGGGCGTCGGCAAGAACCTGATGCTGCTGGCGGTCAGCCTGTGGCTGCTGTGGCTGCCCCCCGCTCACGGACGGAGCGAAGCATGACCCTCTACCTGCTGCTGAAGACCCTGCACATCCTCTCCTCCACCCTGCTGTTCGGCACCGGCCTCGGCTCGGCCTACTACGCCTGGCGCGCCTGGAAGAGCGCGCAGGTGGCGACCATCGCCACCACCTTCCGCCACCTGGTCGCCGCCGACTGGCTGTTCACCACCCCCACCGCTGTCATCCAGCCGCTCAGCGGCCTGGCCATGGTCCACCTGGCCGGCTGGCCGCTCGGCCAGCACTGGCTGCTGCTGACCCTCGTCCTCTACGTGCTGGCTGGGCTGTGCTGGCTGCCGGTGGTCGGGCTGCAGATCCGCGTGCGCGACCTCGCCGTGCAGGCCGAGCGCGACGGCTCGCCGCTGCCGGCCGTGGCCGGGCGCTACATGGCCTGGTGGTTCGCCCTCGGCTGGCCGGCTTTCGCCGCCTTCGTGGTGATCTTCTTCCTGATGGTCACCAAGCCGGCCTGAGCCGCAAACGACGACGGCGCCCGCAGGCGCCGTCTTCAGTGCTCCGCGGTCATCAGCCGCGCAGCGAGAGCACCGGCCAGCCGCGCTGCTCGGCGATGGCGCGCAGCTCCGGGCAGGGATCGACCGCCACCGGGTTGTCGACCTGCTCGAGCAGCGGCAAGTCGTTGCGCGAGTCGCTGTAGAAGCAGCTGCCGTCCAGGCTCATGCCGGTCTCCAGCAGCCAGCGCTCCAGGCGGGTGACCTTGCCCTCGCGGAAGCAGGGGATGTCGGTGGTGCGCCCGGTGTACTGCCCGCCCTGCATCTCGCACTCGGTGGCAAGCAGGGCATCGACGCCCAGCCGCGCGGCGATCGGGCCGGTGACGAAGCGGTTGGTGGCGGTGATGATCACCAGCATGTCGCCGGCGGCGCGGTGCTCGGCGAGCAGCGCCTCGCCCTTGGCGAGGATGATCGGCTCGATGCACTCGGCCATGAACTCGCGGTGCCAGGCATCCAGCTGCGCGCGGTCGTACTGGCCGAGCACCGCCAGGCAGAAGTTCAGGTAGGCCTGGATGTCCAGGCGGCCGGCCAGGTAATCCTCGTAGTACTCGTCGTTGCGCGCCTTGTAGCTGGCTTCGTCGAGGATGCCGCGCCGGCACAGCCAGTCGCCCCAGGCGTGGTCGCTGTCGCCGGCCAGCAGGGTATTGTCGAGGTCGAACAACGCCAGACGCACGGATAGGCTCTCTCAGACAGGTGCAAGGAAGGGCCAAGATTACCCCGTTTTGTCGGCACTGCCCATGCGCCCACGCGCGCGCGTTGCCGCTGTGACGGGCTTTGTGGAACAATCCGGGCATATGTGTTTCGAGGTGTCTGCCGTGATCGATCCCGATGGCTTCCGACCCAATGTCGGCATCATCCTGGCCAATGAGGTCGGCCAGGTGCTGTGGGCGCGACGCATCAACCAGGATGCCTGGCAGTTCCCCCAGGGCGGCATCAACCCGCAGGAGTCGCCGGAAGATGCGCTGTTTCGCGAATTGAACGAGGAAGTCGGTCTCGAGCCGCAGGATGTGCGCATCCTCGCCTGTACCCGCGGCTGGTTGCGCTATCGTCTGCCCCAGCGTCTGGTGCGCACCCACAGCCAGCCGCTGTGCATCGGCCAGAAGCAGAAGTGGTTCCTCCTGCACCTGACCGGCGACGAGCAGCGCGTGCGCATGGACCTGACCGGCAAGCCGGAATTCGACGGCTGGCGCTGGGTCAGCTACTGGTATCCGCTGGGCCAGGTGGTGTCCTTCAAGCGCGAGGTGTACCGCCGCGCGCTGAAGGAACTGGCGCCACGCCTGCCGATCCGCGAGTGAATCATCCACCGAGGCCGACCCACTAGAGGAGCGCCCAACCTTTGACCATGCTCCACACGCTGCGCAAGATCATCCAGGAGGTGAATGCCGCCCGGGATCTCGACACCGCCTTGGCGATCATCGTCGAGCGCGTGCGTGCAGCCATGGGCACCCAGGTCTGCTCGGTGTACCTGCTTGACCCGCAGAGCAACCGCTTCGTGCTGATGGCCACCGAGGGCCTCAACAAGGACTCCATCGGCCAGGTCAGCATGGCGCCCAGCGAGGGCCTGGTCGGCCTGGTCGGCACCCGCGAGGAGCCGCTCAACCTCGAGGACGCCGCCAGTCACCCGCGCTTCCGCTACTTCGCCGAGACCGGCGAGGAGCGCTACGCCTCGTTCCTCGGCGCGCCGATCATCCACCACCGCCGGGTGATGGGCGTGCTGGTGGTGCAGCAGAAGGAGCGCCGCCAGTTCGACGAGGGCGAGGAAGCCTTCCTGGTCACCATGAGCGCGCAGCTCGCCGGGGTGATCGCCCACGCCGAGGCCACCGGCTCGATCCGCGGCCTCGGCAAGCAGGGCAAGGCCACCCCCGACACCCGCTTCATCGGCGTGCCCGGCTCGCCCGGCGTGGCCCTCGGCAGCGCCGTGGTGGTGCTGCCGCCGGCCGACCTCGAGGTGGTGCCGGACCGGCCGATCGACGACATCGACGGCGAGATCGCCTACTTCTACAACGCCATCGAGGCGGTGCGTAAGGACATGCGCGAGCTGTCCGCGCGCCTTTCCACCCAGCTGCGCCAGGAAGAGCGCGCGCTGTTCGACGTCTACCTGATGATGCTCGACGACGCCTCGATCGCCGGCGAGGTGATCAAGGTCATCGAGACCGGCCAGTGGGCCCAGGGCGCCCTGCGCCAGGTGGTCAACGGCCACGTGCAGCGCTTCGAGCTGATGGACGACGCCTACCTCAGCGAGCGCGCCTCGGACGTCAAGGACATCGGCCGACGCATCCTCGCCTACCTGCAGCAGGCGCGGCAGCAGAAGCTGGTCTACCCGGACAACACCATCCTGGTCAGCGAGGAGCTGTCGCCGGCGATGCTCGGCGAGGTGCCGCCCGGCAAGCTGACCGGCCTGGTCTCGGTGACCGGCTCGAGCAACTCGCACGTCGCCATCCTCGCCCGCGCCATGGGCATCCCCACGGTGATGGGCGCGGTCGACCTGCCCTACACCATGCTCGACGGCATCGAGCTGATCGTCGACGGCAATCGCGGCGACGTGTTCACCAACCCCTCGCCCGGCCTGCGTCGCCAGTTCAGCGAGATCGCCGAGGAAGAGCGCCAGCTCAACCGCGGCCTCGACGCCCTGCGCAGCCTGCCTTGCGAGACCCTCGACGGCCACCGCATGCCGCTGTGGGTCAACACCGGCCTGTTCGCCGACATCGCCCGCGCCCAGGAGCGCGGCGCCGAGGGCGTCGGCCTGTACCGCAGCGAAGTGCCGTTCATGACCAACGAGCGCTTCCCCAGCGAGAAGGAGCAGGTGGCGATCTACCGCGACCAGCTCAAGGCCTTCCACCCGCTGCCGGTGACCATGCGCACCCTCGACATCGGCGGCGACAAGGCGCTGTCCTACTTCCCGATCAAGGAAGACAACCCGTTCCTCGGCTGGCGCGGCATCCGCGTCACCCTCGACCACCCGGAGATCTTCCTGGTCCAGGCGCGCGCCATGCTCAAGGCCAGCGAGGGCCTGGAGAACCTGCGCATCCTGCTGCCGATGATCAGCGGCCTGCCCGAGCTGGAGGAGGCGCAGCGCCTGCTGCACCGCGCCTGGAGCGAGGTGCGCGAGGAAGGCGTCGACGTGCCCATGCCGCCGGTCGGGGTGATGATCGAGATCCCCGCCGCAGTGTTCCAGACCCGCGAGCTGGCGCGCCAGGTCGACTTCCTCTCGGTCGGCTCCAACGACCTGACCCAGTACCTGCTGGCGGTCGACCGCAACAACCCGCGGGTGGCCAACCTCTACGACTACCTGCACCCGTCGATCCTGCAGGCGCTCAAGCGCGTGGTCGACGACGCGCACAGCGTCGGCAAGCCGGTGAGCATCTGCGGCGAGATGGCCGGCGACCCTATTGCCGCCATGCTGCTGATGGCGATGGGCTTCGACTCACTGTCGATGAACGCCACCAACCTGCCCAAGGTCAAGTGGCTGCTGCGCCAGCTGTCCCTGGAGCAGGCGCGCGAGCTGCTCGAACTGGTGCTGTCGCTCGACCACGCGCCGCTGATCCACAGCACCCTGCAGCTGCACATGCGCAACCTGGGCCTGAGCCGCATCCTCGCCCCCAGCGGCAGCGTGCAGAATTGAGCCCGGCCCGGGCCTTTTCGCCCGGAGCCTAGAGCCGCGAGCGCCCAATCCGTTACCATGCCGCTTTGCCTGCGGGGAGTGGCAATGGAGTTCGTAATCTACCTGATCCTGGGGGCCGCGGCCGGTGTGCTGGCCGGGCTGTTCGGCGTCGGCGGCGGCATGATCATCGTGCCGGTGCTGATCTACAGCTTCCAGATCCAGGGCTTCGCCCCGGAAGTGCTCACCCACATGGCGGTCGGCACCTCGCTGGCGACCATCGCCTTCACCTCGATCAACTCGATCCGCGCCCACCACAAGCGCGGCGCGGTGCGCTGGGAGATCGTGCGCTGGCTGGCGGTCGGCATCCTCGGCGGCAGCCTGCTCGGCGGTCTGACCGCCTCCCTGCTGCAGGGCGAATGGCTGCAGAAGGTCATCGGCGTGTTCGCCATCAGCGTGGCCGCGCAGATGGCCTTCAACCTGCAGCCCAAGGCCAGCGGCAGCGTGCCCGGCAAGACCGGCCTCGGCGTGGCCGGCACGGTGATCGGCTGGGCCTCGGCGATCATCGGCATCGGCGGCGGCTCGCTGACCGTGCCCTTCCTCACCTGGCGCAGCCTGTCGATGCAGCAGGCGGTGGCCACCTCGGCGGCCTGCGGCCTGCCGATCGCCGTGGCCAGCGCACTGACCTTCATGTGGCTGGGGCGCAACGAAACGCAGCTGCCGGAGTGGAGCCTGGGCTTCGTCTACCTGCCGGCGATGGTCGGCATCGCCGCCACCTCGATGTTCTTCGCCCGCTTCGGCGCGCAGCTGGCGCACAAGCTGTCGCCGCAGATGCTCAAGCGCCTGTTCGCCCTGCTGCTGCTCTGCGTCGGCCTGAATTTCCTGCTCTGAGGACCTGACATGCTGGTTTACCCGCAGATCGACCCGGTGGCCATCGCCCTCGGCCCGCTGAAGATCCACTGGTACGGCCTGATGTACCTGGTCGGCATCGGCGGCGCCTGGTGGCTGGCCAGCCGGCGCCTGGCGCGCTTCGACGCCAGCTGGAGCCGCGATACCCTCTCCGACCTGGTGTTCTGGGCCGCCTGCGGCGTGGTCCTCGGCGGCCGCTTCGGCTACGTGGTGTTCTACAACTTCGAGCAGTTCATCCGCGACCCGCTGTGGCTGCTGCGCATCTGGGAAGGCGGCATGTCGTTCCACGGCGGCTTCCTCGGCGTGATGCTGGCGATGTGGTGGTTCGGCCGGCGCCACGGCAAGAGCCTGTTCCAGCTGCTCGACTTCATCGCCCCGCTGGTACCGATCGGCCTGGGCGCCGGGCGCATCGGCAACTTCATCAACGCCGAGCTGTGGGGCAAGCCCACCGATCTGCCGTGGGCCATGGTGTTCCCGGCGTGGAGCGATCCGGCGCAGCTCGCCCGCCACCCCTCGCAGCTCTACCAGTTCGCCCTGGAGGGCGTGGCGCTGTTCGTCATCCTCTGGCTGTACTCGCGCAAGCCGCGTCCGACCATGGCGGTGTCCGGCCTGTTCGCCGCCTGCTACGGCCTGTTCCGCTTCCTGGTCGAATTCGTCCGCGTGCCCGACGCCCAGCTCGGCTACCTGGCCGGCGGCTGGCTGACCATGGGCCAGCTGCTCAGCCTGCCGATGATCCTCGGCGGCATCGGCCTGATGGTCTGGGCCTACCGGCGCGCCGGACGTACCGCGTAGGGCGAATTCATTCACCAGCCCCGCAGGGTGGGTAACTCGCGCAGCGATTACCCACCTTTCGGCCGGAATCGGTAGAAAATTGCTGCGCGAGTTTTCTACCCTACGCCCCTTGAGACTCCCCCCCTCTTTCGCCGAGCCCTCCGATGAAACAGTACCTCGACCTGATGCGCCGCGTGCGCGAGACCGGCACCTTCAAGGCCGACCGTACCGGCACCGGCACCTACAGCGTGTTCGGCCACCAGATGCGCTTCGACCTCGCCGACGGCTTCCCGCTGGTCACGACCAAGAAGTGCCACCTGAAATCGATCATCCACGAGCTGCTGTGGTTCCTGAAGGGCGAGACCAACATCCGCTACCTCAAGGAAAACGGCGTCAGCATCTGGGACGAGTGGGCCGATGCGAACGGCGAACTGGGCCCGGTGTACGGCTACCAGTGGCGCTCGTGGCCGGCGCCCAACGGCGAGTCGATCGACCAGATCGCCAACCTGATCGCGATGATCAGGAACAATCCAGACTCGCGCCGGCTGATCGTCTCGGCGTGGAACCCGGCGCTGGTCGAACAGATGGCCCTGCCGCCGTGCCACGCGCTGTTCCAGTTCTACGTCGCCGACGGCAAATTGTCCTGCCAGCTGTACCAGCGCAGCGCCGACATCTTCCTCGGCGTGCCGTTCAACATCGCCAGCTACGCCCTGCTGACCCTGATGGTGGCGCAGGTCTGCGACCTGCAGCCCGGCGAGTTCATCTGGACCGGCGGCGACTGCCACCTGTACGCCAACCACCTGGAGCAGACCGACCTGCAGCTGTCGCGCGAGCCCTTCCCGCTGCCGAGCATGAAGCTCAACCCGGCGGTGAAGGACCTGTTCGCCTTCCGCTTCGAGGACTTCGAGCTGGTCGGCTACCAGAGCCACCCGCACATCAAGGCGCCGGTGGCGGTCTGATTCCTTCGCCCGCGCAAACGACAAGGCCCCGCCCGGCGATACCGGGCGGGGCCTTGTGCGTTCAGCGACTCAGGCGAGGGCCGACAGCAGCCACAGGCTGAGGCCGGGGAAGGCCACCAGCAGGACGATGCGCGCCAGGTCGGACATCAGGAAGGGCACCACCCCGCGCGCGGTCTCGGTCAGCGCCACGTTGCCGGCGGCGCGCTGGACGATGAACAGGTTCATCCCCAGTGGCGGCGTCACCAGGCCGATCTCCACCACCATCAGGGCGAGGATGCCGAACCAGATCGACTTCTCGGTGGCGTCCAGGCCGAAGAAATCCAGCCCCATGATCACCGGGTAGAAGATCGGGATGGTCAGCAGGATCATCGCCAGCGAGTCCATCACGCAGCCGAGGAACAGGTACAGGGCGAGGATGGCGATCAGCACCAGCATCGGCGCCAGGCCGCTGTTCTTCACCCACTCGGCCAGCTCGCTGGGCATCTGGGTCAGCGCCAGGCCGGAGTTGAGCAGGTCGGCGCCGAGCAGCACGAGGAAGATCATCGCGGTGGTCTCGGCGGTGCCGAGCAGGCTGGTGCGGATGCCCTCCCAGCGCATGCCGCCCTGGAGCACGGCGAGGATGCCGCAGGCCGCGGCGCCGATCGAGGCGGCCTCGGTGGGGTTGGACCAGCCGCCGTAGATGCCGACGATCACCACCACGAACACGCCGATCACCGGCAGCACGCTGACGAAGGCCTTCAGCCGTTCGGCATTGCTGGCCGGCTCCGCGCCGCTGGTGTGGGAGCCCTCGCGGGCGACCATGATGCGCAGCACGATCATGTAGCCGATCACCGCGATGATGCCGGGGATGACGGCGGCGACGAACAGCTTGGCGATCGACTCCTGGGTCAGCACCGCGTAGATGATCAGCGGCACCGACGGCGGGATGAGGATGCCCAAGGTGCCGCCGCAGGCCACGGTGGCGGTGGCCAGGCGGCCGGAGTAGTTGTGCCGGCGCAGCTCGGGCAGGGCGACGTGGCTCATGGTCGCCGCGGTGGCCAGCGAGGAGCCGCAGATGGCGCCGAAGCCGGCGCAGGCGCCGATCGCCGACATGCCGAGGCCCCCCTTCCAGTGGCCGACGAAGGCGGCGGCACAGCGGAAGATGGCGCGCGACAGGCCGCCGTGGGTGGCGAACTGGCCCATCAGCACGAACAGCGGGATCACCGCCAGGTCGTAGTTGGACAGCCGCGAGTAGGCCAGGTTGTTGAGGGTGAACAGCAGCGAGGACAGGTCGCCGTCGTTGACCGCCCAGAAGCAGGCCGCGCCGCCGATCAGCATGGTGATGCCGATGTGCACGCGCAGCGCCAGCAGGGTCAGGGTGATGGCCAGGGCAATCAGGCCGAGGATCATGGACGGCCTCCGGGGTTCAGGCACAGGGCGAGCCGCCAGGCGCTGGCCAGCGCCAGCAGCAGCAGGCTGGGTACGATCATGCTGAGCGGGATCCACATCGGGATCGACAGCAGGGTGGAGACGTCGCCGTACTCCATGTTGTCGAGCATCTGCAGGCTGGTGCGCCAGGCCAGCAGCAGCGCGGCGAGCAGGCACAGCAGGTGGGCGATGGCGTCCAGGCCGCGCTGCACGGACTGCGGCGCCTTCATGGTGAAGGTGTCGACCTTGATGTGCGTGCCGCGCAGCTCGCACAGCGGCAGGAAGGCGGCGATGGCGATCGAGGCACCGATCTCCATCAGCTCGATGTCGCCGCGGATCGGCGTGGCGAACAGCTTGCGACCGATGATCGAGATCAGCGACATGTTGATCAGCAGCAGCAGGATCAGGCCGCCTGCCAGGGCGAAGCCCTGACAGGCCCAGTGCAGCAGACGGCCCACCGGGCCGCGCTGCACCTCGATCCCGCTTTCGAAGGAAAGCGACTCAGCCATTGAGGTTTACCGGGTCTGAGCAGCGGCGATGTCGCGCACACCTTGCAACAGGGCGGTACCGTCGACACCCTTGGCGGCGACTTCCTTCACCCAGTTCTGCGCCACCGGCTCGGCGGCCTTCTGCATGGCGGCGTAGTTTTCCGCGCTGATGTTGACGATCTGATCAGCCGGAGTGGCCTTGACCGCGCTCTCCATGTGCTGGTCCCACACGTCGCTGATCATGTTGTTGAGCGCCGGGCCGCTGTTCCGCTCGAGGATCTCCTGCAGATCCTTGGGCAGGCTGGCGAACTTCTTCTCGTTCATCAGCATAGTCAGCACGGTGCTGGTCAGCGACGGCGAACCGGCCGGCGGCTCGCTGTGGAAACGGGTGACCTCGTCGACCTTGACGTCGCGGATGGTGCTCCAGGTGAACAGCACGCCGTCGATCACGCCCTTGGACAGCGACTCGGTCATCTGCGGCGGCGGCATGCTCACCGGCGCGGCGCCGAGCGACTCGACCAGCAGCGCGGAGGCGCGGTGCGAGGCGCGCAGCTTCATGCCCTTGAGGTCGTCGAGGCTGGCGATCGCCTTGCTGCGGGTATGGAAGCCCATGCCGCCGTCGCCGTGCATGGCCAGCACCTTGTAGCCCTGGAAGTCTTCCTTGGCGTACTGCTCGTAGAACTTCCAGATGATCGGGTCGCTGTTGCGCGCACCGTAGGGCATCAGGAACGGCTGCTCGACCGCCTCGATGCGCGGGAACTTGCCCGGCGAGTAGGACGGCGCGGTCCAGACGATGTCGGCGACGCCGTTGCGCACCATGTCGGCCAGCTTGGCCGGGGTGCCGCCGAGCTGCATGGACGGGTAGATCTGGCACTGCAGACGGCCGGCGGACTCTTCCTTCAACTTGGCGCACCAGGGCTCGAACATCTCGCGCTGCTGGTAGGAAGTGGAAGGCAGGAAGTGGCCGAACTTGAGGGTGTAGGTTTCAGCGGCGTGCAGGGTGGTGGAGGCGCAGCCGAGGGCAGCGAGCAGTGCGGCCAACTTGAGGCGTTTCATGTAAGGCTCCCGGATTATTTTTGTATCAGCTTGCGAGGCTCTTGGGATGGCGGCGGCTGGCGGGCTGGCCAGCGACAATGTGCCACACGCTTCGAGCATACCGAAAAAGAGACACAGATCAACTATGCTACAGCTATTTTTCCGTATCTCTTTAGGCGTAGAACCGGCACCTCGCCGGTCCGTCCGGCAGGCCGCCGAGCACCCCGGAGCCACGCGCCGGCACGCACGCTAGAGCGCGCGACGGGCACGGCAGGGCCGCCCCGCCGCCCGGGCATGCGATACAAAAAACATGAAGGAAGCCTGCCTCGTGAACAAATGTTCTATTCGAGGCCGCCGAAACGCCGGTAGAAGCTCTCGCCGGCTTCGGGCAGCGGACCGTCGGCGGTCTCCAGCAGACTGCCCAGCCACTGCTCGGCCGGCGCGCAGACCAGGCGGTAGATGTTGCGGCACAGCTGGCGCGCGGCGCGGCCTTCCCAGTCGCCGGGGAGCAGCTCGTCGGGCAGCTGCGGATCGCGCAGCAGCAGCTTGCGGTATTCGTGGATCAGCAGGGTGCGGGCGAGGAAGCAGTCCTGCGGGTCGAGCTGCGCCTGCTCGCGCAGCGCCTGCCAGAGCGGGCGGAACAGCTGGATGAACTCGCTGTAGTGCGCGCCGAGCACGTCGATCTTCCAGCTCTCCTTGACCTGCAGGCGCAGCGCGCGCGAGGCCAGCACCTCCTGGGCGGTGGTCTCGAACAGGATGGTGTCGTCCAGCGCCTCCAGCTCCTGCAGGGTCGCCGCCACGTCGGCGCGGTCGCAGCGCGGGCTGGCCAGCACGGTCGGCGCCAGCGCGCCGAAGCCCTGCCACTCCAGCTCCTCGCGCACCTGCTTGCGCTTGTCCGCCTCCAGCTGCGACAGCACCGCCAGGCACCAGGTGCCGTCCCAGGCCGGCACGCTGCTGCTGTAGATGCGCTTGAAGGCCTTCTCGAAGCGCCGGCGGCCGGCGCCGGTCAGGCTGTAGTAGCTGCGCCGGCCGACCTTGTCGGCCTTCAGCCAGCCGTCCTTGGTCAGGCGGAACACCGAGGTGCGGATCAGCCGCTGGTTGATGCCCATCGGCTCGAGCAGCTGGATCAGGCTGCCCAGCCATACGGCGCCGCCGTGCGGCTCGATGGCGTCGCCGTAGACGGTGACGATCAGCGAGCTGGCGCGGATGGGGGTCTGTTCCTGAAAGCGCTTGATCAGGTTGGCCAGGGGAGCGAGGGCGGTCATGGGTCAGGGAAGGGCCGAAAAATCGCGACTATACATAGAGGATCCGCCCGCGCGCCACAATCCTCGCCGCGGCGCGACGGCGGGTCGTGGCACAGTGAATCAAGCGCTTGGCAGGCACAGCCATGCAGCCCGGGCGACGGGCCGGCAGACTCGGAGGCGCCAACCACCGCGCATAAAAACCAGCGGTCCGATACCCAGAACAGGGAGCCATCCCATGCCAATCACCCCCATCCTTGCGCGTACTGCCCTGGCGTTCACCGTCGCCCTGGCCAGCGTCGCCCACGCCGAACTGCCGGTGGAGACGGAGGGCCAGGTCACCCTGCCCTTCCCGCCGGAGCCGCACCGCGCCTACATCGTCGACGTCGAGTTCCAGAACATGATCGCCACCCGCGTGGTGGTGGTCGATCCGGACGCCAAGCGCATGCTCGGCATGCTCAGCACCGGCGGCATGGCGCCGATGGTGCCCGCCCACGACCAGAAGACCCTGTACACCGCCGACACCTACTGGTCGCGCTACGTGCGCGGCACGCGCACCGACATGCTGACCGCCTGGGACAGCTCGACCCTGTCGCCGCTGTGGGAGGTGGAAATCCCGCCCAAGCGCACCAACAGCATCACCGAGCGCTACGCGCTGAACCCCAGCAGCGACGACCGCTTCGTCTACATCTACAACTTCACCCCCGCCACCTCGGTCACCGTGGTCGACGTCAAGGCGCGCAAGGTCGCCAGCGAGGTCGACATCAGCGGCTGCATCCTCAACTACCCGGTGGGCGCGCGGCGCTTCGCCTCGCTGTGCGGCAACGGCAGCCTGCAGGTGGTCACCCTCGACGACGCGGGCAAGGAGGTTTCCCGCCACCAGACGCCGATGTTCGATCCCAACCAGGTGAAGATGGTCGAGCGCGCCGTGGCCAAGGGCGATACCTACTACTTCGTCACCACCGAAGGGGTGATCCATCCGGTCGACCTGTCCGGCGACAAGCCCAAGTTCCTGCCGACCTGGTCGCTGGTCAGCGCGGAAGAGAAGAAGGCCGGCTGGGCACCCGGCGGCTGGCAGATGATGGCGCTGGCGCCCAAGCTCGATCGCCTGTACGTGCTGATGCACCCCGACCACAAGCCGCTGAACTGGGAAGACCCGAGCAACACCATCTGGGCCTTCGACCTGAAGACCGGCAAGAAGATCGGCACCCTCGAGTCGTCCGGCCTGATGTGGAGCCTGCACGCCACCGGCGACGACAACCCGCTGCTGCTGGCCGGCACCGTCACCGGCGACCTGGAGGTGTTCGACCTCAAGAGCGGCAAGCACACCGGCACCATGACCGGGATCGCCAAGACGCCGACCCTGGTGCAGAGCCACTGAGGAGGCCGCCATGCCGCTCGATCCCATCCTGATCCACGCCTGCGCCCTGCCGCTGGCGGCGATCCTCGCCACCGCGGCCAGCCACAAGCTGCGCGCACCGCGCTGGTTCGCCAGCCAGCTGGAGGCCTACGCGCTGCTGCCGGCAGGGCTGCTCACGCCGGTGGCCCGCCTGCTGCCGCTGGTCGAGGGCGCCGTCGCCCTTGGCCTGCTGCTGCCGGTCAGCCGCGGCTTTGCTGCGCTGGCCGCCGGCGCGCTGATGCTGGCCTACGCCGGCGCCATCGCCGTCAATCTGTGGCGCGGCCGCCGCGACATCGACTGCGGCTGCGCCGGCCCCGGCGCCGCCCAGCCGCTGCGCCCGCTGCTGCTCTCGCGCAACGCCGCGCTGCTCGGCCTGGCCCTGCTCGCCGGCCAGCCGCCGCTGGTGCGCGAGCTCGGCGCCTTCGACGGCTTCGTCGCCATCGCCGCCGCCGCGGTGCTCCTGCTGCTCTACGCGGCGGCCGACGGTCTGCTGACCAACGCCCCGCGCCTGCTCAAACTGACTGGAAGGTGAACCCATGGAAGCTCTGATCGTTTCCAACATCCTGCTGTGGATCCTGCTGATCGCCCTGGCCTTCGTGCTCATGGGCCTGGTGCGCCAGATCGGCGTGCTGCACGCGCGCCTGGCCCCGGCCGGGGCGCTGATGATCGACAAGGGCGTGGCGGTCAACGAACCGGCGCCCAAGGTCACCGCCGCCGACCGCAACGGCCGCCCGCTGAACTTCGGCTACGCCGGCGACAAGGGCCAGCTGCTGTTCTTCCTGTCGCCGACCTGCCCGATCTGCAAGTCGCTGCTGCCGGCGGTGAAGGCCATCGCCAAGGCGCGCACGGATCTCGAGGTGGTCTACGTCAGCGACGGCGACCTGGAGGCCCAGGCCGCGCTGATCCGCGAGTTCAAGCTGGAAGACGCGGCCTACGTGGTCGGCCCGGAAGTCGGCATGACCTACCAGATCGGCAAGCTGCCCTACGCCGTGCTGATCGACGCCGCCGGCGTGCTGCGCGCCAAGGGCCTGGTCAACTCCCGCGAGCACCTGGACAGCCTGTTCGAGGCCGAGCGCATGGGCATCGCCTCGCTGCAGGACTACCTGCACACCCCCGACAACGCCGTGAAAATCCATCACTAAGGCCCGAGGAGACTGATCATGAAACTGCTGGACCTGCTGTTCGAGCGCTCCGCCCGCCGAGTCGCCGACCTCACCTCGCGCCGCCAGGCCATCTCCCGCATCGGCTCCTGGCTGGTGGCCGGCGCCGCCCTGCCGCTGCTGCTGCCCATCGACCGCGCCTCCAAGGCGCACGCCGGCGAGACCGGCATCCCCGGCGATCCGGGCGATCCGAACAGCTGCGACTACTGGCGCTACTGCTCGGTGGACGGCTTCCTGTGCAGCTGCTGCGGCGGCACCGCCACCAGTTGCCCGCCCGGCACCGAAGTGTCGCAGGTGACCTGGGTCGGCACCTGCCGCAACCCGGCCGACGGCATCGACTACGTCATCTCCTACAACGACTGCTGCGGCAAGCACGCCTGCGGCCAGTGCGCCTGCACCCGCAACGACAGCGAGGAGCCGATGTACCGTCCGTTCAACAACAACGACGTCAACTGGTGCCTGGGCGCCAAGTCCAACAGCGTCTACAACTGCACCATCTCGGTGATCCGCGGCGTCGCCAGGTGAGGGAGGGAAGCGCCATGCGTCTGCTGCTGCTCGCCGGACTTGCCGCCGTACTGGCGGCCCCGCCGGCCCTGGCCCGCGCCTTCCCCGACCCGCAGCAGAAGCCGGCACCGGGCAACGAGCAGGCGCAGACGCCGATCGCCCAGGCCGGCTACAGCGTGGCGACCAACTACCAGCTGCAGTGCCTCGGCTGCCACCTGGGCCACGGCGAGGGCGCGCCGCGCACCGGCACACCGAAGATGGCCGGCTTCGTCGGCAACTTCCTGCGCGTCGAGGGCGGGCGCGAGTTCCTCGTGCGCGTGCCCGGCGTAGCCCAGTCGGCGCTCAGCGACGCGCAGATCGCCGAGCTGCTCAACTGGATCCTCGATCCGCGCCACGGCATGGCCGGCGCCAGCACTCCGGCCGACTTCCAGCCCTACAGCGCCACGGAAGTCGCCGAGGTGCGCCACCGGGCGCTGCTCAACCGCCCCGGCACCCGCGCCGGGCTGATCGAGCGGATGCGCGCGCAGGGCATTGCCATCGACGACGGCATGGGCAACCCCTGAGTCCGTCGCTCCTGCCCCGCGGGCCGGCCCGAGCCGGCCCGCGTCGCTTCCGCCCCTCAGCACCACTCGCTATCAGCCCATCGTCGGCTGCTCCCCATCGGTCCCTCCAGGGGCTTTGGCACGCCCTGCCGCGAACTAGACTTGTCTGTTGGCACAAGTAACAGACTGCCGCGGAGCCGGCAGCCTGGCCACGGTAGGGAAGTTTTCCATCGGAGCCGGAGGTGCCCCATGAAGATCCATTTCCTCCTGCTCGCGCTGATCGCGGGCCCGGCGCTGGCCGCCGATCCGCCGGAAGAGCGCTACACCTACGGCATGCCGCTGGACATCGACCGGGTGATCACCATCGAGGAACCCGAGGATGTCTGCGGCGTGGTCACCGCGCGCATGACCTACCAGGACTCGCAAGGCGAAGTCCGCGTGCTCGACTACCGCAAGTGGAGCACCGGCTGCGGCGTGACCGAAAGCAACTCCTGAACCCGGCGCAGACGCGACGAGGCCGCTCCCCGCCGACACGGGAAGCGGCCTCGTCGTTTCCGGCGGAGCGCTGGTCAGTGGCCGTTCCGCACCATCCTCAACGGGTAAACACCTGGGTGGTGGCGATGGCCATGTCGCCGCCGGGCAGCTCGATCTTGCCGAGCGGCGCCAGGCTGTCGGCGTCGAACACCGCCAGGTCGTTGTAGGTGCCGCCGAGGTAGACCTTGCTGCCGGCCTTGTTGAAGGCGATGCAGTAGTAGGAATGGTCCAGCTTGGCCGTCTTCAGCAGCTTCTGCTCCTTGATGTCGTACTTGGCCAGGCGGTTGAGCACGCCGAACATCAGGTTCGGGTCCTTCGGCGAGCGCATGCCGGTGAAGTAGATCTCGGTCAGCGGGGCGAAGTCCTGCACCGTGGTCTTGCCGGTCTTCAGGTCGATGCTGAAGTAGCCGTAGACGAAGTCGGCGGTCGCCAGGTCCTGCTGGTCGTCCTTGAACTTGGCCGCGGTGTAGAGCATCGAGAAGTCGCCCAGGTGGGTCTGCTGCGGCCAGGCGTAGAGCACGTCCGGCGGGCTGTACAGCGGCCGCTGCCAGTTGCGGCTGGCCAGCGCCACCTCGTACTTGCCGGTCTGCACGTCGAGCTTGTAGACGTCGGCGCCGGCCATGTACAGGCTGCCGTCGGCGCCGGCCTGCATGATGCTGATCTGCCGCGGCACCTCGAAGCTGCGCACGGGCTTGGCGTCGAGGCCGCCATCGGTGGCGTAGACCTGCAGGCGCGGCGCCTTGACCACGTAGTGATCGGTCTTCAGCTCGGTCGGATTGGCGACGCTGTAGATCTCCTTGCCGTCCGGGCTCAGGGCGATGGAGAACAGCGCCTTGGCCTTCTCGGTCGGCGCCTGCGCCAGGCGCGCGTGGAACACCGTCTTGCAGCTGTCCAGGTCGATGCCGTAGAGGTCGCCGTAGTGGTTGTTGAGCACGTAGGCGGTCTTGCCGTCCGGGCCGATCTGCGTGGTGCCCGGGCCGTAGGCGTCGGGCATCGTGCAGGTCTTGTAGAGCTTGTCGCTGGCCAGGTCGACCACATGCAGGTTGTTCGGATAGTTGGTGGCGATCAGGTACTCGTGGCCGGGCTTGAGCGCCGGGCCGCTGTCCGCGGCGTGCGCCGGCAGGCCCAGTACGACGCCGGCGATGGCGGCCGCCAGGCCGCTGATGGTGTGCAGCTTCATGTCGGTTCCCCTGTGGGTCTGCGGCCGTTTACTGGTCTTTCGGGAAGACGGTGCCGAGGTTGCGCCAGTCCTCGGCCGAGGCCTGCGCGTCCTTGTTCCAGTCCGGGTAGGTGCTCATCATGTCCGGCACCTGGGCCGGCCACCAGCACGGGTCGGAGCAGCCGTACAGGTCGGACTCCATCGGCTGGCACAGCGAGGCGACGCCGCCGAAGGCGTCGATCTCCCAGCCCGGGTCGGTGGTGGCGGTGCAGCCGGCCACGGCGCTCATGGCGATGACGTCCTCGACGCGATCCTCCGCGGCGGCCTGGTCGAGCAGCTGGGCTTTCTGGTTGAGCGGCTTGAGATGTTTCATGTCAGTGCGCCTTTCTCGGTGCGATGAAGCGGCTGAAGAAGGCCGGGTTGCCGGCCATGATCCGGTGGTAGACCTCGATGCCGAAGTCGACCCAGTCGCGCATCAGTTCGCAGTAGTGATAGGTGGGGTGGGCCGGGTCGCCGTAGCGGGCGTAGCTCTCGTGGTAGCAGCCGCCCGAGCACAGGTTGCGGATGCGGCAGCTGTCGCAGCCGGTGCCGCTGCGGTCCAGGCGCTGGGAGAGGAAGTCGTTGAGCTCGGCCTGCTTCACCCCCTCGTGCACGTTGCCGAAGGTCGGCAGGCTGGAGCCGGTGAAGCGGTGGCAGAGGTTCAGCTCGCCCTTGTGGTCGACCGCCAGCATCTTCAGCCCGGCGCCGCACGGCAGGGCCTTCTTCTGCCCCTCGTGGATGTCGGTGAGCAGCTGGTGCAGGTTGGAGAAGCCGATGTTGCGCCCGGCCAGCGCCTCGTCGAGATAGCGGCGGCCGAGCGCCTTCATGTTGGCGAACACCGCGGCCAGCTCCTCGCCGCTCAGGTTGTAGTCGCTGACGTCGCCCGAGGTGACCGGGGCGAAGCCGACCTCGGCGAAACCCAGCTCGTTGAACAGGTGGTTCCAGATGGTCTCGACGTCGGTGATGCCGCGGGTCAGGGTGACCCGCGCGCCCACCGGGCGGCTGTCGTAGCGCGACAGCAGCATGTCGACCTTCTTCCTCACCACGTCGTAGGTGCCCTGGCCGCCCACGGTGATGCGGTTGCGGTCGTGCACCGTCTTCGGCCCGTCGATGCTCACCGACAGGCCGAAGCGATGGGCGTTGAGCCAGTCGACGATCTCCTCGGTCAGCAGGGTGGCGTTGGTGGTCATCACGAAGTCCACCGCCTTGCCCGCCGCGGCGAAGCGCGCCTCGCACCAGTCCACCATCGCCTCGATCAGCGGCCGGTTGGACAGCGGCTCGCCGCCGAAGAACACCACGGTGTAGCGCGCCTCGTCCGGCGACTCCCTGAGCAGCATCTCCACCGACGCCTGGGCGGTGTCGAGCTGCATCTTCTTGCCGGCCGACGGCTTGTCGAGGTCTTCCTTGTAGCAGTAGGTGCAGCTCAGGTTGCAGCCGGTGTTGACGTTGAGCACCACGGTGTTCAGCGCGGTGCGCTCGACCCGGCGCACGGCGATCTCCGGGGTCAGCGGCGCACCGTCGCTGACCACCTCCAGCGCGATCAGCTCGCGCAGGGTCTCGTCAATCTCCGCACCTTCGAAGCGCCCGGCCAGGCGCTGCACCAGCGCTTCGGGCGAGCAGCCCGCGCCGCGCAGCGCGTCGATGATGCCGCCGGTCAATTCATCGGCGGCGAACAGCGAGCTGCTCGGGATATGGAACAGCAGACGGTCGGCGTTGACCTGCACCTCGTGCAGGTTGCGCTCGACCAGATTCAAGATTGCGCCCATGGCGGCCTCCGGATTCGTTGCCCTCGTCGTTGCCCTGCGGGCGGGACGGACCCGCCCGGCACGCGGGCGCTTACGGCAGCGGCGGGTTGTTCCAGCGCTGCACGGTGACGATCAGTTGGCCCTCGCCCTCGAGCGGCTTGCCGCCGTCCTCGACCCGGGCGATCACCTTGAGGTTGCCGGCGTTGTTGGTGGACATCTTGCGCGCCGGGTTGGGACCGGCGTCGCCCGGCACGAACACGCCGTCGGCATGCATGGTGCCGGCGAACTTGACGTCCTCGTCCTCCACCGCCTGCTCGTTGAATGGCTCCACCGCCCACTGTGCCGGCAGGTAGCCGATGCGGAAGGCCTGGCCCGCGGCGTCCTGGCCCCAGGCCTCGGCCTCGAAGCGGCCCTGCACCTTGGGCGTCGAGCCGCCGTTGCCGCCGATGCGGGCGACCGAGAACGCCGGCACCACCTTGACTTCGCTGACCTCGCGGTACACCGCCAGGTTTGCGCCCTTCAGTGCGCCCAGCGCCACCGCGCGGTTGCCGGCGGCGGCATCGGTGGCGGCCCTGACCTGCACCCGCATCCGCTCGGGGCTCTGCTCCAGCACCTTGACCACCGCGACGCCCGGGCCGAAGTCCGGCGTGCCGGAAAGGTCGCTGCCCACCAGGGTCAGTTCGGCGGTGCTGCCGGCCTTCAGATAGCCCGGCTGCACGGCGAGCAGGCGCGGCGTGCCGGTCTTGGCGGCGACGAAGTCGAGGCCGCGCTCGTCGTGCTCGCTCTCGAACATGCGCCCCTGGATCTCGCCGTTCAACGCGCTGAACACCTGGCGCATGGTCACGCCGTCGACCTTGAGGTTGCCGCGCCATTCATAGCCGTTGTAGAGGATCGCCGAGCCGCTGCCCGCCAGCGGCTTGCCGTCGGCGTACTGGCCCTTGAGCTCGACCCTGAAGCTGTCGCCCTCGGCGGCGCTCACCGTCATCACCCCGCGCACGTCGCCCCTGGCCGGCATGTGGCCGCTGAAGCTCCACTGCCCCGGCAGCGCGGCGGCGCTCGGCCGCGCCTTCTGCCAGTCGGCCCAGGCCGGGTTGTCCAGCGCATACCGGCTGGCCAGCTGCGGCACCATCTCGCCCAGGGCGATCGGCAGCCAGTCACGATCGCGCGACTGCGCCTGGTACTCCAGCGACGGCCACTGGCCGAGGTGGAAGTTGACCAGGTGCTCCCATTCCTTGGCCGGGCGGCGCTGCAGCGCCACCCGCGCGCCGGAGTGGCAGCGCGCGCACATCTGGGCGAACTGGTCGTCGAACTGCTCCACCGTGTTCAGCCGGCGCTCCATGGCGTAGCGCACGCCCTCGGTCTCGCTCGGCGCCAGGCCCTGGCGGTCGGCGAGGTACTTGACCAGGGTGCGGCGGTCGGCGTCATCGATCTTCACCCCGTGCATCACCTGCATGCGCGCGATGCTCATCAGCCAGCCTTCCGGCGTCTTGCGCTGGTGGCTGATGCGGCTGAACTGCTGGTCGCCTTCCTTGGCGTGGCAGGCCGCGCAGGTCTCGCCCAGGATCTGCTCGGCCGTGCGCCCGGCGGCCAGGGCCGGCTGCGCCAGACCGGCGGCGGCCGCGGCCAGGCTGGCGGCCCCGACGTAGTAGCGGAGTCTTGTCATCATGGATATCGGCTCTCCTCGCTGTTGTTCTGATCGGCACCGCGGCACGGCGGATGCGCCCCTGCGACGGAGCGATACACATTGCGTGCCATTCATCGGAAAGCCTTTTTAAAACAACGGGATGGCGTGCTTTTCCGGCCTCCTGGCGCGGCCGGGGAAACAGCCGTGGCGTCACATTTCGAGACAGCGGTTGCAATCTGAGACAGCCGCGCGACGCCCGGCAGCAGGGCCGGCGGCGACTGTCGCAACGCCGTGGCGCGGCGTCTCAAACTGCGACAGGCGGATGCGCCGCCGCCGCCACAACCCTGAAAAAATCCCATTTATTTCAGTTACTTAAGTTAAACAAGCGAGTTGGCACGGCGGTTGTACCGGGATGGGGCAAACAACCCGAGAGGCCCCCCCATGTCCGCTTCCCTGCCCATCCATCCCCGTACCCGCGAATTCCTCGACCGCCCGCAGCGGATGCTGATCGGCGCCGAGTGGGTCGACGCCGTCGCCGGCGCGCGCATGCCGGTGTACAACCCGGCCAGCGGTGAGCCGCTGTGCCAGGTGCCGGCCGGCGGCGCCGAGGACATCGAGCTGGCCGTGCAGGCCGCCCGCCGCGCCTTCGACGACTCGCCATGGAGCCGCATGCGCCCGCGCGAGCGGCAGAACCTGCTGTGGCGCCTGGCCGAGCTGATGGAGCGCGACGCCCAGGTGCTGGCCGAGCTGGAGTGCCTGAACAACGGCAAGAGCGCCGCGGTGGCGCGGGTGATGGACGTGCAGCTGGCCATCGACTTCCTGCGCTACATGGCCGGCTGGGCGACCAAGATCGAGGGCAGCACGGTCGACGTGTCGATGCCGCTGATGCCCAATGACGAGTTCCACGGCTACATCCGCCGTGAGGCGGTGGGCGTGGTCGGCGCCATAGTCGCCTGGAACTTCCCGCTGCTCTTGGCCTGCTGGAAGCTCGGCCCGGCGCTGGCCACCGGCTGCACCGTGGTGCTCAAGCCGGCCGACGAGACCCCGCTGTCGGCGTTCAAGCTGGCCGAGCTGGTGCTGGAAGCCGGCTACCCGGCCGGGGTGTTCAACGTGGTCAGCGGCAGCGGCGCGCAGGCCGGCGCGGCGCTGACCCGCCATCCGGGCGTCGACAAGCTGACCTTCACCGGCTCCACCGAGGTCGGCAAGCAGATCGGCAAGGCGGCCATGGACAGCATGACCCGGGTGACCCTGGAGCTGGGCGGCAAGTCGCCGACCATCGTGCTGGCCGACGCCGACCTGCAGCAGGCCGCCGCCGGCGCCGCCAGCGCCATCTTCTTCAACCAGGGCCAGGTGTGCTGCGCCGGCTCGCGCCTGTACGTGCAGCGCAAGCACTTCGACAACGTGGTGGCCGACATCGCCGGCATCGCCAACGGCATGAAGCTCGGCAACGGCCTGGACGCCAGCGTCGACATGGGCCCGCTGATCTCGGCGCGCCAGCAGCAGCGCGTGCACGACTACATCCAGCTCGGCCGCGAGCAGGGCGCCACCGTCGCCTGCGGCGGCGAGCGCTTCGGCCCCGGCTACTTCGTGCAGCCGACGGTGATCGTCGACGTCGACCAGCAGCACCGCCTGGTGCAGGAGGAGATCTTCGGCCCGGTGCTGGTGGCGATGCCCTTCGACGAGATCGACGAGGTGCTGCGCATGGCCAACGACAACCCCTACGGCCTGGGCGCCAGCATCTGGTCCAACGACCTGGCCGCCGTGCACCGCCTGGTGCCGCGCATCAAGTCCGGCTCGGTATGGGTCAACTGCCACAGCGCCCTCGACCCGGCGCTGCCGTTCGGCGGCTACAAGATGTCCGGCCTCGGCCGCGAGATGGGCGCCGCGGCCATCGAGCACTACACCGAGCTGAAGTCGGTGCTGATCAGGCTCTGATCGCACCACGACCGGGGAGCTTCCCACCCTGGCCGGACCTCCCAAGGCAGCGGGCGGTCCGGCATTTTTTCGCCAGGGCAACCGCCAGCCGCTGTAGGGGCGAATTCATTCGCCTTTACGGGGCATTTTGGCGAATGAATTCGCCCCTACACCCCCGCATACCCCTGGCTGTGCAGCCAACCGCGTAGCATCGCCCGCTGCGGCCCGGGCAGGTCCGCGGCCATGTGCTCGAACGACTCGCCGGCCTGCAGGCGGCGCAGGCGCGGTGCCAGTTCGATGCCCTGCAGGTGCCAGATGCCCAATGGCTGGTCGGCGCTGAGCACCACCTCGGCCTCGTCGATCAGGTTGTCCCGCAGCACCGGCGCGCGTTCCACCCGCAGGCTGGCGAAGTCGGCCGGCGCGTGCAGCGGTTCGTCGTCCGGCCAGGCGCGCCGCGCCGCCCAGAATGGCTGCTCCGCCCAGCGCTGCTCCAGCGCGTAGAAGTCGCGGCCGGTGCGTGCGAAGCGCAGGAACAGTTGCTCGATGCGCCGCTGGTGAAAACCCAGCGCCAGCTCGGCGCGCTCGGGATGGGTGAGCAGGGTGTTGATCACCGCCGGCGCCTGCAGCGCCGAGGACAGCGCCTGGAAGATGCCGTTGCCGGACAGCGGATCGACCGCCATGGCCGCGTCGCCGACCCGCAGCCAGTTGGCGCCGCCAGTTTCCAAAGCGAGGATCGCCGTACTGCTGCGCGCGTGCAGGGCGGCCGGCTGCAGCGCCGCGGCGCCGAACAGCTCGGCGACCCGCGCCGATTGCGCACGTCGCGCCGCGCAGTACGCGGGCAGCTCGTCGCGCGCCGGCAGCGCGCCGCTCGCCGCGTCCAAGGTGATCTGCCAGTAGCAGCGGCCGTCGGCCAGCCGCGCCATCCACGCCCAGCCGTCCTCCAGGCTCTCCACCGCCGAGCCGCCGCGGCCCGGCTCCTCCTGCCACTGGTTGAGCAGGCTGACCGTCTCCGGCCCGCGCAGGCGCCCGCCGCTGAGCGGCGCCTGGCGGCCGCGCGCCTCGACCAGAAAGGCCGCCGGCAGTTGCCGCTCGCCCTCGGCGCCGTCCAGCAGCAGGCGATGGCCGTGGGCGTCGCTGCGCACCTCGCGCACCCGCGCCTCGCGCAGCCCCACCCCGGCGGCGCGCAGGTCCTCGCGCAGCGCGGCGTCGAAGCGCGGGCGGTCGAGGAGGAATTCCTGGTTGAGCGCGCTTTCCGTGCCGTTCCACAGCACCCGCCGCGGCGAGGCCAGGTCGGCGCTGGCCAGGGTGCGCTGCAGGCCGGCCTGGCCCAGGCCGTCGAGCACCCGCGCCGAGACGCCCTCCACCGCGGCGAAGCGCCGCCACTCGCTGATCACGACTACTTCGTAGCCGAGGCGGCGCAGGCCGATGGCCACCGCCACCCCGGCCGGGCCGGCGCCGAGCACCGCGATCCTCGGTGCCTTCATGGGTGCCTCCCGCGCCGCTCCGGGCCGAGGAATGCCGCGCCGCAGCGCAGATGATCGAGCAGCGCCGCACGGTCGCTGCCCGGATGGTCGTGCAGATGGCGGGCGAGCAGCCCGCTGAAGTGGGCGCAGGCCAGGCTGGCGCCGGCCAGGCCGCCGGCGGTGACCGGCGCGCCGAAGTCGGCCTGGGCGCTGGCCAGCCACGACCACTGCCCCGGCGCGCAGCGCGCGTCGCCGGTGATGCGCAGCACACCCGGATAGCTGGCCGGCCACACCGCCTCGCCCTGCGCCGGACTGGAGGCGCAGAGCAGCACGCCGGCGGCCAGCGCGCGCTCGCAGGCCTCGCGCAGCAGCGGGCGGTCGTGGCGCAGGCCGAGGCTCAGGTTGATCAGCGCCACGTCCTGCTCGATCAGCCAGTGCACCGCCGCGGCGACCTGCAGCGGGCTGGTCTGCCAGCGTTCGGCGAACACCTGGGCGACGCAGCCGCGCACCACTCCCGGCTCGAGCGCCAGCGCCTCGAGCACCGCGCTGCCGTGGCCGAGACGGTCGGTCTGCGCCGCGTCCTCCTGCAGCTCGTCCCCGACCAGATAGAAACCGCGCGCCGCCCGCACCAGGGCGCTCTGGTGCGGCGCGTGGCCGCTGTCGACCACGCCGATCAGCAGTTCGCGGCTCATGTCCCCACCTCCCGCAGCGCGCGTTCGCGCAGCTGGCCGTCGACCAGTTCCAGGTGCAGGTCGACGGCGGCCAGGGTCGAGGCGCGGTGGCTGATCAGGATGCGCGTGCGCCCGGCGAACAGCCGGTCGATGGCGGCGATCACCTCGCGCTCGGTGGCCTCGTCGACCGCCGAGGTGGCCTCGTCGAGGACCAGGATGCGCGGCTGCTGCAGCAGCGCGCGGGCGATGGCGATGCGCTGTTTCTGCCCGCCGGAGAGCTGCTGGCCGCGCTCGCCGAGCGGGCTGTCGAGGCCCTGCGGCAGGCTGGCGAGCAGCTCGTCGAGGCGCGCCAGCTGCGCGACTCGTTCGATCTCCTCGCGGCTGGCGGCGGGCGCGGCGTAGGCCAGGTTGTCGGCCAGGCTGCCGCGGAACAGCACGATGTCCTGGCTGACCACGGCGATGGCGCGGCGCAGCTCGGCCAGCTCCAGCTCGCGCAGGTCGACGCCGTCGAGCCGGATGCGCCCGCGCTCGGGGTCGTGGAAACGCTGCAGCAGGTCGATCAGGGTCGACTTGCCGACCCCGGAGGGGCCGCTGAGCGCCACCTTCGTCCCGCCGGGCAGGCAGGCGCTGGCGCCGCGCAGGACGGCTTCCTGGCGGCCGTCGTGGCGGAACCACAGCTCCTCCAGGCGCAGCTCGCCGGGACCGGCGGGCAATGGCTGCGGCGCAGCCGGCGCGGCGATGGCCGGCGCCTCGGCGCGCAGCTCCATGACCCGGCCGAGGCTGACGGTCATGCGCTGCAGCGCCACGTACAGGCCGAGCAGGCTCTGCACCGGCCCCACCGCTATGCCCAGGTAGGTGGAGAAGGCGATCAGCGCGCCGAGCTGCCAGGTGCCCTGCACCACCCAGTAGCCGCCGACGATGAACGCGGCGGCGCGCGACAGCGAAGTCAGCGTGCCGGGCACCGCGTGGGTGAAGAATTCGGTGACCTGCAGGCGCAGCAGCTGGCTCATGTAGCCCGCGCCAAGGCGCTCCAGGCGCTGCGCCTCGCGCTCCTGCTGGCCGGCGGCCTGGATGAACTTCATCGCCGGCAGGGTCTCGACCAGGAACGAGGAAACGTCCGCCGAACGCTCGCGCAGCGCGCGGCTGTGGCGCTCGACCTTGCGCCGCATCCAGCGCAGCCAGAGCACCTCCAGCGGCACCAGCACGGCGAGCAGCAGCGACAGCTGCCAGGACAGCGCCAGCATCAGCGCCACCGCGCCGCACAGGCCGAGTACGCTGGACAGCGCGGAGAACAGCGCGTCGACGGCGAAGCGCTGGATCTCGGCGACGTCGCCGTCCAGGCGCGACAGCAGGTCGCCGATCCGTCTGCGCGCGTAGAAGCTCGGCGGCAGGCTCTGCAGGTGGCGGTACAGGGCATCGCGCAGGGCGAACAGGATGCGCCCGGACAGGCGGGTGTGCAGGTAGCGGTTGACCCCGCCGAGCAGGGTGCCGAGCACGCCGACGCCGATCATCGCCAGCGCCACCTGCAGCAGGCGGTCGAAGTCGCGGGCGAGCAAGCCCTCGTCGATCAGCGTCTTGGTCAGCCAGGGCTGCGCCAGCACCAGCAGCGAGGCGCACAGCGACAGGCCGAGCAGGCCGGCGATGGCCCGCCCGTGCGGGCGCACGAAGGAAAACAGCCAGCGCAGCGAACGCTCCAGCAGCGCGCGGTCGGGGCTGTCGATCAGGCGGACCAGCAGACTCAGCATGCCGGTCAGCCGCGCAGCTGCTTGAGCTTGCGGTACAGGGTCGCCCGGCTGATGCCCAGCGCCTCGGCGGCCGCGGAGACGTTGCCCTGCTGGCGGTCAAGGGTGTCGCGGATCAGCTTCAGCTCGTTCTCGCGGATGCTGCTGGCCTGCCGGGTGCTGGCGGTCAGCTCGTCGAGCAGGCTGTCGCTCAGGTGGTCGAGACCGAGCAGGCTCTCGTCGCCCTCGCGCATGGCCAGCGCGGCGCGCAGCACCATCTCCAGCTGGCGGATGTTGCCCGGCCAGTCGTACTGGCCGAACAGCTCGGTGAGATCGGCGTCGAGGCGCATCTGCGGCGCGCCGAGCTTGGCCAGCAGGCGCTCGATCAGCGCGGCGAGGTCGTCGCGCTCGCGCAGCGCCGGCAGGCGCAGGCTGATGCCGTTGATGCGGTAGTAGAGGTCCTCGCGGAAAGCCTTGTCCTGCACCCGGCTACGCAGGTCGCGGTGGGTGGCGCAGACGATCGCCACGTCGATGTCCTGCTCGGCGCCGCCGCCCAGCGGCAGCACCTTGCGCTCCTGCAGCACGCGCAGCAGGCGCGCCTGCAGGGCCAGCGGCATGTCGCCGATCTCGTCGAGGAACAGGGTGCCGCCGTGGGCCTGCTGCAGGCGGCCGACCATGCCGCCGCGGCGCGAGCCGGTGAAGGCGCCCTCGCGGTAGCCGAACAGCTCGGACTCGATCAGTCCCTCGGGGATGGCCGCGCAGTTGACCGCGACGAACGGCTTGTCGGCGCGCGCACTGGCCTGGTGCAGGGCCTGGGCGACCACCTCCTTGCCGGTGCCGGTCTCGCCGAGCAGCAGCACCGGCAGGCCGCCGGCCAGGCCCTGGCGGGCCATGCGCAGGGCGCGGGCCAGGCGCGGATCGGCGCCGGCCAGCGCCTCCAGGCAGTCGGCGCGCGCCGCGGCCGGGCGCGGCGCCGTCCACGCGCCGGCAGCGGCGGCCGCCGGCAGCTGCAGGGTGCGGCAGTAGAGCTCGCCGCGCGCGGTCTGCGCGCACAGCGGCGCGCCCTGCTGCAGGCGGCGCAGCAGGTTCTGGCTGTCGCCGCCGAGCAGCTCGGCGCAGCGCCGGCCGAGCAGCAGCTCGCGCGGCAGCTCGAGCAGCGCGCAGGCCTGGTCGTTGGCGGCCAGCAGCGTGCCGTCCAGGTCGAGGGCCAGGAGGCCCTGCCAGGGCGAGTCGAGGTACTGACGGCGACAGTGGAAGGCCACCACCAGTTGGTCGGGATGCAGGGCGGCGAACAGCCGGCTCTCGATCTGACTGGCGGCCAGCAGCAGGGTGGCGAGGTTGTCCTGCGGCTGCGGCATGCCGCCGACGCGGGTCAGGTCGAGCACGCCGACCACACCGCCGCGCGGGTCGCGGATCGGCACCGAGGTGCAGGAGAACTGGCTGAGGCGGTCGAGGTAGTGCTCGCCGCAGTCGATCAGCGTCGGCCGCGCCTCGACCAGCGCGGTGCCGAGGGCGTTGGTGCCGCGCAGCGCCTCGCTCCAGCAGCTGCCGACGCGCAGGTCGTGCAGGCCGAAACGCGCCAGCTGGGCGGTCTGCCCCTCGATGGCCAGCACGCGCGCCTCGCTGTCGCCGAGGATGATCAGCCCGCTGTCGCCGAGCTGGCGGGTCAGGTAGTCGAGCTGCGGGGTGGCGGCATCCAGCAGCAGGCGGTTGACGGCGAGCACCTGCTCGGCGTCGGGCGCGGCGTCGCTGGCCAGCGCCGGCTCGTCGCAGCTCACGCCGAAGTCGAGGCTGCGCCGCCAGGAGGCGTCGATCTCGGCACGCAGGACGCCTTCGGGCAAGCGCCCGCCGGACCGCAAGGTCTGACGGATCCTGCGCGAAGCCCCGATGAAGTCTTCTGTTGTTCTTGTCGACAGGGCCATGGGTACTCCAGCGAATCACGACTCGGAAGCTCGCCCCGGCGCATGCCGGGGTGAGTGGAAACCACCCGCCGGCGCACGCGGTGTGGCCGGGGGAAACCATCGCCCGGGAAGCGGATGGCCGTCGTTCACTGCGCCCCCGGCGCCGGCAGGGCGCAGGGGAGCGGGCGGACAGCATTGCATGGCACCCGGTTGACGTAAAGGTCAACCTGGCGACCGTCCGGGCTGCGCGGATTGCAGCAAGTTCCGCGCCAGCATCCCGGCAGACAGGCTAACCGCCTGCCCGACCGATCGCCCTCGCCCATGGTTCCACCCTGTGGAACCGCCTTGCGTTGTCCTCGGCGCGCCGCCGCGGTTAGCTGGAGACCGGCCGCCGGCGGAGGATTCCCCAGGCGTGGCCATCGATCAACAAGACCGGGCACGAGCCCGGCTACGAGGAGCACCGGCATGGCCCGACACGCCCACATCCTGGCCTGGCTGCACGACATCCGCGACGAGCTGCAGACCCTGCGTCGCGACATCCACGCCCACCCCGAGCTGGGCTTCGAGGAACACCGCACCGCCGCCGAGGTCGCCCGCCGGCTCGGCGAGTGGGGCTACGAGGTGCACCGCGGCATCGGCCGCACCGGCGTGGTCGGCGTGCTGCGCAGCGGCAACAGTGCGCGGCGCCTCGGCCTGCGCGCCGACATGGACGCCCTGCCGATCACCGAGACCGGCGCGCGACCGCACGCCAGCCGCCACGCCGGCTGCATGCACGCCTGCGGTCATGACGGCCACACCGCGATGCTGCTCGGCGCGGCCCGCTACCTGGCCGCCACCCGCCGCTTCGACGGCACCCTGGTGCTGATCTTCCAGCCCGCCGAGGAAGGCCAGGGCGGCGCCGAGGCGATGCTCGCCGACGGCCTGCTGAAGCGCTTCCCCTGCGACGCGCTGTTCGCCATGCACAACATGCCCGGCCTGCCCGCCGGCCAGCTGGCCTTCCGCAGCGGCGCGCTGCTGGCCTCGCAGGACCTGCTCGAGGTGCGCCTGCGCGGCGTCGGCGGCCACGGCTCGATGCCGCACCTCGCCGTCGACCCGCTGCTCGCCGCCGCCGCCACGGTCGTGGCCCTGCAGAGCGTGGTGGCGCGCAACATCGACCCGCAGCAGGCCGCGGTGGTCACCGTCGGCGCCCTGCAGGCCGGCGAGGCGGCCAACGTGATTGCCGAGGAGGCGCTGCTGCGCCTGAGCCTGCGCGCCCTCGACCCCGGCGTGCGCGAGCAGGTGCTGGCGCGCGTGCAGGCGATCATCCGGGCGCAGGCGCAGAGCTACGGCTGCCAGGTGCGGATCGAGCACCGCCCGGCCTACCCGCTGCTGGTCAACGGCGCCGAGGAAACCGCCTTCGCCCGCGCGGTCGGCCACCAACTGGTCGGCCCCGAAGAGGTGGTCGAGGCCGCCACCGTGATGGGCAGCGAGGACTTCGCCTGGATGCTGCAGCGCTGCCCGGGCAGCTACCTGCTGATCGGCAACGGCTGCGGCGGCGCGCACCTGCACAACCCGGCCTACGACTTCAACGACACCCTCCTGGTGCGTGGCGCCGCCTACTGGGCCGCGCTCACCGAATCCTGGCTGGCGGCAACGCCCGCCGACCAACCGCAGGCCACACCGGCCGCCTGACCCCCTATCCTCAATACCTGACAGGAGATATACCCATGCACGCTTCCCCGAGCGGGACTTCGCGTTCCCGCCAGGTGACCGCCGCGGTCATCGGCAACGCCCTCGAGTGGTACGACTTCATCGTCTACGGCTTCCTCTCGAGCATCATCGCCCGCCTGTTCTTCCCGGCCGGCGACGAGCACGCCTCGCTGCTGATGGCGCTGGCCACCTTCGGCGTCGGCTTCTTCATGCGCCCGGTGGGCGGCGTGCTGCTCGGCATCTACGCCGACCGCAAGGGCCGCAAGGCGGCCATGCAGCTGATCATCCTGCTGATGACCCTGTCGATCGCGATGATCGCCTTCGCCCCCGACTACGCCGCCATCGGCATCGGCGCGCCGCTGCTGATCGTCGTCGCGCGCCTGCTGCAGGGCTTCGCCACCGGCGGCGAGTACGCCAGCGCCACCGCCTTCCTGGTCGAGTGCGCGCCGGCCAACCGCCGCGGCCTGTACGGCGCCTGGCAGCTTTTCGGCCAGTGCCTGGCGGTGTTCGCCGGCGCCGGCATGGGCGCCCTGGTCACCCACAACCTGTCGCCCGAGGCGCTGGACAGCTGGGGCTGGCGGCTGCCGTTCATCCTCGGCCTGCTGATCGGCCCGGTCGGCCTGTGGATCCGCCGCCATCTGGAGGAGAGCGAGGACTTCCTCGCCGCGCAGCAGAGCGCCGAGCCGGGCCAGGGCCTGTTCGCGGTGATCCGTGGCAACCTGCGCGCGGTGCTGGCCACCATGGCCTCGACCATCAACGGCACCGTGGCCTTCTACGTGGTGCTGGTGAACATGCCGACCTTCGCCCACAAGCAGCTCGGCCTGGCGCTCGATCAGGTGTTCATGGTGCAGATGCTGGCGGTAGGCCTGATGACCCTGGTGATCCCGCTGGCCGGCATGCTCTCCGACCGCCTCGGCCGCCGCCCGGTGCTGCTGGCCGGCATGCTCGGCTTCTTCCTGCTGGTCTACCCGTTGTACGGGTGGGTCGCCGCCGCGCCCAGCGTGGAACGCCTGCTGATCATGCAGCTGCTGCTGTGCTCCTGCATGGGCCTGTTCTTCGGCCCGACGCCGACCGCCATGGCCGAGCAGTTCCCCACCAAGGTGCGCTCCACCGGTCTCGCCGTGGCCTACAACATCGCGGTGATGCTGTTCGGCGGCTTCGCCCCGTTCATCGTCACCTGGCTGACGCAGACCACCGGCACCCCGGTGGCGCCGGCCTACTACGTGCTGTTCGCCTCGCTGATCGGCCTCTCCGGCATCGCCCTGCTGCGCGAGGCGGCGCCCGCCGCGCTGGCCCGCAAGCAGCTCCGCAGCGCCCCGCTCGCCGCCCGCGCAAGGAGCCTGTGAATGTCCGCCGTCAACCAAGCACCGCGCAGCGCCGCAGCCAGCAGCCTGCGCGCGCAGATCGTCGCCCTCGACGCCCTGCCGCTGTCCCAAGCGATCCGCAGCCGCCAGCTGTCCTGCCGCGAGGTGATGCAGGCCTACCTGGAGCAGATCGACACGTTCAACCCGCGGGTCAACGCGCTGGTCGCCCTGCAGCCGGCCGAGGCGCTGCTGGCCGAGGCCGACGAGCGCGACCGCCAGCTGGCGCGCGGCGAGTGGCTGGGCTGGATGCACGGCATGCCGCAGGCGGTGAAGGATCTGGCCGCCTGCGCCGGGCTGCCGACCAGCCTGGGTTCGCCGCTGTTCGCCGGGCAGCTGAGTGGCCACGACGCCATCGCCGTGGCGCGCATGCGCGCCAGCGGGGCGATCTTCGTCGGCCGCAGCAACGTGCCGGAGTTCGGCCTCGGCTCGCACACCTACAATGCGGTCCACGGCACCACCGGCAACGCCTACGACCCGACCCTGTGCGCCGGCGGCAGCAGCGGCGGCGCCGCGGTGGCGCTGGCCCTGCGCATGCTGCCGGTGGCCGACGGCAGCGACATGATGGGCTCGCTGCGCAATCCGGCGGCGTTCAACAACGTCTACGGCCTGCGCCCGTCGCAGGGCCGCGTGCCGTTCGGCCCGGGCGGCGAACTGTTCGTCCAGCAGCTGGCCACCGAAGGCCCGATGGGCCGCAGCGTCGCCGACGTCGCCCGCCTGCTGCACACCCAGGCCGGCCACGACGCGCGCACGCCGCTGGCGCTGCACGAGGATCCGGCGGCCCTGCTCGGCCCGCTCGAGCGCGACTTCCAGGACGCGCGGCTCGGCTGGCTGGGCGATCTGGGCGGCCACCTGCCGATGGAGATGGGCGTGCTGAACCTCTGCGAGCGCGCCCTGGCCGACTTCGCCGAACTCGGCTGCGAGGTCGAGCCCTGCCTGCCCGACTACGCCCCCGAGCGTCTGTGGCGGACCTGGCTGGTGCACCGCCACTGGCTGGTGCAGGGCCTGCTCGGCGAGCTGTACGCCGATCCGGCCAAGCGCGAACTGCTCAAGCCGGAGGCGCGCTGGGAGGTGGAAGGCGGCCTGGCGCTGAGCGGCGCCGACGTCTACCGCGCCAGCGTCGACCGCAGCGACTGGTACCGCGCGCTCGGCAAGCTGTTCGAGCGTTACGACTACCTGCTGCTGCCCAGCGCCCAGGTGTTTCCTTTCGACGCAACCCAGCCCTGGCCGCGGCGCATCGCCGGACGCGAGATGGACAGCTACCACCGCTGGATGGAGGTGGTGGTCGGCGCCAGCCTGGCCGGCCTGCCGGCGATCAGCGTGCCGGTCGGCTTCAGCCCCGCCGGCCTGCCGATGGGCCTGCAGATCATCGGCCCGGCGCAGGCCGATCTGGCCGTGCTGCAGCTCGCCCACGCCCACGAGCAGCTCACCCAGTGGGTGCGCGACTACCCGCCGGCCCTGCTGCGCGACGGCCGCTGAGCAGCCGGCTCCCCGGCCAGCGGCGCACGGGCCTGTTTCTTGCCTGGGACTTCTCTGTTACGCAGGCGGGAGGTGAAGATGCAAGGCAAAGACGAAGCGGGCACCGTGCGCTCGGTGGAACGGGCGCTGGCCATCGTCGAGCTGCTCGGCGAGCACCAGGAGCTCGGCCTTGAGGAACTGCACTACCTGACCGGTCTGCCCAAGGCCACGGTGTCGCGCCTGCTGCACACCCTGCAGGAACAGGGCTGGATCTACCGCGGCCTGTGCGATCGCCGCTACCGGCTGTGCGCCCGACGCCTGTACGGCGATCCGGTCAAGCGCTTCAGCCGCCGCCTGGTCGAGCAGTCCGCGCCGCTGCTGCTGGAACTCAGCGAACGCACCGGGCTGGTCGCCGACCTGTCGTTCTTCGACGGCGACAACCTCTACGTGCTGGAAAGCGCCATCCCGCAGACCCTGCGCAAGAGCTATCCGCTGCACCGCATGCTGGTCGGCCAGGCCGCCAGCCTGCTCCATTCGGCGATGGGCAAGGCCTGCCTCGGCGAGCTGGACAGCGCCGAGGTCGAGCGCCTGGCACAGCGCCACCGGGGCAGCATCGAGGAGCTGCAGCAGGTGCAGGCGCAGGCCCACCGCCAGGGCTTCGGCGAGCGCACCGAGGGCCACTGGGAATACCCGCTGCGCCTGCCGTTCCTGATCCGCGCCCTGGCCCTGCCGGTACGCGCCGAAGGTCGCCTGGTCGGCGGCCTGGCCCTGCACTGGCCGCAGGAGCGGGGCAGCGTCGAGCAGGTGCGCCGCCGCCACCTGCACAGCCTCGCCGAGACGGTCAGCCAGTTGCAGAAGAGTTTCGACTGAAACCTGTCCTGATTACCCGCCCGAATTATTGAAGTGCGGCCCGCAACGACTTGCGGGCCGCATTTCTCATCGCCGCCAGAACCCCGCCGGCAAACCTGCCGAACAACCCGCCGTGTCACTCCGCCGAACGATTCCACAGCGTGGAACCCAATTGAATTGCCCGCCTGAACGCTTGTCGCGAATCTAGGTTTCCGGTCAGCCGGACCGATTCACGCACTGCTCTATAACAACAAGAGGTGAGTTCATGTGGATTAAACCGCGTCATATTGCGGGACTGACGTATTGCCTGCTGGCCAGCGCCGTGCACGCCGGCGGTTTTCTCGACGACAGCAAGACTGCGCTGCGCTACAGCCAGTTCTACTGGGATGAAAACGACGGCGGCGGCTTCGGCCCGACCCGCGACGAGTGGGTGCAGGCCGCCCAGTTCAGCTTCAACTCCGGCTGGTACCGCGACCTGCTCGGCGTCGACTACAGCTACGGCCTGGCCGACGACCTGCACGTCGGCGACGACGCCAACAGCATCAGCAACCTGGAGCGCGGCGACCGCGTGCAGTCGCCGCACGGCATCGCCAAGCCGCTGGAAGCCTACCTGCGCGGCAGGCTGGCCGGGGATGCCGGCGAGTTCAGCTTCGGCACCGGCAAGAAGATCCGCCGCTACGCCCAGTACCGCGACGACACCACGCGCATCCTCCCGGCGGCCACCGTCGGCTTCGATCTCGGCTACCGCCTCGACCCGCTCGAGCTGCGCTTCAGCCGCATCCACGCCTTCAGCCCGCGCCACGAGAACGGCTGGGGCGACGCGCTGAGCAACTTCCGTGGCGAGACGATCGACGACCTGCACCTGTACGCGCTGACCTGGAAGCTGCCCAGCGGCAGCGCCCTGCAGGCCGAATACGCCGAGGCCGCCGACTACCTGCGCGAGGCGATGGTCAAGCTCGAGCACGGCTTCGACCTCGGCGGCGGTCGCGGCCTCGACCTCTACGCCACCAGCGGCCTGCAGGAAGACGCCGGCAAGCGCTTCGAGTACGCCGGCGTGAAGGGCCTCTACGAGGCGGAGCAGTCCCACGACGCACGCTATCTCGACCTCTCGGCCAAGTACCGCAGCGGCGCGTATTACGCGGGTCTCGCCTACAACAAGGTCTGGGGCGACGACCACGATCGACTGTTCTTCGCCAAAGACCACGGCACCTGGAACAGCAGCGCCAAGTTGTTCTACTACTTCGGCCTGGAGAACGAGGAAATGTTCAAGCTGAGCGCCGGCATGAGTTTCGCCGACTTCGGCCTGCCGCAACTTCGCCTCGACGCCCACTATGCCTTTTCCAGTCACGCCGCCGGCTTCGACGACTTCTCCCGCGACGAACTGCAGACCGTCCTGCAATACAACTTCGACGGCGTCCTGAAAGGGCTCAGCGCCGCCTGGCTGCACGTGGAGTTCGAGACCGAAGGCACACCCGACGGTATTTCCCGGCACATGACCACGCGCGGGCCGGCCGGCATCATCACCCACAATGCCGAACGCTTCTATCTGAACTACGTGTTCAACTTCTGATCGACCCGCATGCAATGAAAAACGGGCGGAGCATCGCTGCCCCGCCCGTCTTCAACCCCACTCGATCGATCAGTGGGCGATGCACACCGACTTGATCTCGGTATAGGCCTCGACCGCCGCGCGGCCGAACTCGCGGCCGACGCCGGACTGCTTGACCCCGCCGAACGGCATGTTGGGGTCGAGCAGCACGTGGGCGTTGACCCACACGGTGCCGGCCTCGATGCGCGGCACCAGGTTCATCGCCTTGGTCAGATCGTTGGTCCACAGGCTGGCGGCCAGGCCGTATTCGCTGTCGTTGGCCATGGCGATGGCCTCCTCCTCGCTGTCGAACGGCAGCACCGCGAGCACCGGGCCGAACACCTCGTCGCGGGCGATGCCCATGTCCTGGCGCACGTCGGCGAGCACGGTGGGCTGCACGTAGAAGCCGTCGAGCGCCGGCACCTGACCGCCGGTGACCACGCGGGCGCCCTCGGCGCGCGCCCTGTCGATGTGCTCGAGCACGCTCTGCTGCTGCTTGCGCGACACCAGCGGGTTGATCGCCGCGGCTGGGTCGAGGCCGGGGCCGAGCGGCAGGCCGGCCACCGCGGCGCCCAGCTTGTCGACGAACTCGGCGTAGCGCGAGCGGTGCACGTAGAAGCGCGAGGCGGCGGCGCACACCTGGCCCTGGTTGAGCAGGCCGCCGAGCAGCGCGCCCTGCACCGCCTTGTCGAGGTCGGCGTCGGCCAGCAGGATCATCGGGTTCTTGCCACCCAGCTCGAGGGCGAAGCGGGTCATGTTCTGCATGGCGGCGATGCCGACGCCGCGGCCCACCTCGGTGGAGCCGGTGAACGACACCTTGCTCACCAGCGGGTGACCGGCCAGGGCGTTGCCGATGCGGCTGCCGCGGCCGGTGACCAGGTTGAGCGCGCCGGCCGGCACGCCGGCCTCATGGGCCAGCTCGACCAGGCGCAGGGCCGACAGCGGCGTCTCGCTGGCCGGCTTGAGCACCACGGTGCAGCCGCAGGCCAGCGCCGGCATGGCCTTCCACAGGGTGATCATCAGCGGGAAGTTCCACGGGATGATCCCGGCTACCACGCCGACCGGCTCGCGACGGGCGAAGGCGGTGTAGCGCGCGCCCTGCGGCACCGGGATGGACACGTCGAGGGTCTGCCCCTCGATCTTGGTCGCCCAGCCGGCCATGTAGCGCATGAACTCGACGCTGGCGCCGACGTCGAGCATGCGCGAGGTGTTGATCGACTTGCCCTGGTTGAGGGTCTCCAGCTGCGCCAGCTCCTCGCCGTGCTCCTCGACCAGCGCCGCGAAGCGCAACAGGATGCGCTCGCGGTCGGCCGGACGCAGGCCGGACCACACGCCACCCTTGAACGCAGCGTGCGCCGACTGCACGGCGCGGTCGAGCAGCGCCACGTCGGCCTCGGCCACCTCGGCGATCACCTGGCCGTCGGCCGGGTTGACCACCGGGCTGCGCGGGCTGTCGTCGACCAGCCACTGGCCGTCGATGAAGCAGCCGTGGCGACGCTGAAGGAAGGCCGCGACCTGCGGCAGGATACTGACGACACTCATGCTGAAACCTCGCTTGCGCTGAATCCGGGAGTCGCGCATGGCCCGCGGGCCATGCCGAACAGTCAGCGGGGATTGTGCGCAGGCGCTGGAGGCAAAGCTGGTCTGTGCGTGCCAGGCACATTGCCGAGGCTGCCAAGGCGACCAGCACACCCAGCCATCCGTCCGGCCATGGCGCCTGTAGGGGCGAATTCATTCGCCATGGGCCGCAACGCGGCCCCGGTTGTTGCCAAGGGCAGGCCGCTGGCCTGCTTGGCGAATGAATTCGCCCCTACTAACGGACGCCAGGTCGACCACTACTGGTAGCGCTTGCGGTACTCGCCGGGCGAAACCCCGAAGCGCGCCTTGAAGGCGCTGGAGAAGTAGCTGGCGTCGGAGAAGCCGAAGTCGTAGCCGAGCGCCGACAGCTTGAGTTCGCCGCCGGCGTGGCGCAGCGCCTCGGCGCACAGGTCGAGGCGGCGGTTGCGGATGTACTGCGCCACCACCAGCTGGTGGCGGGCGAACAGCCGGTACAGGCCGCGCAGCGACACGCCGATCTCGCGGGCGATCAGCTCGGGGCACAGCTCGGCCTCGCATATGTGCCGCTCGATGAACGCCTGGGCGCGGCGGAACAGCCGCGCGTGCGGGTCGTCGTCGCTGTCGCCGCCGGCCAGCGCCGGGCGCAGCAGGCTGACCAGCGCGTCGAGGGTCGCCTCGCTCTCTGCCAGGCTCAGCCCCTCCTGGCGCGCCGACTCGCGCACCAGGCCGTGGGCCAGCACCGCCACCGGAGTGTGCGCGGCGATCCGCGCGCAGCTGCGCACGCTGGAGAAGCGCAGGCTGCGCTCGACCAGCTCGCGCGGCAGGATCAGGCTGAGCTGGCGCGAGCCCGCGCCGTACTCGAACTCGCTGGGCCGCGCGGCGTCGATCAGGGTGATGTCGCCGGGGGCGAGGACGATGCGCTGGGTGTCCTGGGCCATCTGCGCGCGCCCCTCGAGCTGGAACACCGCGAAGTAGCCCTTGTCCTCGCCGGCGGCCAGTTCGCGCTCGGTGCGGTACAGCCGCGCGTGGGCGATGTCGTTGAACGACATCTGCAGCGCGCCGCCCCGGTACTGCTCGATGCGCCCGGCGAACTCCTCGCCCAGCGCCTTGGCACAGAAACGACCGCACAGCTCGTTGACGCGCTGCAGCCAACCGTCGAGGGCCTGATCCACCGCCGTGTGTTTCATGTTCATTCGCCACCTCCCGGCATGCGTTGAGCATATCGCATGCCAAGAATCGCCGGTCAGGACGCGCCCTTGGGCTTGACCTCGGAGGCCGGCAGGCTCGGCCGGTCGCTCTCCACCGCAGCGAGCGGCGCGCACTCCTCCATCGCCTCGCGGCAGCGCTGCGCCAGCACCTGGTACTCGCGGGTGCCGGCCTGCTTCCAGCGCACCTCCTTGTCGGTGAGCTGGCGGCTGACCCGCGCCGGCGCGCCCATCACCAGCGACTGTTCCTCGCAGGCGAAGCCGGCCTTGACGAAGGCGCAGGCGGCGACGATCGAGCGCGGCGCGATCTGCGCGTCGTCCATCACCACCGCGTTCATGCCGACCATGGCGTCCTCGCCGATCTGGCAGCCGTGCAGCACCGCGCCGTGGCCGATGTGGCCGTTGCGGGCGACGCGGGTGACGCTCTCCGGGAAGCCGTGGATCACGCAGGTGTCCTGCAGGTTGGCGCCCTCCTCGAGGACGATCCGGCCGAAATCGCCGCGCAGGCAGGCCAGCGGGCCGACGTAGCAGCCGGGACCGACGATCACGTCGCCGATCAGCACTGCGGTGGGATGGACGAAGGCGGTGGGATGGACCACCGGGGTGACCCCGGCGTAACGGTAGCAGGGCATAGGTATTCCTCTTCTTGTTGTTGTGCCCCCGCAGGGGCGAATGGATTCGCCCCTGCGGGAAGGTCCGCTTATTCGGCGGCGACGTGGCGGCGGCTCTGCACCACCACGAAGCGCCGCGCGACGAAGGCCGCGTCGGTCAGCGCGGCGTTGGCCGCCGGGTTGCCGCCGGTGCCGTGGAAGTCGCTGAACGCCGCCGACTGGTTGACGAACAGGCCGTTGTCCAGGTTGACCGACAGCGCCACGGCGACATCCTGCGCCAGCTCCTCGGCCTGCGCCAGCACCGCCTCGTCGGTGGAGTACAGCGCCAGGGTCAGCGCGCCCTTCTCGCTGAGGGTCTCGCGCACCAGCTGCAGGCTGTGCGCGGTGTCGTCGGTGGCGATCACGAAGGCGATCGGCCCGAAGCGCTCCTCGGCGTAGATCTCGCGGTCTTCGGCGTCGACCTTGAGCAGCAGCGGGGTACGCACGCGCGCTTCGGGGTACTCGGGATGCACGCGCGCCTCGCTGTCCAGCAGCACCTCGCCGAGCGTGCGGCAGGCGTCGATGCGCGCCAGCGTGGCCTCGGACTGGATGCAGCCGAGCACGCTGCAGGCGCGCTCGTTGTCGGACAGGAACTTGCTGATCGCCGTGGCCAGGGTCTGCGCCACCTCGTCGAAGCCCAGCACGCCCTCGGCGGTGCGGATGCCGCCGCGCGGCACGTAGATGGCCTGCGGGGTGGTGCACATCTGCCCGGAGTACAGGCTGAGACTGAACGCCAGGTTTCGCGCCACCGCCTTGAGGTCGCTCACGCTGTCGATCACCACGCTGTTGAGGCCGGACTTCTCGGTGAACACCTGGGCCTGGCGGGCGTTGTCCTCCAGCCAGTCGCCGAAGGCGCTGGAGCCGGTGAAGTCGATCACCTTGACCCGCGGGTCGAGGGCCAGTTGCTTGGCCACCGGCGCCTCCAGGGTATCCGGCACCAGGCTGACCAGCGCCGGGTCGAAGCCGGCCTCGGCGAGCACCTGCTGGGCGACGCGCACGGTCATCGCCACCGGCAGGATGGCGCCGGGGTGCGCCTTGACCAGCACCGGGTTGCCGGTGGCCAGGCTGGCGAACAGGCCCGGATAGGTGTTCCAGGTCGGGAAGGTCGAGCAGGCGATCACCAGGGCGATGCCGCGCGGCACGATGTGGAAGCGCTTGTCCACCACCAGCGGGTCGAGCTTGCCCTGCGGCTTGGTCCAGCGCGCCGTATCCGGCACCTCGCGCAGCAGCTTCCAGGCCTGCGCCACCGCCTCCAGGCCGCGGTCCTGGGAATGCGGGCCGGCGGCCTGGAAGGCCATCGGCAGGCCCTGGCCGGTGGTATGCACGGCGGCGTGGGCGATGTCGAAGCTCTGCGCGTTGAGGCGCTGGAGGATCTCCAGGCACACGCCGATCCACGCCCTGGGGCCGGCAGCGCGCCAGCTCGGCAGCTGCGCCTGCAGGTGGCTCAGCAGGGCGTCGAGGTCCGGCTGGTCGTAGGTGATGCCCAGCGCGAAGCCGTAGGGCGAGCGCTCGCCGCCGACGCGGGTCGAGGCCACCGGGCAGTGCAGCTCGAAATGGCGGTCACGCAGCGCGGCGAAGTTGGCTGGGCCGGCGGCCGCGGCCTCCTCGCCGTAGGGACGCTGGCTTTCCGGATAGGGCGTCCAGTGGTCGCGGCTGGCGATGGCCTCCACGGCGCGCTCGAGCAGCGGCTGGTGGCGGGCGAACAGGTCGAGTGCGGAGACGGTTGCGGGCACGGCGGCTTCCTCGTGGGGTGACGGGCCGGCCCGACAAACACGACATTTGTCTAATGCGCAGCCACTTTCTTGTATCACATCACCTTAACCGCGCCCGGCGGAGAAATCCATACGCCGGGCAAAGCCCTTGCAAATCAAGGGAATGGCAGTAAATCCGGCCTGTCCGGCGGCATTCCGGGCCGCCACGAGCGGCCATCGCCCACCCCTTCCGCTCGTCGGCCGGGGCACGGAATGCGATAAAACAGACACGGGAAAGCAACTTTGCATTAGTTGATCTGTATCACTTTATGGGTATACTCGGCTCAAACGGCTGCCCCGTTAAAGTCCCGTCAGCAGCGCAGGAACGGGCCCCGGCAGCGACAACAATTCCAAGAACGAGCCCGGCGCCATCTGCCGGCGTGCACCGCGAGGATGTGCCTCCATGCCTCAGACCCTCAGCGTCCTGCCTCCCGAACAGGGCGTGCGCCTGATCACCCTGCAGCGCCCCGAAGCGCTGAACGCCCTCAACACCCAGCTGCTCGGCGAACTCGCCGCCGAACTGGATGCCGCCGAAGCCTGCGCCGGCACCCGCGCCGTGGTCATCACCGGCAGCCGCCGCGCCTTCGCCGCCGGCGCCGACATCAAGGAGATGGCCGAGCGCGACCTGGTCGGCATCCTCGAGGACCCGCGCCTGGCCCACTGGCAGCGCATCACCCGCTTCTCCAAGCCGCTGATCGCCGCGGTCAACGGCTTTGCCCTCGGCGGCGGCTGCGAGCTGGCCATGCACGCCGACATCCTCATCGCCGGCGAGGACGCCCAGTTCGGCCAGCCGGAAATCAACCTGGCGATCATGCCCGGCGCCGGCGGCACCCAGCGCCTGCTGCGCGCGGTCGGCAAGTCGCTGGCCATGCAGATGGTCCTCACCGGCGAGCCGATCAGCGCCCGCCGCGCCCTCGAGGCGGGCCTGGTCAGCGAGATCACCCAGCCCGAGCTGACCGTCGAGCGCGCCGTCGCCATCGCCCGCAAGATCGCCGAGAAGGCGCCGCTGGCCGTGCGCCTGGCCAAGGAAGCCCTGCTCAAGGCCGAGGACACCGACCTGGCCAGCGGCCTGCGCTTCGAGCGCCACGCTTTCACCCTGCTGGCCGGCACCGAGGACCGCAACGAAGGCATCCGCGCCTTCCAGGAAAAGCGCAAGCCGGTCTACAAGGGCCGCTGAGCGCGCCTGCAGCCCACCTCTGCACCGGGGGCGCGCCGCGCGCCCTCCTCTAATAAGAGAGAGCCTTCATGAGTTTCGAACACATCCTCTTCACCATCGAGCAGGGCGTCGCCACCCTGACCCTGAACCGCCCGGCGCAGCTCAACAGCTTCAACGCGCAGATGCACAAGGAAGTCCGCGAGGCCCTCAAGCAGCTGCGCCAGAGCCCCGAGGCGCGCTGCCTGCTGATCACCGGCAACGGCCGCGGCTTCTGCGCCGGCCAGGACCTCAGCGACCGCAACGTGGCGCCGGGCGCGGCCATGCCGGACCTGGGCGAGTCGATCGAGAAGAACTACAACCCGCTGATCCGCACCCTGCGCGACCTGCCGATGCCGGTGGTGTGCGCTGTCAACGGCGTGGCCGCCGGCGCCGGCGCCAACATCGCCCTGGCCTGCGACATCACCCTCGCCGCCCGCTCGGCCAGCTTCATCCAGGCGTTCTGCAAGATCGGCCTGGTGCCGGACTCCGGCGGCACCTGGACCCTGCCGCGCGCGATCGGCATGGCCCGCGCCAAGGCCCTCGCCCTGCTGGGCGACAAGCTCAGCGCCGAGCAGGCCGAGCAGTGGGGCATGATCTGGCGCTGCGTCGACGACGAGTCCCTGCAGGATGAGGCGCTCAAGCTGGCCCGCCACCTGGCCGCCCAGCCGACCTACGGCCTGGCGCTGATCAAGCGCGCGCTGAACGCCAGCGCCAGCAACAGCTTCGACGAGCAGCTCGACCTGGAGCGCGACCTGCAGCGCCTGGCCGGGCGCAGCGAGGACTATCGCGAGGGCGTCGCCGCCTTCATGGAAAAACGCACCCCCGAGTTCAAGGGCCGCTGAAATGACCGCACTGAATAAAGACGCCGCCGTCGCGGTGATCGGCGCCGGCGCGATGGGCGCCGGCATCGCCCAGGTCGCCGCCCAGGCCGGCCATCCGGTCGCCCTGTTCGACACCCGCGAAGGCGCCGCCGCCCAGGCCATCGCCGGCATCGCCAGGCAGCTCGACAAGCGCGTCGAGGCCGGCAAGCTGGACGCCGCCGAGCGCGACGCCGTGGTCGCCCGCCTGACTCCGGCCGCGCGCCTCGAGGATCTGGCCGGCAGCGCCCTGGTGGTCGAGGCCATCGTCGAGAACCTGCAGATCAAGCGCGAGCTGTTCGAGAAGCTGGAAGCCATCTGCGGCGACGCCTGCATCCTCGCCAGCAACACCTCCTCGCTGTCGATCACCTCGCTGGCCGCCACCTTGCAGCGTCCCGAGCGGGTCGCCGGCCTGCACTTCTTCAACCCGGCGCCGGTGATGGCGCTGGTCGAGATCGTCGCCGGCCTGGCCAGCGACAAGACGGTGGTCGACTGCCTATACGCCACCGCCAGGGCCTGGGGCAAGAAGCCGGTGCACACCAAGTCCACCCCGGGCTTCATCGTCAACCGCGTGGCCCGGCCGTTCTACGCCGAAAGCCTGCGCCTGCTGCAGGAAGGCGCCAGCGACTGCGCCAGCCTCGACGCCCTGCTGCGCGACGCCGGCGGCTTCCGCATGGGCGCCTTCGAGCTGACCGACCTGATCGGCCACGACGTCAACTACGCGGTGACCTGCTCGGTGTTCGACGCCTACTATGGCGACTTCCGCTTCCAGCCCTCGCTGATCCAGAAGGAGCTGGTCGACGCCGGCCGCTTCGGCCGCAAGAGCGGCCGCGGCTTCTACGACTACGCCGAAGGCGCCGAGCGTCCGGCTGCGCAGAGCCTGCCAGCCGCCGCCAGGCCCGAATGCGTGGTGGTGGAAGGCGACCTCGGCCCGGCCAGCGCGCTGATCGAGCGTATCGCGGCCGCCGGCGTGCAGGTGATCCGCCGCGACGGCGCCGGCCTGCTGCGCGTCGGCGAGGCGCTGCTGGCGCTCAGCGACGGCCGCATGGCTGCCGAGCGCGCCCGCGACGAGGGCCTGCGCAACCTGGCCGTGTTCGACCTGGCGCTGGACTACGCCAAGGCGACCCGCCTGGCCGTGGCCTTCGCCGCCGGCAGCGATGCTGCCGCCCGCGAAGCGGTCGCCGGCCTGCTGCAGGCCGCCGGCCTCGAAGTCACCGAAGTGACCGACAGCCCGGCGCTGGTGGTGCTGCGCACCGTGGCGATGCTCGCCAACGAGGCCGCCGACGCCGTGCTGCAGGGCGTCGGCACCGCCGCCGACATCGACCTGGCCATGTGCGCCGGGGTCAACTATCCGAAGGGCCCGCTGGCCTGGGCCGACGCCATCGGCGTGGGCACCGTGCTGAGCGTGCTCGACAACCTGCAACGCAGCTACGGCGAGGACCGCTACCGCCCGTCCCTGCTGCTGCGCCGCCTGCACTGCGCCGGGGAGCGTTTCCATGGCTGAGCATCTTCATAACGACGACAACGGCCAGCTGCCGCCCCAGGAACTGGCCGAGGCCTGCGCCGCCGCCATGTACGAGCGCGACCTGGCCGTGCGCCACCTCGGCATCGAGGTGCTGCGCATGGGCCCGGGCGAGGCCGACCTGCAGATGACCGTCAGCGAGATCATGATCCAGGGTCACAACAGCTGCCACGGCGGCTACCTGTTCACCCTCGCCGACTCGGCCTTCGCCTACGCCTGCAACAGCTACGACGACGCCTGCGTGGCGCTCGGCTGCAGCATCGACTACATCGCCCCCGGCCGCCTCGGCGACGTGCTCACCGCACGCGCCACCCAGGTCAGCCGCAGCGGCCGCACCGGCAACTACGACGTGCGCATCGAGAACCAGCACGGCCAGCTGATCGCCGTGTTCCACGGCAAGTCCTACAAGATCCGCGGCACCGTCCGCCAGCAGGAGAACCAGGCATGAGTGAAGCC
The DNA here is from genome assembly GCF_900104805.1 of Pseudomonas oryzae. Lineage (NCBI taxonomy): Bacteria > Pseudomonadati > Pseudomonadota > Gammaproteobacteria > Pseudomonadales > Pseudomonadaceae > Pseudomonas > Pseudomonas oryzae. The sequence continues at coordinate 4,063,389 of NZ_LT629751.1, read as the reverse complement.
CTGATCATCGACGCCATCCGCACCCCGATCGGCCGCTACGCCGGCGCGCTGTCCGCCGTGCGTGCCGACGACCTCGGCGCCGTGCCGCTGCGCGCACTGATGGCCCGCAACCCGCAGGTCGACTGGACCGCCGTCGACGACGTGATCTTCGGCTGTGCCAACCAGGCCGGCGAGGACAACCGCAACGTCGCGCGCATGTCCTCGCTGCTCGCCGGCCTGCCGATCAACGTGCCGGGCACCACCGTCAACCGCCTGTGCGGCTCGGGCATGGACGCCATCGGCAGCGCCGCCCGCGCCCTGCGCTGCGGCGAGGCCCAGCTGATGATCGCCGGCGGCGTGGAATCCATGTCGCGCGCCCCGTTCGTCATGGGCAAGGCCGAGAGCGCCTTCTCGCGCTCGGCCGAAATGTTCGACACCACCATCGGCTGGCGCTTCGTCAACGCCATCATGCAGAAGGAGTTCGGCATCGACTCGATGCCGGAGACCGCCGAGAACGTCGCCGCGCAGTTCAACGTCTCGCGCGCCGACCAAGACGCCTTCGCCCTGCGCAGCCAGCAGAAGACCGGCGCCGCCATGGCCCGCGGCCGCTTCGCGCGCGAGATCGTCCCGGTGGAGATTCCCCAGCGCAAGGGCCCGGCCAAGGTCGTGGCGCAGGACGAGCACCCGCGTCCGGACACCACCCTGGAGCAGCTGGCCAAGCTCGGCACGCCGTTCCGCGACGGCGGCAGCGTCACCGCCGGCAACGCCTCCGGCGTCAATGACGGCGCCTGCGCCCTGCTGCTGGCCAGCCCGGCAGCCGCCGCCCGCTTCGGCCTCAAGGCCCGCGGCCGCGTGCTGGCGATGGCCAGCGCCGGCGTCGAGCCGCGCATCATGGGCATCGGCCCGGTGCCGGCCACCCGCAAGGTGCTGGAGCTGGCCGGCCTGAGCCTGGCCGACATGGACGTGATCGAGCTCAACGAGGCGTTCGCCGCCCAGGGCCTGGCCGTGCTGCGCGAGCTGGGCATCGCCGACGACGACGCACGGGTCAACCCCAACGGCGGCGCCATCGCCCTCGGCCACCCGCTGGGCATGAGCGGCGCGCGCCTGGTCACCACCGCGCTCAACGAGCTGGAGGAGCGCCAGGGCCGCTATGCGCTGTGCACCATGTGCATCGGCGTCGGCCAGGGCATCGCCATGGTCATCGAACGCCTGTGATACCCGGCGCAGCGCGCCCCGCCCCGTGAGCGCGCTACGCTGATCGACGATTCGCAATAACAAGAAGAACGGGCGGCCTCGCCAGTCGCCCGTGGCTCCACACAAGAACAAAGAGAGACGCCATGAACGCCATGCACAATGCCTCTGCGCACACCGCCATCATCGACCCGATGGAAACCGCCAGCCTCGACCACCTGCGCGCCCACCAGCTCGAGCGCCTGCGCTGGACCCTGCAGCACGCCTACGACAACGTGCCGGTGTACCGCCAGAAGTTCGACGCCCTCGGCGTGCACCCCAGCGACCTGAAGTCGCTGGCCGACCTGGCCAAGTTCCCCTTCACCGGCAAGAGCGACCTGCGCGACAACTACCCGTTCGGCATGTTCGCCGTGCCGATGGAGCAGGTATCGCGCATCCACGCCTCCAGCGGCACCACCGGCCAGCCCACCGTGGTCGGCTACACCGCCAACGACATCGACACCTGGGCCAACCTGGTGGCGCGCTCGATCCGCGCCGCCGGCGGCCGCCCGGGCGACCGCATCCACGTCGCCTACGGCTACGGCCTGTTCACCGGCGGCCTGGGCGCCCACTACGGCGCCGAGCGCCTGGGCTGCACCGTGATCCCGATGTCCGGCGGCCAGACCGAGAAGCAGGTCCAGCTGATCAAGGACTTCCAGCCGGACATCATCATGGTCACCCCGTCGTACATGCTGAACATCGCCGACGAGATGGAGCGCCAGGGCATCGACCCGCACAAGCTGCCGCTGCGCCTGGGCATCTTCGGCGCCGAGCCGTGGACCGGCCAGCTGCGCGGCGAGCTGGAGAGCCGCCTGGGCATCCAGGCCATGGACATCTACGGCCTGTCCGAGGTGATGGGCCCGGGCGTGGCCATGGAGTGCGTCGACTGCAAGGACGGCCCGACCATCTGGGAAGACCACTTCTACCCGGAGATCATCGACCCGGTGACCGGCGAACCGGTGCCGGACGGCCAGATGGGCGAGCTGGTGTTCACCTCGCTGTCCAAGGAAGCGCTGCCGATGATCCGCTACCGCACCCGCGACCTGACCCGCCTGCTGCCGGGCACCACCCGCGCCATGCGCCGCATCGACAAGATCACCGGGCGCAGCGACGACATGCTGATCATCCGCGGGGTCAATGTGTTCCCCACGCAGATCGAGGAGCAGGTGCTGAAAGTCAAACAGCTTTCCGCGCAGTACGAGCTGCACGTGTATCGCAACGGCAATCTCGACGGCATGGACGTGCTGGTCGAGCTCAAGCCCGAGTTCGAGCACCTGAACGACGTCGAACGCCAGGCGGTGAGCCGCGAGCTGGCCCACCACATCAAGAGCAGCGTCGGCATCAGCACGCGCATCAACATCTGCCCGTGCTTCAGCCTCAAGCGCTCGGAAGGCAAGGCCTGCCACGTCTACGACAAGCGCAAGAGCGCCTGACCGGCGCCAGCCAGGAGCCCCGCTGCGGCGGGGCTTTTTTATGCCCGCAAATCACCCGCACGGCCTCCGTAGGGTGGGCTGGCCGCAACGCGGCGTAACCCACCGACGATGCCGCCAGGCATCGCCATGGCCGACCTGGCGGCCGGTTGGCGGGTTACGGCCTGCGGCCTAACCCACCCTACGGAGTCCCCTGCGCCCGGGCACTTCCCGATGCTCTGAAAACCCTCCCGCTCATCGCCAAAAGGCACAAAGCGACACTGAAAATATTTTCTTGCGCATCGTTTGTGTATCATATACAAATACTCAACGCCCAGGCCCTGCCCTGCCTGCAACCACGGCTGGAGAAAACAAGAAAATGTACGCACAACTCGTCGAAACCGGAGTCAAGCGCGTCAAGAGCCTCGAGGAGATGTCTCCCGAGGAGCGCGCCTTCCAGGAACGCATCGATGCCGAGATCAAGATCGAGCCGAAGAACTGGATGCCGGACGCCTATCGCCAGACCCTGATCCGCCAGATCTCCCAGCACGCCCACTCGGAAATCGTCGGCATGCTGCCGGAAGGCAACTGGGTCACCCGCGCCCCGACCCTCAAGCGCAAGCTGCAGCTGATGGCCAAGATCCAGGACGAGGCCGGCCACGGCATGTACCTGTACAGCGCCATGGAGACCCTCGGCGCCGACCGCGACGAGGAGATCGAGAAGCTGCACGCCGGCAAGGCCAAGTACTCGAGCATCTTCAACTACCCGACCCTGAACTGGGCCGACATGGGTGCGGTGGGCTGGCTGGTCGACGGCGCCGCCATCGTCAACCAGGTGGTGCTGCAGCGCACCAGCTACGGCCCCTACTCGCGCGCGATGATCCGCATCTGCAAGGAAGAGAGCTTCCACCAGCGCCAGGGCTACGAAATCCTCCTGACCATGATGCGCCACGGCAACCAGGCGCAGAAGGACATGGTCCAGGACGCCATCAACCGCCTGTGGTGGCCGGCGCTGATGATGTTCGGCCCGAGCGACGCCGACTCGCCGAACAGCGCCCAGTCGATGGCCTGGAAGATCAAGCGCATGAGCAACGACGACCTGCGCCAGCGCTTCATCGACCAGACCGTGCCGCAACTGGAATTCCTCGGCTGCACCGCTCCCGACCCGGACCTCAAGTGGAACGAGGAGCGCGGCCACTACGACTTCGGCCAGATCAACTGGCAGGAGTTCTACGACGTGCTCAAGGGCAACGGCCCGTGCAACCGCGAACGCATCGCCACCCGCCGCAAGGCGCTCGAGGATGGCAAGTGGGTCCGCGAAGCCGCCGTCGCCCACGCCGCCAAACGCCAACAAAAACAAAACGCTGCCTGATCGGCGCCTGAATCGGAGAACCCCGCCATGTCCGAATGGATCCTTTTTGAAGTCTTCGTCCGCTCCAAGCACGGCCTGAACCACAAGCACGTCGGCAGCGTGCACGCCGCCGATGCCAACATGGCCTTGGAGAGCGCCCGCGACCTGTACACCCGCCGCAACGAAGGCGTGAGCATCTGGGTCGTGCCCTCGGCGCAGATCACCGCCACCGCCGGCGACGAGAAAGAGCCGTTCTTCGACCCGTCGCAGGACAAGGTCTATCGTCACGCCAGCTTCTACGAGCTGCCCGAAGAAGTCGGGCACATGTGAGGATGCCGGTCATGACTGACAACAAGAACGACCTGATCGAATACCTGCTGCGCCTCGGCGACAACGCCATGATCAACGGCCAGCGTCTGTGCGAGTGGTGCGGCCACGCGCCGGCCCTGGAAGAGGAAATGGCGCTGATGAACGTCGCCCTCGACCTGGTCGGCCAGGCCCGCAACTGGTACGAGTACGCCGCCGAGCTGCTGGCCGACGGCCGCGACGCCGACCAGTTGGCCTTCACCCGCGACGAGCGCGACTTCCGCAACACCCTGCTGGTCGAGCAGCCCAACGGCGACTACGCGGTGACCACCGCCAAGCTGTTCCTGTTCGACGCCTGGCACCTGCACACCCTGCAGGCGCTGTCCGCCTCCAAGGACGAGCGCATCGCCGCCATCGCCGCCAAGGCCCTCAAGGAAGCGACCTACCACCTGCGCCGCTCCGGCGAGTGGGTCGAGCGCCTGGGCGACGGCACCGAGGAAAGCCGCCAGCGCATGCTCGCCGCCATCGACGAGCTGTGGCGCTTCACCGGCGACCTGCTGGCCGGCGACGAGATCCAGCAGCGCCTGGCCACTGCCGGCATCGCCGCCGACGCCGAGGCCGTGGCGAGCGCCTGGCAGGCCACCGTCGAGCAGGTGTTCGGCGCCGCCAGCCTGCCGGTGCCGCAGCCGGCCAGCTACTTCTACCTGGACGGCAAGCGCGGCCTGCACACCGAGCACCTGGGCATCCTGCTGGCGGAGATGCAGTTCCTGCAGCGCGCCTACCCGGGTGCGACCTGGTAAGCCCGGTCCGCAACCGACCGCAAGCGGAGGAGCCATGAGCAAAGATTCCGAGCTCGACGCCCTGTTCGGCGGCAGCCCCGTCGCCGGCATGGGCAGCAGCGATCAGCCCTCCGGGCTGATCGCCTCCGACGGCGGCGCCCGCGCGGCGGACGAGTCCGACCTGCCGCGCGCCTGGCAGGTGCTGGAGCAGGTGATGGACCCGGAGGTGCCGGTGGTCAGCGTGATCGACCTCGGCATCATCCGCGACGTCGCCTGGGTCGACGGCCACCTGCAGGTGGCCGTGACGCCGACCTACTCCGGCTGCCCGGCCACCGAGCTGATCGAGAACGAGGTGAGCAAGGCCCTGGAGCGCGCCGGCTTCCGCGCCCCGCGCATCGAGCGCCGCCTGGCGCCGGCCTGGACCACCGACTGGATCAGCGAGCAGGGCCGCGAGCGCCTGCGCGCCTTCGGCATCGCCCCGCCGTCCGGCAGCAGCAGCAAGCGCAGCCTGCTCGGCGAGAAGGACGAGATCAGCTGCCCGCACTGCGGCAGCCACGACACCGAGGTGGTCAGCCAGTTCGGGTCCACCGCCTGCAAGGCCCTGTACCGTTGCCGCTCCTGCCTGGAGCCCTTCGACTATTTCAAGTGCATCTGAACGGCTCGCCCACCGCCGCGACGCGGGCCTGGAGAATAACAAGATGAGCAAGTTCCATACGCTGACCATCCGCGAAGTGCGCCCGGAAACCCGCGACACGGTGTCCGTGGCCTTCACCGTGCCCGCCGAGCTCAGGGACAGCTTCCACTACACCCAGGGCCAGCACCTGGTGATGCGCACCCAGATCGACGGCGAGGAAGTGCGCCGCACCTACTCGATCTGCAGCGCGGTGAGCGAGGACGACCTGCGCGTGGCAATCAAGCGCGTGGACGGCGGCCTGTTCTCCAACTTCGCCAACGACCAGCTCAAGGCCGGCGCGACCCTGGAAGTGATGCCGCCGGCCGGCCACTTCTCCATCCCGCTGGATCCGGCGCGCGCCGGCAACTACCTGGCGGTGGCCGCCGGCAGCGGCATCACGCCGATCATGTCGATCGTCAAGACCACCCTGGAAACCGAACCGGACAGCCGCTTCACCCTGATCTACGGCAACCGCTCCAGCGCCAGCACCATCTTCCGCGAGCAGCTCGAGGACCTGAAGAACCAGTACCTCGACCGCCTCAACCTGATCTTCGTGTTCAGCCGCGAGCAGCAGGACATCGACCTGTACAACGGCCGCATCGACGCTGCCAAGTGCGACGCGCTGTTCTCCCGCTGGCTGGACGTGCCGAACCTCGACGCCGCCTTCATCTGCGGCCCGGTGGAGATGACCGAGTGCGTGCGCGACGCCCTGCGCCGCCACGACCTGATCAACGAGCGCATCCACTTCGAGCTGTTCACCGCCGGCACCCCGGGCGCCGCCGCCGAGAAGCGTGCCGCCCGCGAGGCCGCGGCCAGGGTCGGCGGCGCGGTCAGCCACGTCACCGTGACCAGCGACGGCCGCAGCATGAGCTTCGACCTGGCGCGCAACACCCAGAGCCTGCTCGACGCCGGCAACGCCCACGGCATGGAGCTGCCCTACTCGTGCAAGGCCGGCGTGTGCTCGACCTGCAAGTGCAAGGTGGTCAAGGGCGAGGTGGAGATGGATGCCAACTTCGCGCTGGAGGACTACGAGGTGGCCGCCGGCTACGTGCTGTCCTGCCAGGCCTTCCCGGTCAGCGACGAGGTTGTGCTGGACTTCGACCAGCTCTGAGAGCCAGCCCACGACCTGCTGCGCGTCGGCCAGGCGGCGTTGGAATCGGTTTCGGAATGCTCATTTGCAGCCAGCAAACTCCGCTTCCTCAACCGATTCCGCCTTGCCTGGCTCTAGCTCGCGAGGTCGTGGGCAGGCTCTGGCGACTTTATCCCCTGCGGCGCCAGCGTGGCGCCGCAGGACAGAACAATCACGGGCGGCCATGACCGCCCGTTCTGCCTTGCTTCAGGAGATTCCCTGATGACCACCCTGCAAAGTTTCATCGGCGGCCGCTGGATCGGCGCCGACGCCGCCCAGGCGCTGAAGAGCGCCATCGACGGCCAGATCGTCGCCCACACCCACGCCGACAAGCTCGACTTCGCCGAGGCGGTCAGCTTCGCCCGCCAGAGCGGTACTCCGGCGCTGCTGAAGCTCGATTTCCAGAGCCGCGCGCAGATCCTCAAGGCGCTCGGCAAGTACCTGATGGAACGCAAGGAACAGCTCTACGCGATCAGCCACCACAGCGGTGCGACCCGCATGGACAGCTGGATCGACATCGAGGGCGGCGCCGGCACCCTGTTCGCCTACGCCAGCATGGGCACCCGCGAGCTGCCCTCCGGCAACCTGGTCCACGAAGGCCCGGCCATCCCGCTGGGCAAGCAGAACCACTTCGCCGGCACCCACATCCTGGTGCCGCGCGGCGGCCTGGCCGTGCACATCAACGCCTTCAACTTCCCGATCTGGGGCATGCTGGAGAAGTTCGCGCCGACCTTCCTCGCCGGCATGCCGTGCATCGTCAAGCCGGCCACCGCGACCAGCTACGTTACCGAGGCCTGCGTGCGCCTGATGCACGAATCCGGCCTGCTGCCCGAGGGCAGCCTGCAACTGATCGTCGGCAGCACCGGCGACCTGCTCGACCGTCTGGAAGGCCCGGACGTGGTGACCTTCACCGGCTCGGCCGACACCGCCGCCAAGCTGCGCGTGCACCCCAACCTGATCCGCAACTCGATCCCGTTCAACGCCGAGGCCGACTCGCTGAACTGCGCGATCCTCGCCCCGGACGTGACCCCGGACGACGAGGAGTTCGAGCTGTTCGTCAAGGAAGTCGCCCGCGAGATGACGGTCAAGGCCGGCCAGAAGTGCACCGCGATCCGCCGCATCATCGTCCCCGAGAGCCGCATCGACGCCGTCGCCGAGCGCCTGGCCGCGCGCCTGGCCAAGGTGGTGGTCGGCGACCCGAGCAAGGAAGGCGTGAAGATGGGCGCGCTGGCCTCCCACGACCAGTTCGACGACGTCTCCGGCCGCGTCGACGCCCTGCTCGCCAGCAGCGAGCTGCTGTTCCGCGGCGAGGCGCAGTTCGTCGGTGACAACGTCGCCGAGGGCGCGTTCTTCGCCCCGACCCTGCTGAAGAGCCGCGATCCGCACGCCACCGGCGGCGCCCACGACATCGAGGCCTTCGGCCCGGTCAGCACCCTGATGGGCTACGCCGAGATCGACGAGGCCCTGGCCCTGGCCGCCCGCGGCAAGGGCAGCCTGGTCTCCACCCTGGTCACCAAGGATCCGCGCGTCGCCGCCCAGGTGGTGCCGGCCGCCGCCGCCTGGCACGGCCGCGTGCACGTGCTGGACGCCGAGGCCGCCAAGGAATCCACCGGCCACGGCTCGCCGCTGCCGATGCTCAAGCACGGCGGCCCCGGCCGCGCCGGTGGTGGCGAGGAGCTGGGCGGCATCCGCGCGGTCAAGCACTACCTGCAGCGCACCGCGGTGCAGGGTTCGCCGACCATGCTCAGCGCCATCACCGGCGAGTACGTGCGCGGCGCCAAGGTCATCGAGACCGAAGTGCACCCGTTCCGTCGCCACTTCGAGGACCTGCAGATCGGCGAGTCGCTGCTGACCCACCGCCGCACCGTCACCGAGGCTGACCTGGTCAACTTCGGCTGCCTGTCGGGCGACCACTTCTACATGCACTTCGACGAGATCGCCGCCAAGGAATCGCAGTTCGGCAAGCGCATCGCCCACGGCTACTTCGTGCTGTCGGCGGCCGCCGGCCTGTTCGTCTCCCCCGGCGTCGGCCCGGTGCTGGCCAACTACGGCCTCGACACCCTGCGCTTCGTCAGCCCGGTGGGCATCGGCGACACCATCCAGGCGCGCCTGACCTGCAAGCGCAAGATCGACCAGGGCAAGCAGTCCAGCCTCGGCACCCCGCAGGGCGTGGTGGCCTGGGACGTGGAAGTCACCAACCAGAACGGCGAGTTGGTGGCCAGCTACGACATCCTGACCCTGGTGGCCAAGCGCGGCTGAGCCCTTCGCAAGACTTCGCCGCGCCCCACCGGCGCGGCGTCACCCCAGGACGGTTTGCGGCGCGGCCCAGGGCCGGCGTTCCGCCACAAGCGGGGCCCGTTCCTCGGCCCGCCCCAAGCCCCTCGCGCTGCCTCCCGGCAGCGTTTCGGTTGGACTCCAGATCTGTCTCTCCGCGCCGGCCACAAGCCGGCGTCTTTTTGTCCGCGCCGCCAGCCCGACACCTTGTTCGGCTTTCTGAATTCAGGCGTCTCTGCACGCGCGCCTCAGCCCGCCAGCCAGTCCAGCCCGAAGGCCACTCCCACCACCACGGCGATGCCGCTGGCCACCAGCGCCGCGCCGGCGGCGATGTCCTTGGCCGCGCCGATCTCCGGATGACGCTCGGGATGCAGGTGGTCGATCAGCGCCTCCAGCGCGCTGTTGACCAGCTCGGCCACCAGCACCAGCCCGACCGCCAGCGCCAGCAGCGCCCACCACAGCGGCGCCGGCCGCGTCGCCAGCAGCAGAACCAGCACCGCCGTGGTGGCCAGCAGATGGGTGCGCAGGCTGCCTTCGCGCTGCACCGCCAGGCGCAGCCCGTGCAGGGCAAAACCCACGCGCCTGATGAACGGCTGTCCCTTCATCCCCCGCCTCCTTCGCCTGACTCCTGTCATGCAAGGGTAGCCACCGGCACCGCGACCGGCAGCAAAAAGCCGGGGCACGCAGACCCCGGCCTGTGCGCGTCAGTTGAACATGTCGTTCAGCACCGCGTTGATCAGCCCGGTGGAAATCGACACCTGCACCAGGTCGGTCCCCACCCGCACCCACTCGTGCCCCTCGTGGTAGGGCAGACGGCTGACTAGGCGACGGTCCAGCTGCTGCCTGGCGATCCCCGGCGGCAGCGGCTTGCCGCGCTGCAGGTTGTTGCGGATGCCCGGCGGCAACGGCTTGCCCGGATTCCAGTACGCGCGGTTGTCGCCGATGGTCACACGGATGCGCTCGCTGTCGACCCGGAAATCGCCATGGCCGTCATGGCGGGACGGCCCGCCGCTGGCCGGCTTGCCGTTCTGCGGCTGGTGCCCCTGGGGCGCGGCGCCTTTCTGCCCCTGGTTGCCCTTGCCCTGTTGCGGCGAGTGCATCTGCTGCGGGTGCTCGTCCTTGCCCCTGGGCTCGGCCAGCAGGGCCGGCGAGCCGGCCGCCAGCACCAGGCCGGTGAGCAGCACGACCGCGGAACGCGACTTGAAGATATCCATGCTTTCTCCTGAAAAGGGGACTGTCCCTGCCGGACGCGCCCCAGAGTCGCCCGGGGCTTTCCGGTACCTGGCACAAGAGCCGGCCGGCAGCACGGGGAGCATAACCTGTGGCCACGCCGCCGGGCGGGCTCCGCTCGCAAGCCGGAGAGGCAGGCGTGGCGGAAACCCGGGCAGGCTGTGCAACAAAATGCACATGCGCTATTGCGGGCAAGCCCGAACCCACCTAGATTCAATGCATCCCGGTCCTTCAGCCAGCTCATGTCCCTGACCACGCTAAACCTCAGCCCGCTCCGTCTCGCCGCCACCCTGCGGCGCCGGGCCGTGTTCGTGGCGGCGTGGCTCAACCCCTTCCTCAACGCCATCCTCGCCTTCTGGGCGCTGTTTCACTGCCGCCACGCCCGGCCTCCCGCGTCTCGTCGCCGTTTCATCGCCACCCACTGACGCCGCCCCGTGCGGCAACCGATGAACGCTTCCCCCCACCCGGCGGGAGGAGCCCGTGCGCCCCGGCGCAGACGAGAGCGACCATGCATTTCGCCCATGAGCAGGAAGCCCAGGATTTCCTGGCCCAGAACCCCGACATCGACCTCTTCGAACTGTTCATCCTCGACGCCAACGGCGTGCCGCGCGGCAAACTGCTGCACCGCGAGGAACTGCTCGCCGTGTACCGCAGCGGCCGCCCGCTGCCCAGCACCATCCTCGGCCTCAGCCTGGCCGGCGAGGACGTGGAAGACAGCGGCCTGGTGTGGGACGTCGGCGACATCGACTGCCGCGCCTACCCGCTGCCCGGCAGCCTGGTGCGCCTGCCCTGGCGCAAGGTGCCGACCGGCGCGCTGCAGGTCAGCATGCACCCGCTGGAGGGCCTGCCGGCCAGCGTCGCCGACCCGCGCCACCTGCTGATCCGCATGATCGACCAGCTGGCCGCCGAGGGCCTGCACCCGGTGATGGCCTGCGAGCTGGAGTTCTACCTGCTCGACGAGCGCCCCGACGCCCACGGCCGGCCGCAACCAGCGCTGGACGCCGACGGCGGCCGGCCGACCCAGACCCAGGTCTACGGCCTGCGCGAGCTGGAGCAGATCGAGCCGTTCCTCGCCGACCTCTACGCCGCCTGCAAGGCGCAGGGCATCCCGGCGCGCACGGCGATCTCCGAGTACGCCCCCGGCCAGGTGGAGATCACCCTGGAGCACGGCCCGGCACTGCAGGCCATGGACCAGGCGGTGCGCTACAAGCGCCTGGTCAAGGGCGTCGCCCATGCCCACGGCATGCGCGCCTGCTTCATGGCCAAGCCGTTCGCCGCAATCGCCGGCACCGGCCTGCACATGCACGTCAGCCTGGCCGACGCCGCCGGCAACAACCTGTTCGCCGCGGAGGACGCTGCCGGCACCCCGCTGTTGCGCCAGGCGGTCGGCGGCATGCTCGCCAGCCTGCTCGACTCGCTGCTGCTGTTCTGCCCCAACGCCAACTCCTACCGGCGCTTCCAGGCCCACAGCTACGCGCCGCTGGCGCTGAACTGGGGCGTCGACAACCGCACCGTCAGCCTGCGCGTGCCGGGCGGCCCGGCCTGCACGCGGCACGTCGAGCACCGCATCTGCGGCGCCGACGCCAACCCCTACCTGGCCGCCGCGGCGATCCTCGCCGGCGTGCACCGCGGCGTGCGCGATCAGCTCGATCCGGGCGATCCGGTGCAAGGCAACGGCTACGCCCAGGCCAGCGGCCTGCTGCCCACCGACTGGCTCGCCGCAATCGACGCCCTGGAGCGCTCCGACTGGGCGCGCGACGCCTTCGGCGCCGAGTTCCTGCGCGTCTACCTGGCGGTCAAGCGCGCCGAATACCGCCAGTTCATGAGCGAGGTCGGCGAGCAGGACTGGCGCTGGTACCTGAACCAGGTCTGAACCGCCGCCCGGCCTTGCCATCCAGCGCGCGCCGCCGGACGCGGCGCGCCTGTTCCCGCAATTCGAGGAAACGCCATGACCATCGCAATGCCCATGCGCGCCGCCGCCGAGCGCGCGCCGTCCTACTACAGCGCGACCATCCACCAGGAAACCGACTGCCCCCGCCTGCAGGGCGAGGTCAGCGTCGACGTCGCCATCATCGGCGGCGGCTTCACCGGCGTGGCCAGCGCCGTGGAGCTGGCCGAGCGCGGCCTCAGGGTCGCCATCGTCGAGACCCACAAGATCGGCTGGGGCGCCAGCGGCCGCAACGGCGGCCAGGTCACCGGCAGCCTGTCCGGCGAGGGCGCCATGCGCAAGCAGATGCGCGCCCGCCTCGGCGCCGAGGTGGACGACTTCATCTGGTGGCTGCGCTGGCGCGGCCAGCAGATCATCGAGGCGCGGGTGGACACGTACGCCATCGCCTGCGACCTCAAGCGCGGCCACCTGCACGCGGCGATGACCCCGGCGCACCTCGCCGAACTGCGCGCTTCCTGGGAGGAAGCCCAGCGCCGCGGCATGGCCGACGAGGTCAGCCTGCTCGACGCCGCCGGGGTGCGCGAGCACCTGGCCAGCGACCTCTACCTGGGCGCACTGAAGAACACCCGCAACCTGCACCTGCACCCGCTCAACCTGTGCATCGGCGAGGCCCGCGCGGCGCAGAGCCTCGGCGCGCTGATCTTCGAGCACTCGCCGGTGCTGGACATCGTCCACGGCGCGCAGCCCGTGGTGGTCACCGCCGAGGGGCGCATCCGCGCCCGCCAGGTGCTGCTGGCCGGCGACGTCTACCACAAGCTCGAGCGGCAGCGGCTCAAGGGCATGATCTTCCCGGCGATGGGCGGCATCGTCGCCACCGAGCCGCTCGGCGCGCTGGCCCGGCAGATCAACCCGCAGGATCTGGCGGTCTACGACTGCCGCTTCGTCCTCGACTACTACCGGCTGACCGCCGACGGCCGCCTGCTGTTCGGCGGCGGCGCCAACTACTCGGGGCGCGACTCGCGCGACATCGCCGGCGAGCTGCGCCCGTGCATCGAGCGCACCTTCCCCGCGCTCAGGGGCGTGCGCATCGACTACCAGTGGAGCTGCGCGATGGGCATCGTGATCAACCGCATCCCGCAGCTCGGCAAACTGTCGGACAACGTCTGGTACTGCCAGGGCTACTCCGGCCACGGCGTGGCCACCAGCCACGTGATGGGCGAGATCCTGGCCGAAGCGATCAGCGGCGACCTCGGCAAGTTCGACACCTTCGCCAGCTGCAAGCACATCCGCGTGCCGTTCGGCGACGCCCTCGGCAACCCGCTGCTGATGGCCGGCATGTGGTACTACCAGCTGCTGGAGAAGCTGCGCTGACGCCTGCTGCCCTGCCGGCGCGGTGCGCCGGCAGGCTATAACCAACAGACCGACCCCCATCCCGTTCGGCCAAACAACCGGGAGAGCCCCCATGTCCATCCGCGAGATCGTCGACTTCGCCCAGGCCAGCACCGCCACCGAGCACTACCGCCCGGCGGCGGACAAGGTGCTCGCCGGCGACCCCGAGCAGAGCGTGCGCAACCACTACGCCAGCCCCTGCGGCCAGTTCAATGCCGGCGTCTGGGAGGGCGCGGTCGGCCAGTGGCAGGTCAACTACACCGAGCACGAATACTGCGAGATCCTCCAGGGCGTGTCGGTGCTACGCGACCGGGACGGCAACGCCAAGACCCTGCGCGCCGGCGACCGCTTCGTCATCCCGGCCGGCTTCTCCGGCACCTGGGAAGTGCTGGAGCCGTGCCGCAAGGTGTACGTGATCTTCGAGGCGAAAGCCTGACCCGCACGCCAGCCTGCACAACGCCCCGGACCCGCCAACTGGGTCCGGGGCGTTTTTGTTGCCGGATCTGAAAGGGAGCCGCACGCAGCAAAACGCCGCCCCCCGAAGGAAAGCGGCGTTGCGGGCGGCTCAGGCTGCTGGCCCTGCGGCCATCAGCCGTTGCTCGGGAAGGCGAACTGCGCCGCCTCGTGGCTGGCGCGTTGCGGCCAGCGCTGGGTGATGGCCTTGCGCCGGGTGTAGAAGCGCACGCCGTCCGGGCCGTAGGCGTGCAGGTCGCCGAACAGCGAGCGCTTCCAGCCGCCGAAGCTGTGGTAGGCCGCCGGTACCGGCAGCGGCACGTTGACGCCGACCATGCCCACCTCGATCTCGTCGCAGAACAGCCGCGCCGCCTCGCCGTCGCGGGTGAAGATGCAGGTGCCGTTGCCGTACTCGTGGTCGTTGATCAGCTGCATGGCTTGTTCCAGGCTGTTCACCCGCACCACGCACAGCACCGGGCCGAAGATCTCTTCCTGGTAGATGCGCATGTCCGGGGTCACCCGGTCGAACAGGGTGCCGCCGACGAAGTAGCCGTCCTCGTTCCCGGCCACCCGGTAGCCGCGGCCGTCCACCACCAGCTCGGCGCCGGCGGCCACGCCGTCGTCGATGTAGCCGACCACCTTGTCGCGCGCCGCGGCGGTGACCAGCGGGCCCATGTCCAGGCCGCAGCTGGTGCCGGCGCCGATCTTCAACGCCTGGATCTGCGGCACCAGCTTGTCGATCAGCGCATCGGCGACCTGGTCGCCCACGCACACAGCCACCGAGATGGCCATGCAGCGCTCGCCGCAGGAACCGTAGGCGGCGCCCATCAGCGCGCTGACCGCGTTGTCGAGATCGGCGTCGGGCATCAGCACCGCGTGGTTCTTCGCCCCGCCGAGCGCCTGCACGCGCTTGCCGCGCTTGCTGCCTTCGGCATAGATGTACTCGGCGATCGGCGTCGAGCCGACGAAGCTCAGCGCCTTGACTTCCGGCGCCTCGATCAGCGCGTCCACCGCCTCCTTGTCGCCGTGCACCACGTTGAGCACGCCGCTCGGCAGGCCGGCCTGCTGCAGCAGCTCGGCAATGAACAGGGTGGAGCTCGGGTCGCGCTCGGAGGGCTTGAGGATGAAGCAGTTGCCGCAGACGATGGCCAGCGGATACATCCACAGCGGCACCATGGCCGGGAAGTTGAACGGGGTGATGCCGGCGACCACGCCCAGCGGCTGGAAGTCGCTCCAGGCGTCGATGTTCGGGCCGACATTGCGGTTGTACTCGCCCTTGAGGATTTCCGGAGCGGCGCAGGCGAACTCGACGTTCTCGATGCCGCGCCTGAGCTCGCCGGCGGCGTCCTCGAGGGTCTTGCCGTGCTCGGCGCTGATCAGCGCCGCGATCTCGGCCTCGTGCTGCTCGAGCAGCTGCTTGAAGCGGAACATCACCTGGGCGCGCTTGGCCGGCGGGGTGTTGCGCCAGGCCGGGAAGGCGGCCCTGGCCGCGTCGATGGCGAGCTGCACGGTGGCGCGGTCGGCGAGGGCGACCTGGCCGCTGACGCTGCCGGTGGAGGGGTTGAACACGTCGGCCGCGCGGCCCTGGCTGGCGGTGCGCTCGCCGTTGATCAGGTGGGGGATCAGGCTCATCTGGTTTTCCTTGGCTCGACATGCCCCGCCGCGCAGGCGGGACGAAAGGGATTGGGGTGTCGGGACGCGCGGCGATCAGGCGACGCCGTTGAGGGCCTGGCCGACCGCATCGAACAGGCGGTCGAGGTCTTCCGGCCTGGCGTTGAAGGTCGGGCCGAACTGCAGGGTGTCGCCGCCGAAGCGCACGTAGAAACCGGCCTTCCACAGCGCCATGCCGGCCTCGAACGGACGGACGATGGCGTCGCCGTCGCGCGGGGCGAGCTGCAGGGCGCCGGCCAGGCCGCAGTTGCGGATGTCGATGACGTGCCTGGCGCCCTTCAGGCCGTGCAGCGCCTGTTCGAAGTAGGGCGCCAGTTCGGCGGCCTGCTCGACCAGGTGTTCCTTCTTCAGCAGCTCCAGGGTGGCGAGGCCGGCGGCGCAGGCCACCGGGTGCGCCGAGTAGGTGTAGCCGTGGGTGAACTCCACCGCGTACTCGGGGCTGGCCTGCTGCATGAAGGTGGCGTAGATCTCGCGGCTGGCGACCACCGCGCCCATCGGGATGGCGCCGTTGGTGATCTGCTTGGCGACGTTCATCAGGTCCGGGGTCACGCCGAAGTACTCGGCGCCGGTCCACTTGCCCATGCGGCCGAAGGCGGTGATCACCTCGTCGAAGATCAGCAGGATGTTGTGCTGATCGCAGATCTCGCGCAGGCGCTGCAGGTAGCCCTGGGGCGGCACGATGACCCCGGCCGAGCCGGACATCGGCTCGACGATCACCGCGGCGATGTTGGAGGCGTCGTGCAGCTCGATCAGCTTGAGCAGCTCGTTGGCCAGCGCCACGCCGCCGGTTTCCGCCGCGCCCCTGGTGAAGGCCAGTTCCGCCTGCAGGGTGTGCGGCAGGTGGTCGGCGTCCATCAGCTGGCCGTACATCTTGCGGTTGCCGCCGATGCCGCCGAGGCTGGTGCCGGCGATGTTCACGCCGTGGTAGCCGCGCGCGCGGCCGATGAACCTGGTCTTGCTCGGCTGGCCCTTCAGGCGCCAGTAGGCCTTGGCCATCTTCACTGCCGTATCGCAGCACTCGGAGCCGGAGCCGGTGAAGAACACGTGGTTCAGCTCGCCCGGAGTCAGCTCGGCGATCTGCTCGGCCAGCCGGAACGACAGCGGATGGCCGTACTGGAAGCCCGGCGAGTAGTCGAGGGTGCCGAGCTGGCGGGCCACCGCCTCCTGGATCTCCTTGCGCGAGTGGCCGGCGCCACAGGTCCACAACCCGGACAGGCTGTCGTAGACCCTGCGTCCGTCGCTGTCGACCAGCCAGCTGCCCTCCGCGCCGACGATCAGCCGCGGGTCGCGCTGGAAGTTGCGGTTGGCCGAAAATGGCATCCAGTGGGCATCCAGCTTGAGTTGCTCTGCCAGCGACATGGGCGTGCTCTCCTGCGTGCGTGTTGTGTGCCGGCCCCGCGGGACCTGGTCGGGTTGGCTCCCGGGCGCAGCGGGGAGCGGATGGACACAAGGTGGCACAGGGCTCGCTTCGCAAAAATCCAGCATTTCAGATGCATGGTTTAGCCTGAACTAAACAATTACCCCGCTCCACTCCCGGCGCTGACGGCGCGCGGGCCTGTATCCCGCCAGCGCCAGGCCCGCCGTGACGCGGATGCGCCGCCGGTTGGCGCCCCGCCCCGGCAGACCGCAGTCGCTCAGCGGGCGCCAAAGGTCGTGTCGAGGCGGCCCTGCGGGGTCAGGGCGAACAGGACCAGACCGTTGTCCTGGCGGGTCGCCGGATCCTGGAAGCGCGTGCTCGCCGAGCCGCAGACGAAGATCGTGCCATTGGCGGCCAGCGCCAGGCCCGTGGCGGTGAGGTGGCTGCCCAGTTCGACGCTGGCGACCCCGTCCTCCCCGAAGCCGGTGTCCGGCGTGCCGTCGGGATGCAGGCGCATCACCCGCATGGCCGCCCACTGCTGCCTCGTGGTGCTGCGGGTTCCCAGGAGCACTATCCGGCCATCGTCCTGGAGCTGGATGGCCGCCAGCCCGGAAACCATGGGCAAGCGCACCACGCCCGCCTGCCCGAAAGTCGGGTCCGGCTGGCCGGCGTCGTCATGGCGCAACAGCACGCCAGCCGAGTCCAGGCCGGTACTGCCGTCATCGCGGGATATCCTCTGGTGGGTCGTCCCGGCCAGCAGGATCCTGCCGTCAGCCTGCACGGCGATGGCCTTGGCGACCGTGGAGGTGGCGTCCCCGAACGACCTGACGAGGGTGCCGCCGCGGGCGAACGCACGGTCCGGCCGACCATCGGCCTGCAGGCGCAGCAGCGCCAGGTCCGGGTTGCCACGGCTATGCATCATGCCGGCGACCAGGATGCGGCCCTGGCGGTCCGCCAGCACCGCTTCGGCAAAGTCCTCGGAAACCGTGCCAACCCGGAACAGCGCCTTGCCCTTGCCGGAGAACCGCCGATCCAGCCGGCCATCGGCCTGGTACGCCACCACCGCGAAGTCGTAGCGCGCGCTGATCAGCATCTGGCGCTGCAGGCTGCCCCCTGCCGCAATGATCCGGCCGTCGGCCAGGACCGTCACGCCGCGCGCCATGTCGTGGCTTCTGCCGATTCCGGTCGCCAGCCAGCCCCGACCGTCCAGGCCGGGATCCGGACGGCCATCGGGCAGGAAACGCATCAACAGGAAGTCGCCATCCTGGCGCTGCGCCGGATAGGCGCTCCCGGCGAGGACGACCCGGCCGTCCGCCTGCAGCGCCAGAGCCTCCGGCACCAGCGAGGCGTCGCCGGCGCCGCCCTTCACCACCACCACGCCAGCCTGGCCGAACGCCGGGTCCGGACGCCCGTCGGGGAGCAGGCGCAGCAACCAGGCCTCCGTCGAGCACCCCCGGGAGACCGCCGCGGAGACCAGCAGCCGGCCATCATGGGTGAGGGCGAGCGCCGGGCTTTCGCTTCGCACATCCAGCGCGATCTTCACCACGCCGGCCGGCAGTTCCGCCTGAGCCGGCAGGCTCAGCAGGGCCAGCAGCACACAGCCCGCTCTCCGGATGCACCACATGCGCAGCCCTCGACGTCCGATTGACCTGCGTCGCAAGGCGGCGGCTCCGCCATCCTGACGACCGACAGCCGCAGTGTAGCCTGCCGCGCGCAAGCCCCCGGTGCAGCAGAGAGCGCCCCACCTGGGCAGCAGCGAACTCCCCTGCCCCCGCTACGCTGAAGGGATGGGCACCCGGCGCTCGCCCCTCCGCGCCTACCGGCACGGCGGAAGGGCGCCGGGCCTTGCCGGCAATGTTCCCCCTTCCGCCCTCCGGCCAAGGACTCCAGCATGGGCAAAGTGCAGCACGGCCGTTCCTCCCGCTGGCTCACGCGCCTGGCCCCCGGCCTGGCGGCGCTGCTCGCCTACCGGCGCCGCGATCTGCCCGGCGACCTGGTCGCCGGCGTGTCGGTGGCCGCGGTGGCCCTGCCGGTCGGCGTCGCCTATGCCCAGCTCGCCGGCTTCAGCCCGGTGGTCGGCCTGTACGCCAGCATCCTGCCGCTGCTGGTCTATGCCCTGTTCGGCACCTCGCGCCAGCTGATCGTCGGCCCGGACGCGGCGACCTGCGCGCTGGTGGCTTCGGCGCTCGTGCCGCTGGCCGCTGGCGATGCCGCGCTCTACCTGTCGCTGTCGGTCGCCCTCGCCGCGCTGGCCGGGCTGTGCTGCATCCTGGCCAGCTTCATCCGCCTCGGCGCGCTGGCCGACTTCCTCTCCAAGCCGATCCTGGTCGGCTTCCTCAACGGCGTGTCCGTGCACATCCTCGCCGGGCAGCTGGGCAAGCTGGCCGGGGTATCCATCGATGCGCCCGGCGTGGTGCCGGCGACGGTGCAACTGCTCGAGCAGTACGCCGACTACCACTGGCCGACCCTGCTGGTCGGGCTGGTCGCGTTTGCCGTGCTGTTGCTCGCCCCGCGCCTGTTGCCGCGCCTGCCGGCGGCCCTGCTGGCGCTGGTGGTCGCCGCCGCGCTGGTCGCCGCCTTCGATCTCGACCAGCGCGGCGTGGCGGTCGTCGGTGCGGTGCCCGCGGGGTTGCCGGAGCTGAAGTTGCCGAACGTGCCCTGGCATCTGATCGACGAACTGATGGCGGCCGCGCTGGGCGTGGCGCTGGTCAGTTTCTCCAGCATGATGCTGACGGCGCGCAGCTTCGCCGCCAAGAACCACTACGAGATCGATGCCGACCGCGAATTCGCCGCCCTCGGCGCGGCCAACCTCGCCGCCGCGCTGACCCAGAGCTTCGCCATCAGTGGCGCCGACTCGCGCACCGCGGTGAGCGACGCCGCCGGCGGCCGCACCCAGCTGACCGGGGTGATCGCCGCGCTGTCGATTGCCGTGGTGCTGCTGTTCCTCAGCGACCCCCTGCGCTACGTACCGATCGCCGCGCTGGCCGCGGTGCTGGTCATGGCGTCGATATCCCTGCTGGACGTGCGCGGCCTGGTCCTGCTGCTGCACTTCAGCCGGATCGAGTTCGCCCTGGCGATGCTGGCCACCACGGGCGTGATCTGGGTGGGCGCCATCAAGGCGATCCTGGTGGTGCTGGTCCTCTCGCTGATCCGCTTCGTCATGCTCTCCTCGCGGCCGCGCTTTGATGTACTGGGCAAGGTGGCAGGCATCTCCGGGTTCCATCCGCTGGCCAACCACCCCGAGGCCACCACCTGGCCCGGCCTGCTGCTGCTGCGCTTCAACGCGCCGCTGGTGTTCTTCAACGTCAACTACTTCAAGCAGCAGGTCGAGCGCGCCGTCGCGCATACCGGCACCGACCTGCGCTGGCTAGTCCTCGATGCCCTGCCGATCACACAGATGGACGTCACAGGCTACCTGGTGGTCGAGGACCTGAAGGCTTCCCTGCGCCAGAAGGGTATCCAGCTGGTCGTCGCCGGACGGCGCAAGGAGATCCTGGACTGGCGCAAGGCGCACGCCCTCGAGGACGACGACACCCTGTACTTCCCGACCATGCGCAAGGCGGTGAAGGCGTTTGTGGAGGGGCATCAGGGAAACGTGAGCGCACCGCCAGAGTCATCATCGACTGCGCCGCCCCGGGACGGCTCTGCTGGTGGCGAGGCTGGAGGGGAGCCACCCGACACCTCCGGACCTGGAGCACGCTGAACAGCACCATTGAAAGCACCTATAATGGCTCTCCAACGATTCCCCCAAGCAGGAGCAAAGCCGATGACTCACTTGGTGCTGTCCGACGTTGCCGCCAGCATTTCCGAGCTCAAGCGCAACCCCATGGGTACGGTCGCGGCCGGCGAAGGCGGCGCGGTGGCCATCCTCAATCGCAACGAACCGGCGTTCTACTGCGTGCCCGCTCCAGCCTACGAGGCCCTGCTGGCGCGCCTGGAAGACCTGGAGCTCAACGCCCTGGCCGACAGCCGCCAGCACTCGCCGGAAGTCGAGGTCTCGCTGGATGACCTATAAGCTGGTCTTCAAGGAAGAAGCCCTCAAGGAATGGCGCCGGCTCGGCGACACCGTCCGCGAGCAGTTCAAGAAGAAACTGGCCGAGCGCCTGGAAAACCCGGTAGTGCCGGGCGACCGCCTCAGCGGTAGCCACAACCGCTACAAGATCAAGCTGCGCTCGGCCGGCTACCGGCTGGTCTACGAAGTCCGCGAGCAGGAAATCACCGTGGCGGTGATCGCCGTGGGCAAGCGGGAGCGCGGGGAGGTTTATCGGGAGGCGGGGAAGCGTTGAGTTGGTAAGCTTGGGGCGACTATCGACGCCATCAAGAATGAATCCCCCCTTTCCCGGCATACGCAAGGAAGTCTTATGCTCCTTATCGACCTGCTCAGAACGTTGTCACCCACCTTCTCTTCCAAAGCAGCCAAGGTCCATCTCGCAGTCCCAAATGAAGAGGGAGAAGACCCTTACGACGAATTGCTCAGCGGTAATTTCGAGCGCTGGCAAAAATGGCAGTCACAGAAAAACTTCGAGCGGAAATTCGTCGTCTCCCTGATCAAACTCAAAAAGCCAAACCACTGGCTATTCGCCGGCGTATACCAATCGTGCAAACCTGTCATCAGGGAGAACAGGCCAGACTTATTTTTCTATGACTTGGAAGAGCTTGAAGAATTTCGCGACTTTAAAGCTCGGCTGGTGGTCAAGTTTTCTCGCCCTGGTCGTCAGTCATACCTACTCATGGACAAATGGGAAGATCTGTTCGAGGCAGTCGAGTGGAAGGGTGAAGCAGTCAGCATCGGTGAGTTCCCCGGGTTCAAGAAGGTACTGCTTTCTCGCCAGGACCTCCAGGTCATGGTCCGAAGCGCTCCAGAGTCTTGGCGCACAGCATTATCAAGCGTCGCGGGGGTCTACCTGATTTCCGACACTGTTTCAGGAAAACTCTATGTGGGCAGTGCTACTGGTGGAGCAGGAATCTGGCAGCGCTGGGTGCAATATGCTGATACGGGGCATGGCGGAAATGTGGAGTTGATTGATTTAATGAACGCCGGCGGAACAGACAGACTCACAGGGTTTCGTTACTCAATCCTTGAAATCGCAGACGTCAGCGAAAGCCCGGAAAACATGCGTAAGCGTGAGAGCCATTGGAAAGAGATACTGATGACTCGCATGCATGGCTTCAACAGCAACTAAAAGTAAAACTGCAGCAAGCCAACTCTATAGCAGCCAGGAGCACACCACACCATTGCGAGATGAGCGATCATTGGCGCTCACCGCCTGTCACGTCTACTAGCAGGCTGATCTACAGTAGGCGGCAATTGAGGCATCAGACGGATCTACCGAAGCGGCTGCCGCATGACTGGAAAAAAGGCGCCACGCCGGTTACAGCTTGTATGAGGTTGCGTCGACTTCCAGCCCCGGAGCCCCCATGCCCTGGCAAACCTTCCCCCACGAAGCCGACATCGGCGTACGCGGCAGCGGTGCCACGCTGGAGGAGGCGTTCGCCGGCGCGGCGCTGGCGCTGACCGCCGCGATCTGCGATCCGGCCTCGGTGATGCCGAAGCAGTCACTGACCATCGACTGCGCCGCGCCCGACCTGGAGCTGCTGCTGGTCGACTGGCTGAACGCGCTGATCTACCGCATGGCCACCCGCCACCTGCTGTTCTCGCGCTTCGAGATAAGGATCGACGGCACCCGCCTGCACGCCAGCGCCTGGGGCGAGGCGGTGGACGTGGCGCGGCATCAGCCGGCGGCGGAGGCCAAGGGGGTGTCGTTCTGCGAGCTGAAGGTCTGTCAGCAGGCGGACGGCAGCTGGCTGGCACAGGCGGTGGTCGACGTCTGAACAGCGCGCGCCGTCATGCTCCGGCTGGCGCTGCCGGGGTGCGGCGCGATGAGTCTGGCTGGGCCGGGCCGGTTATCGGGCCTTGCCGCCCGGACAGCTGGGCTTGTGGGTGAAGGTGCGCGAGACGTCCACAGCGCCGAGGTGCTCCAGGGTGCGCCGGCCGATCAGCACCGGGTAGAGCATGTCGCCGCGGTCGTTGAGGGAGAACTGCTCGTCGAGTAGATGGCTGCCGATGCACATCTGCATCATTACCACCGGGCGCCGTTCGGCACCGCCGGCGCCGCGCACCTTGACGTCGCGCTCGAGGCGCCGCTCGAAGGGGATGCTCACCTGCTTGCCGGTGTCGCTGTCCTTCACCTCGACCTTGAAGCGCACCCACTTCTCGCCGTTCTTGTCGAAGCGCTCGAGTTCCTTGGCATCCAGCGACGAGGTGAGCGCGCCGGTGTCGAGCTTGCTCTTCACCGTGACGTTCTCCGGGAGCAGGCGGCTCTCCTCGACCCAGCCGTAGATCTCCGGCGTTCCCGCCTGCGCCATGGGCACGGCGACCAGCAGCGCCAGGGCGACGCTGGCGAGCGAACCTGTCCGTCTGCCAAACATGCTGAATCCTCCTGGAATGAGAGCCCCAGTATGGCCGGGGCGACGTGAACGATCCGTCAAGCCGGCCGGCCCGGCGAACTCTCCATCCCCTCGCTACGCTGAAAGGACTCCGGCGACGAGCCGATCCCGCCGCCGCTCAATGACGAAGGAGGCACCCCCGATGCCCCACACCAAGCTGCTGTTCCGCAACGCCGCGCGCGAGAAGGTGCTGCGCGGCGCCACCCAGCTGGCCGACGCGATCCGCGTGACCCTCGGCCCCAAGTCCAAGTCGGTGCTGATCCAGAAGAAGTGGGGCACGCCGACGGTGTGCAACGACGGGGTGAGCATCGCCAAGCTGGTCGATCTGGAGGACCCCGAGGAGAACCTCGGCGCGCAGATGCTGCGCCAGGCCGCCGAGCGCACCGGCGAGGCGGTCGGCGACGGCACCAGCACCTCCACGGTGCTGGCCCACGCGATCCTCGCCGACGGCGTGCGCAACGTGGTCGCCGGGGCCAGCGCCATAGACCTCAAGCGCGGCCTGGACCGCGGCCTGCAGGCGGCCATCGACTCGCTCAAGGCGCAGTCGCGCCCGGTGCAGACGCGCAAGGAGAAGGCCCAGGTGGCGGCCATCTCGGCGCACAACGACGACCCGATCGGCGAGCTGGTGGCCGACGCCCTGGAGCGGGTCGGCGGCGAGGGGGTGATCAGCGTCGAGGAGTCGCGCACCACCGAGACGGTGGTCGACGTGGTCGAGGGCATGCGCTTCGACCGCGGCTACATCTCGCCCTACTTCATCACCGACGCCGAGAAGATGCAGGCGGTGCTCGACGATCCCTTCCTGCTGCTCTGCGACCACAAGATCGGCCTGCTCAAGGAGCTGGTGCCGCTGCTCGAGCAGATCGCCAAGAGCGGCCGGCCGCTGCTGTTCATCGCCGAGGACATCGACGGCGAGGCGCTGGCCACCCTGGTGGTCAACCAGATCCGCGGCGTGCTGCGCGCGGTGGCGGTGAAGGCGCCGGGCTTCGGCGACCGGCGCAAGGAGATGCTGCAGGACATCGCCGTGCTCACCGCCGGCCAGGTGATCTCCAGCGAGCTGGGCCTGCGCCTGGAGCAGGTCGAGCTGCGCCAGCTCGGCCGCGCCAAGCGGGTGGTAGTCGACAAGGAGAGCACCACGCTGATCGGCGGCGGCGGGCGCAAGGAGGCCATCGAGGCGCGCATCGCGCAGATCCGCACGCAGATCGAAGCGGCCACCAGCGACTACGACCGCGAGAAGCTGCAGGAACGCCTCGCCCGCCTCGCCGGCGGGGTCGGGGTGATCCGCGTCGGCGCACCCACCGAGGCGGAGATGAAGACCAGGAAGGACGCCCTCGACGACGCCATCGCCGCCACCCGCGCGGCCATCGAGGAGGGTATCGTCCCCGGCGGCGGCATGGCCCTGCTGCGCGCGGTGCCGGCGCTCGCCGCGCTGGAGGCGCAGTGCGCCGGCGACGAGAAGACCGGCGTGCAGATCCTGCGCCGCGCCCTGGAGGCGCCGACCCGCAGCATCGCCGAGAACTCGGCGGTGGACGCCGGCGTGGTGGTGGCGCGCATCCTTGCCGAGAGCGGGCCGGTGGGCTTCGACGCGGCGACCAACCAGTACGTCGACATGTACGCCGCCGGGATCATCGACCCGACCAAGGTGGTACGCATCGCCCTGGAGAATGCGGTGTCGGTGGCCAGCGTACTGCTGCTCACCGAGGCGACCCTGACCGAGATCCCCGGCAAGGACGAGCACGAGAGCACGCCGCCCATGCCGGGCATGGAGTGACGCCGGCTTTCCCTCTCCCCGGTCCCTCTCGCCAGCGGGCGAAGGGAGCCAAGCGCACAGGAGCCGCCGATGCGCCCGAAGCTGATCGACAAGACGCCCGCCGCGCTGCGGGTGACGCCCAACTGGCCGGCCACCGCCGCGGCGCGCGCCGCCTTCTCCTGGGCGGAGGAAGCCAAGGGCCTCACCGGGCTGCCCGGCGGCGGCCTCAACCTGGCCTACGAGGCGGTGGACCGGCATGCCGCCGGGCCGCTGCGCGGCCACACGGCGCTGCGCCTGCTGCTGCGCGACGAAGGCCGCCGCGAGGTCAGCTACGCCGAGCTGGCGCGGCTGACCAGCCGCTTCGCCGGCGCCCTCGCGGGGCTGGGCGTCAAGCCCGGCGCGCGGCTGTTCGTGCTGTGCAACCGCGGCCTGGAGCTGTACCTCGGCGTGCTCGGCGGCCTCAAGGCCGGCTGCGTGGTGTCGCCGCTGTTTTCCGCCTTCGGCCCGGAGCCGCTGCAGACCCGCCTGCAGCTGGGCGAGGGCAGCGTGCTCTTGACCAGCGAGTCGCTGTACCGACGCAAGGTGGCGGCCATCCGCGAGCGGCTGCCGCTGCTCGAACACGTGCTGCTGTTCGACGACAATGGCGGCAGCGTGCGGATCGAAGGCACCCACGACCTGCACCAGCTGATGGACAAGGCGGCTGACGAATTCAGCGTGGCGCCGACCACCGCCGACAGCCCCTCGCTGCTGCACTTCACCAGCGGCACCACCGGCACGCCGAAGGGCGCGCTGCACGTGCACGGCGCGGCGCTGACCCATTACGTCACCGGCCGGTACGCCCTCGACCTGCATCCGGACGACGTGTTCTGGTGCACTGCCGACCCCGGCTGGGTCACCGGCACCTCCTACGGCATCCTCGCCCCGCTGCTGCTCGGCGTCACCAGCGTGGTCGACTGCGCCGACTTCGACGCGGTGCGCTGGTACGGCATCCTCAGAAGCGAAGCCGTCAGCGTCTGGTACACCGCGCCGACCGCCATCCGCCTGCTGATCAAGGCCGGCGACCAGCTGGCCCGCGCGCACCAGTATCCGGCCCTGCGCTTCGTCGCCAGCGTCGGCGAGCCGCTCAACCCGGAGGCGGTGTGGTGGGGCCAGGAGGTGCTCGGCCTGCCGATCCACGACAACTGGTGGCAGACCGAGACCGGCGGGATCATGCTGGCCAACACCGCCGCCATGCCGATCAAGCCGGGCTCGATGGGCCAGCCGCTGCCGGGCATCGAGGCGGCCATCGTCCAGCGCCGCGACGACGGCACGCTGGAGATGCTCGGTGATGACGCCATCGGCGAGCTGGCGCTGCGCCAGCCGTGGCCCGGCATGTTTCGCGCCTATCTCGGCCAGGACGAGCGCTACCGGCGCTGCTTCGCCGGCGACTGGTACCTGAGCGGCGATCTGGCCCGCCGCGACGCCGACGGCTACTACTGGTTCGTCGGCCGCAGCGACGACGTGATCAAGTCGGCCGGCCACCTGATCGGCCCGTTCGAGGTGGAGAGCGCGCTGCTCGAACACCCGGCGGTGGCCGAGGCGGCGGTGATCGGTAAGCCCGACGAGATCCTCGGCGAGACGGTGAAGGCCTTCGTCTCGCTCAAGGGCGACTTCAGCGCCAGCGAAGCGCTGCACGCCGAGCTGCTCGGCCACGCGCGCAAGCGCCTCGGCGCGGCGGTGGCACCCAAGGAGCTGGACATCCTGCCCAGCCTGCCGCGCACGCGCAGCGGCAAGCTGCTGCGCCGCCTGCTCAAGGCCCGCGAGCTGGGCCTGCCCGAGGGCGACACCTCGACCCTGGAGAACCCGACATGAGTTCGGTGCCCTACCCGGCCGAGTTCGCCGTGACCCTGCTGCGCGACATGCTGCGCATCCGCCGGATGGAAGAGCGCTGCGCCGAGCTGTATGGCGCGGGCAAGATCCGCGGCTTCCTGCACCTGTACATCGGCGAGGAGGCGGTGGCCACCGGCGCGCTGCACGCCCTGGAGGCCGGCGACGCGGTGGTCGCCACCTACCGCGAGCACGGCCACGCCCTGCTGCGCGGCACACCGATGAACGCGATCATGGCCGAGATGTACGGCCGGCGGGAGGGCTGCTGCCGCGGCCGCGGCGGCTCCATGCACCTGTTCGACGCCGCCCGGCGCTTCTTCGGCGGCAACGCCATCGTCGGCGGCGGCATCCCGCTGGCGGTGGGCCTGGCGCTGGCCGAGCGCCTGCAGGGCGGCAAGCGCATCACCGCCTGCTTCTTCGGCGAGGGCGCGCTGGCCGAGGGCGCCGCCGCCGAGTCGCTGAACCTCGCCGCGCTGTGGCAACTGCCGGTGCTGTTCTGCTGCGAGAACAACCTCTACGCCATGGGCACTGCGCTGGCCCGCTCGCAGGCGCAGACCGACCTGTGCGCCAAGGCCGAGGCGTTCAAGGTGCCGGTCCGCGCGGTGGACGGCATGGACGTGGTCGCCGTGCAGCAGGCCACCCGCCTGGCCGCCAAGCAGGTGCGCGCCGGCCACGGCCCGGTGTTCCTCGAGTACCAGACCTACCGCTTCCGCGCCCACTCGATGTTCGACCCCGAGCTTTACCGCGACAAGGCCGAGGTCGAGGCGTGGAAGCAGCGCGACCCGATCGCCGGCTACCGCGCGCGGCTGCTCGCCGACGGCCTGCTCGACGCGGCCGGCGCGGCGGCGCTGGAAGCCGAGGCGGCCGCCGAGGTGGAAGCGGCGGTGGCCTTCGCCGAGGCCGGCAGCCTGGAGCCGGTCGCGGATCTGGCGCGCGACCTCCATACGCCGGAGCCGCAGCCATGAGCCGCATCAGCTACCGCGAGGCGCTGCGCCAGGGGCTGCGCGAGGCGCTGGCGCGCGACCCGCGGGTGTTCCTGATGGGCGAGGACGTCGGCCGTTACGGCGGCACCTTCGCGGTGAGCAAGGGCCTGCTCGACGAGTTCGGCGAGGAGCGGGTGCGCGACACCCCGCTGTCCGAGCTGGCCTTCGTCGGCGCCGGCATCGGCGCGGCGCTCGGCGGCCTGCGGCCGATCGTCGAGGTGATGACGGTGAACTTCAGCCTGCTCGCCCTCGACCAGCTGGTGAACACCGCCGCCACCCTGCGCCACATGTCCGGCGGGCAGTTCTCGGTGCCGCTGGTGGTGCGCATGACCACCGGCGCCGGGCGCCAGCTCGCCGCGCAGCACTCGCACAGCCTGGAGGGCTGGCTGGCGCACATCCCCGGCCTGAGGATCCTCGCCCCGGCCACCCTGGAGGACGCCCGCGGCATGCTCTGGCCGGCGCTGCATGACCCCGACCCGGTGCTGCTGTTCGAGCAGGGTGCGCTGTACAACCTCGAGGGCGAGCTGGACGAGACGGAGGTGGTCGACATCCGCTCGGCGCGGGTGCGCCGCGCCGGCAGCGACCTGACCCTGATCGCCTACGGCGGTACCCTGGGCAAGGCGCTGGAGGCCGCCGAGCAGCTGGCCGGCGACGGCATCGCCGCCGAGGTGCTCGACCTGCGCGTGCTGCGCCCGCTGGACGACGTCACCATCATGGAATCGGTGCGCCGCACCCGCCGCGCGCTGGTGGTCGACGAGGGCTGGCGCAGCGGCAGCCTGGCCGCCGAGGTGATGGCGCGCATCGTCGAGCAGGCGTTCTTCGACCTCGACGCGCCGCCGGCGCGAGTGTGCAGCGCCGAGGTGCCGACGCCCTACGCCAAGCACCTGGAAGACGCGGCGCTGCCGCAGGTGCCGGCCATCGTGGCGGCGGCGAAGGGCCTGCTCGGCCGGACCTGAAGCGTAGGGTGGGTAACCGCGCAGCGTTACCCACCACCGGCGGTGTGTGTTGGTGGGAAATGCCTGCGGCAGTTTCCCACCCTACGCGCTACAACCATCGTCGCGGCGGCCAAGCATCTGCCCGGCCGGGCCTGAAACGTAGGATGGGTAACCGCGCAGCGTTACCCACCACCGGCGCTGCAAGCCGGTGCAGTGCCGCAGACCGGCGCGAAGCGGTTGCGGGCGTAGGGTGCGCCGTGCGCACCGCGAGGATCGATGGTGCGCACGGCGCACC
Organism: Pseudomonas oryzae; assembly: GCF_900104805.1. NCBI lineage: Bacteria > Pseudomonadati > Pseudomonadota > Gammaproteobacteria > Pseudomonadales > Pseudomonadaceae > Pseudomonas > Pseudomonas oryzae. The sequence continues at coordinate 4,033,998 of NZ_LT629751.1, read as the reverse complement.
CTACGGGAAGGTACGCATGATCGAATTCAGGATGCCCGCCCTCGGCGCCGACATGGACGCGGGCACGCTGCTCGAATGGCAGGTCGAACCGGGCCAGGCGGTCACGCGCGGCCAGGTGGTCGCGGTGGTCGACACCGCCAAGGCGGCGGTGGAGATCGAGTGCTGGCAGGACGGCACGGTGTTCGAGCTGCTGATCCAGCCCGGCGCCAAGGTGGCGGTGGGCACGCCCATCGCCACCCTGCTGGAGGCCGGTGAGTCGGCGGAGACGGCGCCGCGCACCCCGCGCCCGCTCAGCACCGCCGCGCCGAAACCCGCCCAGCCGGCGCCAGCCCTGACAGCAGCAACGCTTGGCACAGCGCCGGCCAGCCGCCCGCGCATCACCCCCGCCGCACGCCGGCGCGCCGCCGAGCTGGGTCTCGATCCCGCCGCGCTGGCCGGCACCGGTCCGCAGGGTTCGGTCAGCCTGGCCGACGTCGAGGCCGCCGCCGCGAGCAGACCGGCCGCGCAACCGGCCACGCCGCTGGAGCGCCACGCCGCCATGCGCCAGGCCATCGCCACGGCGATGAGCCGTTCCAAGCACGAGATCCCGCACTACTACCTGAGCGAGACGGTGCCGATGGCCGCCGCGCTGGCCTGGCTCGCCGCGCACAACGCCGAGCTGCCGCCCGAGCGGCGCCTGCTGCCCGGCGTGCTGGTGCTCAAGGCGGTGGCCCTGGCCCTGCGCGACTACCCGCAGCTCAACGGCTTCTGGAGCGACGACGCCTTCCGGCCGGGCCCCGGCATCCACCTCGGCGTGGCGGTGGCGCTGCGCCAGGGCGGGCTGATCGCCCCGGCGCTGCACGACGTCGCCGACAAGCCGCTGGCGCAGCTGATGGCCGAACTGGGCGACCTGGTGCAGCGCGCGCGCAGCTACTCGCTGCGCAGCTCGGAGCTGAGCGAGGCCACCCTCACCGTCACCCAGCTCGGCGACCAGGGCGTGGACGGCGTGTTCGGCGTGATCTACCCGCCGCAGGTGGCGCTGGTCGGCGTCGGCCGCATCGCCGAGCGCCCCTGGGTGGTCGAAGGCCAAGTCTGCGCGCTGACCACTGCGCAGTTCAGCCTGGCCGCCGACCACCGCGCCAGCGACGGCCACTACGGCGCGCGCTTTCTCGCCGAGCTGCGCCGCCGCCTGCAGGACCCCGACCGTCTGTGAGGAGGAAAACCCGATGGATGACGCGCAACTGCGCCACGAAGTGTTCGCCGCCCTGCAGGGCATCGCCCCGGAGGTCGAGCCCGAGACCCTGCGCGGCGACCGCCCGCTGCGCGACGAGGTCGACCTCGACTCGATGGACTGGCTGCGCTTCCTCGCCGCCCTGCACCAGCGCCTGGGGGTGAACATCCCCGAGGCCGACTACCAGCAACTCACCACCCTGGACGTGCTGCTGGCCTATCTGCGCCGGTGCCTGGCCGGCGGATGACCGGGCCTCCCCGGTCGGGGGCGCTCGCCTATAGTCAGGCGACGGCTTCCCCACTGGAGAGCGTCGATGGACCTTGCCCAATTCCGCCAGCGCGGCCCCTTCGAATGGGAGATGCCCCGGTACGGCGCCATGCGCGTGCCGGGGGTGATCTTCGCCTCGCGCGAGCTGCTCGAGGCGATGGACGCCAAGGTCGGCGAACAGCTGGCCAACGTCGCCGCCCTGCCGGGCATCGTCGACGCCGCCTACGCCATGCCCGACGCCCACTGGGGCTACGGCTTCCCGATCGGCGGGGTGGCGGCCTTCGACGCCGACGCGGGCGGCGTGGTGTCGGCCGGCGGGGTCGGCTTCGACATCTCCTGCGGGGTGCGCAGCCTGCATACCGGCTTGAAGGAAGCCGACATCGCGGCGGTCAGGGAACGCCTCGCCGACCTGCTGTTCCGCCGCATCCCGGCGGGTCTGGGCAGCACCGGCGCGCTGCGCCTGACCGGCAAGGAGATGGGCGCGATGCTGCGCGGCGGCGCCAGATGGGCGGTCGAGCAGGGCTTCGGCAGCCCGGAGGATCTGGCGCGCATCGAGGAAGGCGGCTGCATGGCCGGCGCGCTGCCGGCCGCGGTGTCGGCCGAGGCCAGGCACCGCCAGCGCGACGAGATGGGCACCCTCGGCTCGGGCAACCACTACCTGGAGCTGCAGGTGGTCGACGAACTGTTCGACCTCAAGGCGGCGCAGGCCTACGGCCTGCACGTCGGCGACGTGCTGACCACCATCCACTGCGGCTCGCGCGGCATGGGCCACCAGATCGGCACGGATTTTTTGCGCGAGATGGTGATCGCCGCGCCGCGCGCCGGCATCCAGCTCACCGACCGCGAGCTGGCCTGCGCGCCGCTGAAATCCGAGCTGGGGCAGAGCTACCTGGGCGCCATGCGTGCGGCGATCAACTGCGCGCTGGCCAACCGGCAGATCCTCACCCAGCTGGCGCGCGCGGCGTTCGCCGAGCTGTTCCCCGGCATCGCCATGCCGCTGCTCTACGACGTGTCGCACAACACCTGCAAGGAGGAAAGCCACGTCGTCGGCGGCGTGCGCCGCCGCCTGTTCGTCCACCGCAAGGGCGCCACCCGCGCCTTCGGCCCCGGCCATCCGGAGCTGCCGGCCGAGTACCGCGCGGTCGGCCAGCCGGTGCTGATCGGCGGCAGCATGGGCACCGGCTCCTGGGTGCTGGCCGGCAGTGGCGGCAGCCAGAGCCATGCCTTCGCCTCGGCCTGCCACGGCGCCGGGCGGGCGATGAGCCGCCACGAGGCGCTGCGCCGCTGGCAGGGCCGTAGCGTGGTCGAGGAGCTGGCGCGGCGCGGCATCCTGATCCGCAGCCCGAGCCTGCGCGGCGTCGCCGAGGAAGCGCCGCTGGCCTACAAGGACGTCGGCGCGGTGGTCGAGGCCGCCGAGCAGGCCGGCCTGGCGCGGCGGGTGGCGCGGCTGCGGCCGCTGGTGTGCGTCAAGGGCTGAGCGGCGGCTGGGCATCCTGCCGCCGGCTTGCCCTCACTTTCCGTGCGCCTATCGCACACAAGCTGGCTTGCCCGGATTGTTGCGCGGCCCGTGTGCGCACCAGCATAGCGCCGCTGCCCAGCGGGCAGTCGACCCCACCAAGACCACAAGAACAAAGGACAGTCACGGTGAAATACCTGCGCTCAACCCTGGCGGCGCTCAGCCTGAGCACCAGCCTGGCGGCCACTGCCGCCGCGGAAAACACGGTCACCCTCAAGGTGCACCACTTCATGCCCCACGACTCGTTCACCCAGCGCCAGTTCATCCAGCCCTGGGCGGACAAGATCAGCCGCGAGTCCGGCGGGCGCATCCGCTTCCACTTCTTCCCGGCGATGCAGCTCGGCGGCAAGCCGACCCAGCTGATCGACCAGGCGCGGGTCGGCACCGCCGACGTGGTCTGGGCGCTGCCTGGCTACAACAGCGGCAGCTTCCCGCTGACCGCGGCCTTCGAGCAGCCGTTCATGAACCGCAGCGCCGAGGCCGGCAGCCAGGCGCTGTGGGACTTCCTGCAGAAGCACGGCCAGCGCGAATACCAGGGCGTGCAGCTGCTCGCCACCCATCTCACCGACAGCGTGGTGCTGCACACCCGCAAGCAGCCGATCCGCAGCATGGCCGACTTCGCCGGCCTGCGCCTGCGCAGCGCCAACCCGGTGCAGAGCCGGCTGATCGCCCTGTTCGGCGGCGTGCCGCAGGCCATGCCGATCAACCCGGTGCCCGCCGCGCTGGCGCGCGGCCTGCTCGACGGCGCCGCCGCGCCCTGGGACGTGGCCACCTCGGTCCGGCTGCAGGAGCGGGTCAGGCACCACACCGAAACCGCCCCCGGCATGCCCAAGCTGATGCACGCGGCGCTGGTACTGGCGATGAACCAGGCGCGCTACGACAGCCTGCCGGCCGACCTGCGGCAGATCATCGACGCCAACAGCGGACGCGCCCTGTCCGCCCAGGCCGGACGCCTGTGGGATGCCTACGGCATGGAGACCAGCCACCGCCTGGCGCGCGAGCACGACAACCAGATCCACGTGCTCGAGCCCGCCGAGCAGCAGCGCTGGATGGAGGCCGCCCGCCGCCTGGACGCCGACTGGGTGGCCGAGGTCGAGGGCCAGGGCTACGCCGACGGCGCCGCCCTGCTCCGGGAGGCGCGCCAGCTGGTGGCCAAATACAACGGCCAGGCGGCGCGCTGACGCCGCTGCCGGGCCGGCGCCAGGCCGGCCCGGCCCCGGCCGCGCTTCAGGCGAAGCGCTCGCCGAGCAGCTCGAACAGCTTCTCGCGCTGCCCCTCTTCCTCGTTGACCAGGTGATGGCGGGCGCCAGGCAGGATCAGCTGCTCGGCGCGCTGGAACTTGTCCTGCAGGATCTCGAGGTTGTGCTGCCAGTCCACCGTCATGTCGGCGTCGCCCTGGATGATCAGCGGGCGCTGCGCCGAGGCCGGCGCGTCCTCGATGCGCGGGATCCAGCGCGCCAGTGCGCCGACCCAGGCGGTGGGCAGGATCTGCGCCTGCAGCGGATCGCGGCGCACGAAGTCGAGGAAGGCGGGATCGCCGGAGTTGTCGGTGAAGCGCCGGGCGATCTGGCTGACGAAGGGGTTGAGCAGGTGATAGCTGAGCTTGGAGCGCAGCCAGGCGCGCGGGCGCACCAGCGGCGCGAGCAGCACGGTCTGGCCGAGGTCCGGGCGCGGCGCGCCGGTGAGCAGGTAGTCGAGCAGGATGGCGCCGCCGGTGCTCTGCCCGAACAGGTGCCAGGGCTGCGGCAGGTGCAGCAGCTCGGCGGCCTGGAACAGCGCGGCGAGCACGGCCTGGTACTCGGCGAAGTCGCCGATGCTCGCCGGCGCGCCCTCGGACAGGCCGTGGCCGGGCAGGTCGCAGGACAGCACGGCGAAGTTCATGCGCAGCGCCCAGTCGAACACGTGGCGGTACAGGCCCATGTGGTCGTAGTAGCCGTGCAGCAGCAGCACGGTCGCCCGCGCGTCGTCGCGCCACCAGCCCTGCACGGCGACCCGCCGCCCCGCGACCGCCACCCAGCCGAGCCGACTGTGGATGTCGGGGCGGTGCTGCAGGCCGTAGTAGCGCCGGTAGGCCTGCACCTGCGGACCGTGCTCGGCCGCGGCAGCGGACAGCGGCGGCAGTTGCCGGCGCAGGCTGTGGGGATCGAAGTTTTCGCTCATGGACTCGGCCGCCCGGACGGCGGCTTGGGCTGATGGATTGCTATGGTCGATCTTCAGACCGGCGACGCGACATGGCAAGCTTGGCCGTCATTTTCCGCAGGTCGCCCCATGCCCCGCCGCCAGTCCCTCGTCCTCGCCCTGCTCGCCGTCGTCTGCGCCGCCGTGCTGTGGAGCCTCTACCAGTGGTACCAGGCGCGCTACATCCGCCCGTTCAGCGAGACCACCGTGCTGTTCGACGGCGCCGCTCTGCGCCTGCCCGCCGAGCTGGCCGGGTCGGGCCGGATCCGCGTGGTGCACCTGTGGGATCCGCCCTGCCCGTGCAACGTCGGCAACCAGCAGCACCTGGCCGAACTGCTCGCGCGCTTCGGCGACCGGGTGAGCTTCCATGTCTGGCAGAAGCCCGGCAGCCGCGGCCACCTGCCCGACACCCTCAAGGCGCTGCAGCCGCTGGCCGAGCTGCCCGGCGCGGAACAGCTGCCGGCCAGCCCGGCGGTGGCGATCTGGGCCGCGGACGGCACGCTGGCCTACGTCGGCCCGTACAGCGAGGGCGCCACCTGCACCTCGGCCAACAGCTTCATCGAACCGGTGCTCGAGGCGCTGCTCGCCGGCCGCCCGGTGCACAGCACCGGCAGCCTGGCGCTGGGCTGCTACTGTTCGTGGACCGACGCGCAGTGAGGAGCCACCGATGCCGCTGCTGATCCCCCCGCCGCTGCTGGTCGCGCTGTTCGGCTACGCCATGTGGCTGCTGGCCGGGCACCTGCCGCTGGGCGGCTTCGCCTTCGCCGGCCAGCGTCCGCTGGCGGGTCTGGTGCTGCTGGCCGCGCTGGCGCTGATGGCGGCGGCGGCCTGGAGCCTGTTCCGGGCGCGCACCACGGTCAATCCGCTCAGGCCCGAGCGGGCCAGCCAGCTGGTGACTTCCGGGGTGTTCGCCTACTCGCGCAACCCGATCTACCTCGGCGATGCGCTGATCCTGCTGGCGCTGGCGATCGGCTTCGGCAACGCCGCCAACTTCCTGCTGCTGCCGCTGTTCGTGTGGTTCATCGGCCGCTTCCAGATCCGCGCCGAGGAGCACGCGCTGCAGCGCCTGTTCGGCGACGAGTATCGCGCCTACTGCGCGCGGGTCAGGCGCTGGCTGTAGGGCGGGTCAGCCGCGCCGCGGCGTAACCCGCCCGGGATGCCGCCAGGCATCCCCGTTGCCGGCCTGGCGGCCGGTCGGTGGGTTACGGCCTACGGCCTGCCCTACCCTACCTATCCACCTGCCTCGGAGCTGCTCCAGCCCGTAGGGTGGAAAACTCGCGCAGCGATTTTCCTCACCGTGGAGTGGCCACCCCGCGTGCGCTGGTGGGTAACGCTACGCGGTTGCCCACCCTGCGCCATCCCCCGCCTCAGAGCTTTTCCAGGCACCCGGCCAGGCCGTCGCCGAGCTTCTCCAGCAGGCGCTCGTAGCCGCCGGCCTCGGCCTTGAGGTCGAAGCCCAGCGCGTCCAGTTCGGCCAGGCGCACCGGCAGGCCGTCGCTGAGGGTCTGCGCCAGGCGCGGCTGCAGCGGCGGCTCGCTGAACACGCAGCTCGGTCCGGCGGCCTTGAGCTGCTGACGCATCGCCGCGACGTGGCGGGCGCCCGGCTGCACCTCGGCGCTGACCGCGAACACCCCGGCATGGCGCAGGCCGTAGGCCTCCTCGAAGTAGTCGAAGGCCTCGTGGAAGACGAAGAACGGCTTGCTCTTCAGCGGAGTCAGACGCTCCTTGAGGCGGGCGTCGGCGGCGGCGAGGCGCTGCTCGAAGGCGGCCAGGTTGGCCTGGTAGCGCGCCGCGTTGGCCGGGTCGGCCTGGGCCAGGTCGGCGGCCATGCGCGCGGCGATCACCCGCGCGTTGCCCGGCAGCAGCCACAGGTGGGCGTCGAGCAGACCGGGGCGATGGGCATGGTCGTGCTCGTGTTCGCCGGCCTCGTGCGCGTCGTGGCCGGGCGCGTCGTGCTCCCCATGGGCATCGGCGTGCCCCTCGTCCTCGTGGTGGTGCTCCTCGCCGAAGCGGCGCAGGTGCAGGCCGGGCAGCTCCTGCACGGCCAGGCTGGGCGCCTTGCGGCCCTCCAGCACGCGCGGCAGGAAGCCCTCCAGGTCGGGGCCGATCCAGTACAGCAGGTCGGCCTCGGATACCCGGCGCACGTCGGAGGGGCGCAGCGCGTAGTGGTGCGGAGAGGCGCCCGGCGGCAGCAGCACCTCGGGGCTGCCGGCGCCGTCCTGCACGGCGGCGGCGATCAGCTGCAGCGGCTTGATGCTGGTCAGCACGCGCACCTCGGCATGCGCCGGCGCGGTCAGCGCGGCGGCGAGCAGGGCGGAGGACAGCAGGGAAAACAGACGGCGCACGGTGGCAGCTCTCCAGAGTCATAAATTGTTATACAATAACATCCCTTTGCTCCGGAGTGTCACCATGGCGACCGCCCCGCTGGCCTGTCACCCCCACGACCACAGTCACTGCGTGAGCGCGGCGCTGGCCGCCGCCGACAGCGTGTGCGCACGCGCCGGCGCGCGCCTGACCGCCCTGCGCCGGCGCGTGCTGGAGCTGGTCTGGCAGAGTCATCGGCCGCTCGGCGCCTACGACATCCTCGGCGTGCTCAGCGCCGAGGACGGCCGCCGCGCCGCGCCGCCCACCGTGTACCGCGCGCTGGACTTCCTCCTCGAGCACGGCCTGATCCATCGCCTGGCCTCGCTGAACGCCTTCATCGGCTGCAACCATCCGGGGCAGAGCCACCAGGGCCACTTCTTCATCTGTCGTCAGTGCAGCACCGCCATCGAGGTCGAGCAGCCGGCGATCGGCGCGGCCATCCACGCCGCCGCCGCCGAGGTCGGCTTCGCCGTGGAGAGCCAGATGGTCGAGGTGGTCGGCCTGTGCGCGCAGTGCCGGGAGGCAGCATGAGCGACGCGCTGATCCGCCTCGACGGCGTCGGCGTCAGCTTCGCCGGCAGCCCGGTGCTGCAGGACGTGCAGCTGGAACTCAAGCCCGGCGAGATCGTCACCCTGATCGGCCCCAACGGCGCCGGCAAGACCACCCTGGTGCGCGTGGTGCTCGGCCTGCTCGAACCGCACAGCGGCAGCGTGTGGCGCCGCGAGCGCCTGCGCATCGGCTACATGCCGCAGAAGCTGCATGTCGAGCCGACCCTGCCGCTGTCGGTGCTGCGCTTCCTGCGCCTGGTGCCCGGCGTCGACCGCGCCCGCGCCCTCGAGGCGCTCGGCGAGGTGGGCGCGGCCAAGGTGATCGACAGCCCGCTGCAGAAGATCTCCGGCGGCGAGATGCAGCGCGTACTGCTGGCCCGCGCCCTGCTGCGCCAGCCGGAGCTCTTGGTGCTCGACGAGCCGGTGCAGGGCGTCGACATCGCCGGGCAGAGCGAGCTGTACCGGCTGATCGGCCGCCTGCGCAAGCGCTACGGCTGCGGCGTGCTGATGGTCTCCCACGACCTGCACTTGGTGATGAGCGCCACCGACCGGGTGATCTGCCTGAACCGCCACGTGTGCTGCTCCGGCCATCCGGAACAGGTCAGCAGCGACCCGGTGTTCCGCGAGCTGTTCGGCAACGACGCGCGCAGCCTGGCGATCTACCACCACCAGCACGACCACCAGCACGACCTGCACGGCAGCGTGGTGCTGCGCCCCCAACCCCACGTCCACGGCCCGAACTGCAAGCACTGACATGCCCGACTTCCTGCTCAACGCATTGCTCGCCGGGCTCGCCCTGGCCCTGGTCGCCGGCCCGCTCGGCTCCTTCGTGGTCTGGCGGCGCATGGCCTACTTCGGCGACACCCTCGCCCACGCCGCGCTGCTCGGCGTGGCGCTGGGCTTCCTGCTCGACGTCAGCCCGACCCTGGCGGTGACCGTCGGCTGCGTGATCCTCGCCGTGCTGCTGGTCACCCTCCAGCAGCGCCAGCCGCTGGCCGCCGACACCCTGCTCGGCATCCTCGCCCACAGCACCCTGTCGCTAGGCCTGGTCACCGTCAGCTTCCTCGACGCGGTGCGCGTCGACCTGATGGCCTACCTGTTCGGCGACCTGCTGGCGGTGGGCGCCGGCGACCTGTGGTGGATCGTCGCCGGCAGCGCGCTGGTGCTCGGCGTGCTGGCCTGGCTGTGGCGCCCGCTGCTGGCGCTCACCGTGCACGAGGAGCTGGCGCGGGTCGAGGGCCTGCCGGTCGGCGCCCTGCGCCTGGCGCTGATGCTGCTGATCGCCGTGGTGATCGCGGTGGCGATGAAGATCGTCGGCGTGCTGCTGATCACCTCGCTGCTGATCATTCCCGCCGCGAGCGCCCAGCGCCACGCGAAAAGCCCCGAGCAGATGGCCGCCGGCGCCAGCCTGGTCGGCCTGGTGGCGGTGTGCGCCGGCCTGGCGCTGTCCTGGTACCAGGACACCCCGGCCGGGCCGTCCATCGTGGTCAGCGCCGCCGCCCTGTTCCTGCTGAGCTTCCTGCTGCCGCGCCGGGCGGTGTAGAATTGCCTACTTTGTGAACAGTCCGAGGCTTTTGCCATGACCCGTGCCCTTCGCTGCCTGCCGCTGCTGAGCCTGCTGCTGCTCGCTGCCTGCCAGAGCCTGCCGTGGAGTGCCGAGAGTCGCGCACAGGCCCGCGAGCGCCAGCAGTTCGAGCGCCTGCTCAGCGCCGGCGAGCTGGAGGCGGCCGGGCTGACCCTCGGCCACCTGCGCGCACAGGACGATCCGCAGGCCGAGACCTACCAGCGCCTGCTCGCCGACGCCTGGCTGCAGCGCAGCCAGCAGGCCCTCGAGGCCGGCGACCTGAACGCCGCCACCACCGCCCTGGCGCGCGCCCGCGCGCTGATGCCCAAGGCCCCGGCGCTGACCAACGGCCTGGGTGGCGCGCTGCAGCCGGCGCCGGCGGCGGATGTCGACGGCGAGATCGCCGAGTAGACCTTTCCGCGCGATCAGCTATATCGATAGTCTTTCAAAGCATTTTTCGCACTAAAAACGGGCCGCTACACTCTGCCGCCAGGGCCCGTCCCCTCACCCACAAGGTTTTCCCGTGATCCAATTCGACAACGTCCACAAGGCGTACCGGGTCAATGGCCGCGACGTACCCGCCCTGCAGCCCACGTCGCTGCAGATCGGCGCCGGCGAGATCTTCGGCCTGATCGGCCACTCCGGCGCCGGCAAGAGCACCCTGCTGCGCCTGATCAACCGCCTCGAGGAGCCCTCCGGCGGGCGCATCCTGATCGACGGCGCCGACGCCACCGCCCTCGACGCCGACGGTCTGCGCCGCCTGCGCCAGCGCATCGGCATGATCTTCCAGCACTTCAACCTGCTGGCCTCGAAGACCGTCGCCGACAACGTCGCCCTGCCGCTGAAGCTGGCCGGCGAGCTGCCGCGCGCGGCGATCGACGCGCGCGTCGCCGAGCTGCTCGCCCGCGTCGGCCTCTCCGCGCACGCCGACAAGTACCCGGCGCAGCTCTCCGGCGGGCAGAAGCAGCGCGTCGGCATCGCCCGCGCGCTGGCCCTGGAGCCGAAGATCCTGCTCTGCGACGAGGCGACCAGCGCCCTCGACCCGCAGACCACCGGTCAGGTGCTGCAGCTCTTGGCCGAGATCAACCGCGAACTCCAGCTGACCATCGTGCTGATCACCCACGAGATGGAGGTGATCCGCCGCGTGTGCGACCGCGTGGCGGTGATGGACGGCGGGGTGATCGTCGAACAGGGCGCGGTGGCCGACGTGTTCCTGCATCCGCAGCACCCGACCACCCGGCGCTTCGTGCTGGAGTCCGAGCACGTCGACGAAAGCGAGCAGCAGGACGACTTCGCCCACGTGCCGGGGCGCATCCTGCGCCTGACCTTCCGCGGCGAGGCGACCTACGCACCGCTGCTCGGCCAGGTGGCGCGCGACACCGGGGTCGACTACAGCATCCTCGCCGGACGCATCGACCGCATCCGCGACATCCCCTACGGCCAGCTGACCCTGGCCCTCACCGGCGGCGACCTGGAGGCCGCCCTGGCGCGCCTCGACGCCGCCGACGTGCACGTGGAGGTGCTGCGCTGATGCTGGAGAAACTGCTGCCCAACGTGTTCTGGCCGGAAATCTGGCAGGCCAGCCTCGACACCCTGGCGATGCTCGGCGGATCCTTGCTGTTCACCGTGCTGTTCGGCCTGCCGCTCGGCGTGCTGCTGTTCCTCACCGGCCCGCGCCAGCTGTTCGACCACAAGCCCGTCTACCGCCTGCTGTCGCTGGTGGTCAACGTGCTGCGCTCGGTGCCCTTCGTCATCCTGCTGATCCTGATGATCCCGCTCACCGAGCTGATCGTCGGCACCTCGCTGGGCGCCATCGGCGCCATCCCGCCGCTGGTGGTCGGCGCCACGCCGCTGTTCGCCCGCCTGGCCGAGACCGCGCTGCGCGAGGTCGACCGCGGCATCATCGAGGCGACCCAGGCGATGGGCGCCAGCACCCGGCAGATCATCCTCGCGGCGCTGCTGCCCGAGGCGCGCCCCGGCCTGCTCGCCGCGGTCACCGTCACCGCCATCACCCTGGTGTCGTATACCGCCATGTCCGGCCTGATCGGCGGCGGCGGTCTCGGCGATCTCGCCGTGCGCTATGGTTACCAGCGCTACCAGCCCGACGTCATGGCGGTCACCGTGGTCCTCCTGCTGGTGCTGGTGCAGGTGCTGCAGAGCGTCGGCGACCGCCTGGTGATCCGTTTCTCGCGCAAGTGAATCCGATCGGGCGCGGCCATCCGCCGCCCCGGCGTTCCATCCCACAAGGAGTTCGACAATGAAGAAACTGCTGGCCGCCGCGACCCTGTTCGCCGCCTTCTCCGCCACCGCCCAGGCGGAAACCCTCAACGTGGCCGCCACCCCGGTGCCGCACGCGGAGATCCTCGAAGTGGTCAAGCCGCTGCTGGCCAAGCAGGGCGTGGAGCTGAAGGTGCGCGTGTTCACCGACTACGTGCAACCCAACCTGCAGGTGCAGCAGAAGAACCTCGACGCCAACTTCTTCCAGCACCAGCCCTACCTCGACGAGTTCAACGCCAGCCGCAAGACCGAGCTGGTCAGCGTGACCGGCGTGCACATCGAGCCGTTCGGCGCCTACTCCAGCAAGATCAAGAGCCTCGACGAGCTGCCCGAAGGCGCCAGCGTGGCCATCCCCAACGACGCCACCAACGGCGGCCGCGCCCTGCTGCTGCTGGCCAAGGCCGGGGTGATCACCCTCAAGGACGGCGCCGGCATCACCGCCACGCCGAAGGACATCGCCGCCAATCCGAAGAAGATCCAGGTGCGCGAACTGGAAGCGGCCACCCTGCCGCGCGTGCTCAAGCAGGTCGACCTGGCGCTGATCAACACCAACTACGCCCTGGAAGCCGGCCTGACCCCGACCAAGGACGCCCTGGCCATCGAGGGCAACGACTCGCCCTACGTCAACATCCTGGTCAGCCGCGCCGACAACAAGGACAGCGAGGCCATGCAGAAGCTGGCCAAGGCCCTGCACAGCGACGAGGTGAAGGCCTTCATCGCCGACAAGTACCAGGGCGCGGTGGTGCCGGCGTTCTGATCCTGAGGGCTTGGCTAGCCGGTGGAAAACGCTGCGCGGTTTTCCACCCTGCAAGTTCGCTGCAATGCACGAAGCCCCCGCGATGCGGGGGCTTCGTGTTTGTGGCACCTGGTCCGTAGGGTGGCGCTACTCGCGCAGCGATTGCCCACCGACCAGCAACTGGGGGTATCGGCAGAAAACCGCGGCGCGGGCCTTCAGCCCTGCGCCCCGGCCTGCGGGTACAGGCCATGCACCCGCGCGAACAGCCGCGTCAGGCCGAGCAGGGCGTCGATGTTCGGCGTCTCGCCCCCCACGCGCCGGCCGATCTCCTGCACCGCGCCGACGATGGCGTCCAGCTCGATGGCGCGCCCCGCCTCGGCGTCCTGCAGCATCGAGGTCTTGAACGCGCCCAGCTTGCGGGTCACCGCATGGCGCTCGTCGGGGCTCTGGGTGACGTCGCAGCCGATCAGCCGGCCGATGGCGGCGGCCTCGCCCATCGCCGCCGAGCAGAACTGGCGCACCAGCTGGTCGTCGAGCAGGCGGTCGATGGTCGCGCCGGTGATCGCCGAGACCGGATTCATGGTCAGGTTGCCCCACAGCTTGTACCAGATGTCGTAGCGGATATCGGCGCTGACGGTGACCGCGAAGCCGGCCCGCTCCAGCAGCCCGGCCAGTTGCTGCACCCGCGCGGACGCGCCGCCGGCCGGTTCGCCGACGATCAGCCCGTTGCCCATCACGTGGCGCACCAGTCCCGGCTCCGGAGCGGTGCAGCTGGCGTGCACCACGCAGCCGACGACCCGCTCCAGCGGGATAGTCCGCGCGATGGCGCCGCGCGGATCGACGCTGGCCAGCGGTGTCTCGAAGCCCGGCAGCCCGTGGCAGAACCACCAGGGCACGCCGTTCATCGCCGGCAGCACCAGGGTTTCCGGCCCGAGCAGCGGCACCAGACGCGGCGCCAGCTCGGCCAGGGCCTGGCCCTTGACCGTGATGATCAGCAGATCCTGCTCGCCGAGCGCCCCGGCGCTGGCGTCGGCCGCCGCCAGCGGCGCCTGCAGCAGGCCCTCGCCGGTTTGCAGGCGCCAGCCGTGGCGGCGCAGCGAATCCAGCGTGGCGCCCCGCGCCAGGGCGCTGACCGTAGCTCCCGCCGCGGCGAGCTTGCTGCCGAGGAAACCGCCGATGGCGCCGGCGCCGACGATGCAGACCTTCATGGATAACCCTCTGCTGAGACCGGAAAGGCCCGGCCGGACACAGCCCGGCAGGACCTTGGTGATTGGCGGAACAGGCGACTGCCGGCGATCAGTGACGGTAGTCGGGATCGATGCGATCGATCAGCCGCGTCAGCGCACAGAAGGCATCCTCGCCCGCCCCGTACTTCGGATCGAGCGGCAGCGAGTCGGCCACGCACTTGCGCAGCACCGCCTCGGGAATCTGCCGCGGCGTACCCATCGTGCGGGTCGCCAGTTGTACCTCGCAAGCGCGCTGGAGCAGGAACATCAACGAGAAAGCCTGCGCCAGGGTCGCGCCTATGACCACCGGGCCGTGATTGCGCAGCAGCAGCACCGGCTTGTCCTCGGCGCTGGCCAGGATCCGCTCGCCCTCGTCGGCGTGCACGGTGATGCCCTCGAAGTCATGGTAGGCGACCTTGCCGTACAACTGTGCCGCATAGAAGTTGCTGAATTCCAGCCCGTCCTCGAGGCAGCAGACCCCCATGGTCGGCGTGGTGTGCACGTGCATCACGCAGTGGGCTTCCGGCAGGCGATCGTGGATCGCGCCATGGAAGGTGAAGCCGGCCGGGTTGATCGGCCAGTCCGAGTCGCCGATCACGTTGCCGGCCACGTCGACCTTGACCAGATTGGAGGCCCGCACCTCGGAGTAGTGCAGGCCGAAGGGATTGGTCAGGAAGTGCTTGTCCGGGCCGGGCACGCGCAGGGAAATGTGGTTGTAGATCAGCTCGGACCAGCCGAGGTAGTCGAAGATCCGGTAGGCCGCGGCCAGTTTGACCCGGGCCTGCCACTCCTCTTCGCTGAAGCGTTGCGGTCGTTCGTAGTAGTTGTTGTTCATCTCGTCTCTCTCCGCCCGGATAAGGGCCATCGGTTGTTCAGCGGGCGGCTTGGGTGGCCTGGGCGCGGGCGGCGTCGACCAGCGCGCGGCCGTCGATGCCCTTGGCGCTCACCTCGTCGATCCACTGCTGCTCGAGTGGACGCACGCGCTCGAGCACCTGCCGGTAGTCGTCGTCGCTCAGGCGATGAACCTCGTGCCCCGCCGCGATCACCTTGTTGCGGGTCTGCTCGATGGCCACATCCCAAGCCTGGCCAAAGCGCTCGACCAGGGCCCGGCCGCTGTGCTGGTCAACGATCGCCCGCAGGTCGGCCGGCAGGCTGTCGTACTTGCGCTTGTTCATCAGCATCGTCAGCACGGTGGCGCCGAGTACCGGCTGGTCGGCCGGCGTTTCCAGGTGGTGATGGGTGATCTCGTCCATCTTGGTCGGCGCCAGCACCTCCCAGACCGCCGAGGCACCATCCACCACGCCCTTGGACAGCGACTCGGTGACCAGCGCGGGCGGCATGGCCACCGGCACCACGCCCAGCGCCTCGAGGGTGCGCGAGATGGTCCGGTTGGGCACGCGCAGGCGCAGGCCCTGCAGGTCGGCCGAGGTGCGCAGCGGATGGCGGGTGGCGTGCAGGTTCATGCCGCCATCGGAGAACAGGGCGAGCACCTTGTAGGGCGCGTACTCGTCGGTCAGCTGCTGCTGGTAGAAGGCCCAGATCACCCGGCCGGCGGCGACCCCGCCCTGCGGCAGGACGCCCGGCAGCTCCAGGGCCTCGGTCTTGGGGAAGCGACCGGGGGAGTAACCGGGCGCCGTCCAGACCACGTCGGCGACACCCTGGCGGACCTGGTCGACCAGCTTGGCCGGGGTGCCGCCGAGTTGCATGGAGGGGTAGATCTGGCAGACCAGCCGGCCGGCCGAGGCCTGGTTCAGCTCGTCGCACCAGGGCTGGATGACGTTCTGCTGGGCATTGGAGTTGACCGGCAGGAAATGCGCGATCTTCAGGGTGATCGGAGCGGCATGGGCGGAGCCTGCAGCGCAGGCGAGCAGCAAGGGTGCGGCCAGGCGGGTGAATACCGGCTTCATGGGAACCTCGGAAATTTATTGTTCTTGTCGGTGGCACGCTGGGGAGCGTGGACGTCAGGCAGGTCAACCTTAGTCAGCGGGGCCAGCGGCGCCTATCCACATCCGGCCAGGGCTGTCCGCATCGGGCGGGAATCGCCCGGCCGCGCGCCAGCCAGGCTAAAAGGCAGAGCGGGGAGGACGGCTCAGCGACGGCGCAGGGTCGCCGAGGGCGCCTCGCCGAAGCGGCGCAGGTAGTCGCCGGCGAAACGCCCGAGATGGCCGAAACCGCAGTGCAGGGCGATGCTCGACACGCTGGCGTCGCTCGCGGCCTGCTGCAGCTGGTCGCGCGCCGCCTGCAGGCGCTGCTCGTGCAGCCAGCGCATCGGGGTGGTCTGGCGGAACTGGCGAAAGCCGGCGGTCAGGCTGCGGATGCTGGTGCCACTGGCCGCGGCGATGGCCGCGAGGGTCAGCGGCTCGCCGAGATGGGCGCGCATGAACTCCTCGGCGCGGCGCACATGGCGCGGCGCCGGCAGGGGTGGTGCGACGGCCCCAGCGGCCTGGTTGTGCGGCAGCTCGGTGAGCAGCAGGAGCATCGCCATCTCCTCCAGCGGGCCGAGCAGGGCCGGCGCCGAGGGCATGCCCAGTTGACTGGACACCAGGCGCAGCAGCGCCAGCCAGCGCTCGTGCAGGGCGCTGTCCTGGGCAATGGCGGGGTGGAACTGCATCGGCCCGCGCAGCGGACGCTCGTAGAGCCGTTCGAACAGGCGCTCCATGGCCTGGCGTTCGATGCGCAGGTTGAGCCGCCAACTGTCCGGGCTGAAGCGCTTGGTGACCGGCCTCTCCGGCGAGTCGACGACGATCAGCCCGGCGGCGCCGCCCACCTCGTCGCCGCGGGTGCGGATCCGCGAGTGGCCGCACAGCTGGGTGGTGACCAGCACGAAGTCGGTAGTCCAGGCCTGCTCCAGCTCGACCTCGGTGCCGAACGACAGGCAGCTCAGCTCCAGGCTGCCCAGCGGCTGGCGCGCCAGGCGCATCTCGAAGGCCGCCGGGTCGCCGTGCAGCTGCATGCGGTGCGGGCTGTAGCTCTCGTGCAGGCCGCTCGAGGCCTGCGCCGGATCGCGGGTGCTCAGCCGCCACTGCGCCTGCTCGCGCAGCTGCGCGGCGCGCTGGCTCAGGCTGTCCAGCTCGGCAAGCAACGGGGAAGCGGCGGGGGGCGTCATGGGCGGCGAACTCCTGCAAACGTGCCTGCCATCTCTAGCACGCAGCCCGAAAGGTGCCAAGTCGCCCGGGGCCATCGCATGAAGCCGATTTCCCCGGCCCGTAGGGGCGAATTCATTCGCCTTGGCGGGGTGTCTTGGCGAATGAATTCGCCCCTACGGCGGAACCGGCCGGCTCGGCAGCCATTCATGCGCGTGCCCTGCCGAAGCGCCGGCCAGCGCGCGTCAGCCGAAGAACCAGTAGCACACGCCGATCGCCGCCAGCACCCCGGCCAGGTCGGCGAGCAGCGCGCAGCCCACCGCGTGGCGGGCGCGCTGGATGCCGACCGCGCCGAAGTACACGGCGAGCACGTAGAAGGTGGTCTCGGTGCTGCCCTGCATGGTCGCGGCGACCAGCGCCGGGAAGCTGTCGACGCCGTGGCTCTGCATGGTCTCGATCAGCATGGCGCGCGCCGCGCTGCCGGAGAACGGCTTGACCAGCGCGGTGGGCAACGCGTCGACGAAGCGGGTGTCCCAGCCGAACGCCTCGATCAGCCAGCGAATGCCGTCGAGGCCGAACTCCAGCGCCCCGGAGGCGCGCAGCACGCCCACCGCGCAGAGCATGGCGACCAGGTAGGGCAACAGGTTCCTGGCCACCTCGAAGCCTTCCTTGGCTCCTTCGACGAACGCCTCGTACACCGGCACCCGCTTCAGCGCGCCGAACAGCAGGAAGGCGAGGATCAGGCCGAACAGGGTGAGGTTGCCCAAGAGCGAGGACAGCGCCGCCAGCGCGGTGGCCGACAGCCCGGCGAGGAAGGCCATGAACGCGCCGAGGGCTAGCGCGCCGGTGCCCAGCCAGGCCAGCACCACCGGGTCGTGCAGACGCAGGCGCTGCATGAAGGCCACCGCCAGCAGGCCGGCGAGGGTCGAGGCGCTGGTGGCCAAGAGGATCGGCAGGAACACCAGGGTCGGGTCCGCGGCGCCCTGCTGCACCCGGTACATGAAGATCGACACCGGCAGCAGGGTCAGCGACGAGGCGTTGAGCACCAGGAACAGGATCTGCGCGTTGCTCGCCGAGGTCTGGCTGGGGTTGAGATCCTGCAGCGCGCGCATGGCCTTGAGGCCGATCGGCGTCGCCGCGTTGTCGAGGCCGAGGGCGTTGGCGGTGAAGTTGAGGGTGATCAGCCCCAGCGCCGGGTGGCCGCTGGGCACCTCGGGCATCAGCCGGCGGAACAGCGGCGCCAGCAGCACGGCGAGGCGCTCGACCAGCCCGGCGCGCTCGGCGATGCGCAGGAAGCCTAGCCACAGGGTCAGGGTGCCGAACAGCACGATCATCACCTCGACCGACAGCTTGGCCATGGCGAACAGGCTCTCGACCATGGCGGCGAACACGCCGGGGTCGTCGCCGAGCAGCCAGCGGCCGCCGGCGGCGATGGCCGCGACGACGAAGAATCCCAGCCACAGGCCGTTGAGCATCGTGAATCTCCCTTGCAAGCAGGCGGCGGATGATAGCGGCCAGCAGCGCCCCCGGTCATCCGGGCAGACACGGCCACGGCTGCTAGGCTGAACGGGCATCCCCTTCCACTGGAGTCACGCCGATGAAAAAGGTTCTGGTGCTGTACTACTCGATGTACGGACATATCGAGCAGATGGCCGAGGCGGTGGCGGCCGGCGCCGCCAGTGTGGCGGGGGTCGAGGTGACCCTCAAGCGGGTGCCGGAAACCATGCCCGAGGACATCGCGCGCAAGGCCGGCGCCAAGCTCGACCAGCGGGCAGCGGTGGCCAGCCCGCAGGAGCTGGCCGACTACGACGCCATCCTGTTCGGCACGCCGACCCGCTTCGGCAACATGACCGCGCAGATGCGCAACTTCCTCGACCAGACCGGCGGGCTGTGGGTCAAGGGCGCGCTGATCGGCAAGCTGGCCAGCGTGTTCACCTCCACCGGCACCGGTGGCGGCGGGGAAACCACCATCACCTCGTTCTGGCACACCCTGGCCCACCACGGCATGCTGATCGTCGGCCTGCCCTACAGCGCCGCGGAGCTGACCGACACCAGCGAGCTGCGCGGCGGTTCGCCCTACGGCGCGGCGACCATCGCCGGCGGCGACGGCTCGCGCCAGCCGAGCGCCAAGGAGCTGACCCTGGCGCGTTTCCAGGGCGAGCACGTGGCCCGGCTGGCGGTGCGCATGCAGTAGGCGGACGGGGGCGGCATCTCGTTCGTTCGGGCGATTGGAGGGACACCGGCGCTGTGGCACCATCGCCGGACAACAGGGTGGGAGCAGCAGATGACCAAGATGTCGCGCACGAAGTTCATTCGCCTCGTGACGGTCACCTACCTGCTGCTCGGTTCGGCGTGGATCCTGCTTTCCGACCGCCTGCTGGAGCTGTTCGCCGACAAGGACACCCTGCTGCGCGCCTCGACCTGGAAGGGCGCGCTGTTCGTGCTGGCCACCTCCGCCCTGCTCTTCTTCGCCCTGCGCGCCGTGCCCGACGCACGCACGGGCTCGCTGCTCGAACGCATGGCGGTGGGTGCCGGGCCGCCGCGCCGGCACGGCTGGCTGCCCTGGCTGTTCGCCGTGGCCATCACCCTGGTGGTGCTCGGCGTGCGGCAGACCTTCGCCGGGGTGATCGATGGGCGGCCGGTGATGATCCTGTTCGTCCTGCCGGTCACCCTCAGCGCTCTGCTCGGCGGCCTGCTGCCGGGCCTGCTGGCCACCCTGCTGGCCACCCTGGGCCTCGGCCTCTTCGCCCTGGAGCCGAGCGGCAGCCTGGAGATCGCCTCGCGGGTGGAGCGCTTCCAGCTGTTCTGCTTCGTGCTGACCGGGCTCGCCCTCAGCCTGATCATCGAGCAGCTCAAGCGTGTCCGCGAGGGCCTGGGCTTCCACCGCCGCCTGCTCGACTCGCTGGTCGCGGGCACCTCCGACGCCCTGTTCGTCAAGGACCGCGAGGGCCGCTACCTGCTCGCCAACCAGGCCACCGCGGACTTCGTCGGCCGCCCGCTCGACACGCTGATCGGCAGCAGCGACGCACAGCTGTTCAGCCCCGAGGCCAGCGCGCTGATCGCCCGCAACGACCACGAGGTGATCGCCGGCGGGCACACCCGCACCTTCGACGAGCACGTGGCGACCGCCGCGGGCCGCCGACTGGTGTTCTCGGTCAGCAAGGGACCGCTGCTCGACGAGAACGGCGCGGTCAGCGGCCTGTTCGGCATCGCCCGCGACATCACCGCGCGCAAGCAGACCGAGCTGGCCCAGCAGGAGGCCGCGGCGGTGTTCGAGTCGAGCTACGAGGGCATCATGATCCTCGACCGCGCGCGACGCATCGTGCGGGTCAACCCGGCGTTCGTGCGCATCACCGGCTACAGCGCCGACGAGGCGCTCGGCAGGCCGCCGCGCTGGCTGGACGCCGCCGGCTCCGGCGACTCGGAGCCCGCCGACGCGCCCTGGCAGGCGCTGCAGGAGCGCGGCTTCTGGAGCGGCGAGGTGTGGAGCCGGCGCAAGGGCGGCGAGCGCTACGCCCAGCTGCTGTCGCTGTCCGCGGTGCGCGACGCCGACGGCACCGTGCAGCAGTACGTCGGCCTGTTCTCCGACATCAGCCAGCTGAAGAACCACCAGGCCGAGCTGGACCGGGTGGCCAACTACGACCCGCTGACCGGCACGCCGAACCGCCGCCTGCTGGCCGACCGTCTGGAGCAGGCCATCGCCCGCTCGGCACGCTCGGGCAAGTCGCTGGCGGTGTGCATGCTCGACCTCGACGGCTTCCGCCAGATCAACGAGCAGTACGGTCATGCCGGCGGCGACGCGCTGCTCAAGGCGGTGGCCGGCAACCTCCGCCACGTGCTGCGCGCCGAGGACACCCTGGCGCGCCTGAGCGGTGACGAGTTCGCCCTGCTGCTGGCCGACATCGACTCGCCGGAGGACTGCGCCAACATCCTCAGCCGCGTGCTGGCCGCCATCGCCACGCCGGTCAAGGTCGCCGGCAGGCCGATGCGCACCTCGGCGAGCATCGGCGTCAGCCTGTATCCCGACGACAACGTCGACGGCGACACCCTGCTGCGCCACGCCGACCAGGCGATGTTCATGGCCAAGGAGGCGGGCAAGAACTGCTATCACCTGTTCGACCCGGACAGCCACCGCAAGGCGCAGGGCCACCGCCTGTACCTGGAGCAGTTGCGCCTGGCCCTGGAGAGCGACGAGTTCGTCCTCCACTACCAGCCCAAGGTCGACCTCGCCGACGGCCGGGTGCTCGGCGTGGAGGCGCTGGTGCGCTGGCAGGATCCGGGGCGCGGACTGGTCGCGCCGGGCGAGTTCCTGCCCTACGTCGCCAGCGTCGAGCAGCTGGAGCGCGCCCTCGGCGAATGGGTGCTCGACAACGCGCTGGCGCAGCTCGACCACTGGCTGGAGAGCGGCCTGCAGCTCGACATGAGCGTCAACATCAGCGCCCAGCACCTGATGCACGGCGACTTCGTCGAGCGCCTGGACAGCCTGCTGGCGCGCTACCCGGCGGTGCCGCGCCAGTGCCTGGAGCTGGAAATCCTGGAAACCGCGGCGATCGCCGACATGCCGCAGGCCATCGCGGTAATGCAGCGCTGCGGCCGCCTGGGCGTGCGTTTCGCCCTCGACGACTTCGGCACCGGCTACTCCTCGCTCACCTACCTGCGCAAGCTGCCGGTCGACACCCTGAAGATCGACCAGAGCTTCGTGCGCGACATGCTGGTCGACCCCGACGATCGCGCCATCGTCGACGGCGTGATCCGTCTGGCCTCCGCCTTCAACCGCCGGGTGATCGCCGAGGGCGTGGAAACCCTCGAGCACGGCGAGGCCCTGCAGCGCCTCGGCTGCCGCCTCGTCCAGGGCTACGGCATCGCCCGGCCGATGGCGGCGGAGCAGCTGCCCACCTGGCTCGAACAGTGGCGCACGCAGGCACCGTGGCGGCGCCTGGCCGTGTCGTCCTGAACCTCAGCCGTCGACGCGCCTGACCGCCTCCAGCCAGGCCGGATCCAGGCGGGTCTGCTCGGTGTCCATGCCCAGCGCCTGCATGCGCGCCCGGTGCGCGTCGATCTCGCGCACCATCTGGCTGAGGCCGCTGGAGTTGCCGTCCAGCTGGTGCATCTGGGTCAGCCCGAGGTGGTAGAAGCGCAGCAGCCTGAGCGCCTCCGGCCGGCCCGCGGCGACGCCGCTCTCGACATGGTGCATGACGTTGGTGACGCTCATCAGGCTGCGCTTGAGCTGCCAGCCGTAGACCGCCGCGGCCATCCAGGGCTGCGACCAGTACAGCTTGCGCACCAGCAGCACGGTGAGCAGCAGGCCGCCGACCACCCCGCCGAGGTTCCAGCGGAAGTTGTCGCCGCCCGGCGTGCCGAACAGCAGGACCAGCAGGCCGGACAGCAGCATGGCCAGCGGCACGAAGGTGAGGATGATGGTCAGGGTGCTGCGGCGCGTCTGCCGCCGGTACAGCTCCGGGTTCATCGGCTTGATCTCGAACATCGCGGTCACGGGTCTCCTCGGTGTGAATGGCAGGATCGCATTATCGCCCGGCGCCGCCCGGCGGGCGCAGCCACAGCACCCCCTGCGCCTGCGCGGCGATCTGCGCCTCGTCCAGCAGCATCGGCCGGTAGTCGCCGGCGAGGTAGGCAGCGGCCTGGTCGGCGTAATGCTCGTCGAACGGCACCCCGCTCTGCCCCAGCGGGCTGCTGGCCAGCGCCTGCTGCGGCGCGGCGAAGTCGATCAGGCGGCGCACCGAGGGGCCGTAGCCGACCGGCCAGGGCGCCGGGCCGAACTTCTGCGCCAGGTTGTTGGGCGCTTCGTGGGTACCGGGCGCGGCGAAGGCGCCGACGTTGAACAGGCGGTCCAGCGGCGCGACCTTGCCCAGCGGGTGCTCGAAGGTGAGGGTGTGCGCCGCGCCCCACTGCCAGGTGGCCGGGTCGGCGCCCAGGGTGGCGCGCAGGTGCGCCAGGCTGGC
The DNA here is from genome assembly GCF_900104805.1 of Pseudomonas oryzae. Classification (NCBI taxonomy): domain Bacteria; kingdom Pseudomonadati; phylum Pseudomonadota; class Gammaproteobacteria; order Pseudomonadales; family Pseudomonadaceae; genus Pseudomonas; species Pseudomonas oryzae. The sequence continues at coordinate 4,011,069 of NZ_LT629751.1, read as the reverse complement.
CTGCCAGGCGCGCGCCACTATCGCCGCGCGGCTCTCGCGCGCCGCCGTGGCGCGGTCGTCCCACCAGGGCGCGGCCTCGGCGGCGGCGAGCCGCGGCAGGGCGTCGTTGACCGCGCGGGTGCCGAGCAGCGCGGCGAAGAACGACTCGCCCAGCTCGTCGGCCATCGCCTCGTGGGCCAGCTGGTAGAGCAGCTGGTTGAACAGCACCGCGGCGCGCGAGCCGATGCGGTGCTCGCCGTCCCAGGCGGCCAGCTCGGCGAGCAGCACCTCCTCGTCCGCCGCCGCGGCGGCGCGCAGCTCGCCGAGCAGCGGGGCGAGGATGCGCTGCGGAAAGCCGTTGCCCGCCTCCAGCTGCAGCGCCTGGCTGTTGTGCACGTCCCAGTGTCCGCTGGCGGCGTCGAGGCGCTCGCGCAGGCGCCGGTAGCGGTCCACCGGGTTGTAGTAGCCGGGCACCGCGCTGCCGGCCGGACGCTGGTTGGCCGACAGCACGTAGCCGCGCGGCGGGTTCTCCTCGCGCGGGTTGGCGGAGAACGGCAGCAGGCGCGGCGCCGCCGCCTCGGCGCTGGCGCCGTCGAGGACGAAGGCCGGATCGACGCCGGGCGGACGCTCGAGCAGGCGGCCCGCCGCCCACCAGGCGATATCACCGCGGGCCGAGGCCCAGACGATGTTCAGCCCCGGCGCGGCGATCTCGGCCGCCGCCGCGCGGCCCTCGGCCAGGCTGTCGGCGCGGTTGAGCCGGTAGAAGGCGTCGAGGATCGGGTTATCGGCCTCCAGGTGCAGCCAGCGCAGGGCGATCGGCGTCGGCCCGGCCAGCGCGCCGAGGGCGTCGTTGACCAGCGGGCCGTGCGGCGAGCGGCGCAGGATCAGCTCCACCGGCGCGGCGTCCTTCACCGCGATGCGCTCCGTGCGGCTCTGCAGAGCCACCCAGCGTCCGCCCGACCAGACCTGCTCGGGGTTCGCCGGATTGACCCGCTCGGCGATCAGGTCGAGGTCGTCGTTCTGGAACATGGTCAGCGACCAGCCGAAGTCGCGGTTGTGGCCGAGCAGGGCGAAGGGGATCAGCGCGTGGTGCTGGCCGTACAGCTCGAAGCCGGGCGCCGACAGGTGCGCGCTGTACCACACCTGCGGCACGCTGAAGCGGATGTGCGGGTCGCCGGCCAGCAGCGGCTTGCCGCTGGCGGTATGCGCACCGCTGATCGCCCAGGCGTTGCTGCCCTCGAACTGGCTGAGGCCGCTGCGCCCCGGCGCCGCCTCGCCGAGCCGGGCGAGGGCGTGCAAGCCGCGCCAGTCGGCGCCGGCCAGCGCCGGCGCGGACCGCGCCGGTGGCAGGTCACGGCCGAACACCGCCAGGTAGTCGACGCCCAGCTGGTCGCGGATATGGGTCAGCACCGGTTCGGTGCGCAGGGCGGCGGCGAAGCTGTAGGCCATGTAGCCGATCACGCTGAAGCTGTCCTCGGCGCTGAACGGGCGCGGGCGGATGCCGAGCAGGTCGAACTCCAGCGGCAGCGGCCGGCTGGCCTGGTACTGGTTGATGCCGTCGAGGTAGGCCTGCAGCGCGCGCCAGGCCGGGCTGGCGCGGTCGGCCTGGGCCACCTGCTCGGCGGCCCGTTCGCGCAGGCGCAGGGTGCGGAACAGGCGGTCGGTGTCGAGCAGTCCGGCGCCGAGGATCTCGGCCAGCTCGCCGCGCGCCAGGCGGCGCAGCATCTCCATCTGGAACAGGCGTTCCTGGGCGTGCAGGTAGCCCAGCGCGCGGTACAGGTCGGCCTCGTGCTCGGCACGGATGTGCGGCACGCCCTGGGCATCGAAGCGCACGCCGACCGGCGCGGCGAGGCCGGCCAGGTGCAGCTCGCCGTCGCGCTGTGGCTGCTTGCCGTAGAGGTAGACGCCCAGCCCGCCGGCGCCGAGCAGCAGCAGGCCACCCAGCACGAGCAGCGCGCGGCGCAGGCGGGGCGGACGGGTGGCGGGAGAGGACGACAAGGCCACGGCTGGGCTCCGGACAGGAAACGGAGCGCCATTCTACCCGCGCGACCGATCGGCGGATCACCGCCGGTAGACGCCAGCTTGCTGGCGCCTACCGCAGTTGTGGATTGACCGAGTGCAGCGGCCCGCCATCCCGGGCAGGCCGCTGCCGGTCCTTACAGGTGCGCTTCTGCGTACTCGGCCAGCAGCGAGCGCGGCACTCCCTGCAGGGTGATGTGCACGCCGTGGGGGAAGTCCTTGAAGCGTTCGGTCAGGTAGGTCAGCCCCGAGCTGGTGGCCGACAGGTAGGGGGTATCGATCTGCGCCAGGTTGCCCAGGCAGATCACCTTGGAGCCGTTGCCGGCGCGGGTGATGATGGTCTTCATCTGGTGCGGGGTGAGGTTCTGGCACTCGTCGATGAGGATCAGGCTCTGCTGGAAGCTGCGCCCGCGGATGTAGTTGAGCGATTTGAACTGCAGCGGCACGCGCTGGAGGATGTAGTCGACACTGCCGTGGGTGCTCTCGTCGTCCATGTGCAGCGCCTCGAGGTTGTCGGTGATGGCGCCGAGCCAGGGCTCCATCTTCTCCGCCTCGGTGCCGGGCAGGAAGCCGATGTCCTCGTCGAGGCCCTGCACGCTGCGGGTGGCGATGATGCGCCGGTAGCGCTTGCTGACCATGGTCTGCTCGATGGCGGCAGCTAGGGCGAGGATGGTCTTGCCGGAGCCGGCCGCGCCGGTCAGGTTGACCAGGTGGATGTCCGGGTCGAGCAGCGCGTAGAGCGCCAGCGCCTGGTAGATGTCGCGCGGCTTGAGGCCCCAGGCCTCCTGGTGCAGCAGCGGCTCCTGGTGCAGGTCGAGCAGCAGCAGGTGGCTCTTGTGCACTTCCTTGACCCAGCCGACGAAGCCTTGCTCGTCGACGATGAACTCGTTGACGTGGACGTTGGGCAGCGCGTCGCTGAGCTGCACGCGGTGCAGGGTGCGGCCGATCTCCTGGCGGGTGTCGACCTTGCCGACCTTCTGCCAGAACGAGCCCGGCACGCTGTGGTAGCCGCGCGGCAGCAGGGCAACGTCGTCGACCAGCTGGTCGGTGTGGTAGTCCTCGGCAGCCACCCCGCAGGCACGCGCCTTCAGACGCATGTTGATGTCCTTGCTGACCAGCACCACCTCGACGTCCGGGCGACGGCCCTGCAGCTCGACCAGCTGGTTGATGATCTTGTTGTCGTTGAGGTGTTCGGGCAGGCCGCTGAGGGTGGTGTCCAGGCGGCTCATGAGGATCGATAGGCTGCCGCGCGGGGCACCCTTGCCACGCTGGATCGGCACGCCCTGTTCGACCTGCGCCGGCGTCGCCTCGCCGAGCAGGTGGTCGATCAGGCGGATGGCCTGACGGCTCTCGGCCGCCACGCTGTGCTTGCCGGTCTTCAGATGATCGAGCTCCTCGAGCACGGTCATCGGGATGGCCACCTGGTGCTCCTGGAAGTTCAGCAGGGCATTGGGGTCGTGGATCAGGACGTTGGTATCGAGCACATACAGCCTGGGGTGGGTGGTCTTGCCCGCGTGTTTTTCCATGTTCGTACTCCGGTCCCGTTGCTCAGCGACGGAATGCCCGCAGGCGCTCCGCCCTCGGGGTCGCCCGGCCACCGGGTCATGCGGTGGTGGCGACCTGCATGCCAAATTGCGTCCTGAACGTTTACCGATTGATTACCGGGTTTGACTTCCTCCTCCCCGCGTTGATTCCCCCTGGATTGCAGTCTAGGTGGCCGTCCGTCGGTGTGCCGGCCATCAGGAGTTTTTTGCTCCTGTTTTTTCAGTGCGTCGCCAGCGGCGGGTGGCCGCTGGCGCAGCGATTGACCTCGATGGTGACGTGCACCAGCTCGCCCAGCACGGCAAGACGCGCCTTGTAGTCGTCCGGCTGCAGGCCATCGTGGGTCACCACGCTGAGCAGGCAGGCGTACTGGGCGCGACCGACCCGCCACAGGTGCAGGTCGGTGACCTCGGTGTCCGGATCCGCCTCGACCAGCGCGCGCACCCTCCGCGCCAGGGCGCCGTCGTCCGCCTCGCGGTCGAGCAGCGCATGGCTGGTCTCGCGCAGCAGGCCCCTGGCCCACACTGCGATGATCAGTGCGCCGACCACGCCGATCAGCGGATCCAGCCAGCCCCAGCCGAAGTACTTGCCGCCGAGCAGCGCGGCGATCGCCGCCACCGAGGTCAGCGCATCGGCCAGCACGTGGAGGAAGGCGGCATGGCGGTTGAGGTCGCGCCCGGCCGGCGCCTGTCCCTCGCCATGGGCATGCGCAGGGTCGTGGTCGTGGTCGTGGTCGTGGTCGTGGTCGTGGTCGTGGTCGTGGTCGTGGTGAGCGTGGCTGCTGCCGTGCGCATGTCCATGACCGTGAGCATGGTCATGGCCGTGCTCGTCGTGCAGCAGCCAGGCCGAGGCGAGGTTGACGACCAGGCCGATGCCAGCCACCCACAGCGCCTGGTCGAAGCTGATCGGCTCCGGTCGCCACAGGCGCGCCAGCGACTCCAGCGCCATCAGCCCGGCCACCACGACCAGCAGCAGGGCGCTGGCGAAGCCGGCGAGCACCTCGATCTTCCAGGTACCGAAGACGAAGCGCGGATCGCGCGCGTAGCGCCGCGCCATCTGGTAGGCCAGCGCGGCAAGGCCCAGGGCCAGCATGTGCGAGGCCATGTGCCAGCCGTCGGCGAGCAGGGCCATGGAGTTGAACCAGCTGCCGGCGACGATCTCCACCAGCATGGTCAACCCGGTCAGCGCGACCACCGTCCAAGCCTGGCGTTCGGCGCGCCGTTCGAGGGGACGATAGTCGTGGGAGGACTCCCAGCGCGAGTGATCGCATTCAGCCATCGATACGCTTCCTGTCGGCCTTTGCCACTAGCTTGCGCCCTTGCCCCGGGGCAAGGTCAAGCCCGCAGCCACACGGGAAAAGCGCTGCTAGAATCGGGCCAAAGTCCGAGGAGCCCCGCCATGCTGATGGTGATTTCCCCCGCCAAGACGCTCGATTACGGCAACGCGCCGGTCACCGCGCGCTACACCTTGCCCGAGCATCTGGACCACTCCGCCGAGCTGATCGCCCAGCTGCGCGAACTGACCCCGGCGCAGATCGCCGAGCTGATGCATCTCTCCGACAAGCTCGCCGGCCTCAACGCCGCGCGCTTCGCCGAGTGGACGCCGGAGTTCACCCCGGCCAACGCCAAGCAGGCGCTGCTCGCCTTCAAAGGCGACGTGTACACCGGGCTGGATGCCGACAGCTTCGACGAGGACGACTTCGACTTCGCCCAGCAGCACCTGCGCATGCTCTCCGGGCTGTACGGCGTGCTGCGCCCGCTCGACCTGATGCAGCCCTACCGCCTGGAGATGGGCACCAAACTGGCCAACGCGCGCGGCAAGGACCTCGACGCCTTCTGGGGCGAGCGCATCAGCGGCTGGCTGAACCAGGCACTGGCCGCACAGGGCGACGCCATCCTGCTCAACCTGGCCTCCAACGAGTACTTCGGCGCGGTCAAGCGCAAGGCGGTGCAGGCGCGGGTCATCGACACCGAGTTCAAGGACCTGAAGAACGGCCAGTACAAGATCATCAGCTTCTACGCCAAGAAGGCGCGCGGCCTGATGGCGCGCTACGTGATCAAGAACCGCCTGCGCGACCCCGAGGCGCTCAAGGGCTTCGATCTCGACGGCTACTACTACGCTGAACAGCACTCGAGCGCGGACAAGCTGGTGTTCCTGCGCGACCACGCCGAGGACTGATACCCACGGGAGGTGACTGCATGCTGATCGGCGCCCTGCTCACCCTCAGCTGGCTGGCTCTGCTGATCCGCTACCCTGCGCGGGCGGTGCCGCTCAGCCTGGCAGCGGTGTTCGCCCTCGGTCTGGTGGCGCTGCTGCTGCTCTGGCAGGAACAGCGCCAGCGGCAACGCCTCGAACGCCTGGAACTGACCCTCGCGCTGGACGCCGTCTGCCCCGCCGACCGCCCGCTGCGCGCGCGGCTGCACAACGGCAGCGACGCCGCCTTGCACGACCTGCGCTGGCAGGTCGGCGCCTACCAGCGCGGCGACAGCATCAACCTCGCCGACAGCCGCTACGACAGCCCGCACTACCGCGCCCCACACACCGTGCTGGCCGGCAGGGACTGGACGGAATGCCTGCCGTTGCCACCATTGCGCCCCGGCTATCGCGCCGCCGGCCTGGAGTTCCGCGCCGTGCGGCTGGAAGGGCGGTTCGACGAGTGAGGTTCGCCCCCAGCGTCAGAGCTTGTCGCCCAGACTGGCCGGATCCAGCCCCTTGCGCCCGCCATCCGTCGGCGGCACCGGGAAGCGCGCCGAGGCATAGCGCACCACCAGGGTCGACACCGCCAGCAGCAGGATCGCCCCGCAGACCATGACGATGCCCATGCTCGGCTTGTGCTCGTGCTGGATATCGGCGATCAGCAGACGGGTCAGCGCGGTGATCGCCACATAGATGAGGAAGCGCACGGGCATGTGGTTGGTCTTGAAATAGATGCCAACCATGGCACCCAGCTCGAGGTAGATGAACAGCAGCAGGATATCGTCGATGCTCGCCGCACCCTTGCCGACCATCCCCCAGAACGCCACCGCCGCCGCCCAGGCCACTGTGCCGCCGATGGCGAACAGCGCCAGATAGTGGAAGCCCTCGACCAGCAGATTGCCGAGGGCATCGGCCTGATGGTGCATGGCGTGGCGCAGGCGTTCGGCGCGGTGTGGTTTCATGGTCTTGATTCCCTTGAAAATTCGATGGGGGAATCAGGCCATAGCAGCTGGCGGAATGGCAAGCCGCCGGGCCGGTGGCATCTCGACACACCCGTGCCGCAACGGGGCGCGGAGAAGACACATGGCGGGCGTCCCCGCCTCAGGTGGCTGGGATAAAGTCCGTGACCTTGCGTGCTTCCAGGTCGAAACAGACCGACCCGGTCTGGTAGGAGCTCTCGAGATCGACGCGCAGGCAGGAGCCGCCGGCGGTCTGGTCACCGACACGCAGAACCTGCTTCAGCGCTTGTAGGTCGGCAGGCAGTTCACGGTACTGCTCCACCCGCTGCTGCAGCGGCGTCTCGCCATTGAGCAACGCCTGGGTATGCTGGACCAGGAAGTCGGCCTTGTTGACCGGCACTTCGAGGTAGAAAAATCTCGGCGTCCAGCCGGCGAGTTCGTCCACAACCCTGGGATCGAGTCCCGCCTGCCGGTAATCCTCGCGGTTGAGCACGTAGAAGGTGTCGAACACGTGCACCACGGCCAGCGGACGGGCCTGGGCAACGACATAACAGCCGCCGGCCAGCGCCAGCACCTGGACCAGGCCGATCAGCGACAGGTCCCTGACCAGCTCCGCCCTCGGCTTGCGCGGATTAAACACGATCAGGGTGAGACAGGGACCGAGCACCAGATCGACGGCGGCGATGATCCGCAGTCCTTCCCAACCACCGGCAGAGAGAAACAAGCTGCCTGGAAACAGCCAGAACAATACCAGCGCGGCCAGCACGGTAAAGACCAGCAAGCTGATCAGCAGATGGACAGCAAAAGCGCCCCAACGACTCACCGACTTCGTCATACCCATCTCGAGCGAAACTCCAAACGGCTGCATATCGAATCTTTAATCCCCCACAAAGCAAAAGACCCCTTAGATCAGGGGTCTTTTACTCAAGACAGAAGGGCCGCGCTAGGCGCTAAGCAGATCAGGCGCGACCCGTTCTGCTTAGCGGCACTCGCTCGGCGCGAACTGCGGCGGCAGGGTACCGACATTCAGAGCAGGCAGGTTACGAGCAGTGGAGACGGCGTTGTTGACGGAAGCGCAGCCCCAGTCGACGGAGCCGGTGTTGCCGGTACCGAAGTTGGCAGCCAGCTGCACCGGAGCAACGCCGGTCTGTACGTAGGGGGTATAGACCAGGGTGGAAGCGGCCGGGATGTTACCGACGTTGGCCTCGTTGAAGGTGACGGTGATCTCGCCAGTGCCGGGATCGACCTGCACGGAGGTGACGTACTTACTGGTGGCACCGGTGCCGTTGGCCTGGGCGTTCCAGGTATTAGCGGTAGCGGTCAGCTCAGCTGCGGTATTGACTTCGCCGATCATCTGCTTGGCACTGGCGGCCAGGCCGACGCCTTCGGTCACGCGGGAGCGGATGGTGTAGTCCTGGTAGGCCGGCAGGGCGACGGCAGCCAGGATACCGATGATCGCGACCACGATCATCAATTCAATCAGGGTAAAGCCTTTCTGCAGTTGAGCTTTCATCACTAGTACTCCATGTAGAGAGAGGAGGTCTTGCGGACCTGCCAGAGTTAATGCAGACCGCATGCCAACTTTGCAGAAGCCTTGTTCTGCGGGGTTTGCAGGCCATGCACCCGCCCATGAAACCCCATCCGCGCCAGGATCTGCCGTTTTTTGTCACACCGCTCGTATGGAATTGGCAGCGCTACGGCATTGCGCTATAAGGCAGCCACCGGATTTACAGGTTGCCTCCCCCATGAACGACTCCATCGCCCTCACCGGCCTGGCCCGCCAGCTGGTGTTCGCCGAGCTGCTGGATGCCAGAACAGCACAGCAGGCGCAGGCCGAAGCGCTGCGCAACAAGGTCCCGCTGGTCAGCCACCTGGTGCAGAACAAGCTGGTCAAGCCGCGGGCGCTGGCGGAGATGGCCAGCGAGCAGTTCGGCCTGCCGCTCTTCGACCTCAAGGCGCTGGACAAGGAGCTGCAACCCAAGGAGCTGGTCAGTGAGAAGCTGATCCGCGAACACCGCGTGCTACCGCTGCTGCGCCGCGGCAACCTGCTGTTCGTCGGCGCCTCCGACCCGACCAACCAGCAGGCGATCCGCGACATCCAGTTCAGCATCGGCCTGACCGTGGAAACCTTGTTGGTGGAAGACGACAAGCTGGGCGAGGCCATCGACAAGTTCTTCGATACCGGCACCAGCGGCATGGAGGACCTGGCCGATGTCGACCTCGACGGCGTAGACATCGACCAGAGCGGTGAGAAAAAGGAAGAGGCAGTGGCCGGCAGCGATGCCGACGATGCGCCGGTAGTCAAGTTCGTCAACAAGATGCTGCTGGACGCCATCCGCGGCGGCTCCTCGGACCTGCACTTCGAGCCCTACGAGAAGACCTACCGGGTGCGCTTCCGTACCGACGGCATGCTCCACGAGGTGGCTCGCCCACCGATTCAGCTGGCCAGTCGCATCGCCGCACGCCTCAAGGTGATGGCTGCCATGGATATCTCCGAACGGCGCAAGCCGCAGGATGGGCGAATCAAGCTGAAGATCTCCGCCAACAAGGCCATCGACTTCCGCGTCAACACCCTGCCCACCCTGTGGGGCGAGAAGATCGTGATGCGGATTCTCGACCCCTCCAGCGCGCAGATGGGTATCGACGCCCTCGGTTACGAGGAAGAGCAGAAGGAGCTGTACCTCAAGGCACTGAGCCAGCCGCAAGGCATGATCCTGGTCACCGGCCCCACCGGTTCGGGCAAGACGGTTTCCCTCTATACCGGCCTGAATATCCTCAACACCCCGGACATCAACATCTCCACCGCCGAAGACCCGGTGGAGATCAACCTGGAAGGTATCAACCAGGTCAACGTCAATCCCAAGCAGGGTATGGACTTCTCCCAGGCGCTGCGCGCCTTCCTGCGTCAGGACCCGGACGTGATCATGGTCGGCGAGATCCGCGACCTGGAAACCGCCGAAATCGCCGTCAAGGCCGCGCAGACCGGCCACATGGTGATGTCCACCCTGCACACCAACAGCGCCCCGGAAACCCTCACCCGCCTGCGCAACATGGGCGTACCGGCATTCAACATCGCGACATCGGTCAACCTGATCATCGCCCAGCGTCTGGCCCGCCGCCTCTGCCCGGCGTGCAAGAAGGTGCATGACGTACCGCGCGAGACGCTGCTCAAGGAAGGCTTCCCCGAGGAGCAGATCGGCAAGTTCAAGTTGTACCAGCCGGTGGGCTGTGACGTCTGCAAGGGCGGCTACAAGGGCCGAGTGGGTATTTATGAAGTGGTTAAAATCACGCCGGCATTGCAGCGCATTATCATGGAAGAAGGCAATTCCATCGAAATCGCGGCCAAGGCCCGCGAAGAAGGCTTCAACGATCTGCGCACCTCGGGCCTGCTCAAGGCCATGCAAGGCATGACCAGCCTCGAGGAAGTCAACCGCGTGACCAAGGATTAACCATGGCGGCAAAAGCGTTACAGAACAGCACCTTCGTCTGGGAAGGCACCGACCGCAAAGGAGCCAAGGTCAAGGGCGAGATCAGCGCCCAGGATCCGGCTCTGGCCAAGGCGCAACTGCGCAAGCAGGGTATCAACCCGCTCAAGGTGAAGAAGAAGACCGGCTCGTTACTGGGCAAGGGCAAGAAGATCAAACCCATCGATATTGCCCTGTTCACCCGGCAGATGGCGACCATGATGAAGTCCGGCGTTCCGCTCCTGCAGTCGTTCGACATCATCGCCGACGGCGTGGAAAACCAGAACATGCGTGCCCTGGTGCTGGATATCAAGCAGGAAGTGGCCGCCGGTAACAGCCTGGCCAGTTCATTGCGCAAGAAGCCGCTGTACTTCGACGATCTCTACTGCAATCTGGTGGAGTCGGGCGAACAGTCCGGCGCCTTGGAAACCCTGCTCGACCGCATTGCCACCTACAAGGAAAAGACCGAGGCGCTCAAGGCCAAGGTGAAGAAGGCAATGACCTATCCGATCGCGGTCATCGTGGTCGCCCTGATCGTCTCGGCCATTCTGCTTATCAAGGTCGTGCCGCAATTCCAGGAAGTATTCGCCAATTTCGGCGCCGAGCTGCCGGCCTTCACCCAGATGGTGATCAATCTCTCGGAGATGCTGCAGGAATGGTGGCTGATCGTCCTGGTCGCGATCATAGCTATTGGTTACGCCTTCAAGGAAGTCCACAGGCGCTCGGAGAAATTCCGTAATCAAGTGGATCGTACCGTGCTCAAAATGCCGCTCGTCGGGGATATCACCTACAAGAGCGCCGTGGCCCGCTACGCGCGCACCCTGTCCACCACCTTCGCTGCCGGCGTGCCACTGGTCGAAGCTCTCGACTCGGTCGCCGGCGCCGCCGGCAACGTGGTGTTCCGCGAAGCGGTCAACCGCATCAAGCAGGACGTTTCCACCGGCATGCAACTGAATTTCTCGATGCGCGCCACTGGCGTGTTCCCGGCCATGGCCGTGCAGATGGCCTCTATCGGCGAGGAGTCCGGTTCGCTGGACAGCATGCTGGACAAGGTTGCCGAATACTACGAGGCGGAGGTGGACAACATGGTCGACAACCTGACCACGCTGATGGAGCCGATGATCATGGCCGTGCTCGGCGTACTGGTCGGCGGCCTGATCATCGCCATGTACCTGCCGATCTTCCAGCTGGGTGCCGTCGTCTGATCGATGAACATTCTCGACTTTCTGGCCAGCCACGCGCTGGCCTTTGTTTTCTGCACCGCCATCCTCGGCCTGCTGGTCGGCAGCTTCCTCAACGTGGTGGTCTACCGCCTGCCGGTGATGATGCAGCGCGACTGGCAGGCGCAGGCGCGCGAGGTACTGGAACTGCAGTCGGTCGAACCGGCCGAGCGTTTCAACCTGCTGCTGCCGGACTCGCACTGCCCGCACTGCGGGCACCAGATCCGCGCCTGGGAGAACATCCCAATCCTCAGCTGGCTGCTGCTGCGGGGACGCTGCGCCGGTTGCAAGGCGCCGATCAGCCTGCGCTACCCGCTGGTCGAGCTGACCTGCGGTGTGCTGTCTGCCGTGGTCGCCTGGCAGTTCGGTTTCTCCTGGGCCACCGGTGCGGTACTGCTGCTGACCTGGGGCCTGCTGGCGATGAGCCTGATCGACGCAGACCACCAGCTGCTGCCCGACGTGCTGGTACTGCCGCTGCTGTGGCTGGGGCTGATCGTCAACCAGTCCGGGCTGCTGGCCAGTCCGAGCGATGCCTTCTGGGGTGCGGTGGCCGGCTATCTCAGCCTGTGGTCGGTGTACTGGCTGTTCAAGCTGGTGACCGGCAAGGAGGGCATGGGCTACGGCGACTTCAAGCTGCTGGCCATGCTCGGCGCCTGGGGCGGCTGGCAGATCCTGCCGCTGACCATCCTGCTCTCCTCGGTGGTCGGCGCGGTGCTCGGCATCATCATCCTGCGCCTGCGCAGCGCCGACAGCGGCACGCCGCTGCCGTTCGGTCCCTACCTGGCGCTCGCCGGCTGGATCGCCCTGCTGTGGGGCGATGCGATCACCGGCAGCTACCTGCGCTTCGCCGGGCTGGGTTGAACGTAGGGTGCGCCATGCGCACCCTGCTTCCGAACGGTGACTCACCCTCCTGTGGAGGCCCGCCGCCAACCGGGCGATAATGCGCCCATCGCGGCAACGGATCTTCTCTTCCCCATGAAACCCTGGATTCTCGGCCTCACCGGCGGCATCGGCAGTGGCAAGAGCGCCGCGGCCAGCCACTTCGCCAGCCTCGGCGTGCATCAGGTCGATGCCGACCAGGCAGCGCGCTGGGTCGTGGAACCGGGACGCCCGGCGCTGACCCATATCGTCGACCGCTTCGGCGAGCAGATCCTCCAGGACAGCGGCCATCTCGACCGCGCCGCCCTGCGTGCGCGGATCTTCCAGGTGCCGGAGGAGCGTCAGTGGCTGGAGCAGCTGTTGCACCCGCTGATCCGCGAGGAAATCCGCAGTGTGCTGGAAGAGGCCCGCTCGCCCTACGCCATCCTGGTGTCGCCGCTGCTGGTCGAGTCCGTGCCGCAGCGGCAGATGACCCAGCGCGTGCTGGTGGTGGACGTGCCGGAACAGCTGCAGGTCGAGCGTACACTCGCCCGCGACCGTGTGCCCGAGGCACAGGTCCGCGCCATCCTGCAGGCCCAGGCCAGCCGCGAGGAGCGCCTGCGGCATGCCCACGACGTGCTGGTCAACGATCGCGACCTGGCCTGGCTGCAGCGCGAGGTCGAGCGCCTGCACGACTACTACCTGACCTTGCGAGGAGGCCGCTGATGAAGAAGCCGCTGACCGTCGCCTGTCCGACCTGCGGCGCGCAGGTGGAATGGGCTGCCGACAACCCGTTCCGCCCGTTCTGCTGCGAGCGCTGCAAGCTGATCGATCTCGGCGCCTGGGCCGCCGAGGAGCACGCGATTCCGGGCGACAACCTGGAAGACGAGCTGTTCAGCGGCGAACTGGACAACCCGCGCCACTGACCGCCACTTGCCTGCCGAGCGCCAGCGGTCGAAGCTATGCTCCATTCAAGGAGCGCCCATGAACATCGACGAACTGACCCGCCGCCTGCACGCCATCCGCGACCACAACGACTGGCGGCGCTTCCACAGCCCGAAGAACCTGACCATGGCCGCCAGCGTGGAAATGGCCGAGCTGGTGGAGATCTTCCAGTGGCTGAGCGAGGACGAGGCACGCGCCCTGCCGGCAGAGCAGCTGGAACATGCCGGTCAGGAGATCGGCGACGTGGTGCTCTACCTGTTGCTGCTGTGCGGCGAGCTCGGTCTGGACCTGGACCAGGTGGTGCGCGCCAAATTGGCCGACACCGAAAGGCGCTACAAGCGATGAGCGGGATCGACATGCCTCTGCCCGACCGCCACTTCGACGAGCTGGCCACCCGCTTCGCCGAGAAGATCTACGGCGGCGCCAAGGGCGCCATTCGCCTCGCCGTGCTGCAGGCCGACCTCAAGGAAGCGCTGCCGCAGCGCCCGCTGCGTGTGCTCGACGTCGGCGCCGGCCTCGGCCACATGAGCCTGTGGCTGGCCGAGCACGGTCACGCGGTGACCCTCGCCGAGCCGGCCGCGCCGATGCTCGACGGCGCCCGTGCGCGCTTCGCCGCGGCCGGACGGCAGGCCGCCTTCGTCCAGGCGCCCTGGCAGGAGCTGCTCGGCCGCTTCGAGCAACCCTTCGACCTGGTACTGTGCCATGCCGTGCTGGAGTGGCTGGCCGAGCCGCCGGCGATCCTGCCGGTACTGCACCAGCTCACCGCGGCAGGCGGCTGGCTGTCGCTGGCCTTCTACAACCGTGACGCGCTGATCTACCGCAACCTGCTCAAGGGCCACTTCCGCAAGCTGCGCAAGGAGCGCTTCGCCGGCGAGGGGCAGAGCCTGACCCCGCAGCGCCCGCTCGATCCGCGCGAGCTGGCCGGCCAGCTCGACGACTGGTTCGCCGTCGAGCAGCGCAGCGGCGTGCGGGTGTTCCACGACTACATGCCGGCCGAGTTCCAGGGCCGCGCCGAACTGGGCGACCTGCTGGAGATGGAGCTGGCCTACCGCCGCCATCCGGCCTTCGCCGGGCTCGGTCGCTACCTGCACTGGCTGTGCCGGCCACGTAGCTGAGAGTCACCAGCATGCGTCGCTGCCTCGCCCTGCTGCTCGTCGCCAGTCTCGCCGGCTGCCGCGACAATCCCTACAGCGCGAGCCACCTGCCCTACCCGCCGACACCCAGCGATCCGCAGGCGGCGGTGCGGGCCGACCCCGGCAGCTATCCACCGCCGCCACTCGACCTCGGTCGCTACCGCAACTGGCAATGGGGCATGGCGATCGACGAGCCGCTGGCCGGCATCGTCAGCGCCGCGCTCGACCAGCGCGGCCTGCGCCCGGCCACCGCGCAGGCACCGGCCACCCTGGAACTCCGGGTGCTGCAGCGCACCAGCATCCACCAGCGGCAGATCTTCGACGAGCCGGCCTATGGCGACGGCTTCGCCATCTACGACCGCCACGCCGGCTACTGGGGAACCACCCCGGTGCCCATCGTGCGCATCGTCAGCTTCCCCGTCGAGGTGGTGCGGCTCGAACTGTTCGACGCGCAGAGCGGCGTGCGTGTGTGGAGCGGCAACGGCGAAGCGGTGCGCGCCGGCGACGGCCCGGCCAGCATCGCCGACAGCCTGCGCCGCGCGGTGGCCGAGGCGCTGAGCAGCTTCCCGCCGCCTTGACCCTGGCCGGCGGCGCGCCACACTGGAACAACAGAGTCGGCCCTCAGCGCCGACGGGAGCACCACCATGCTGCACCGCCTGCTGTTTGTCGCCGCCCTGCTCGCCCTGCCCGCCTGCCAGACCGTGCAGCTCGACAGCGACTACGACCCCAACCGCAACTTCACCAGCCTGCAGAGCTGGGCCTGGCAGGAGCCGGCCGTGCAGTACCGACCGAACGACCCGCGCCTGAGCAGCGACCTCACCGCCCAGCGGCTGCGCGAGGCGGTCGGCCAGCAGCTCGAGCAACGCGGCCTGCGCCAGGCTGCCAGCGCCGCGGCCGCCGACTTCCTCGTGCAGGCATTCCTGATCGTCGACCAGCGCCAGCAGCAGGTCGCCACCTACTACGGCGGTTACTACGGCGGCGGCTACTGGGGCGGCATGTGGGGCTACCCCGGCCACACAGAGGTGCGCACCCTCGACTATCAGGTGGGCACCCTGCAGCTCGACTTCCTCGATCGCGACGGCCGGCTGATCTGGCGCGGCAGCGCAGCGCAGATCCTCCGTTCCGGGCAGAAGTCGCCGGCCGAGCGCAGCCGGGCGATCCACGACAGTGTGGCGAAGATCCTCGCCCAGTACCCGCCGCGGGGGCGCTGAGCGCCATGGGCCAGCGCATCCTGATCCTGGTCGCCAGCGGCCCGAGCACGCCGCTGCGCTGCGCCGCGCCGTTCCACATCGCCACCCTGCTCGCCTGCATGGACGCCGAGGTGACCCTGTTCCTCACCGGCGAGGGCGTGCAACTGGCCCGCAGCGAAATCGCCGACACGCTTTGCGCCATCGACGGCGGCGAGCCGATCCGCCACTTCATCCGTCAGGCGCGCAGCGCCGGCGCGCGCCTGCTGATGTGTCGTGCGCCGGGCGTGCCGCTGCACGAGTACCGGCTGATCGACGAGGTGGAGAGCAGCGCCAGCGGCGGCGAGCTGGCGCAGATGATCCTCGAGTACGACCGCGTGCTGACCCTCTGAACGCCTGGAGTGCCGATGAGCGAGCCCCTCAACCTGCACGGCCTGCCCTTCCCCGCCGACCGCCTGTATGCGCCGGCGCACAACCTGTGGCTGCGCGAGGAGGCCGATGGCAGCGTGACCCTCGGCCTGACCGCCTACGGCTGCGCGCTGTACGGGCAGATCTTCGCCTTCACCGCCAAGCGCGCCGGCCTACACGTCGACGCCGAACGCAGCTTCGGCGTGGTCGAGTTCGCCAAGGCCGCCTGCTCGGCGCGCAGTCCGCTGGCCGGCGAGCTGCTGACCGGCAACCCGGTACTGGCGGAACAGCCGGGGCTGATCAACCGCGACTGCTACGGCGCCGGCTGGCTGGTGCGCCTGCGTCCGGACGACTGGCCGGCGGCCCGCGCGCAGTTTCTCTCCGCCGCCGCGGCGCTGCCCGCCTTCGCCGAACAGATGCGTCTGGACGGCTTCGATCCGCAGAGCCGCGGGGTGCAGGCACTGCGGCACAAGGAGTGAGCGCGCGGGCGGGCCACGCCGCGGGCGACAGCCGCCGCGGCGGACAGTAAGCTGTGCCGCCCGAAATTCCCGGTTGCGGATCGCCTTCGTGAGTGCCACCCCGTCCGCCGGCGCCAGCCGCTGGCCCCAAGCCGTGCGCGCACTGCGCCATCGCAATTTCCGCCTGTACTTCGGCGGCCAGCTGGTGTCGATCCTCGGCAACTGGATCCAGCAGGTGGCGCTGGCCTGGCTGGTCTACCGGCTGACCGGTTCGAGCGCCCTGCTCGGCCTGACCAGCTTCCTCGCCCTCGCCCCCCAGCTGCTGATCGGCCCGCTGATCGGCGCCTGGATCGACCGCCGCAACAAGCACCGCCTGCTGCAACAGGTGCAGGGCCTGCTCTGCGTGCAGGCCACCACGCTGGCCACGCTCACCGCGCTGGGCTGGGTCACGCCCCACCTGCTGGTGGCCATGGCCGCCCTGCTCGGCGTGCTCAACGCCTTCGACACACCGACCCGCCAGGCACTGATGAGCCGCTTCATCGACACGCGCGCCGACCTGCCCAACGCCCTGGCGCTCAACGCCATGCTGGTCAACAGCTCGCGCTTCGTCGGCCCGCCGCTGGCCGGCCTGCTGCTCGGCGTCAGCAGCGAGGCGTTCTGCTTCGCCCTCAACGCCGCCTCCTATCTGGCGCTGTTCGCCGGCCTGCGCCTGATGCGCATCGAAGCGGCGCCGGCGGCGCGCGGCTCGGTCGGGGCGGTGTTCCGCCAGGGCCTGGACTACCTGCGCGGCGAGCTGGCGATGCGCCGGCTGATGCTCGGCGTCGCGATGCTCAACCTGTGCGCCTCCTGCTACGTGGTGCTGCTGCCGGTGTTCGCCAAGGACGTGTTCGCCGGCGACGCCAGCACCCTCGGCTGGTTGTGGGGCGCGGCCGGCGGCGGCGCGCTGGCCGCCTCGCTGTTCCTCGCCAGCCGTCGCTCGACCGACGGTCAGGTGTGGCTGATCCTGGTCACCAGCGCGCTGTGCGGCGGCGCCCTGCTGCTGTTCGCCAACAGCACGCGGCTGCCCCTGGCGCTCGCCGCCATGGTCCTGCTCGGCTTCGGCCTGACCTGCGCCAACGTCGGCACCAACATCCTCCTGCAGAGCATGGCGCCGGACGCCCTGCGCGGTCGCGTGGTGTCCTTCTACATCGCCTGCCGCTTCGGCTTCGAGGCCCTCGGCGGCCTGTGCGCCGGCCTGCTCGCCACCCGCTTCGGCGCCCCCGTCACCCTGGGCGGCGCCGGCGCCCTGCTGCTGGCCTGGTGCCTGTGGCTGCTGCCGCGCCAGCGGGTGCTCGATCAGGCAGTCGGCGCGGCGCACGCCGCCCGCGCGCAGGACGAGGCCGCGAGCGGCTGAGACATGCCGACGCCGGCGCAGCGTCTATAGTGAATTGACCCCCCGCCGCGACGGGACGAACATAGGCTCCTTTACGCATTGCAGGACGCCCACCATGAAAGGTCAGACCGCCGTCATCGACTACCTGAAGACCCTGCTCAAGGGCGAGCTGGCCGCCCGCGACCAGTACTTCATCCACTCGCGGATGTACCTGGACTGGGGCTTGCACAAGCTCTACGAGCGCCTCAACCACGAGATGGCCGAGGAAACCGAGCACGCCGACGCCCTGCTGCAGCGCATCCTGTTCCTCGAGGGCGTGCCGGACATGACCCCCGACGCCGTGCGGGTCGGCAAGACCGTGCCGGAGATGCTCAAGACCGACCTGGCGCTGGAATACGAGGTGCGCGAGGCGCTGGCCAGGGGCATCGCCCTGTGCGAACTGCACAAGGACTACGTGACCCGCGAGATCCTCGAGAAGCAGCTGCACGACACCGAGGAAGACCACGCCTACTGGCTGGAGATCCAGCTGGGGCTGATCGACAAGCTCGGCCTGCAGAACTACCTGCAGTCGCAGATGTAACCCCTCGCCGACGCGGCATGCGGCGGGTAGCCCGACTGTCCGCCAGACGGCGCTGCCGCCCGTGCAAATCCGCACGCCGGCGCACGACCTGCGGATGCCGAGCAGCCGCAGGCCTCACGGCTACTCGCAGTTGACCATCCAGCTCACCCCGAAGCGATCGGTGAGCATGCCGAACGCGCGCGCCCAGAAGGTCTGCTGCAGCGGCATGTCGACCTTGCCGCCCTCGCCCAGCGCGGCGAACCAGGCCGCGGCATGCTCCGGCGAAGGCGCCGCCAGCGTCAGCGCGAAACCGCCGAAGGCCGTGCCCTCCGGGCAGCCGTCGGAAGCCATCAGCGTGCTATCGCCGATGCGCAGGCCGGCGTGCATCACCTTGTCGCCCCAGTCGGGGGGCACCGGCGCCGGATCCGGCGACTCCCGGTAGCGCATAAGTAAGGTGATCTCGGCGCCGAGCGCCTGGACGTAGAAGCCCAGCGCCTCCTCGCAGCGCCCGTAGAAGAACAGGTAGGGTTCGACTTTCATGGCAACCTCCGTAAAGCGGCTCGGGCCGCGGCAGAGGCTGACAAGTCTAGGCGGGCTGCCGGGCGCCGCCTGGCCGGTCATCGGCTGGCCGGGGCATGCTGGACAAGCCCCGGACGCCCCCTAGACTGCCTAGTAGAGTCCCTTGCCACGCAGGAGCCGCGCCATGAGCCAGGCCATTGCCGATCTCCGCCACGAACACGAAGCGATCCTCTTCGCCCTGCAGATCCTCGAGCGCATGGCCGAGCACGCTGGCCGTGGCACGATCACCGCCGAGGATCTGAGCGGCTTCCTCGACTTCCTCCGCGAGTTCGTCGACCGCTGTCACCATGGCAAGGAAGAAGGCCTGCTGTTCCCGGCCCTGATCCGGGCCGGACTCGCCGAGCACGGCGGCTTCATCGACGAGCTGCACGCCGAGCACGTCCAGGGCCGCGAGCTGGTCCGACGCATGGCCGAGGCCGCCACACCGCCGATCCGCGCCAGCGAGTTCGCCAGCGCCGCAACGGCCTATGCCGCGCACCTGCGCGCGCACATCGACAAGGAGAACGCCGCGCTGTTCTCCATGAGCGAGCGGCTGCTCGACGCCCCCGCCATGGAGGCGCTGGCCCGGGCCTTCGCCGAGCACGAGGACAAGGTCATCGGTCAGGGGCGCCACGAGCAGCTGCATGCGCTGCTGCATCAGCTCGAATCCCGCTACCTCGACTGAGCGCGCGGCTTCACAGGGCGAACGGCAAGCCGACCTTCACCGCCGCCCGCGCCGCGAGCAGGCGGCGGTACTCCTCCGGATCCTTGATCAGCACGTCCTGGCCGGCGAAGGCCTCGGCGGCGATCAGCCGCGACAGCCAGAAGCGCACGCAGGCGATGCGCAGCATGGCCGGCCACAGCTCGGCCTCGGCGGCGGTGAACGGACGCAGCGCCGCGTAGCCGGCGAGCAGGGCGTTCAGGCGGTGGCCATCGAACTCGCCGCACGGCTCCGAGCACCAGTCGTTGGCGGCGATCGCCAGGTCGTAGAGCATCGGTCCCGAGCAGGCGTTGTAGAAGTCGATCACGCCGCTGAGGTAGTTGCCGTCGAACAGCACGTTGTCATGGAACAGGTCGCCGTGCAGGTTGGCCTGCGGCAGCAGGTCGAGGCGCGGGCGCAGCTGGGCGATCTCCGCCAGCGCGGCCTTGAGCAGGCTGCAGGCCGCGTCGTCCAGGCGCAGGGCCTGCAGCGGCCCCTCGGCGAGCATCCAGTCGAAGCCGCGGTCGCTCGGCCGCTCGAGCATCTGCTCGCGGGTGGCCAGGTGCAGGCGCGCCAGCAGCTCGCCGACCGCCTGGCACTGGTGCGGGTTGGGCTGGCTGACGTGGTGGCCGGCGAGGCGCGGCTGCAGCAGCGCCGGCAGCCCGGCCAGCTCGCCGACCGCCCGGCCGTCCGTGGTGCGCACCGCATAGGGCACCGGCAGGCCGGCATCGTGCAACACGTCGAGCAGGGCGATGAAGAACCCCATGTCGTCCCGCGGGCCGCGCTCGATCAGGGTCAGCACGTACTCGCCTTTCTCCAGGCTGACGAAGAAGTTGCTGTTCTCCGTGCCGGCGGCGATGCCCTGGAACTCCAGCAGACGCCCGAGCCCGAAGGGCGCGAGGAAGGCTTCCAGTTCGTGGCGTTCCAGGGGGGTGAAAACGGACATGGGGTCTCCTGTGTCGAGGTCTAGCGGCTTACCAGCGGAAGATTTCCCACTGCGGGATCAGCATGTCCGGGTTGTCCGAGCGGATGAAGTTGCTGTCGCCATCGGCGCGCACCAGGAAGTAGGGCTTGCCGAGCTTCGGCGTCACCTTGATGGCGTAGAGGAAGCCGTTGATGCGGTATTCCTGGATGGTCTTGTCGCCGTCCTGGCGGATGGTCACGTCAGGCTCGCCGCTCGGCGTCTCGTCCTGGGCAGTGGCGGCCAGCGGGGCAACGGCCAGCAGGCCGGCGAGCAACAGGCGGTTGAATGCGCGCATGGTGGTAACCTTGTTCCTTTGCAGTTATCGAGCCTCTCATCTTACTCCGGTCGCATCGCCCAAGAGTCGATTTCCCTATGAGTCTAGCCCCTCTCGTCCTGGTGGACGGTTCCTCCTACCTGTACCGTGCCTTCCACGCGCTGCCGCCGCTGCACACCTCCGCCGGCCTGCCCACCGGTGCGGTGAAGGGCGTGCTGAACATGTTGCTCAGCCTGCGCCGGCAGTACCCGGACAGTCCGTTCGCCGTGGTGTTCGACGCCAAGGGCCCGACCTTCCGCGACGAACTATTCGAGCACTACAAGTCGCACCGCCCGCCGATGCCGGACGACCTGCGCGTGCAGATCGAACCGCTGCACGCCTGCGTGCGCGCGCTCGGCCTGCCGCTGTTGTGCATCGAGGGAGTGGAGGCCGACGACGTGATCGGCACCCTGGCGCGCTCCAGCGCCGCCGCCGACCGGCCGGTGGTGATATCCACCGGCGACAAGGACATGGCGCAATTGGTCGACGGCCACATTACGCTGGTCAACACCATGACCGGAAGCGTGCTGGACCGCGATGGCGTAAAAGAGAAATTCGGGGTCGGTCCTGAGCTGATCATCGACTTCCTGGCGCTGATGGGCGACAAGGTCGACAACATCCCCGGCGTGCCCGGAGTCGGCGAGAAGACCGCGCTGGGCCTGCTGCAGGGCCTCGGCGGCGGCCTCGACGTGATCTACGCCAACCTCGACCAGGTGCCGGCGCTGCCGATCCGCGGCGCCAAGAGCCTGCCGGCCAAGCTCGAGGAACACCGTGAAATGGCCTACCTCTCGTACCAGCTGGCGACCATCAAGACCGACGTGGCGCTGGACGTCGCCATCGACGAGCTGCACCCGGCGCCGGCGGACCGCGAGGCACTGATCCCGCTGTACCGCGAGCTGGAATTCAAGAGCTGGCTGGACGACCTGCTGCGCGAGGCCAAGGCGGCCGGCGCTCCGGTGGCCGGCATTCCGGTGGCCGGCGAAGCGACAGCGGCCACACCTGCCGCCGACGGCGAGGCTCCCGCCGCAGAAACCGCCGTCGCACCGGCAACCCGCTACGAGACGGTGCTCGAGCAGGCGCAGTTCGACGCCTGGCTGGCCAAACTCGAGGCCGCCGAACTGTTCGCCTTCGACACCGAGACCACCGGTCTCGACGCCCAGCAGGCCGAACTGGTCGGCCTGTCCTTCGCGGTCAGCCCGCTCGAGGCCGCCTACGTGCCGCTGGCGCACAGCTACATGGGCGTGCCCGCGCAGCTCGACCGCGACGCGGTGCTCGCCGCGCTCAAGCCGCTGCTGGAGGATCCGGCCAAGGCCAAGGTCGGCCAGCACGCCAAGTACGACATGAACATCCTCGCCCGCTACGGCATCCAAGTGCGCGGCCTGGCCTTCGATACCATGCTGGAATCCTACGTGCTGGACTCCACCGCCACCCGCCACGACATGGACAGCCTGGCGCTGAAATACCTCGGCCACTCGACCATCCACTTCGAGGACATCGCCGGCAAGGGTGCCAAGCAGCTGACCTTCGACCAGATCGCCCTCGAACAGGCCGGCCCCTACGCCGCCGAGGACGCCGACGTCACCCTGCGCCTGCACCAGACCCTGTGGGCCAGGCTGGAGGCCATCCCGTCGCTGGCCCGGGTGCTCACCGACATCGAGATGCCGCTGGTGCCGGTGCTGGCGCGCATCGAGCGCCACGGCGCGCTGGTCGACGCCCGGCTGCTCGGCCAGCAGAGCGTCGAGCTGGGCGAGAAGATGCAGCAGCTCGAGCGCCAGGCCTTCGAGCTGGCCGGCGAGGAGTTCAACCTCGCCTCGCCCAAGCAGCTCGGCGCCATCCTCTACGACAAGCTCGGCCTGCCGATCCTGTCGAAGACCGCCAAGGGCCAGGCCTCCACCGCCGAAGGCGTGCTCGCCGAGCTGGCCGAGCAGGGCTACGCGCTGCCGCAGGTGCTGATCGACTACCGCAGCGTCAGCAAGCTGAAGAGCACCTACACCGACAAGCTGCCCGAGCAGATCAACCCGCGTACCGGACGCATCCACACCAGCTACCACCAGGCGGTGACCGCCACCGGCCGGCTGTCCTCCTCGGATCCGAACCTGCAGAACATCCCGATCCGTACCGCCGAGGGGCGGCGCATCCGCCAGGCCTTCGTCGCCGCCGAGGGCTACCGCCTGCTGGCCGCCGACTATTCGCAGATCGAGCTGCGCATCATGGCCCACCTGGCGCAGGACGCGGGCCTGCTGGACGCCTTCCGCCACGACCGCGACGTGCACCGCGCCACCGCCGCCGAGGTGTTCGGCGTCGAGCTGGAGCAGGTCAGCGCCGAGCAGCGGCGCAGCGCCAAGGCGATCAATTTCGGTCTGATCTACGGCATGAGCGCCTTCGGCCTGGCCAAGCAGATCGGCGTCGAGCGCAAGCAGGCGCAGGAGTACATCGACCGCTATTTCGCCCGCTACCCCGGCGTGCTCGCCTACATGGAGCGCACCCGCGCCCAGGCCGCCGAGCAGGGCTTTGTGGAGACCTTGTTCGGCCGCCGCCTGTACCTGCCGGAGATCCATTCGAGGAACGGTGCGATGCGCAAGGCCGCCGAACGCACGGCGATCAACGCGCCGATGCAGGGTACCGCCGCCGACATCATCAAGCGCGCCATGGTCGCGGTGGATGCCTGGCTGCAGGAATCCGCGCTGGACGCGCGGATGATCCTGCAGGTGCACGACGAACTGGTGCTGGAAGTGCGCGAGGATCAGGTCGAGGCGCTCAAGGCCGGCCTGCTGCCACGCATGAGCGGCGCCGCCGCGCTGGACGTGCCGCTGCTGGTCGAGGCCGGAGTGGGCCGCAACTGGGACGAGGCGCACTGAACCCGACCAACGGTCGAACTTTGCGCCAGGGGCGGGGTCAACTCAGGTGAGTGGTTGGCAGACCCTCGATGGGATCATGTCTGCAAGATCCTGTGCGGCAGTATGCCGGCTCGCCCCGCCCTGGCGTCCGGCGCCATGAACCGACCTTTCATCCCCCCCCGGAAAGGTCGGTTTTTTTTGCCCGCGTCAGACTCAGGCCGGCTGCTCGGCGGTCGCGGCCTCGCCCTCCTCGAGCAGCCCCATCCAGCCGGCCAGCACCGCCTGCGCCTCCTCGATGCCCTGGCGCTTGGGTGCGGAGAACAGCTGCACGCTGGCCACCTCGCCCCAGCCCTGGCGGATCTCCTTCTGCACCTTGAGCAGGGTGTTCTTCGCCGCGCCGAAGGTCAGCTTGTCGGCTTTGGTCAGCAGGATGTGCATGGGCAGGCAGCTGGCCTTGGCCCAGTCGAGCATCAGCAGGTCGAACTCGGTGAGCGGGTGGCGGATGTCCATCAACAGGACCACGCCGACCAGCGACTGACGGCTGCCCAGGTAGGCCTCCAGATGGCGCTGCCAGTGCTGCTTGAGCGGAATCGGCACCTTCGCGTAGCCGTAGCCGGGCAGGTCGACCAGTCGGCGCTCGTCGTCGAGGCGGAAGAAGTTGATCAGCTGGGTGCGCCCCGGGGTCTTCGAGGTGCGCGCCAGACGAGCGTGGGTCAGGGTGTTCATCGCGCTGGACTTGCCGGCGTTGGAGCGCCCGGCGAAGGCCACTTCGTAGCCTTCGTCCGGCGGACACTGGTCGACCTTGGCGGCGCTCTTGATGAAGGCGGCCTGCTGGCAAAGGCCGAGGATGGGATTCTTGACGGACATGGCGTGGGCCTGTTCTGCGCCGGCCAAGATGGCTGGCAGGCTGGGACTGAGAGGGCTGCGACCGAATGTCGCGCGCGGCGGTTCCGTTTCCGTTTTTACGTCGCCTGTATATAATGCCACGGTTTTTGTGTGCGCTTTGCATTACCAGTTGGTGTCCATATGGACGGACCCTGCCAGCCGAATGCCGGGCCGTATTCCCCTGATGAAATGAGGTCGACCATGAAGAAATTCCTGCTTGCTGTGTCGCTCGTCGCTGTCGCCGCCTCCGCCCAGGCTGCCCAGGATCCGGAAGCGGTCTTCAACAAGGCCTGTGGCGTCTGCCACAACGGCCAGCTGCCGATGGCACCGAAGAAGGGTGATGCCGCTGCCTGGCAACCGCGCCTGGCCCAGGGCATGGACACCCTGGTGAAGCACGTTACCGAAGGCTTCAATGCCATGCCGCCTGGTGGCATGTGCACCGACTGCACCGCCGAAGACTACAAAGCCACCATCGAATGGATGAGCAAGTAATCCCTTTCCCCACTTAGCCGTAGTTGGATTAGCTGATGAACAAACTACTCGTGAGTCTGCTGTTGACCCTGGGCGTGACCGGTGTGGCCCATGCCGCCGGCGACGCCACCGCTGGACAAACCAAGGCGGCCGTCTGCGGCGCCTGCCACGGCCCGGACGGCAACAGCGCAGCGCCCAATTTCCCGAAACTGGCTGGCCAGGGCGAGCGCTATCTGCTCAAGCAGATGCAGGACATCAAGGGTGGTAAGCGTACCGTGATCGAGATGACCGGCCTGCTGAACAACCTGAGCGATCAGGACCTGGCCGACATCGCCGCCTACTTCGCCAGCCAGAAGGGCAGCGTCGGCGCCGCCGATCCCAAGCTGGTCGAGCGCGGTGAGGCACTGTTCCGCGGCGGCAACCTGGAACTGGGCATGCCGGCCTGCACCGGCTGCCACGCTCCGGACGGCCGCGGCAACGACCTGGCCGGCTTCCCGCAACTGGGCGGCCAGCATGCCCAGTACGTGGCCAAGCAGCTGACCGACTTCCGCGAAGGCAACCGCACCAACGACGGCGACGCCATGATCATGCGCTCCATCGCCGCCAAGCTGAGCAACAAGGATATCGAAGCGGTATCCAGCTACATCCAGGGCCTGCACTGAGCAGACCTGCAGTAGCCCGCAACACAAAAGGGTGGCCACGGCCGCCCTTTTTTTTGCCCGTCTCGCCTACAATCCCCGGAACAGGTCGGCCCTGCCGACGTCAAACTGCCATCCAGCCCTCTTTACATCCTGTTCAGGAGTCAAGCATGCGTAACCTGATTCTCTCGGCCGTGCTGGCCGGCGTCAGCCTGTTCGGAGCCACCGCCGGCGTCCACGCCGAGGACATCCAGGCCGGCAAGCAGTACACCGAGCTGACCAGCCCGGTCCCCGTCGCCAAGCCCGGCAAGATCGAGGTGGTCGAACTGTTCTGGTACGGCTGCCCGCATTGCTACCAGCTCGAGCCGACCATCCAGCCGTGGTCCAAGCAGCTGCCGGAAGACGTCAACTTCGTGCGCATCCCGGCCATGTTCGGCGGCCTGTGGAACATCCACGGCCAGATGTTCCTGACCCTCGAGGCGATGGGCGTGGAAGGCAAGGTGCATGACGCCGTGTTCGCCGCCATCCACCGCGAAGGCAAGAAGCTCGCCTCCGCCGAGGAGCAGGCCGAGTTCCTCGCCAGCCAGGGCGTCGACAAGGACAGCTACCTGAGCACCTTCAACTCCTTCGCCATCAAGGGCCAGATGGAGAAGGCCAAGAAGCTGGCCATGGCCTATCAGATCACCGGCGTGCCGGTGCTGGTGGTCAACGGCAAGTACCGCTTCGACCTCGGCAGCGCCGGCGGTCCCGGCGGCGCGATCAAGGTCGCCGAGCACCTGATCGCCAAGGAGCGTGCCGCCAAGTAAGCGGCCGCCATGCTGCGCCGCTGGCTCACCCCGCGCGCGCCCGGCATCCGGGCCGCGCAACGCAACCCGCACGCCGCCGGCGGTGGCGTGGGCGAATGCCTGCGCCTGCTCAGCTTCAACATCCAGGTCGGCATCAGCACCCGCCGCTATCACCACTACCTGACCCGCAGCTGGCAGCACCTGCTGCCGCACCGCGAGCGGGCGGTCAACCTGCAGCAGATCGGCCGTCTGCTCGGCGACTTCGACCTGGTCGCCCTGCAGGAGGTGGATGGCGGCAGCCTGCGCTCCGACTACGTCAACCAGGTCGAGCACCTCGCCCAGCTCGGCGACTTCCCCTGGTGGTACCAGCAGCTCAACCGCGACCTCGGTCCGCTGGCCCAGCACAGCAACGGCGTGCTCAGCCGCCTACGCCCGAGCAGTCTGGAAGACCACCCGCTGCCCGGCCCGCGCGGGCGCGGCGCCATCCTGCTGCGCTTCGGCGAGGGCAGCGAGGCGCTGGCGGTGGTGGTCATGCACCTGGCCCTCGGCGCCAGGGTCCGCACCCGCCAGCTGGCCTACATCCGCGAGCTGATCCGCGACTACCGCCATGTGGTGCTGATGGGCGACATGAACACCCACGCCGAGGAGCTGCTGGTCAACTCGCCGCTGCGCGACCTCGCCCTGATCGCGCCACAGACCCGCGCCACCTATCCCAGCTGGCAACCGCAACGCTGCATCGACCACATCCTGCTCAGCCCGCAACTGACCCTCGAGCGCATGCAGGTGCTCGATGCGCCCATTTCCGACCACCTGCCGGTGGCGGTGGACATCCGCCTGCCGGCCGGCCTGCATACCCAGCGCCTGCCGGAGCGCCGCCAGCCGGCCTGAAACCGCTGCCTGCCATGAAGACCCTCTCCCTCCTGGCCCTCGCCCTGCTGCTTGCCGGCTGCACCGGCGGCCTGCGCATCGACGACAGCCTGCGCTCCCGCGACCAGAGCAGCCGCGTCGAGCAGATCGTCATCCACTACACCTCCAGCGACCTGGGCGCCTCGCTCGCCACCCTGACCCATGGCGGGGTCAGCGCCCACTACCTGCTGCCGGCCGACGGCCGCAAGATCTACCGCCTGGTCGACGACGAGCGCCGTGCCTGGCACGCCGGCGACAGCCAGTGGCGCGGGCGCACCTGGCTGAACGCCAGCTCGATCGGCATCGAGATCGTCAACCCCGGCTACGAGGACACCCCGGACGGCCGCCGCTGGTATCCCTACCCGCAGGCGCAGATCGACACGCTGATCGCCCTGCTCGAGGACCTCAAGGCCCGTCACGGCGTGGCGCCGGTCAACATCGTCGGCCACAGCGACATCGCCCCGCAGCGCAAGGTCGACCCGGGGCCGCTGTTCCCCTGGCGCCAGCTGGCCGCCGCCGGCCTGATCCCCTGGCCCCAGGCCGCCACGGTGCAGGACAAGCTGCGCCAGCTCGACGGCCGCGTCCCCGACGTCGCCTGGTTCCAGCACCAGCTCGAACGAGTCGGCTACGCGGTGCCGCAGCACGGCAAGCTGGACGAGGCGACCCGCAACGTGCTGGCCGCCTTCCAGATGAAGTACCGCCCCGAACTGCACGACGGCCAGCCCGACCTGCACAGCGCCGCCCTGCTGCTGGCCCTGCCCGACTGACCGTTCGCAACGCCGCGACCTTCTACACTCTGCACAGGGTTTCTGCCGCGACAGGCGGAAGCGCACGCGTTTGCAGGTACACTTGCCGGTCTGCCGCCGTTCCACAAGCGCGCCGGCAGATCCAACAAACAGAAGAAGGAAGCACCTCCATGAAAGGCAAAACCTTGGCATGGGCCCTGTCGGCAACCCTGGCAGGCCTCTCTCTGGGCGGTACCGTTCAGGCACAGGAGAAGTTCGTCACCATCGGCACCGGCGGCCAGACCGGCGTCTACTACGTGGCCGGCCAGTCAATCTGCCGGTTCCTCAACCGCGGCAGCGCCGAGCACCAGATCAAGTGCAACGCCCCGGCCAGCGGCGGCGGAGTGGCCAACGTCAACGGCATCCGCAGCGGCGAATTCAACTTCGGCATCATGCAGTCCGACCACCAGTACAAGGCGATGAAGGGCGAGGCGCCGTTCCAGGCCGAAGGGCCGATGGACGACATCCGCGCGGTGTTCTCCCTGCAGAGCGAGGTGTTCACCATCCTCGCCCGCCGCGACGCCAAGATCGCCAGCTTCGATGACCTCAAGGGCAAGCGCGTCAACATCGGCAACCCCGGCTCCGGCCAGCGCGACACACTCGACGAGATCATGCGCGTGAAGGGCTGGAACAAGTCGGCCTTCGCCCTCGCCGCCGAGCTGAAACCGGCCGAGCAGGCCGCCGCGCTGAGCGACAACAACATCGACGCCATGACCTACTTCGTCGGCCATCCCAACGGCGCGATCCAGGAAGCCACCACCACCGTCGATGCGGTGCTGGTACCGGTGACCGGCGCGGACATCGACAAGCTGCTGGCCGAGAAGAGCTACTACAGCAAGGCCGAGATCCCCGGCGGCCTGTACAAGGGCAACGACGCGCCGACCGCCTCGATCGGCGGCAAGGCGGTGCTCTCCACCAGCGCCAAGACCGACCCGGAAGTGGTCTACCAGCTGGTCAAGTCGGTGTTCGACAACCTCGAGCGCTTCCAGCGCCTGCACCCGGCCTTCCAGAGCCTCAAGGCCGAGGACATGATCAAGGTCGGCCTGTCCGCGCCGCTGCACGAGGGCGCCGCGCGCTACTACAAGGAGCGCGGCTGGCTGTAAGGCGCCGCCGCTCCACCCCCTCCGGGCGCTGCTACGCTGCTAGTAGCGCCCGCCACGCTGCTTCCCACCGGAACCCGCGCGCCGCGAGGCCGCGGGTTCCGGCGTTGTCCTATTTCCGATGCAGGTTCTACCCATGCATGACAAGCAACTCTCCACCGAGGAGCTGATCGCCCAGGACGTCGGCGCCCGCCTGCCCGCGGGGCCGATGGCCAAGGTGATCACCGGCCTGGCGCTGGCCTGGTCGCTGTTCCAGCTGTGGATCGCCTCGCCGCTGCCGTACCTGATCGGCGCCGGCGTGTTCAACGACACCGAGACCCGCTCGATCCACCTGGCCTTCGCCCTGCTGCTGGCCTTCCTCGCCTACCCGGCATTCCGCCGCTCGCCACGCGACCGCGTACCGCTCACCGACCTGGCCATGGGCCTGGCCGCGGCGGCCAGCGCCGCCTACCTGTTCGTCGCCTACGAGCAGCTGGCGCAGCGGCCGGGCAACCTGACCACCCTCGACCTGGTCACCGCCTGCGTCGGCATCCCGCTGCTGCTGGAGGCCACCCGCCGCGCCCTCGGCCCGGCGCTGGCGGTGATCGCCCTGCTGTTCCTGGTCTACAGCGTCGCCGGCCCGTGGATGCCGGAGCTGCTGGCGCACCGCGGGGTGAGCTTCACCGCGCTGGCCAACCACCAGTGGATCACCACCGAAGGCGTGTTCGGCATCGCCCTCGGCGTGTCGACCAGCTTCGTGTTCCTCTTCGTGCTGTTCGGCGCCCTGCTCGAGCGCGCCGGCGCCGGCCACTACTTCATCCAGCTGGCCTTCAGCCTGCTCGGCCACCTGCGCGGCGGCCCGGCCAAGGCGGCGGTGGTGTCCTCGGCGCTGACCGGGGTGATCTCCGGGTCGTCGATCGCCAACGTGGTGACCACCGGCACCTTCACCATCCCGATGATGAAGAAGGTCGGCTTCTCCAAGGAGAAGGCCGGCGCGGTGGAGGTGGCCTCCTCGGTCAACGGCCAGATCATGCCGCCGGTGATGGGCGCCGCGGCCTTCCTGATGGTCGAGTACGTCGGCATGCCCTACGTGGAGATCATCAAGCACGCCTTCCTGCCGGCGGCGATCTCCTACATCGCGCTGTTCTACATCGTCCACCTTGAGGCGCTGAAGCTCGGCATGCAGCCGATCGGCACGCGCCAGCCGAAACCCTGGCTGCGCCGCCTGACCGGTTTCGCCTTCGGCGTCGCGCTGATCTCCGGCCTGTCGCTGGCGGTCTACTACGGCCTCGGCTGGCTCAAGCCGGCGCTCGGCGACTACGCCCTGCCGGGCGTTTCCGTGCTGCTCGCCGCGGTCTACCTGGGCCTGCTCAAGGTCGCCGCCAGCAACCCGCCGCTGCCCGCCGAGGATCCGCACAAGCCCATCGACGCGCTGCCCGAGACCCGCGCCGTGCTGCTGTCCGGGCTGCACTTCCTGCTGCCGGTGGTGGTGCTGGTGTGGTGCCTGATGATCGAGCGCCTGTCGCCCGGCCTGTCGGCGTTCTGGGGCAGCGTGATGCTGATGATCATCCTGCTCACCCAGCGTCCGCTGCTGAGCTGGCTGCGCGGTGACGGCGGCGCCACCCACGGCAGCTTCATCGACGGCTGCGTCGACCTGCGCGAGGGCCTGATCGCCGGCGCGCGCAACATGATCGGCATCGGCATCGCCACCGCCGCCGCCGGCATCATCGTCGGCGCGGTGTCGCAGACCGGTGTCGGCCTGGTGCTCGCCGACCTGGTCGAGCTGCTGTCGATGGGCAACCTGCTCTTGATGCTGCTGCTCACCGGGGTGTTCAGCCTGATCCTCGGCATGGGCCTGCCGACCACCGCCAACTACATCGTGGTGTCCAGTCTGCTGGCGCCGGTGATCGTCACCCTCGGCCAGCAGAACGGCCTGATCGTGCCGCTGATCGCCGTGCACCTGTTCGTCTTCTACTTCGGCATCATGGCCGACGTCACCCCGCCGGTCGGGCTGGCCTCGTTCGCCGCCGCCGCGGTGTCCAAGGGCGACCCGATCAAGACCGGCCTGGTGGCCTTCTACTACAGCCTGCGCACCGCGGCGCTGCCGTTCCTGTTCATCTTCAACACCGACCTGCTGCTGATCGACGTGAGCTGGTGGCATGGCGTACTGATCTTCATCGTCGCCACCATCGCCATGCTGATCTTCGCCGCCGCCACCCAGGGCTTCCTCCTGGTCAGGAGCCGCTGGTACGAGAACGTCCTGCTCCTGCTGGTCGCCTTCACCCTGTTCCGCCCGGGCTTCTGGATGGACATGCTGCACGACCCCTACCGCGCGGTGCCGCCGGCGCAGCTGGCCAGCGCGCTCGGCGAGGTCGAGGCGGACAGCAGCCTGCGTCTGCGCATCCGCGGCGAGGACGCCATTGGCGATCCGCGCACCTTCACCGTGCTGCTGCCGGTGCCGGACGGCGAGAGCGGCGAGGAACGCCTCGGCAAGCTGGGCATCCAGCTCTACGAACAGGACGGCAGGACGCTGATCGACAACGTCGCCTTCGGCAGCCCGGCCGCCGACCTCGGCCTGGAGTTCGACCAGCAGATCCTCGACGTGCGCGCGCCCACCGCGCGCTGGCCCAAGGAACTGATCTGGCTGCCGGGCTTCGCCCTGTTCGGCCTGGTCTGGCTGCTGCAGAGCCGCCGGCGCCGCGCCGCACGGAGCTGAGCCCGCGCGACCCGACGCAGTCTCACGCAGCATGCGCCGGCGCCCCCTGCGGGTGCCGGCGCTCGTATAATCCGCTGCTCCCCTCCGGCAAGGACACGCTGATGACCCTGCATATCCGCATCTGGGACCTGCCCACCCGCATCTTCCACTGGTCGCTGGCGCTGAGCGTCGCCGCCGCCCTGGCCACCGGCTGGGTCGGCGGCAACTGGATGGTCTGGCACGGCCGCCTGGGCCTGGCCATCGCCGGCCTGCTCGCCTTCCGCCTGGCCTGGGGCGTGCTCGGCTCCACCTACGTGCGCTTCGGCCAGGTCCTGCACCTGCCGCAGAGCCTGCCGGCCTACCTGCGCGGCGAATGGCACGGCGGCGGCCACAACCCGCTGGGCTGGCTGTCGGTGCTGGCCATGCTCGCCGCCCTCGGCTTCCAGGTCGCCAGCGGCCTGGTCGCCAACGACGACATCGCCTTCACCGGCCCGCTGTACCGCCTGGTCGATTCCGAGACCAGCAGCCGCCTGACCGGCCTGCACCGCCAGGGCTTGTGGCTGGTGCTGGCGCTGGTCGGCCTGCATCTGGCGGCGCTGCTGTTCTACCGCCTGGTGCGTGGCGAGAACCTCATCGAGGCCATGCTCCACGGCAAGCGCCGGGTACCGGCGAACCAACCGGTCAAGCCGGCCAGCGGCGGCAGCCTGCCGGCGCTGATCGTCGCCCTGGCCTGCGCCGGCGGCGCGGTCTGGGCAGCCGGCGGCAGCTGGATTCCGGCCCCGCCACCGCCGGCGCAGAGCGCGCCGGCCTGGTAACGAAAAAGGGCGACCCGCGGGTCGCCCTCTTCGTCTCGTACAGCCCGGTGCGCATCCCCCCCTACAGCAGCTTCTGCGCAGGGTGTGCCAAACGCATCGGGCATCGACTACCGATCAGTCCATGCGGAACTGGTCGTGGCAGCCCTTGCAGCTCTTGCCCACTTCGCCGAAGGCCTGGGCGATGGCCGCCTTGTCGCCCTCGGCGGCGACCTTGGCCAGGTTGTTGGCGGCCTGGTTGAAGGCGATGGCCACCTTGGCGACCTCTTCCTTCTGCTCGAAGAACTCCGGCTTGACCCGGGTCTTCTCCTTGCCCACCGACTTCTCGGTCCCCGGGCCGTACAGCGCGCCCATGCCGGAGTTGGCGATGGCGGCGATGGTGTTGGCGGCGGCGGCGACCTGCGCCTGGTCGTAGGCCACCGAGCCGTCGATGACCTGCGCCTTGATCTTGCCCATGTTCCAGGCCATGAAGCTGTAGCCGGCCTTGCGGTACTCGATCTGGTCTTCCGGGCTGACCTGGGCCACGGCCAGGCCGGCGGCGCAGGTCAGCAGCAGGCCGGCGCTGCAGGCAATCAGTTTGTTCATCATCAGGCGCTTCTCCCTTCCTTAGCGGTGTAATCACGGTCATGCCGGCCAGCGGGCCGGCGAAGGCTCTAGATTAGCCGTTCCACCGTCGCGTGTGTGCCGCGCAGTTCATGCGCGGCGACTTTCATACCAGCGGAACAGGCCCATGCCGGCGAGCATGGCGATGACGAACGGCAGGATGCCGGCATTGCCGCTGCCCAGCACCACCACCGCCGGCCCCGGGCAGATGCCGGCGATGCCCCAGCCGATGCCGAACAGCAGGCTGCCGATCACCAGCGCGCGGTCCGGCTCGCGCTTGCTCGGCAGCTGCATCGGGCAGCCGGTCAGCGACTGCGGGCGGCGCTTGGCCAGGGTGAAGGGGATCAGTGCGGCGCCGATGCCGCCGCCCATCACCAGAGCCAGCGACGGATCCCAGGCGCCGGCCAGATCGAGGAAGGCCAGCACCTTGGCCGGATCGGCCATGCCGGCCAGCAGCAGGCCGAGGCCGAACAGCAGGCCGGCGAGGAAGGCGGTCAGACGGTTCATGCTCAGGCTCCCAGCAGATGACGAACGACGAACACGGTGGCGAAGCCGGTGGCCATGAAGCTCAGGGTGGCCACCAGCGAACGCGGCGACAGCCGCGACAGGCCGCACACGCCGTGACCGCTGGTGCAACCGGAGCCCAGCCGCGCGCCGAAGCCGACCAGCAGGCCGGCGAGCAGCAGGCCCGGCACGCCGGCCTGCATCTCGATCACCGGCAGGGCGGCGAACGCCTGCCACAGCCAGGGCGCGAGCAGCAGTCCGAGGACGAACAGCAGGCTGTCCAGGCGGCCGCTGGCCTGCGGATTGAGCAGGTTGCCGAGCAGGCCGCTGATACCGGCGATGCGGCCGTTGGCCAGCACGAACAGCCCGGCGGCCAGGCCGATCAGGATGCCGCCGGCCAGGGCGCTCCAGGGGGTGAAGTGAAGCCAGTCGATGGTCATGGCTGCTCCTTGGTGCAGAACTGTTGATAGAGGGTATGGATCAGCGCCAGGGCAGCAGGGCTGACGATGCGGTAGTGGATCTGCTTGCCCTCGCGCCGGGTCGCCACCAGGCCCTCGCGGCGCAGCACACCGAGCTGCTGCGACAGGGTTGGCTGGACGATGCCCAGCGCCGCCTGCAGTTCGCCGACGTTGCGCTCGCCCTCGGCCAGCTGGCAGAGCAGCAGCAGGCGGTCGGGATTGGCCAGCACCTTGAGCAGCTGGCTGGCGGTGTCGGCCCGGGAGCGCAGCAAGGCGAGGTCGAGACAGGCGAGAGGCATGCAGGAACCCACTAAAGTTAAGCCGAAAACAATATATAAATAAATAATCTGTTTTTCAACAGATCGTCAGCCGCGCTGCTACTTTAGTGGGAAAAGGCCGACCTTTTAGGCCAAAGTCCACTTGCAATTATCGTCTTAATTCTGTTGCGAACTATTGAAGAGCGCGGCTTTCCCCCCGCACAATGCCGCCACTGCCCCGCGCGGGCGCCCCGTGCGCCCCATGCCAGATGAGCTGGCGCCTTGCGGAGCTCCAGATAACAACAACTAGCCATTGGAGATTTGCCCGTGCAGATCGGCATCCCCCTCGAAACCCACGCCGGGGAAACCCGCGTGGCCGCCACGCCGGAAACGGTGAAGAAACTCGTCGGCCAGGGTCACCAGGTCGTCGTCCAGTCCGGTGCCGGCATCCAGGCCAGCGTCCCCGACGACGCCTATGTCGCCGCCGGTGCGCGCATCGGCTCGGCCGCCGAAGCCTTCGGCGCCGGCCTGGTGCTCAAGGTCGTCGCCCCCGACGCCAGCGAGCTGCAGCTGATGCAGCCCGGCGCCGTGCTGGTCGGCATGCTCAACCCGTTCGACGACGCCAACCTGGCGCGCATGGCCGCGCGTGGCATCACCGCCTTCGCCCTCGAGGCCGCGCCGCGCACCTCGCGCGCGCAGAGCCTCGACGTGCTGTCGTCGCAGGCCAACATCGCCGGCTACAAGGCGGTGATGCTCGCCGCCAACCACTACCCGCGCTTCATGCCGATGCTGATGACCGCCGCCGGTACGGTGAAGGCCGCCCGCGTGCTGGTACTCGGCGCCGGCGTCGCCGGCCTGCAGGCGATCGCCACCGCCAAGCGCCTGGGCGCGGTGATCGAGGCCTCGGACGTGCGTCCGGCGGTCAAGGAGCAGGTGGAATCGCTCGGCGCCAAGTTCGTCGACGTGCCCTACGAAACGGATGAAGAGCGCGAGTGCGCCCAGGGCATCGGCGGCTACGCGCGGCCGATGCCGAAATCCTGGATGGAGCGCCAGGCCAAGGCCGTGCACGAGCGCGCCAGGCAGGCCGACATCGTCATCACCACCGCGCTGATCCCCGGCCGTCTGGCGCCGACCCTGCTGCACGAGGCCACGGTGGCGGCGATGAAGCCCGGCTCGGTGGTCATCGACCTGGCCGCCGCCCAGGGCGGCAACTGCCCGCTGACCGAAGTCGATCAGGTGGTG
Organism: Pseudomonas oryzae; assembly: GCF_900104805.1. Classification (NCBI taxonomy): domain Bacteria; kingdom Pseudomonadati; phylum Pseudomonadota; class Gammaproteobacteria; order Pseudomonadales; family Pseudomonadaceae; genus Pseudomonas; species Pseudomonas oryzae. Next base: position 3,975,278 of record NZ_LT629751.1, on the reverse strand, counting down.
GTCAAGCACGGCGTGACCATCGTCGGCCACAGCAATCTGCCGGCGCTGGTGGCGGCGGACGCCTCGGCCCTGTACGCGCGCAACCTGCTGGACTTCCTCAAGCTGGTCCTCGACAAGGACGGCCAGTTCCAGCTCAACCGCGAAGACGACATCGTCGCCGCCTGCCTGATGTGCGAAGGCGGCCAGCAGGTCCGCCGCAACGCGGCCTGATCGCTCCCACCCTCTGCGACCCCCATTACAGGATTACCCCCATGGACCCGATCTCCGACGGTCTCTACAACCTGATCATCTTCGTGCTGGCGATCTACGTCGGCTACCACGTGGTGTGGAACGTCACCCCCGCGCTGCACACCCCGCTGATGGCGGTCACCAACGCCATCTCCGCCATCGTCATCGTCGGCGCCATGCTGGCCGCCGCGCTGACCGAAACCGGCCTGGGCAAGACCATGGGCACCCTGGCCGTGGCGCTGGCCGCGGTCAACGTGTTCGGCGGCTTCCTGGTCACCCGGCGCATGCTGGAAATGTTCAAGAAGAAAGACAAGCCGGCCAAGGCGGAGGCGCACTGAGATGAGCATGAACCTGATCACCGCCCTCTACCTGGTCGCCTCGGTGTGCTTCATCCAGGCGCTCAAGGGCCTCTCGCACCCGACCAGCTCGCGCCGGGGCAACCTGTTCGGCATGGTCGGCATGGCCATCGCCGTGCTCACCACCGTCGGCCTGATCTACAAGCTCGGCGCGCAGATGGGCGAAGGCGCCGGCATCGGCTACGTGGTCCTCGGCCTGCTGCTCGGCGGCACGGCCGGCACCATCATGGCCAAGCGCGTGGAGATGACCAAGATGCCCGAGCTGGTCGCCTTCATGCACAGCATGATCGGCCTGGCCGCGGTATTCATCGCCGTGGCGGCCGTGGTCGAGCCGCAGTCGCTGGGCATCGTCGCCGCCCTCGGCGAGCCGATCCCGGCGGGCAACCGCCTGGAGCTGTTCCTCGGCGCGGCCATCGGCGCGATCACCTTCTCCGGTTCGGTGATCGCCTTCGGCAAGCTGTCCGGTAAATACAAGTTCCGCCTGTTCCAGGGCGCCCCGGTGACCTTCGCCGGCCAGCACTGGCTGAACCTGGCCTTCGGCCTGACCATCGTCGGCCTCGGTCTGGCCTTCACCTTCAGCGGTGACCTGACCGCCTTCGCCGTGCTGGTGGCGCTGGCCTTCGTCATCGGCGTGCTGATCATCATCCCGATCGGCGGCGCCGACATGCCGGTGGTGGTGTCGATGCTCAACAGCTACTCGGGCTGGGCAGCCGCCGGCATCGGCTTCTCGCTGAACAACTCGATGCTGATCGTCGCCGGTTCGCTGGTGGGTTCGAGCGGTGCGATCCTCTCCTACATCATGTGCAAGGCGATGAACCGCTCGTTCTTCAACGTGATCCTCGGCGGCTTCGGCGCCGAAGCCGGCGCGACCGTGACCGGCGGCCAGGAGCAGCGCCCGGTGAAGAGCGGCTCGGCCGACGACGCCGCGTTCCTGCTCGGCAACGCCGACAGCGTGATCATCGTCCCCGGCTATGGTCTGGCGGTGGCGCGTGCCCAGCACGCGCTGATGGAGCTGACCGAGAAGCTGACCCATCGCGGGGTGACGGTGAAGTACGCCATCCACCCGGTCGCCGGGCGCATGCCGGGGCACATGAACGTGCTGCTGGCCGAGGCCGAGGTGCCCTACGAGCAGGTGCACGAGATGGAGGACATCAACCCCGAGTTCGGCCAGGCCGACGTGGTGCTGGTGCTCGGCGCCAACGACGTGGTCAACCCGGCGGCGAAGACCGATCCGAAGTCGCCGATCGCCGGCATGCCGATCCTCGACGCGTACAAGGCGCGCACCGTGATCGTCAACAAACGCTCGATGGCCAGCGGCTACGCCGGTCTCGACAACGAGCTGTTCTACATGGACAAGACCATGATGGTGTTCGGCGACGCCAAGAAGGTGGTCGAGGACATGGTCAAGGCGGTCGACTAAAGCCGTAGAACGCCCCGGAACAGCCACTTCCGCCGGTCGGAAGTGGCTGTTTCTGCGGCAAAAGGTCGCGACGCCTTGCAAAAACCGTCCAGCGCATTACGACCTTAGTATTAAAGGCGTAGCGATAGCGAATCCTTAGACTCGGCGCACTGTGTTCGTCCCAGGCCGTATCCAAAGGAACCGCTCCATGTCCCAGTACCCTGATCGTATTCGTCTGCAGTCCCTGACCGACAAAATCACCACCGCAGCCGAAGCTGCCAAGCTGGTCAAGAACGGCATGACCGTCGGCATGAGCGGTTTCACCCGCGCCGGCGAAGCCAAGGCCCTGCCGGTCGCCCTCGCCGAGCGCGCCCGCAGCGAAGAGCTGAAGATCACCCTGATCACCGGTGCCAGCCTGGGCAACGATCTGGACAAGCTGATGGCCGAATCCGGCCTGCTGGCCCGCCGCATGCCCTTCCAGTCCGACGCCGGCCTGCGCAAGGCGATCAACACCGGCGAGGTGATGTTCATCGACCAGCACCTGTCCGACACCGCCGAACAACTGCGCGGCGGCAGCCTGAAGCCGGTCGACGTGGCCATCATCGAGGCCTGCGCCATCACCGAGGAAGGCGGCATCGTGCCGACCACCTCCGTGGGCAACTCCGCCACCTTCGGCGCCACCGCCGACAAGGTCATCATCGAGCTGAACCTGGCCCACCCGCTGGCCCTGGAAGGCCTGCACGACATCTACTTCCCGGAGAAGCGCCCGAACCGCAAGCCGATCCCGCTGGTCAACGGCCAGGACCGCATCGGCCTGCCGTACATCCCGGTCGACCCGGCCAAGATCGCCGCCATCGTCATCACCGACCAGGAAGACTCCTACTCCAACGTCCTGCCGCCGGATGACGAGACCCAGGCCATCGCCAACCACCTGATCGCCTTCCTCGAGAAGGAAGTGGAAGCCGGCCACATGACCAACAGCCTGCTGCCGCTGCAGGCCGGTGTCGGCACCATCGCCAACGCCGTGATGAACGGCCTGCTGAAGTCCAACTTCAGCGGCCTGACCATGTACTCCGAGGTGCTGCAGGACTCCACCTTCGAACTGTTCGACGCCGGCAAGCTGACCGCCGCCTCGGGCTGCTCCTTCACCCTGTCCGAGAAGATGTGCCACCACGTGCTGGCCAACCTGGACAAGTACAAGGACAAGCTGGTGCTGCGTCCGCAGGAGCTGTCCAACCATCCGGAGATCGTCCGTCGCCTCGGCATCATCGGCATCAACACCGCGCTGGAGTTCGACATCTACGGCAACGTCAACTCCACCCACGTCAACGGCACCCACATGATGAACGGCCTCGGCGGTTCGGGCGACTTCACCCGCAACGCCCACCTGGCCATCTTCGTCACCAAGTCCGTGGCCAAGGGCGGCGCCATCTCCAGCGTCGTGCCGATGACCCCGCACGTCGACCACAACGAGCACGACGTCGACATCCTGGTCACCGAGATCGGCCTGGCCGACCTGCGCGGCCTGGCCCCGCGCGAGCGCGCCCAGCTGATCATCAACAACTGCGTGCACCCGGACTTCCGCCCGGCCATGCAGGACTACTTCGACCGCGCCTGTGCCACCGTCGGCGGCCAGACCCCGCACATCCTGAGCGAGGCCTTCTCCTGGCACATCAACATGCAGCAGACCGGCCACATGCTGGGCAACAAGTGATCGGCCTGCGCTGACTCGCTGACCGCTGCAACACTGCGCCGCCTTCGGGCGGCGCAGTCGTTTCCGCCTCGCCGATTGCCCGGCGCCGGGCTTTGCGGCAGCCTTGCCGCTGGCGCCGCCGCGAACTCGCGCCGCCTGCTGCTGTCCATCTTATCGACTCAATTGCGCACAGGAACTGCCCCATGCCCCGTCTCACCCTGCTCGCCGGCGCCGCCCTGCTGACCCTGGCCGGCCACGCCTCCGCCACCAGCTTCGTCGCCACCACCGACACCCTGGGTGGCCTGACCGCCAACGCCAGCGAAAGCACCAGCGACATCTCCTCCTCGTTCAACGACGACAAGATCGTCCTCGCCGCCCGCGACGACGCCGCCAGTTTCGTCGCCAGCCAGGGCCAGATCCGTGGCGCCCGCCTGGAAGCCGCGCTGCGCCATATCCGCCAGCAGGCCCCGCAGCTGCAGGCCGACGACCTGCAGCTGGCGCGCGCCATCCTCACCCTGTAAGGGCGACCCGTCGCGCAGGCGCCAGACAGGTCACGCTGCGGCGCTGCGCGACTGGCACGAGGCCATGCGAATCAATACATTACGCGCCTCGTTCCCCCCTCACCGGAGTTCCGCCATGCGCCGTTCCCTGATCGCCGCCTCCCTCGTCCTGCTCGCCGCCGGCAGCGCCCAGGCCCAGACCCTGGTCGCCACCAGCAACATCGTCGTCCGCGCCCTCGAGCGCAGCTTCGACTTCACCTCCGACACCACCACCTCGCTGCGCGACATGAAGCTGGTGCAGGCCGCCCGCGACGACGCCGCCAGCTTCGTCGCCAGCGCAGGCGCGATCCGTGGCGCCCAGCTGGAAGCCGCCCTGCAGGTGGTGCGCGAGCGCGTGCCGGAAGCCCGCCAGGCCAGCGACGCCGAACTGGCGCAGGCCCTGCTCGCCCTGTGATGCACTGGCGGGCGGCGCTGGGCGGCCTCGCCCTGCTGCTGGGCATGCTCGCCCAGCCGGGCAACGTGCAGGCCGGCCCCGCACCGTCCGCCGCCGGCCTGCGCCTCGAGCTGCAGGCCGGCGGCCTGTCCGCCAGCGAACGGCAGGCCAGCCAGGCGCTGCTCGACGAGGCCCTCGCCAGCCTGCCGCCGCGCCTGCGCCAGCAGCTGGAGCGCACCGTCGCGGTACGCTGGAGCGACGCGCTGCCGAGCGCGGTGTACGGCCGCCTGACCCGCCGCGACGCCTTCGAGCTCAACGCCCGCCTACTGCCGGCGCTGGCCGACGGCAGCGCCGCGCGCACTCCGACCGGCCGCCCGCACGGCACCCTGCGCCGCGAGCTGCTGGCCACCCTGCTCCACGAGCTGACCCACCTGTACGACCGCGCGCGCGCCTGGCCGGCCGACGAGGCACGGCTGATCCGCCGCTGCCGGCAGCAGGCGGCGCGCCAGGGGCTGGTCGGCCTGCCGGGCGAGTGCCGCGGGCAGACCGAGCGCCGCTTCACCCTCTCCGACAGTCCGCGCCTGCTCGACCTGGCCGGCTGGGCGCAGCGCGTCGGCCAGCGCGGCGCGCGCGAGGCGGACAATCCGCAGAACCTGCGCAGCCCGGACGCCTACGAGCTGAGCAACCCGCGCGAGTTCGTCGCGGTGAACCTCGAGTACTTCCTCCTCGATCCGGCCTACGCCTGCCGCCGCCCGGCCCTGCATCGCCACCTGCGCGAGCACTTCGCCTGGGCGCCGCCGGCCGCGCCCTGCGCCGGCGAGCTGGCCTACCTCAACGCCGGCAGCGACTTCGCCCGCCAACCGCTCGGCCGTCTCGACCCCGAGCGCCTCTACGCGGTCGACTACCTGTTCGCCGAGGCCAACGACAACTGGGTCAGCCGCTGGGGCCACAGCATGCTGCGCCTGGTGGTCTGCGCCCCCGGCCGGCCGCGCGGTCCGGACTGCCGCCTAGACCTCGACCAGCACCTGGTGCTGTCCTACCGCGCCTTCGTCGGCGACGTGCAGCTGTCCAGCTGGGCCGGCCTGACCGGCGCCTATCCGTCGCGGCTGTTCGTCCTGCCGCTCGGCCAGGTGATCGACGAATACACCAAGACCGAACTGCGCAGCCTCGCCTCGCTGCCGCTCAGGCTGAGCCGCCGCCAGCTGCGCGAACTGGCCGAGCATGCCGCCGAGCTGCACTGGAGCCACGACGGCGACTACTGGTTCCTCAGCAACAACTGCGCGGTGGAGACCCTCAAGCTGCTCAGGAGCGGCAGCCACGACCCGCGCCTCGCCGACCTCGACAGCATCACCCCCAGCGGCCTGCTCGAGCTGCTCGAGGCGCGTGGCCTGGCTGACCGCAGCGTGCTGGACGACCCGCGCGAGGCGCTGCGCCTGGGCTATCGCTTCGACTCCTTCCGCGAGCGCTACCAGGCCATGTTCGCCATCGCCCGCGAGCGCCTGGCGCTGCCGCAGACGACGGTCGAGGACTGGCTGCGCCTGCCGGCCGGCACGCGCCGCCAGCACTTCGCCGGCGCCGACCTGCGCGCCAGCGCCGCCCTGCTGCTGCTCGAACAGGCCGCGCGGCGGCGCCAGCTGCAGCTGGCCCAGGACGACCTCAAGCAGGCCTACCTCGGCCGCCGCGCCCACGGCCGGGACAACGCCGGCGCCGACCGCACCCTCGAGCAGCTGCTGGCGGGCAGCGGCTTCCTCAGCCGCCCGGCCGAGCTGCTCGACGGCGGCTACGGCCTGCCGCAGCCCGGCGAATGGCAGCGCCTGGAGCGCGAGAGCAGCCAGCGCCAGGCGCAGCTGCGCCAGCTCAGCGACCAGCTCGACGCGCAGCTGCTGAGCCTGCTCGAACCGGCGCGGCGCCGCGAGCTGGACGACGGCGAGGCCAACCTCAAGGCGCTCGGCGCCCAGCTGCGCGAACTGCACCGCGCCGGCGGCGGCCTGCAGCTGCCGTGAAACGCTCCGCTGGCGCGGTTTGCCGTTAGACTGCGGACAACCCCATCCCCGGCGCCGCCACGCCACCCTGCAACGGAGCTGCCATGTCCACCCTGCTGCTCGCCCTCTGGCCGCTGTTCGCGCTGATCGTCGCCGGCTACCTGCTGCGCCGCAGCGACTTCCCCGGCGAGGCCTTCTGGCCCGGCGCCGAGCGGCTCAACTACTTCCTGCTGTTCCCCGCCCTGCTGCTCAGCAGCCTGGCCCGCGCGCCGCTGGACAACCCGGCGCTGCCACGCCTGGCACTGGCGGTGCTGCTCGGCCTGGCCGCCGGCTGGCTGGGCCTGCTCGCCCTGCGCCGCTGGCGCGGCTGGCCGGCGGCGCGCTTCGGCGCCATCGTCCAGGGCGCGCTGCGCTTCAACACCTACCTGGGCCTGGCCGCCGTGGGCAGTCTGTACGGCGCCAGCGGGCTGACCCTGGCGGCACTGATGCTGGCGCTGATGGTGCCGGCGGTGAACGTGCTGTCGGTCTGGGCGCTGAGCGCCGGGAACGGGGTGAGCGCGCGCAGCCTGCTGCTGCCGATCGTGAGGAATCCGCTGATCCTCGCCTGCCTCGGCGGCGCGCTGCTCAACCTGTTCGGCATCGGCCTGCCCGGCGGCACGGAGCGCCTGCTCGGCCTGCTCGCCGCCGCCAGCCTGCCGCTCGGCCTGCTCTGCGTCGGCGCCGCGCTGCGCCCGCAGGAGCTGCGCGGCGAGGTACCGGCGCTGATCGGCAACAGCCTGGCGCGCCTGCTGCTGATGCCGCTGCTGGCCTGGCTGGTCGCCCGACTGCTGGCCCTGCCGGCCATGGAAAGCACCCTGCTGGTGCTGTTCTTCGCCCTGCCCACCGCGCCGACCGCCTACGTGCTGACCCGCCAACTCGGCGGCGACAGCCACCTGATGGCCGGCATCATCACCCTGCAGACCCTGCTCGCCGCCCTCAGCCTGCCGCTGCTGCTGGCGGCGCTGGCCTGAACGGAGCCCCGCGATGCACCTGCTGCCCTGGTCCCACCCCAGCTCCGCCGGCTTCACCCTGCGCGGCTGGCACAGCGCGCCCTCCGGCAAGCCGCTGCTGCACTTCCTGCACGGCAACGGCTTCTGCGGACGCGCCTACGAGCCGCTGCTGCGCCTGCTGAGCGCGGACTTCGACCTCTGGCTGTGCGACGTGCAGGGCCACGGCGACAGCGACCACGGCGGGCGCTTCCTCGGCTGGAACCGCAGCGCCGAACTGGCGGTGGAGGCCTTCGTCGCCGGCCGCGAGCGCTTCGGCGCGGTACCGTACTTCGCCTGCGGACACAGTTTCGGCAGCGTGCTCAGCGGCCTGATCCTCGCCGCCGAGCCGGCGCTGTTCCGCCGCGCGGTGCTGCTCGATCCGGTGCTGTTCCCGCCGGCGATGATCGGGGTGATGGCGCTGTCCGAGCTGCTCGGCCTGCACGAGCGCCGCGCGCTGGTGCGCCAGGCGCGCGGCCGCCGCGAGCGCTGGCCGGACCGCGCCGCAGCCCGCGCGGGCCTGCATGGCCGCGGCATCTTCCGCGGCTGGAGCGACGCGGCGCTGCACGCCTACGTCGAGCACGCGCTGCGTGCAGTGGCGGACGGGGTGGAACTCAAGTGCCGGCCGGGCCGCGAGGCGGAGATCTTCGCCTCCTACCCGCGCCGGCTATGGCGCTCGCTGGCGCAGGTGAGCACGCCGAGCCTGGTGCTGCACGGAGTGGACAGCTACCCCTTCGTCGGCCAGGGCGTGGCGCGCTGGTGCGCGCTCAACCACCGGGTCAGCGCGCAGCGGGTGGCCGGCGGGCATTGCTTCATGCAGGAGCAGCCGCAGGAGGCGGCACAGCGGATCGGCGCCTTCCTGCTGGGTGGCTGAGCTGCGGGCTCAGCGCTCGCGGGGTGGCTGGCGACGCCGCCAGGCGTCGAGATCGACCACCCGCGCGGCCTCGCCGTCGGCGTCGTCGTCGCGCTCGGGGACGCGGAACGGATGAGGCGCCAGTTCGATCTGCGCCGGGATACGGCCGAGCAGCACCAGGCGCCCGGGATGACGCTGCTCGCCGGTGACGGTGAACTCGAAGGCGTACTCGCGGGCCAGACGCAGCCGGCCGCTGCGGTCGCGCAGCAGACGCAGGCGGCGGAAGGCCACGTTGTCGTCGAGCAGCAGCACGTCCTCGCGCAGGCAGGCCTGGCGCACCAGGCGCAGGGCGTGCTCGTGGATGCCATGCGCGTGCCACAGCCAGGCGCACACGCCGCCGGCCAGCAACAGTACCGCCAGCTCGCCGAGCGTCAGCATGCACGCCTCCGGGCAGGCAGCGGGCGAAGCGCGTGGCGGTACGGCATGGGCGATCCTCAGTCGTGGTTCATCAGCGCCTTGTAGCGCTCTTCCAGTTCGCGACGGATCGCCCGGCGCTGCTCGGCCTGGGCGAAGCGGCGCTTCTGCTCGGGGGTCTGCGGATTGAGCGGCGGCACCGGCACGGTCTTGCCGTGGCCGTCGACCGCCACCATGGTGAAGAAGCAGCTGTTGGTGTGGCGCACCGACTGGTTGCGGATGTCCTCGGTGACCACCTTGATGCCGATCTCCATCGAGGTGCTGCCGGTGTAGTTGACCGAGGCGAGGAAGGTGACCAGCTCGCCGACGTGGATCGGCTGGCGGAAGATCACCTGGTCAACCGACAGGGTGACCACGTAGCGACCGGCGTAGCGGCTGGCGCAGGCATAGGCGACTTCGTCGAGGTACTTGAGCAGGGTGCCGCCATGGACGTTGCCGGAGAAGTTGGCCTTGTCCGGGGTCATCAGGACGGTCATGGTCAGCTGCGCATTGCCGGATTGCATGGGTCTATCGGGCTCATCGGGATGGGGGAGGGTGCTCTACTTTAGTCGAATGCGCACCCTCTGTGTCGAGCAATTTGCCCGCCCCGCCAGGCCGCGGCCGGCGCGGGCTGGCGCCGGTTTTCCGGGCTCGCCGGGCACGGCGACGAACAGCCCGGCATCACCCGCGAAACTGCGACCAAATGTCGCGTTCCGCCAATTTCCGAAAATCTCTGCTACGCGCCATGGTCGACGATCAGCGGCCCGCCGACAAGGACATTCACCCCGGGCGCAACAATCCGTGCGCTACCCGTGTCGCCCGGGGCTGCCGCCGCGCCGCCGGCAGCGGCGTTGCGGCGCGCGCGGCCTCAGGCGTGGCCCAGGTACCAGCGCCAGTCCTGCTCGCCGACCTCGCCCATGAACTGGCGGTACTCCTCCTGCTTGATCGCCAGGTAGACGCGGTGGAAGTCCTCGCCGAGCGCCTCGCGCGCCCAGGCCGAGCGCTCCAGGGTGCGCAGGGCGGTCAGCCAGTCGGTCGGCAGGGTCTCGCGCACCTGGGCGTAGCCGTTGCCCTCGATCGGCGCGCCGGGGTCGAGCCCTTCGCGCAGGCCACGGTGGATGCCGGCCAGCAGCAGCGCGGCGGCCAGATACGGATTGGCGTCGGCGCCGCAGATGCGGTGCTCGACGTGCCGGCTGGCCGCCGCACCGCCCGGCACGCGCAGCGACACGGTACGGTTGTTCACCCCCCAGCTCTTGGCCAGCGGCGCGTAGCTGTTGGCCTGGAAGCGGCGGAACGAGTTGGCGTTGGGGCAGAACACCGCCAGGCCGTCCTCGATGGTTTCCAGCAGGCCGGCGATGGCCTGGCGCAGCAGCGGGGTGCCGGTCGGCTCCTCGCTGGCGAACAGGTTGTTGCCGGCCTCGTCGGCCAGGCTGACGTGCATGTGCAGGCCACTGCCGGCCAGCTCGCCGAACGGCTTGGCCATGAAGCAGGCCTGATACCCATGCTTGTGGGCCACGCCGCGCACCAGGCGCTTGTAGCGCACCGCCTCGTCCATCGCCTGCAGCGCATCGCTGCGGTGCTCGAGGGTGATCTCCACCTGCCCCGGCGCGTACTCGGAGATCGCCGTGCGCGCCGGCAGGCCCTGGGCGGCGCAGGCGGCATAGAGGTCGTCGAGGAACGGCGCCAGCTGCTCCAGCTCGAGCACGCCGTAGACCTGCGGCGCCTGCGGGCGCACGCCGTTGGCCTGGCGCGCCGGCTGCGGGCGGCCGTCGGCGTCGCGGGCCTGGTCGAGCAGGTAGAACTCCAGCTCGGCGGCCATCACCGGGTGGTAGCCGTCGGCCTTGAGCCGCTCGACCTGGCGCGCCAGCACGTGGCGCGGGTCGGCGCCGCTGGCCGGCAAACCCTGCGCGGGATGCATGGACACCTGCACCTGGGCGGTCGGCTGGGCACGCCAGCTCTGCAGGGCGAGGCTGCCGGGCAGCGGGAAGGCCCAGCAGTCGGCGTCGGCGACCTCCCAGACCAGACCGGTGGCATCGACGTCCTCGCCGCGGATGGTCAGGCCGAGGATGCTGCTCGGCAGCGGCCGGCCGCCCTGGTAGATGGCGCGCAGCTCCTCGCGGCGCAGCAGCTTGCCGCGCGGCACGCCGCAGGGGTCGATGATGAACAGTTCGATGCTATGGACGTCGGGATGGGCGGCAAGGAAGGCGTCGACTTCCTGGAGATCGGCGAAGCGCATGGGGGAAATCCTTTGGCAACAGGGCAGTGCGTAGGGTGCGCCGTGCGCACCCGGGGCGTGGCGGTGCGCGCGGCGCACCCTGCGGGCGGCCATGGGCCGCGCCGGAGGTCAGCCGCGCCCGGGCGCGATGCCGGAAGGATACAGGGCCATGCCTCAGGACTCCCGCGCGCCGGGAATGGCCAGCAGCTCGGTCAGCGCCGCGTCGAGGGTGGCGATCAGGCGGTCGACGTCGGCCGCGCTGGTGTCCGGGCAGCACAGGGTCATGTTGTGGAACGGGGTGATCAGGATGCCGCGGTTGATCAGGTACAGGTGCAGGGTCATCTGCAGGCTATCGTGGAACGCCGCCTCGGCCTCGGCGCCGGTCTGCGGCGGCGTGGCGCAGAACTGGAACTCGCAGCGCGCGCCCAGCTCGGTCACCGACCAGGGCAGCTGGTGCCGCTCGATCAGCGTGCGGAAACCGGCGGCCAGGCGCGCCGCCAGCCAGAGCATGTGCTCGTAGGCGGCCGGGGTCATCACCTGCTCGAGGTTGGCGCGCATGCAGTGCAGGGCCAGGGCGTTGGCCGACAGGGTGGTGCCCATGCCGCTGTGGCCGTGACCGTGGCTCAGCTCGCTGGCGCGCTGGCGTACCAGCTGCATGGCCCGGGCCATCTCCGCGCTGCAGCCGTACACCGAGCAGGGCACGCCGCCGGCGACCGGCTTGCCGAGGGTGACGAAGTCCGGCGCGAGGTTCCAGGCGCGGGTGCAGCCGCCGGGGCCGGTGGAGATGGTGTGGGTCTCGTCGATGATCAGCAGGGTGCCGTAGCGGCGGGTCAGCTCGCGCACCGCGGCCATGTAGCCCGGCGCGGGCAGCACCATGCCGATGTTGGTCATCGCCGGCTCGCAGAGCAGCGCGGCGACATCGCCCTGGGCCAGCGCCGCCTCCAGCGCCGCCAGGTCGTTGAACGGCGCCGCGCGGCTGGTCTTGGCCAGGTTGCGCGCCTGGCCGATCAGCCCGGAGCGGTGCACGGTACGGCCCTCGCGGTAGCGCACCATGACGTCGTCTACGGTGCCGTGGTAGCAGCCGTCGAACACCAGCAGCGTCTTGCGCCCGGTGATCGCCCGCGCCCAGCGGATGACGAAGCGGTTGGCGTCGGTGGCGGTGGTCGCCACCTGCCAGTAGGGCAGGCCGAAGCGCTCGGCCAGCAGCTCGCCGCAGACCACCGCGTCCTCGCCGGGCAGCATGGTGGTCAGGCCGTTGCCGGCCTGCTCGCGCAGCGCCTGCGCGACCGGCGCCGGCGAGTGGCCGAACATGCTGCCGGTGTCGCCCAGGCAGAAGTCGACGTACTCGTGGCCGTCGACGTCGTGGAAGCGCGCGCCCTGGGCGCGTTCGACGAACAGCGGCACCGGGGTGGACCAGTCGCTCATCCAGTGCATCGGCACACCGCCGAACAGCGAATGGCGGGCGCGTTCGGCCAGGGCCACGGAGCGCGGATTGCTCTCGAGAAAGCGCTGGCGCTCACGGTTGCGCAGGACTTCCACGGCCTGTTCGGCGATTCCACTGGAGCTCATGTCGAACACCTCGTTGCTTTTTTTGCACATCCTCATGGAACCGCCGGGGAAAAGTCAATGCGGGGAAAAGCCGTGCGACAAAGGGCTGCGCATCCCGCAAAATGCGCGCCCGGTCACTATACTGTCACCCATGTTTCCCCCGTTTTTCCTTCCATATCATGCGAAGTAATCAGCCATGAGTATGAAATTCCGTTCTTCGATAATCGGCCTGGTGCTGTCGTGCGCATGTCTGGGCCTGAGCCCGCTGGTCGGCGCCGTCCAGCCGGCCCGGGCGGCGGTGAGCAGCCCCGACCCGGCGAAGCTGGAACTGGCCTCCAGCAGCGCCATGGTGGTCGACCTCGCCAGCGACCAGGTGCTGTTCGCCAGCCACCCGGACGCGGTGGTGCCGATCGCCTCGATCAGCAAGCTGATGACCGCGGTGGTCACCCTCGACGCCAACCTGCCGATGGACGAGGTGATCCCGGTGACCATCCACGACACCCGCGAGCTGCGCGGGGTGTACTCGCGGGTGCGGGTCGGCAGCCAGATCAGCCGCAAGGAGATGCTGCGCCTGGCACTGATGTCCTCGGAGAACCGCGCCGCCTCGGCGCTGGCGCACAACTACCCGGGCGGCCATGGCCGCTTCGTCGCGGCGATGAACGCCAAGGCCAGGGCCCTGGGCATGAGCAGCACCCGCTTCGTCGAACCGACCGGCCTGTCCGAGCTGAACGTCTCCACCGCCCGCGACCTGGTGACCCTGCTCAAGGCCGCCCGCCAGTACCCGCTGATCCGCGAGCTGAGTACCTCGCCCAACCGCGATGCGCGCTTCCAGAAGCCCAACTACGCGCAGAGCTTCTTCAACACCAATCCGCTGGTGCGCAATCCCGCCTGGAGCATCGAGGTGACCAAGACCGGCTTCATCAACGAGGCCGGCCACTGCCTGGCCATGCTCGCCCGCGTCGACCAGCGTCCGGTGGCCATGGTGCTGCTCGGCACCTTCGGCAAGCGCACCCACATCGGCGACGCCAGCCGCGTGCGGCAATGGCTGGAAACCGGCAAGAGCACGCCGATCCCGGCGGCGGCGCGCTCCTACAAGCAGCAGCGCATCCAGCAGCTGCGCCTGGCCGGCCAGCCCTGAACGCGCACGCGCCTCACAGCTCGGCCTCCTCCACCGTCTGCACGCCCTCGGCATCGAGGGCGTAGGCGGCTTCGGCCAACTGGTTGCCGACCTGCTCGACACGCAGCGTGCCGCTGACCCACAGCGGCGCGTAGATATCCTCGAGAGCCACCCCCTGCGGATAGCGCACCAGCACGATCTGGTTCGGCGGCGGCGGCGGCACATGGATGCAGGCGCCCGGGTAGGGCACCAGGAAGAAGGTGCGGAAGCGCCCGTCGGGCGTGCTTTCCAGCGGCACCGGATAGCCGCCGAGGCGGATCTGCCGACCGTCGAGGGCCGCCACCGTGCGAGTCGAGTACATTACCGCCGGCAGGTCGGCGCGCTGGCGCAGGCCGCCGTCGCCGTAGAAGGCGCTGTCGCCCTCGGCGCCGGCGTGCTCGATCTCCGGCATCGCCTCCAGCGCCGCCAGGTCCTCCGGCGGCAACAGCTCCAGCCAGTCGGTGGCCGGCGGCTCGGCGTGGGCGAGGGTGGCGATCAGGGTCAGGCAGAGGGCGAACTGCAGGCGCATGCGGGTCTCGCGGCGCCGCGGCGGCGCCTCAGGGTTTCTTCAGATAGTCGAACACTACCAAGATGATGATGGCGCCGACCACCGCGCCGATGAAACCGGCCGTCTGCCCCATGCGATAGATGCCCAGCGCCTGGCCGCCGTAGGTGGCCAGCAGCGAGCCGCCGATGCCGAGCAGGATGGTCATGATCCAGCCCATCGGCTGGTGGCCGGACTTGAGAAAGCGCGCGATCACGCCGACCAGCAGGCCGATGAGGATGGTGCCGAGGATGCCCATGGCGAGTGCTCCGCAGGGATGGCATTGCCTTGAGCCTAGCCTGCGCGGGCGCTCGTTGCCGGAATCGTGGCGGTAGTGGGTTAGCCGCTCCGCGGCGTAACCCACCGAGGATGCCGCCTGGCATCCAGCATGCCGGCCTGGCGGGCCGGTTGGTGGGTAATCGCTGCGCGAGTTACCCACCCTACGCCCCGTTTAAGGGCCTCAGCCCTCGATCAGCGCCTCGACGTCCTTGATGCGCGCCTGCAGGGTCGCCAGGTCCTGGCAGCGCAGGGTGGCGTGGCCGACCTTGCGCCCGGCCTTGAACGCCTTGCCGTAGTGGTGCAGGTGGCAGTCGGCGATGGCCACCACCTTGTCGACCGCCGGCACGCTGCCGATGAAGTTGAGCATGGCGCTCTCACCGACCTTGGCGGTCGAGCCCAGCGGCAGGCCGGCGACGGCGCGCAGGTGGTTCTCGAACTGGCTGCACTCGGCGCCTTCGATGGTCCAGTGCCCGGAGTTGTGCACGCGCGGGGCGATCTCGTTGGCCTTGAGGCCGCCGTCGACCTCGAAGAACTCGAAGGCCAGCACGCCGACGTAGTTCAGCTTCTCCAGCACGCGGCCGACGTAGTCCTCGGCCAGCGCCTGCAGCGGATGCGCGCTGCTGGCCACCGACAGGTTGAGGATGCCGCCCACGTGGGTGTTGTGCACCAGCGGGTAGAAGCGCGTCTCGCCGTCGCGGGCGCGCACCGCCACCAGCGACACCTCGCCGGTGAAGGGCACGAAGCCCTCGAGGATGCACGGCACGCTGCCCAGCTCGGCGAAGGCGCCGACCACATCCTCGGGCTTGCGCAGGACCTTCTGGCCCTTGCCGTCGTAGCCCAGGGTGCGGGTCTTCAGCACCGCCGGCAGGCCGATGGCGGCCGCCGCGGCGTCGAGGTCGGCCTGCGACTGGATGTCGGCGAATTCCGGGGTGGGGATGCCCAGCTCGCGGAACAGCGACTTCTCGAACCAGCGGTCGCGGGCGATGCGCAGCGCCTCGGCGGAGGGATACACCGGCACGAACTGGGAGAGGAAGGCCACGGTCTCGGCCGGCACGCTCTCGAACTCGAAGGTCACCAGATCGACTTCGTCGGCCAGCTGGCGCAGGTGGTCCTGGTCGCCGTAGTCGGCACGGATGTGCTCGCCGAGCGCCTGGGCACAGGCGTCCGGCGCCGGGTCGAGGAAGGCAAAGGACATGCCCAGCGGGGTGCCCGCCAGGGCCAGCATGCGGCCCAGCTGGCCGCCACCGATTACGCCGATCTTCATGGGTGTTCGCCTCAGATTTCGCGCGGGTCCGGGTTGTCGAGAACGCTCTGGGTCTGCTGTTCGCGGAACTCCTTGAGCGCCGCGTGGAACTGCGGGTGCTTGCCGCCGAGGATGCTCGCCGCCAGCAGGGCGGCGTTGATGGCGCCGGCCTTGCCGATGGCCAGGGTGGCGACCGGGATGCCGCCGGGCATCTGCACGATGGACAGCAGCGAGTCGACGCCGGACAGCATCGACGACTGCACCGGCACGCCGAGCACCGGCAGGTGGGTCTTGGCCGCGCACATGCCCGGCAGGTGGGCGGCGCCGCCGGCGCCGGCGATGATCACTTCCAGACCGCGCGCCTCGGCCTGTTCGGCGTACTGGAACAGCAGGTCCGGGGTGCGGTGGGCGGACACCACCTTCACTTCGTGGGGAATGCCGAGCTTCTCCAGGGTGTCGACGGTGTGACTGAGGGTGCTCCAGTCGGATTTGGAGCCCATGATCACGCCTACCAGTGCGCTCATCGTCGTGCCTCTAGTTCTGCGCCGTCCGGCGCGACAAAAACCAACAAGCCACGCCGGAGGGACCGCGCGTGGCTTGTCTGCGAAGGATCAATGCCGGCCGGAGCGCTTGCCCGACCAGAGAAAGCCGCCAAGTATAACGCAAGGCACCGGCCGCGGGCATACCCGCCCATCATCGTGCGTACCGCCGGCACCCTACGCGGGGCGGCGGACGCCGCCGCGCCGGCAGCGCTCCGAGCAGTAGCGCACCTCGTCCCAGCAACGCGCCCACTTCCTGCGCCAGGCGAACGGCAGGCCGCAGCGCGCGCAGGTCTTCACCGGCAGCTCGCCCTTCTTCCTCACAGCGCCTCCCCGGCATCCAGCCGCGCCAGCAGCTGCTCGCCGCGCGCCCACAGCGCCTGCTGTTTCGCCTCGGGCATGCGCGCCAGATTCCGGTAGACCATGCCCATCCGCGGATTGCCCTGCAGCCGCTCGCGGTGGCGTATCAGGAAGTGCCAGTAGAGCGCGTTGAACGGGCAGGCGTCATCCGTGGTGCTTTCACTCACCCGATACGCGCAGCCGCTGCAGTAGTCGGACATCCGCTTGAGGTACTGGCCGCTGGCGCAGTACGGCTTGGAGCCGAGATAGCCGCCGTCGGCGTGCAGCACCATGCCCAGGGTGTTGGGCAGCTCCACCCAGTCGAAAGCGTCCATGTACACCGCCAGGTACCAGTCGCACAGCTGGCGCGGCTCGATGCCGGCGAGCAGGGCGAAGTTGCCGGTGACCATCAGGCGCTGGATATGGTGGGCGTAGGCGTATTCGAGGGTCTGGCCGATGGCCTGGCGCATGCAGTTCATCCGCGTGTCGCCCGTCCAGTAGAAGGCCGGCAGGTCGCGGCGGTTGGCGAAGGCGTTGCGGTTGGCGTAGTCCGGCATCTGCAGCCAGTAGATGCCGCGCACGTACTCGCGCCAGCCGATCAGCTGACGGATGAAGCCCTCGGCGGCGTTCAGCGGCACCCGCCCTTCCCGATAGGCCGTCTCGACGTCGGCGCACAGACGGCGCAGATCGAGCAGGCCGACGTTCAGCGCGGCGCTGATCCGCGCGTGGAACAGGTAAGGCTCGCCGCAGGCCATCGCATCCTGGTAGTCGCCGAAGGCAGCCAGGCCGAAGTCGAGGAAATGCGCCCACAGCTGCTCGGCGTCGGCGTGGGTCACCGGGTAGTCGAAGCCGTCCAGCCGCCCGTAGTGGTGGGCGAAACGCTTGGCGACCAGCGCCAGCACCTCGGTGGTGATGGCGTCCGCCGTAAAACGCAGCGGCATCGGGCCGCGCAGCCCCTGCGGCAGACTCTTGCGGTTGTCGGCGTCGAAGTTCCACGCACCGCCCTCCGGAGAGCCGTCCGGGTGCAGCAAGAGGCCGCTCTTGCGGCGCATCTCGCGGTAGAAGAACTCCATGCGCAGCTGCTTGCGGCCCCGTGCCCAGCGGGCGAACTCGGCGCGCGAGCAGAGAAAGCGCGTGTCGGCATGCCAGGTGAGCGACAGGCCGCTGGCCTTCAGCGCCTGCTCGACCCGCCAGTCGCCGGTCTCGGTGACGTGGATCTCGGCGGGTCGGTGCAGCGCGGCGAAGCGCGCCAGCTCGCCGGACAGACTGCCGCTGTTGTCCGGATCGTCGAGGGTCACGTAGTCCACCGCCACCCCGCGCCGGCGCAGCTCCTCGGCGAAGTGGCGCATGGCGCTGAACAGGAAGGCGATCTTCTGCGGATGGTGCGGCACGTGGCCGGCCTCCTCGACCACCTCGGCGAGCAGCACGTGGTCGCGGACCGGATCGAGATCGACCAGCGAGGCGAGGTCGAAGGACAGCTGGTCGCCGAGGACCAGGCGCAGGGCAGCGATGCTCATGGGGCAGGACTCACAGCTCGACGATCTCCATCTCGGGGTGGCGGCGCAGGTGGCCGCGCAGGATGCGGTAGGTGTCGCGGGTGAAGGGCGCGGCGGGCCTGGCCAGCAGCGCGGCGATCCGCGCCGGATCACGGACGCTGCCCAGGTGCCGCCAGCCATCCAGCACGTGCCATTCGCACAGGTCGTGGGCCGCATCGCGCTCGACCAGCGCCACCGGGCCGCGCCACGGCCAGGCCGCCAGCCGGCGCCCACCGAAGGCCGCGCGCAGGCGGGCGTCGTGCGCGCGGCGCGGCTCGCGCCCGCAGCAGGCGCCGTGGCACTGGCCGAGCTGGGCAGCGAAGCAGGCGCCCTGGCCGCTCTCCAGACCGAGCAGGCGCAGGCACAGGCCATGTTCGCGGGCCTGGCCGCGCAGCCACTCCAGCGCATCGCGGCGGGCGCGGAACAGCCCGGCGTGCTCGACACCCGGTTCCAGTCGTGCCAGCGCCTGCAGCTGCGGACGCAGGCCACCGTCAGCCGCCTGCAGGGTCCAGGACAACAGCTCGCGCTGGCGGCGCAACTGACGGTTGTACAGCGGCTGCAGGCGCGCCACCTCGGCGGCCTCCAGCAGCAGCGCGCCCAGCTCGCCGGCGGTCGGCGTGACGCGGATCTCGCGCACCTGCTGGGCCATCTGCAGGCTGCGCCGGCTGGCGTGATCATTGTGAAAGTGCGACTGCACCCGGCGGCGCAGGTTGCGGCTCTTGCCGACGTAGAGCAACGCGCCGCCCTCGCCATGGAAGTAGTAGACCCCGGGACGCTCGGGCAGCTCGGCCAGCCGCGCGGCGCTGAGTCCCGGCGGTACCGCACTCTTGCGCAACTGGCCGTCCAGGCTTTCGACGCAGGCCGGATGGCTGGCCAGATGCTGCAGCAGTTGCCAGGTGGCCTCAGCATCGGCCGGCGCGCGATGGGCGATGAAGCGCGGGATGGCGAACTGCGCGCACAACGCGTCGAGGCCGTGGGCCGGCAGTTCGGGATGCAGCTGGCGGGCCAGGCGCAGGGTACACAGCTGGCGGGCGCGCAGACGCAAACCGGCCGCCATAAGGCCACAGCGCAGGAAGGCCAGGTCGAAACGCAGGTTGTGGCCGACCAGCAGCCTGCCCTGCAGCAGGGACAGCAGTTCGCCGGCGATCTCGGCGAAACGCGGCTGCACGCGCAGCTCGGCATCCAGCACCCCGCCGAGGGCGGCGACACCGGCGGGCAGCGGCTGGCCGGGATCGAGCAGCCAGCTGCGCCGGCCGCTCACCTGCCCCCGGTCGACCAGCAGCACGGCGACCTCCCAGATGCCGTCGCGCTGCGGATGCAGGCCGGTGGTTTCCACATCGAGCACCGCCAGTGGGCGCGACAGCGCCGCCGGCAGGCGCGCGGCACTCACCAGTGCGAACGCATGCCGATCGGCACGCGCAGCGGCTCGCGGCGCCCTTCGGCGAGGCCGCACATCTCGTCGTAGGGCGACTGGTGCACCAGATGGAAGGGCAGCAGCGGCACCTCCTGCAGCAGGTCGCGGGCGTGCTCGACCGAACGCAGGTGCCAGACCCGGCCCTGCTCGTCGACCAGGCTGTGCGGACGACCGTCCATGTGCGCCTCCAGCACGTAGATGCCGCCTTCCAAGGAAATCAGGTCAAGGCTGTCGATGTGCCCGGCCAGGGCATGGGTGGACAGGTCGTGCAGGTTCATGGCGCTCACCTCGCATTAATTTGTACATTAAGCACAGCAAGTACAGTATTTGTACAATATTTGCGAGGCACAAGGCCAGCTCGCGACCACCCGTCAGGGCACCGCCGTGGCGTGGCTCAGCGGCGCCACAGCTGCACCCGCAGCAGGCGGGCCGATGCCGTGGCCTCGAGCAGCAGCAGCCCGCCAGCGTCGGTCAGCGGATCTGCAGCTGCGCTCGCTGCTGCGCCCGCATCGAACAACAGGCCCTCGCCGGCGGCCAGGGCGAACGGCCGGGCGTCGGCCAGCCAGCCGTCGAGGCGTCCGGCCGCGCAGTACAGCAGCTCCAGCTCGGCATCACGGCGCCGAGCCTGACGGCCGTGCAGCGTCAGCACCTGCAGGCGGTGGCGCCAGCGCGCACGGCGGGTCATCACGTTGAAGTCGCCGACCGGGCCGTCGAGCAGCGCGGCCGTGACTGGCTGCTCGCCGGCGAACTGTAGCGGCGCGCAATCCACCTGCAGGGTCAGCGCCTCGCTGCCGCTGAAGTCCAGGCGCAGGCCGCCGCCCTCCAGCACCGCCAGGCTGCGGTCGACGCCGGGAAAGGCCGAGAACGGCCCGCCGCTGGCCACCTGCGCACAGCTGATGCGCCAGTCGAAATCGTCGAGGCCGCTACCGGGCGGCGCCACGGCCAGCTCGCGGGTTTCACCGCCGCCGTTCTTCCACGGACGGCACGGCGCGGCGGCCAGGCTGATCTTGCGCATACTGCAGTGCTCCTCTGTACGGGCAGGCCCTATCGGCGCGCGGCAAATGTATATACATAAACTACTGCTGCGCAACCACCGACATTCCAGATCGCCGCCCTGCCGACCGCTTCCACGGCTGCCAGATCTACTGCGCCGCCCGACGACTCCGTGCCAAGACCCTCTGATTCATCAGCCTTCCAGCGGCACGCCCGGTAGCCACCGCGGCATGTGCTGGGAATCTGCCGGACCAACGGCACTGGCGGCTGTTGACGACCTGCGTACCGCCCCATATTGTATATACAAACAACACCAGCCGAAGGTCATCGAGTCCATGTCCGCAACCTCCACCCCCCGCCTGCTGTGGCGCGACGTCAGCGTCTTCGACGGCCTGCAGGAACTCGCCGAGCCGATGGCCGTGCTGGTCGAGGACGGCCGCATAGCCCTGCTCTGCCCGATGTCCGAGCTGGACGAGGCGCGTGTTGCCGGCGCCACCCTCGCCGGCCGCGGCGGGCTGCTGACTCCCGGGCTGGTCGACTGCCACACCCACCTGGTGTATGCCGGCAATCGCGCCGGCGAGTTCGAGCAGCGCCTGGAAGGGGTCAGCTACGCCGAGATCGCCCGCGCCGGCGGCGGCATCCTCGGCACCGTGCGCGCCACCCGTGCCGCCTGCGAGGACGAGCTGTTCGCCCTGGCCCGCCCGCGCCTCGAGGCGCTGCTCGCCGACGGCGTGACCACGGTGGAGATCAAGTCCGGCTACGGCCTGTCGGTCGAAGGCGAACTGAAGCTGCTGCGCGTCGCCCGCCGCCTCGGCGAAGAGCTGCCGGTGCGGGTGCTGACCACCCTGCTCGGCGCCCACGCCCTGCCGACCGAATACGCCGGCCGCGCCGACGCCTACATCGAGCTGGTCTGCGAGGAAATGATCCCGGCGGCTGCCGCCGAGGGGCTGGCCGATGCGGTGGACGTGTTCTGCGAGAACATCGCCTTCAGCCCGGAACAGTGCGAGCGGGTATTCGCCGCCGCCGAACGCCACGGCCTGCCGGTCAAGGCCCATGCCGAACAGCTCTCCAACCAGGGCGCCAGCGCGCTGGTGGCCAGCCACAAAGGGCTTTCGGCCGACCATATCGAATACCTCGACGAGGCCGGCGTCGCCGCCATGGCCGCAGCCGGCACCGTCGCCACCCTGCTGCCCGGCGCCTTCCTGGTGCTCGGCGAAACCCAGCGCCCGCCGATCGAGCTGCTGCGCCGCTACGGCGTGCCGATGGCGGTGGCCAGCGACGCCAACCCCGGCACCTCGCCGCTGTTCCTGCCCACCCTGCTGCTCAACCTGGCCTGCAGCCTGTTCCGCCTGACCCCGCGCGAGGCGCTGGCCGGCATGACCGCCCAGGGCGCGCGCGCCCTCGGCCAGCCGCAGCTCGGCCGCATCGCCGAGGGGCTGCCCGCCGACCTGTGCCTGTGGGACGTCGCGCGCGCCGCCGAGCTGGCCTACGCGGTGCAGGCCGGGCGTCTGCGCCAGCGCATCTTCAATGGAGTCGTTACGAATGAACGTTGATCGCCTGAACATGGACGCCTGGAGCGGCCGCGTCGACCCCGAGGCCGACAGCCCGCGCTGGCACCAGCGCATCCAGCCGCTGTGCGAGAGCCAGCAGCCGGGCCTGGCCCTGCTCGGCTTCGCCTGCGACGAGGGCGTACGCCGCAACCAGGGCCGTGTCGGCGCCGCGAGCGCCCCGGCAGCGATCCGCAAGATGCTCGCCAACCTGGCCTGGCACCGCCGCGGCCCGACCTATGACGCCGGCGACATCTGCTGCGCCGACGGTGACCTCGACGGCGCCCAGCAGCGCCTCGGCGCCAGCGTCGGCGAGCTGCTCGGCGCCGGCCACCTGCCGGTGGTCCTCGGCGGCGGCCACGAGGTGGCCTACGGCAGCTGGCAGGGCGTCGCCGCGCACCTGGCCAACCGGCTGGGCCGCGCGCCGCGTCTGGCCATCGTCAACTTCGACGCCCACTTCGACCTGCGCGACCCGGCCCATGTGCACTCCTCCGGCACGCCCTTCGCGCAGATCGCCGAGGCCTGCGCCGCGCGCGGCTGGCCGTTCCGCTACGCCTGCCTCGGCGTCAGCCGCGCCGCCAACACCCGCGCGCTGTTCCAGCGCGCCAGCGAGCTGGGCGTGCTGGTGCGCGAGGACTTCGAGATCCGCGAGAGCACCCTGGCCAGCATCGGCGCCGAGCTGGACGCCTTCATCGCCGAGTGCGACGCCGTCTACCTGACCATCGACCTCGACGTGCTGCCGGCCTGGGAAGGCCCCGGCGTCAGCGCACCGGCCGCCCACGGCGTGCCGCTCGCCCTGCTCGAGCCGCTGATCGAGCGCCTCGCCGCCAGCGGCAAGCTGCTGCTCGCCGAGCTGGCCGAACTGAACCCCGAACACGACATCGACCACCGCACCGCCCGGGTGGCGGCGCGCCTGATCCACAAGCTGTCCCTGCACGGCTGAACCCAACCCACACGCCACGACAACAACAATCGACAGAGGTACCCCGATGAGCACCATCGATCCGCGCCACGACCCGAGCCGCAAGATTGCCGCCCCGACCGGCACCACCCTGCGCTGCAAGAGCTGGCTGACCGAAGCGCCGCTGCGCATGCTGATGAACAACCTGCACCCGGACGTGGCGGAAAAACCCGAGGATCTGGTGGTCTACGGCGGTATCGGCCGCGCCGCCCGCAACTGGCAGTGCTACGACAAGATCGTCGAGGTGCTCGAGCGCCTGGAAGACAACCAGACCCTGCTGATCCAGTCCGGCAAGCCGGTCGGCGTGTTCGAGACCCACAAGGACGCCCCGCGCGTGCTGCTGGCCAACTCCAACCTGGTGCCGCACTGGGCCACCTGGGAGCACTTCAACGAGCTGGACCGCAAGGGCCTGGCCATGTACGGCCAGATGACCGCCGGCAGCTGGATCTACATCGGCAGCCAGGGCATCGTCCAGGGCACCTACGAGACCTTCGTCGAGGCCGGCCGCCAGCACTACAACGGCGACCTGACCGGCCGCTGGGTGCTCACCGCCGGCCTCGGCGGCATGGGTGGCGCCCAGCCGCTGGCCGCCAGCCTGGCCGGCGCCTGCTCGCTGAACATCGAATGCCAGCAGTCGCGCATCGACTTCCGCCTGCGCACCCGCTACGTCGACGAGCAGGCCACTGACCTCGACGACGCCCTGGCGCGCATCGACCGCTACACCAGCCAGGGCAAGGCGGTGTCCATCGCCCTGTGCGGCAACGCCGCCGAGATCCTCCCGGAACTGGTGCGTCGCGGCGTGCGCCCGGACATGGTCACCGACCAGACCAGCGCCCACGACCCGCTGCACGGCTACCTGCCGCTGGGCATGAGCTGGGACGAGTACGTCGAGCGCGGCAAGGTCGAGCCGGAAGCGGTGGCCAAGGCCGCCAAGCGCTCGATGGCCGTGCACGTGCAGGCCATGCTCGACTTCCAGAAGATGGGCGTGCCGACCTTCGACTACGGCAACAACATCCGCCAGATGGCCCTGGAAGAAGGCGTGGCCAACGCCTTCGACTTCCCCGGCTTCGTTCCGGCCTACATCCGTCCGCTGTTCTGCCAGGGCATCGGCCCGTTCCGCTGGGTGGCGCTGTCCGGCGATCCGGAGGACATTTACAAGACCGACGCCAAGGTCAAGGAACTGATCCCGGACAACCCGCACCTGCACCGCTGGCTGGACATGGCCCGCGAGCGCATCAGCTTCCAGGGCCTGCCGGCACGCATCTGCTGGGTCGGCCTGAAGGACCGCGCGCGTCTGGCCCAGGCGTTCAACGAGATGGTCGCCAACGGCGAGCTGAAGGCGCCGATCGTCATCGGTCGCGACCACCTGGATTCCGGTTCGGTGGCCAGCCCCAACCGCGAGACCGAGGCCATGCTCGACGGCTCCGACGCGGTGTCCGACTGGCCGCTGCTCAACGCCCTGCTGAATACCGCCGGCGGCGCCACCTGGGTGTCGCTGCACCACGGCGGTGGCGTGGGCATGGGTTATTCGCAACACTCCGGGGTGGTGATCGTCGCCGACGGCACCCCGGACGCCCACGCCCGCCTCGGCCGCGTACTGCGCAACGACCCGGGCACCGGGGTGATGCGCCACGCCGACGCCGGCTACCAGATCGCCATCGACTGCGCCCAAGAGCAGGGTCTCGACCTGCCGATGATCAATCCGGTGAAGGGAGCCTGACCCATGACCACCACTCTGCATCTCGTCCCCGGCCAGCTGACCCTGGCCCAGCTGCGCGCCGCCTACCAAGAGCCGCTGCGCGTGACCCTCGACCACAGCTGCCACGCCGCCATCGACGCCAGCGTGGCCTGCGTCGAGAGCATCATCGCCGAGGGCCGCACCGCCTACGGCATCAACACCGGCTTCGGCCTGCTGGCCTCGACCCGCATCGCCCCGGCCGACCTGGAGAAGCTGCAGCGCTCGCTGGTGCTGTCGCACGCCGCCGGCGTCGGCGAGCCGCTGGACGACGCCATGGTGCGCCTGATCATGCTGCTCAAGGTCAACAGCCTGGCGCGCGGCTTCTCCGGCATCCGCCGCAAGGTGATCGACGCGCTGGTCGCCCTGATCAACGCCGAGGTCTACCCGCACATCCCGCTGAAGGGCTCGGTGGGCGCTTCCGGCGACCTCGCCCCGCTGGCGCACATGTCGCTGGTGCTGCTCGGCGAGAGCCGCGCGCGCTACCAGGGCCAGTGGATCGACGGCCGCGAAGCGCTGGCGGTAGCCGGCCTCGAGCCCTTGACCCTGGCCGCCAAGGAGGGCCTGGCCCTGCTCAACGGCACCCAGGCCTCCACCGCCTACGCCCTGCGCGGCCTGTTCGAGGGCGAGGACCTGTTCGCCGCCGCCACCGTGTGCGGCGGCCTCAGCGTCGAGGCCATGCTCGGCTCGCGCGCCCCGTTCGATGCGCGCATCCACGCCGCCCGCGGCCAGCGCGGGCAGATCGACGTGGCCAGCGCCTACCGCGAGCTGCTCGGCGCCAGCAGCGAGATCGCCCGCTCCCACGAGAAGTGCGACAAGGTCCAGGACCCCTACTCGCTGCGCTGCCAGCCGCAGGTGATGGGCGCCTGCCTGACCCAGCTGCGCCAGGCCGCCGAGGTGCTGCAGATCGAAGCCAACGCCGTGTCGGACAACCCGCTGGTGTTCGCCGCCGAAGGCGACGTGATCTCCGGCGGCAACTTCCACGCCGAGCCGGTGGCCATGGCCGCCGACAACCTGGCGCTGGCCATCGCCGAGATCGGCTCGCTGTCCGAGCGGCGCATCTCGCTGATGATGGACATGCACATGTCGCAGCTGCCGCCGTTCCTGGTCGCCAATGGTGGGGTCAACTCCGGCTTCATGATCGCCCAGGTCACCGCCGCCGCGCTGGCCAGCGACAACAAGGCCCTCGCCCATCCGCACAGCGTCGACAGCCTGCCCACCTCGGCCAACCAGGAGGACCACGTGTCCATGGCGCCGAACGCCGGCAAGCGCCTGTGGAGCATGGCCGACAACGTGCGCGGCATCCTCGCCATCGAATGGCTGGGCGCCTGCCAGGGCCTCGACTTCCGCACCGGCCTGAAGACCTCGGCGAAGCTGGAACAGGCGCGCAGCCTGCTGCGCGACCGGGTCCCCTACTACCAGGAAGACCGCTTCTTCGCCCCGGACATCGAGGCGGCCAGCGCGCTGCTCGCCGCGCGCGGCCTCAACGCGCTGATGCCGGCCGGGTTGCTGCCCTCCCTGGGCTGACCGCCACCTGCGTACCCGTGGCCGGGGCCCTGCGCCCCGGCCCTGGGGCCGCTCGTGCTTGTTTTTCCCCGACAACAACAACTAGCGAGTGGAAAACCCAATGAATGCAATCGTTCTGGCCGTAGTGGTGATGGTCGTCCTGGCCATGCTGCGGGTCTCCGTGGTGTTCGCCCTGATCATCGCCGCGGTGGTCGGCGGCCTGGTTGCCGGCATGCCGATGGACAAGATCGTCGCCGCCTTCGGTGACGGCCTCGGCGGCGGCGCCCCGGTGGCGCTGGCCTACGCCGCCCTCGGCGCCTTCGCCGTGGCGCTGTCGCGCACCGGCATCGCCCAGCGCCTGTCGGCGCGCGTGGTCGCCCATCTCGGCCACGGCGAGCAGGCCGGCAACAACCTGGTGCTGATCAAGTGGGGCATGCTCGCCGCGCTGATCGTCGCCGGCGCCCTGGCCGAGACGCTGATCCCGGTGCACATCGCCTTCATCCCGCTGCTGGTGCCGCCGCTGCTGTACGTGATGAACCGCATGCACCTCGACCGCCGTCTGGTGGCCTGCGCCATCACCTTCGCCATCACCACCCTGTACATGGCGGTGCCGGTGGGCTTCGGCGCGATCTTCCTCAACGACATCCTGATCGCCAACATCAACCAGGCCGGCGCCGCCCAGGGCTTCAGCGTGACCCGCGACATCGCCCCGCAGGCCATGCTGCTGCCGGCGCTGGGCATGGTCGCGGGTCTGGCCATCGCCGCCTTCAGCTACCGGCACAAGCGCAGCTACCAGAATGTGGTGGCTAGCGGTGAGCCGAGTGAGGAGGCCAGCAGCAGCCTGAGCCGCCGCCAGGTGGGGATGATCGGCCTGGCCCTGCTGCTGGCGCTGGTGGTGCAGCTGTGGACCGACTCGATGATCTTCGGCGGCCTGGTCGGCTTCGCGGTGATCTCGCTGAGCGGGGTGATCGCCTGGCGCGAGCAGGACGACGTGGTGGTCCAGGGCATGCGCCTGATGGCCCAGGTCGGCTTCATCATGATCGCCGCCGCCGGCTTCGCCGCGGTGATGAAGGCCACCGGCGGCATCCCGCAGATGGTCGAGGACTCGGTGCAGCTGATCGGCGACAACCGCGCCATGGCCGCGCTGGTCATGCTGCTGGTCGGACTGTTCATCACCATGGGCATCGGCTCGTCGTTCTCCACCGTGCCGATCATCACCGCCATCTACGTGCCGCTGGCGCTGGGCTTCGGCTTCTCGCCGCTGGCCATAGTCGCGCTGGTCGGCACCGCCGCGGCGCTCGGCGATGCCGGCTCGCCGGCCTCCGACTCGACCCTCGGCCCGACCGCCGGCCTCAACGCCGACGGCCAGCACGACCACATCTGGGACACCGTGGTGCCGACCTTCCTGCACTTCAACCTGCCGCTGCTGGCCTTCGGCTGGGTGGCGGCGATGGTGCTGTGAGGAGCGCCGTGCTCGCCCGGGTCAACGCATGACCCTGTAGGGGCGAATTCATTCGCCGACGCGCCCCCGTCAGGCGAATGAATTCGCCCCTACGGCTTTCCGGCCCCCTGCGATTGCCCCGGCGAGCCGGGTATCATCCCGCCAGCCGCGAACATGAAGGAATCAGCCGTGACCAGCACACCGCGCTACAAGCAGATCGAGGACTTCCTGCTCGAGCGGATCGACAGCGGCGCCTACCCGGCGCACCACCAGATCCCGCCGGAGGAGCAGCTGGCCCGCGACTTCGGCGTCAGCCGGATGACCGCCAACAAGGCGATCCGCGACCTGGTGCAGAAGGGCTACCTGGTGCGCCAGGCCGGCCTCGGCACCTTCGTCACCGACCGCAAAGCCGAATCCTCGCTGCAGGAAGTGCTCAACATCGCCGCCGAGGTGCGCGGCCGCGGCCACCGCTATTCCAACGACGTGCTGCGCTGCGAAGCCATCGCCGCCGACGACGAAGTGGCCCTGCGCCTGGGCGTGCGCCTGGGCAGCCCGGTGTTCCATACCATCCTCGTGCACCGCGAGGACGAACTGCCGATCCAGCTCGAGGAACGCTTCGTCAACCCGCGCTGGGTGCCCGACTACCTGAGCACCGACTTCTCGAAACATACCCCCAACGAGGTGCTGGTCGCCGCCTGCCCGATCTCCGACGTCGAGCACGTGGTCGAGGCGGTACTGGTCGACCGGCCCACCGCCGCCGCGCTGGGCATCGACACCGCCGCGCCCTGCCTGTCGGTGATCCGCCGCACCTGGTCGGGGGAGAACCTGATCAGCTACGCGCGGCTGATCCATCCGGGGGATAGGTACAAGTTGCGGTCGTCGATGCGGGGGTTGGGGGGGTAGCGGAAGAAAAGGGGGGGCAGCCCCCCTTTCCGGCCCCGTTTTCCGCGAGAGAAACCGGGGCCTTCCCCCTATTGCTCAAACAGCCTGATCGTACCTTTTTGCGGTTTCAGTTAGCTGTTCGATGAAGCTGTAGATGTCATCAACCGCCTCAATCGGATGGCGTGTTTCAGCCTTGTCTTGGTCAAAAATGCCAATGTATTTCTGGCCACGATTGAAATGAAGCCGGCAGATCGGTTTTCGGTTGTTGTCGTCAAGCAAGACTCCACAGTAGCTCTGCGTGTCACGCATGGTGATGCGCTTGACGTCAATGACGCTACGCACGATGGCCTTCACGATGTGGAAACCTTCCAGTTCTTCCTCGGTCGTCACCACCCGATCAGCAGCAGAGTCCTGCTCTGTGTCGTTCGCATCAGCCTCTGCAGGAGGCGTGCCCGCTGTAGCCGAGACAGAAGCGGCCACAGCCGTGCCACTCATTGCCGACTTGAGCCTGTCGTTTACTTGATCACTGAGGAACTGAGAGGCCGCTTTGCGTGTAAGCACCCCAAACTGCTCGCGCACCTTTTGGGTGATCACACCGTCGTAAACGCGGGTGGCGATAAGCTTGATGAAGTCGTCGTCCGGGTTACTGAGTTGCGCCGCCAGGATCTTCTTGATTTGGCTGACGTACTTGAGCTCGCCTGCCGCACTGATGATCGACTCAACATCGAATGCCGTCTTAGTGAGCTTCACCAACTCAGGCAAAACATGATCATCTATGTCGAGTAGATCCAATTCTAGGAATGGCTTCTCGTCCATCTTGTTTGGCGCATCAAGGTCAGTGAAGAACTTGTAGACCTGCCCGTTCGTGAGGATCGCAATCCGCGCATTTGTGACGTGGAAGTAGCGGAACAGCTGCCCGGCATGATTGAGGCTGAGTGGCTCTCCGATTTTCTTGCACTCAATTAGGATCTGCACGTCGCCAGCACTCAGGATGGCGTAGTCGATCTTCTCCCCCTTCTTGGTACCCACGTCACAGACGTATTCGGGAATAACTTCCGTTGGATCGAATACGTCATAACCCAAAACAGAGTGAATGAACGGCATCACGAAGGCGTTCTTCGTGGCTTCCTCTGTCTGGATGGCTGTTCCCTGCTGACGGATCTTGGTAGCCAGACCGCTGAGTTTTTCTATGAATTCCATGAAGCACTCGTCCTTGGGTGGGTGGAGTCTGGATCGTATCACTTCGGCAAGAGAGGTCGATTAAACGCCTCTGGTTTCCAGGAAAAAGCGGGGCAGCCCCCGATGTCTACGCCATGTGGAAAAAAGCCGCGGCGAACAACGCGCCTACCCTGCCTTGCCTCTTCTCCAGCACCGACCTCTGCCGTCGCACCCCGCCAGCTCGCCAACAGGCGCGATTCCCAGGCAACGCCGAGCCCCATCTGACGACGACCACCCATCCTTCCCGAATTGGTGCAAAAAGCCACCACCCCGCCCCACGGCGAAGCACCTTGTCGGAAATGACCGTAAAACAGCGGAGAAGATACCGATAAACGGCCAATTCTTTGTGCAACCTGCACAAAACCACTGAGGCACAACGCCGAATTCCCGACCTGGCACGGCCTTCGCAAAAGACTCCGTATCCCCACCCATTACGGAGCACCCGTCATGACCCAGACAGACAGTGACTTCCCCCTCAGCGAAGTGCCCGCCGGCGCGCGCCAGGGGCTGTGGTCCACCACCCTCCTGCTGTTCGGCTTCACCTTCTTCACCGCCACCATGTTCGCCGGCGGCAAGATCGGCCTGGCGTTCGACTTCAAGACCATGCTGTGGGCGGCGGTGCTGGGCAATTGCCTGCTCGGCCTGTATGCGGCGGTGCTCGGCCTGATCGCCTGTCGCAGCGGCCTGAACTCGGTGCTGATGGGCCGTTTCTGCTTCGGCGAGCTGGGCAGCAAGCTGTCCGACGTCCTGCTCGGCTTCACCCAGATCGGCTGGTACGCCTGGGGCACCGCGACCATCGCCATCGTGCTGGTCAAGCTGCTCGGCCTGGCGCAAGGCTGGACCATCCCGCTGATGGTGCTGTTCGGCTTCGGCTTCTGCCTGACCGCCTACATCGGCTACAAGGGCATGGACCTCCTGTCGCGCTTCGCCGTGCCGGCGATGCTGATCCTGCTGGGCATCTCGCTGTGGATCGCCACCCGCGACATCGGCGGGCTGGACCGGCTGCTGGCCGTGCAGCCGCAGGAAAGCATGAGCCTGAACATGGCCATCACCATGGTCTTCGGCACCTTCGTCAGCGGCGCCATCCAGGCCACCAACTGGACCCGCTTCGCCAGGAGCGGCCGGGTGGCGGTGCTCTCCAGCCTGTTCGGCTTCTTCATCGGCAACGGCCTGATGATCGTCACCGGCGCCTACGGCGCGATCATCTACCAGCAGCCGGACGTCGTCGAAGTGCTGGTCCTGCAGGGGCTGTCGATGGCCGCGGTGGTGCTGCTGTTCCTCAACATCTGGACCACCCAGGACAACACCATCTACAACTTCGCCGCCGCCGGCTGCAACCTGGTGCGCAGCGATCGCCGCAAGACCATCACCCTGTGCGGCGCCGCCATCGGCACCCTGCTGGCCATCGGCGGCATGTACGAGATGCTGATTCCCTTCCTGATCCTGCTCGGCTCGGTGATTCCGCCGCTGGGCGGGGTGATCATGGCCGACTACTTCCATGCCCATAAGGGCCGCTATCCGAAGCTCGCCGAGGCCAGCCTGCCGAAGTTCAACCTGCTGGGCCTCAGTGCCTACGCCATCGGCGTGGCCTGCGCCTACGTCTCGCCCTGGCTGGCGCCCATCGCCGGCATCGCCGCGGCCTTCTTCAGCTACATCGCCCTTTACGAGATCCGCCGCATCGCCCTGGCCCAGCGCGTCGAGGTGCCCAGCGCATGAGCCTCTGCGTCGCCGACGTGCTCGCCCTGCCCGGCCTGGAGAGCCTGAGCCTGCGGGCCGGGCAGGCCCGCCTGCACAACCAGATCAGCTGGCCCTACGTGGCGGAGAACGAGTCCATCGCCGAGTGGGTGCTGGGCGGCGAGCTGGTGTTCGTCACCGGCATCAACCACCCGCGCGACGAGGCCAGCCTGCTGCGCCTGGTGCAGGAAGCCCACGACAGCCTGTGCGCCGGCCTGGTGATCCTCACCGGCGGGGACTACATCCACGCCATCCCCGAGTCGGTGAGCGCCGCCGCCGAACGCCTCGGCCTGCCGCTGCTGGAGCAGCCCTACGCGCTGAAACTGGTGCTGGTCACCCACAGCATCGGCACGGCGCTGGTGCAGGCGCAGATGCTCGGCCGCTCGCGCCAGCATGTGCTGGAGCAGCTGCTCGAGGGCGACTACCACTCCCTCGACCTGCTGCACCAGCGGGCCGACGCGGTGCAGCTGTCGCTGAGCGCGCCGCAGCAGATTGCGCTGTTCAAGCTGGAGGGCAGCGAGGCGCTGTTCGCCACGCAGTCCGCCGGCGAGGCCGAGCAGCAGCTGCAGGCCCGGCGCCAGCGCGTGCAGCTCAGCCTGCAGCAGGCCCTCAGCGAGCTGGGCGCGGAACTGCCGCTGGTGCCGCAGGGCGAGCACTGGATCGCCCTGCTGCCCTGTGCCGACAGCCAGGCCGCGGCGCGCAACCGCCAGCGAATGGTGGACTTCCTCGCAGCCCTCAGGACGGAGCTGGCGCCGCTGCGCCTGTTCCTCGGCCTGAGCAGCGGCGCACACCGCCCGGAACGCTATGCCGCGGGACTGCGCGAGGCGCGCCAGGCGCTGCAGGCGGCACAGGGCTTTCCCGAGCGCCTCGGCCTGTGCTGCTTCAGCGAGCTGGGGGTGCTGCGCCTGCTCGGCGCGATCGGCGACCGCCACCTGCTCGACCAGTTCGTCGCCGAGGTGCTCGGCGCGGCGCTCGGCGACGACCTGCGCCACGAACCGGTGCTGCTGCCGACCCTGGAGGCCTGGACCCAGGAGAACGGCAACCTCGCCCTCGCCGCCCAGCGCCTGGGCGTGCACCGCAACACCCTGAGCTACCGCCTGCAGCGTTTCGAGACGCTCACCGGGCGCAGCCTCGACGATCCCCACGCGCGTCTCGACATCGCCGTCGCGCTGATGATCCGTCGCCTGTTTTCCACCCAGCCCTCCCGGAGTCACTCATGAACATCATCAACGCCCGCCTGCGTGGCCGTGACGGCCTGTTCCGCATCGAGCTGCACGGCCAGCTGATTGCCGCCATCGAGGAGCAGCAGGGCCTGATCGCCCCGCTCGCCGCCGGCGACCTGGACGCCGAGGGCAACCTGGTCACCGCCCCCTTCGTCGAGCCGCACATCCACCTCGACGCCGCGCTTACCGCCGGCGAGCCGAGCTGGAACATGAGCGGCACCCTGTTCGAGGGCATCGAGCGCTGGGCCGAGCGCAAGGCGCTGGTCACCCACGAGGACACCAAGAGCCGCGCCAAGCGCACCATCGACATGCTGGTCGACAACGGCATCCAGCACGTGCGCACCCACGTCGACGTGACCGACCCGTCGCTGGCCGCGCTCAAGGCCATGCTCGAGGTGCGCGAGGAAACCCGTCATCTGGTCGACCTGCAGATCGTCGCCTTCCCCCAGGAGGGCATCGAATCGTTCAAGGGCGGCCGCGAGCTGATGACCGAAGCGGTGGCCATGGGCGCCGACGTGATCGGCGGCATCCCGCACTTCGAATACACCCGCGACCAGGGCGTCAGCTCGGTCAAGTTCCTCATGGACCTGGCCGAGCGCAGCGGCCGACTGGTGGACGTGCACTGCGACGAGATCGACGATCCGCAGTCGCGCTTCCTCGAGGTGCTGGCCGAGGAGGCGCGGGTGCGCGACATGGGCGAGCGGGTCACCGCCAGCCACACCTGCGCCATGGGCTCCTACGACAACGCCTACTGCTACAAGCTGTTCCGCCTGCTCAAGCGCTCGAAGATCAACTTCATCTCCTGCCCGACCGAGAGCATCCACCTGCAGGGGCGCATGGACAGCTACCCGAAGCGCCGCGGCCTGACCCGCGTCGCCGAGATCGACCGCGCCGGGATGAACATCTGCTTCGCCCAGGACTCGATCGTCGACCCGTGGTACCCGCTGGGCAACGGCAACATCCTGCGCGTGCTGGAAGCCGGCCTGCACATCTGCCACATGCTCGGCTACGAGGACCTGCAGCGTGCCCTCGACCTGGTCACCGACAACGGCGCCAGGGCCCTGCACCTGGGCGAGCGCTACGGCATCGAGGTCGGCCGCCCGGCCAACCTGCTGATCCTCTCGGCGCCCAGCGACTACGAGCTGCTGCGCAGCCAGGGCCAGGTGCGGGTCTCCATCCGCCACGGCAAGGTGCTGATGCAGCGCATCCCGGCGCAGGTGGAGCGCTTCGGCCTGTACGGCGCCGCGCCGGCCCCGAGCGCCGCCCAGCCGGCAGCCCGGGCCAGCAAGGTCGCCTGCGGCAGCTGAGCCGGGAAACGCCGAGAGGTGCTCGCAGCGCGCCGTCAGCCGCCGGGCACGACGCCTTCCGCCAGCCCGGCAGGAGCCGCCTGGCCCTCCTCCAGCACCTTCCACAGCCGCCTGACCGCTGGCTTGTGCAGCAGCGCGCAGCGGTACAGGCGGATCTCCAGCGGCACCTGCCACTGCTCGCCGCCGCACACCGCCAGCTCGCCGCGCGCCAGTTCGCTGGTCACCGACAGGCGCGGCACCCAGGCCACGCCGAGGCCCTGCAGGGCCATGCTCTTCAGGCTGTCGGCCATCGCCGTCTCGTACACGGTGGTCGAGCGCAGGGCGCGCTGGCGCAGCAGCAGGTTGACCGAGCGGCCGAGGAAGGCGCCGGCGGTGTAGGCCAGCAGCGGTACGCTCTGCCCGCTGTCGAGGTCGAACAGCGGGCGGCCGCCCTCGTCCACCGCGCACACCGGCAGCATGGCGGTGGCACCCAGGTGCAGCGAGGGGAACAGCTCGGGGTCGAGCTGCAGGGCGGCGTCGGGGTCGTGGTAGGCGAGGATCAGGTCGCAGGTGCCGTCGCGCAGGGCCAGCACCGCCTCGCCGACGTTGCTCGCCACCAGGCGGCTCTTGATCGCCAGACCGGCGCGGCGCAGGCCGGCGATCCACGCCGGGAAGAAGCCGAGGGTCAGCGAGTGGGCGGCGGAGATCTGCAGCACCTCGCCCTGGTCGCCCTCGAGGTCGTGCAGGTGGCGCACCGCCTCGCCGATCTGCGCCACCACGCTGCGCGCGGTGACCAGG
The DNA here is from genome assembly GCF_900104805.1 of Pseudomonas oryzae. Taxonomy (NCBI): domain Bacteria; kingdom Pseudomonadati; phylum Pseudomonadota; class Gammaproteobacteria; order Pseudomonadales; family Pseudomonadaceae; genus Pseudomonas; species Pseudomonas oryzae. Next base: position 3,940,220 of record NZ_LT629751.1, on the reverse strand, counting down.
AACAGCTGGCCGGCCTCGGTCAGCTCCACCGGGGTGCGCGCGCGGTTGACCAGGGTCAGGCCGAGGGCTTCCTCCAGCGAGCGGATGCGCCGGCTGAACGCCGGCTGGGTAACGAAGCGCTTTTGCGCCGCCTGCGAAAAGCTGCGGGTGGCGGCCAGGGCGACGAAGTCCTCCAGCCATTTGGTTTCCAGATTCATCGCGCCTCCGCCGGGCCGGCCGGGTCGCCGGCGTCAATTTGCCGTTACAGCGCCATTATGCCGATTCGGCATGACCCAGCAAGCAACAGCATTGGCCGCCGCCAGGCCAGGAGCCCTAATCTATGGGCGTCGCGGTGCTCACCGCCATCCTTCGGAACCTCACGCCATCATGTCCGCTGCTGCATCCTTCCGCCTCGAAAAAGACCTGCTCGGCACCCTCGAAGTCCCCGCCGATGCCTACTACGGCATCCAGACCCTGCGCGCCGTGCAGAACTTCCGCCTGTCCGGGGTGCCGCTGTCGCACTACCCGAAACTGGTGATCGCCCTGGCGATGGTCAAGCAGGCGGCGGCCGACGCCAACCACCAGCTGGGCCACCTCGACGACGCCAAGCACGCGGCGATCAGCCAGGCCTGCGCGCGGCTGATCCGCGGCGAGCACCACGACCAGTTCGTGGTCGACGTGATCCAGGGCGGCGCCGGCACCTCGACCAACATGAACGCCAACGAGGTGATCGCCAACCTGGCGCTGGAAGCCATGGGCCGGCCGAAGGGCGACTACAAGGCGCTGCACCCGAACAACGACGTGAACATGGCGCAGTCGACCAACGACGCCTACCCGACCGCCATCCGCCTGGGTCTGCTGCTCGGCCACAACACCCTGCTGGCCAGCCTGGACAGCCTGATCCAGGCCTTCGCCGCCAAGGGCGAGGAGTTCTCCGCGATCCTCAAGATGGGCCGCACCCAGCTGCAGGACGCCGTGCCGATGACCCTCGGCCAGGAATTCCGCGCCTTCGCCACCACCCTCGGCGAAGACCTCGACCGCCTCAAGCGCCTGGTGCCCGAGCTGCTCACCGAGGTCAACCTCGGCGGCACCGCGATCGGCACCGGCATCAACGCCGACCCGCGCTACCAGAAGCTGGCGGTCACCCGCCTCGCCGCGATCAGCGGCCAGCCGCTGGTGCCGGCCGCCGACCTGATCGAGGCCACCTACGACATGGGCGCCTTCGTGCTGCTGTCGGGCATGCTCAAGCGCACCGCGGTCAAGCTGTCGAAGATCTGCAACGACCTGCGCCTGCTGTCCAGCGGCCCGCGCACCGGCATCAACGAGATCAACCTGCCGCCGCGCCAGCCGGGCAGCTCGATCATGCCGGGCAAGGTCAACCCGGTGATCCCCGAGGCGGTCAACCAGGTGGCCTTCGAGGTGATCGGCAACGACATGGCGGTGACCATGGCCGCCGAGGCCGGCCAACTGCAGCTCAACGTCATGGAGCCGCTGATCGCCTACAAGATGTTCGACTCGATCCGCCTGCTGCAGCGCGCCATGGACATGCTGCGCGAGCACTGCGTGGTCGACATCACCGCCAACGCCGAGCACTGCCAGCGCCTGGTCGAGCACTCGATCGGCCTGGTCACCGCGCTCAACCCGTACATCGGCTACGAGAACGCCACGCGCATCGCCAAGCTGGCGCTGGACAGCGGCCGCGGCGTACTGGAGCTGGTGCGCGAGGAGCAGCTGCTCGACGACGAGATGCTCGCCGACATCCTCCGCCCGGAAAACATGATCGCCCCGCGCCTGGTGCCGCTGAAGGGCTGATCTCCCGGCCCGGCCGTGCGCCGGGCCCGCCGTCTCATCAGGCGCCGCCGGCCTTCTTTTTGTCGGCACAACAAAGCGGCCGGCGACGCCTGATCCATTTGCGCCGCGCGGCGCCTGCGGGCGCGGCGCGCGCCACTCACCGGTCGAGGAGGACGGGTCCTCCTTTGCCCTTGGGACGATTACGGCTCGTCCCTTTTTTATTTCTTCACACCCGCGCGGAGTGCTCCTTCCGCGCGGGTTCTTTTTTGCCGCCTACCCCGCGACATCCCAGGCCTGGCGCAGCGCCAGCAGGGCGCGGGCGATCTCGTCCTCCGGCACGGCGGCGAAGCCCAGCACCAGGCCGGCGCGGCGGTCGTCCGGCACCTCGCCATCCGGCAGCCAGTAGCGACTCAGACCGTTCAGCTCGACGCCGACCCGCGCCGCCGCGGCGAGCAGCGCGCGCTCGCGCGCCAGGCCGTCGACCCGCACGCACAGGTGCAGGCCGGCCTCCACCGCCGGCAGCGGCGCGCAGCCGGGAATCCCCTGCGGCCAGCCGGCCAGCAGGGCGTCGCGGCGCTGCCGGGCGGCCGCGCGCATGCGGCGGATATGCCGCTGGAAGTGCCCGGCGGCGATGAACTCGGCCATCACCGCCTGGCTGCCGAGGTCCGAGTGGCGCATGTCCAAGGCGCGGCGCCGGGCGAACGGCTGCGCCAGCCCCGGCGGCAGCACCAGGTAGCCGAGGCGCAGGGCGGGAAAGGCGATCTTGCAGAAGGTGCCGACATGGATCACCCGGCCGCGGCGATCGAGCGCGGCCAACGGCGCCAGGGGCGCGCCGCTGTAGCGGTACTCGCCGTCGTAGTCGTCCTCGACGATCCAGCCGTCGTGGCGCTCGGCCCAGTCGAGCAGCTGCAGGCGCCGCGCCAGCGACAGGGTCACCCCGGTGGGGTACTGGTGCGCCGGGGTGACGTAGACCAGCCGGCAATCGCCTAGCCGTTCCAGCGCCGCGACATCCAGGCCCTCGCCATCCACCGCGATGCCCTGCAGATGCGCCCCGGCCATGGCGAAGGCCGCACCGGCGGCGCGGTAGCCGGGGTCCTCGACGGCCACCCGCTCGCCCGGAGCGACCAGCAACTGCGCGCACAGGGCGATGCCCTGCTGGGCTCCGCAGGTGATCACGATCTGCGCCGGCTCGCAGTGCAGGCCGCGGCTGCTGCGCAGGTAGGCGGCGATCAGCTCGCGCAGCTGCGCCTCGCCGGCCGGATCGCCGTAACCCAGGCGCGCCGGCGAGGGGCGGCGCCAGAAACGCGCCGACAGCCGCGCCCAGGTCTCGAAGGGGAACAGGTCGAAGGCCGGCACGCCGACGCGGAAGGCGCGCGGCGCGCCGGGCGGCGGCGCGGGCAGGTGGTGCGCCGCCAGGTGCCGCAATGCCGGGGTCGCCGCAGCGCCGCCGGCCGGCGCGGCGAGCGGGCGCAACGCGCCGGCACTGCCGCTGACGTAGGTGCCGGCGCCGACCCGCCCGTCCACGTAGCCCTCGGCGTACAGCTGGTCGAAGGCGCGAGTGACGGTGTTGCGCGACACGCCGAGCAGGCCGGCCAGTTCGCGACTGGCCGGCAGGCGCGCGCCGGCGGGTAGGCGGCCGTCGAGGATGCGCTCGCGCAGCGCCAGGTACAGCTGGCGGGCGAGCCCCTGGCGCGGGTCGAGCTGGATGCCGGACAGGTCGACCGGCAGGGGCGGCGGCAACGGCATGGATTGGCCCCATCGAAGTGACGTGAAATGGATCTTACAGCAGACCAATATCCCGTTCAGGATGGGCACATCGCATCCGGAGAACCGCCATGTACCTGCCACCGCCTTCCGCCAGGACGACCGCAACGGCGTGCGCGCAGGCCTGGCCGCCTCGAGCGATCCGCGCGACCGCGAGCTGGCCGCGCGCATGACCGCCGACTGACCCACCCACGGAAAGGAGCCCGCATGTCCCGCACACCACTCGCAATCCGCCCGCTCGACGCCGCCGACCACGCCGCCTGGCTGCCGCTGTGGCAGGCCTACCAGCGCTTCTACAACGCGGAAATCCCCGCCGCGACCAGCGCCGTCACCTGGCAGCGCTTCCTCGACCCGGCCGAGCCGATGCATGCCGCCCTGGCCTGGCGCGACGACGCGGCGGTGGGCCTGGTGCACTGGATCTTCCACCGCTCGTGCTGGACGGCGGGCGACTACTGTTACCTGCAGGACCTGTACGTGACCGAGGACCAGCGCGGCGCCGGCATCGGCCGCGCGCTGATCGAGCACGTCCACGCCCAGGCCGGCGCCGCCGGCGCCAGCCGCGTGCACTGGCTGACCCAGGAAACCAACTACGCCGGCCGCCAGCTCTACGACCGCCTGGCCGAGCGCTCCGGCTTCATCCAGTACCGCCAGCTGCTGTGAAGGAGAAATGCCCGTGACCGACCTCGCCCACTGGCAGCCCTGCCCGCTGCCGCCGCACGCGCCGCTGGCCGGACACTTCGTCAGCCTCGAGCCGCTCGACGCGGCGCGCCACGCCGACCAGCTGTGGGCGGCGCTGCACGAGCCGCCCGCCGATCCGCAGCAGTGGCAGTACATGGCCTACGGGCCGTTCGCCGCGCGCGCCGAGTTCGACGCCTGGCTGGCCGGCCTCGCCGCCGGCCGCGACCCGCTGTTCTTCGCCGTGCGCGATCAGGCCGGCGGCAACGTGGTCGGCCAGCTCGCCCTGATGCGCATCACCCCCGCCCACGGCTGCATCGAGATCGGCCACGTGCTGTTCGCCCCGCCCCTGCAGCGCACGCCGGGTGCCAGCGAGGCGATCTATCTGCTGGCCCGGCTGGTGTTCGACCTCGGCTACCGGCGTCTGGAGTGGAAGTGCGATGCGCTGAACGCGCGCTCGATGCGCGCCGCCGAGCGCCTGGGTTTCGTCGCCGAGGGGCTGTTCCGCCAGCACCTGGTGGTCAAGGGACGCAACCGCGACACCGCCTGGTACGCCCTGCTCGACCACGAGTGGCCGCGCTGCCGGGCGGCCTTCGAGCGCTGGCTGGCGGCGGACAACTTCGCTGCCGACGGCCGGCAGCGACACCGACTGGAGGAGCTGCGCGGCTGACCCCGCCGGAGGCACGCGGCACCGCTGCTCCGGCGGATTCCCGCGGGTGCGCACGGCGCACCCTACTCGCGAAGCATGAGCCATCCTGCTCGAGCGGCCGCCATCGGCTCGGATGGACTGCCGCGCAGGGTGCGCCCTGCGCACCACCGCCTCGCCACGCTCACTCGATCTCGAACAAGCCGTCGCGGATCTGCGCACCGGCCAGGCGCTGGCGGATGTCGGCGTCGATGCGCGGGTCGTCCGGGCTGTACAGCATCACCTGGCGATAGGCGCTGACCCGGTTGATCTCCGGCCCGAGGTAGTCCCACACCACGCGGGTGCACGCCGGGGTGCGCCGGTCGCCGCTGGAGACGCCGGTCTTCAGGCCGTTGAGGCGGCCGATGCGGCTCTTGAAGCTGGGGATGAGGATGGTCTGGCTCATCTCGTTGCCGGTCAGCGACTCGTAGTCGATGAGGAACAGGCGGTCCTGCAGGTAGAAGGCCGCCCCCAGGTAGCGGCAGCGCACCCAGTCCTCCGCCTCGCCCTCGCGCCCGCGCCCCTGGCGCTCCTGGCGCTCGAACAGGAAGTCGCCGCCCTCCTGGCGCAGCTGCACCAGCGACAGCAGGATCTGCCCCGGCACCGACATGCAGTTGGCGTACTCGAAGTAGTAGCCGCAATAACGGGCTAGGCTTGAACTGTGCTCCCGCAGCGGCTGCCACAGGTCGAGCAACGGATCGCCGGCCGCCGGCTGGCCCGCCTCGCCGCCGCGGGCGCCGACCAGGCGGGCGAACTGTTCGGGCGGCAGGCCCAGTTCGTAGTCCTCGACACCGAAAAAGTCGCAGATGCGCTTGAGGTTGTAGGGCGTCGGCCGGCTCTGCCCGGCCAGGTACTTGTTGAACTGGGCACGGTTGAGACCCAGCTTGCGGCACACCTCGGCGATCGACCGGTAGTGGCTGCACAGCAGGCGGAGGTTGTGGCCGAGGGATTCGGACATGACGCGGGCACCGGTGATGCGAACGACGCGATTCTAGCATCAACTCGCATCACTTCGCCGCCACCCGCGAAATTGCAGCGGAGGCCGTGTTCCCCAAAGATTCCGGACGCCGAAGCCCCGGCGCTTCCGAGAACAACAAGAGGCTCTCTCGTCATGCTCGATCTCCTCAACGACCTGCTCTGGAGCAAGGTCCTCATCGTCACCCTGGTCGGTCTCGGCCTGTTCTTCACCGTGCGTTCGTCGGCCGTGCAGCTGCGCTACTTCGGCGACATGTTCCGCATCTTCGCCAGCGCCAGCGTGCGCAAGGAAGGCCAGCTCAGCTCGTTCCAGGCGCTGATGCTGTCGGTCGCCGGCCGCGTCGGCGCCGGCAACATCGCCGGTGTGGCGGTGGCCATCATGCTCGGCGGCCCGGGCGCGGTGTTCTGGATGTGGGTGGTAGCCCTGCTCGGCATGGCCACCAGCTACTTCGAGTGCTCGCTGGCCCAGCTGTACAAGCGTCGCAACGCCGACGGCACCTACCGCGGCGGCCCGGCCTACTACATCCAGCACGGTCTCGGCCAGCGCTGGATGGCGGTGCTGTTCTCGGTGCTGCTGCTGGTCACCTTCGGGTTCGGCTTCAACGCCCTGCAGTCCTTCACCCTGGCCAGCTCGATGCAGGACGCCTTCGGCGTGCCGACCGTGGCCACCGGCGTGGTGCTCGCCGTGGTCATGGCGCTGATCATCTTCGGCGGCATCAAGCGCATCGCCAGCATGGCCGACGTGCTGGTGCCGATCATGGCGCTGTCCTACATCGCCATGGCGCTGTTCGTCATCGTCACCAACATCAGCGAAGTGCCGGCCACCCTGGCGCTGATCGTCAAGAGCGCCTTCGGTCTCGAGGAAGCCTTCGCCGGCAGCGTCGGCGCGGCGATCCTGATGGGCGTCAAGCGCGGTCTGTTCTCCAACGAGGCGGGCCTGGGCAGCGCACCGAACGTCGCCGCCATCGCCGAGGTGCCGCACCCGGCCTCGCAGGGCATCGTGCAGTCGCTCAGCGTGTTCATCGACACCCTGCTGATCTGCACCAGCACCGCGCTGATCATCCTGCTCTCCGGCGTCTACCAGCCGGGCACCGAGATGGCCGGCGTGGTGATGACCCAGACCGCCCTGGCCGCGCTGGTCGGCGAGTGGGGGCGGATCTTCGTCAGCCTGGCGCTGCTGCTGTTCGTGTTCACCACCCTGGTCTACAACTACTACCTCGGTGAGAACGCCCTCGGCTTCTTCAGCCAGAAACCGGCGCTGGTCAAGGTCTACCGCGCCCTGGTGATCGCCCTGGTGCTGTGGGGCTCGGTGCAGGACCTGTCCACCGTGTTCGCTTTCGCCGACGTGACCATGGGCCTGCTGGCGCTGGTCAACCTGATCGCCCTGGCCCTGCTGTACAAGGTCGCCCTGCGCCTGATGCGCGACTACGACAAGCAGATCGACGACGGCGTCGCCCACCCGCTGCTCGACCGCCGCGACTACGCCGACCTCGACCTCGACCCGAGCGTCTGGCAGCAGAGCCGCGAGGCCACCCCGCCGACCGGCGCCGGCGTCGCCGCGCGGCAGTGAACTACCGGCCGGCAGACACCTGCCGGCCGTCCCCCCTCAGGCACCGCTGGCCTCCCCCTTTTTGTCGGTCGCTGTAGCGGCCAGCGGAGCCTGATTCTCTCTTCCCGGAGCCTCCCCTCATGCCGAAACGCCTTGGCGGGCCGCTGCTCGCCCTGCTGCTGGCCACCGGCGCGGCCCGCGCCGAAGCCCCGGTCGTCCAGCACGTCGACCTGCTGACCGAGAACTTCCCGCCGTTCAACATGGCCGCCGATGGCCGCAACTTCGCCCGCGACGCCCAGGTCGTCGGGCAGAGCGCCGAGCTGGTGCGCGAACTGTTCCGCCGCGCCGGGGTGAGCTACAGCCTGACCCTGCGCTTCCCCTGGGACCGGGTGTACCGCCACGCGCTCGAGCACCCGGGCAGCGCGGTGTTCTCCACCACCCGCTCGGCCGAGCGCGAGGCGCTGTTCAAGTGGGTCGGGCCGATCGCCAGCTACGACACCGTGCTGGTCGCCACTACCGGCCGGCAGCTGGAGCTGCGCAGCCTGGAGCAGGCGCGCGGCTACCGCATCGGCGCCTACAAGAGCGGCGCGGTCAGCGAGCTGCTGAGCGGCCAGGGCATCGCTGCCCACGCCACCCTCAACGACCGCGACAACATCGCCAAGCTGCACGGCGGGCAGATCGACCTGTGGGCCACCTCGGCGCCGGTGTGGCGCCACCTGGCCCGCGAAGCCGGCGCCGGCGACCTGCAGGAGGTGCTGACCCTGCGCAGCGACCCGATGTACCTGGCGCTGCACAAGGACACCCCTGACGCCCTGGTCCGCCACCTGCAGCAGACCCTCGAGCAGATGCGCAAGGAAGGCTGGAGCAGCTGCGCGGCCCATCCCGAGCATTGCTAACGGCTAGCTGCCGCCGCGCGGACGACCTGCGACAATGCCGGCCACTTCACCCCTTCGACACCCGGGAGCTGATGCGATGAACGCCCCCCACAAGCTGCTGGTGCTGTATACCGGCGGCACCATCGGCATGCAGATGAGTGCGGACGGCCTGGCGCCGGCCGCCGGCTTCGAGGCGCGCCTGCGCGCCGCGCAGGCCGCCCATCCGGAGCGGCCGGTGCCGGCCTGGGTGTTCCGCGAGCTGACGCCACCGCTGGACAGCGCCAACATGAGCCAGGCCCACTGGCTGGCGATGCGCGACGCGGTGGCCGAGGCGGTCGAACGCGACGGCTGCGACGCCGTGCTGCTGCTGCACGGCACCGACACCCTGGCCTACAGCGCCGCGGCGCTGTCCTTCCTGCTGCTCGGCCTGCCCGTGCCGGTGCTGCTCACCGGCTCGATGCTGCCGGCCGGGGTGGACGGCAGCGACGCCTGGGACAACCTGTTCGGCGCCCTCGCCGCGCTGGCGGAGGGCCTCGCCCCCGGCGTGCACCTGTACTTCCACGGTCGCCTGCTGCACGGCGCGCGCGCCAGCAAGATCAGGAGCGAGGCGTTCGACGCCTTCGCCGAGGTCGCCCGGCCGCGCCACGGCGAGGCGGCGGCGGCGCTGCCGGCCACGCTGTCCTGGAGCCAGCCGCGCCGTCCGGTGAGCCTCGCCGTGCTGCCGCTGTTCCCCGGCGTGCAGGCCGCCCAGGTGCAGGCACTGCTCGCCAGCGGCGTCGAGGCCCTGCTGCTGGAGTGCTACGGCAGCGGCACCGGCCCGGCCGACGACGCGGCGCTGATCAAAGCCCTGCGCGAGGCGCACGCGCGCGGCGTGGTGCTCGGCGCGATCAGCCAGTGCGCCGAAGGCCACATCGAATTCGGCGTCTACGCCGCCGGCAGCCAGCTGGCCGCCACCGGCCTGGTCTCGGGCGGCGGCATGACCCGCGAGGCGGCGCTGGCCAAGCTGTTCGCCCTGCTCGGCGCCGGCCTGGGCCAGGCCGAGGTCGAGCGCTGGTTCGCCGTCGATCTGTGCGGCGAACTGCGCGACTGAGCCCCGACGCGACCGCGCGTAGGGTGCGCCGTGCGCAACGGGAACAGCTCGCAGCCCATGGTGCGCATGGCGCACCCTACGGCGGTGGCGCCGGGTTCCGGAGCAACTCGCCGGCACGCTGGCACTGATCCGGCCCGGCACAGCCCCGCCGTCCCGATACGGCTCCGCGTAGGGTGCGCCGTGCGCACCGGGAACAGTTCGCAGCCCATGGTGCGCATGGCGCACCCTACGGCGGCAGAGGCCAGAAGATGTTCGCCCGGCGGCCGATAGTGTTGGACGGCCCGCGGCAGGCCGCCTAGGCTCGGTCTTTTGCCGCCCTACCTGCCGCCATGTCCTACGTGCTCAACGTCCTGCTGCCGATCTTCGGCCTGATCCTCGCCGGCTGGCTGTGCCGACGCAGTAACCGCCTGGGGCCGGGCGCGGCCTCGGAGATCAACCGTTTCGTGGTCTGGCTCGGCCTGCCGGCGCTGCTGTTCGGCCTCACCGCTAGGGCCGACTGGGCGGCCATCTGGCAACCGGGCTTCCTGCTCGCCTTCGCCGGCGGCAGCCTCGCGGTGTTCGGGCTCGCCCTGCTGTGGCGCTGGCGATCCGGCACGCCGCTGGCCGACGCCAGCATCGACGGCCTCGGCGCCGCCTACGCCAACACCGGCTACCTGGGCATTCCGCTGTGCCTGCTGGTGCTCGGCGACGACGGCATGGCGCCGGCACTGATCGCCACCCTGCTGGTGGTCTGCGGACTGTTCGGCCTGGCGCTGGTGTGCATCGAGGTCGCCCTGCACAGCGGCGCGGGAATCGGCCGCGCGGTGCGCCAGGTGACGCTGGCCCTGCTGAAGAATCCGCTGGTGATCGCGCCGCTGCTCGGCGCCGCCTGGAACCTCGGCGGGGCGCCGCTGCCGGCGGCGCTGGAGCGCTTCCTGCAGCTGCTCGGCGGCGCCACCGTGCCCTGCGCGCTGGTCTCGCTCGGCCTGTTCCTCGCCCAGCCGCAGCCCGGACCGCGCGACGGCGTGCTGCCGCTGGTGGCGCTGAAGCTGGTCGTCCAGCCGCTGCTGACCTGGCTGATCGCCTTCGTCCTGCTCGACCTGCCGCCGCTGTGGGCGCACGCCGCGCTGCTGCTCAGCGCCCTGCCCACCGGCACCGGGCCGTTCATGCTCGCCGAGTACTACCGGCGCGACGCCGCCCGGGTGTCGCGGAGCATCCTGCTGTCGACCCTCGGCTCGCTGGCCAGCCTGTCGCTGCTGCTGGTGCTGCTCGGTCACTGAGGCGCAAAGCTGTGGGAGCGTCGCCCTCGGCGCGATGAAGCAGCCGCGCGTCGCCGCGGGGGCCGCCCGCGCCAAAACGGACACGCCTCCCGCAGGAGGCGTGTCCGAGGCGCCGGGCGTGGCTCAGACCATGCTCGGGTCCGGCTCCAGGCCCATCAGCTCGCGGCCGAGGATCTGCGCGCAGACGTCGTAGTCGGTGTAGGCGTGCGCGCCGGTCATGTGCGAGTCGCGGAACAGGCGCTGGATCTCGTTGCCCTCGAACCAGCTCATCGCCCCGGCGGCGGCGAACAGACGGTCAACCGCCTCGATGCACAGCTTCACCGCGTAGGCCTGGTTGGTGCGCCAGTAGGCCAGCTCGGCGCGGGTCGGGTACTGGTGGCGCTCGGCGAATTCGGCGTGCTCCTGCCAGGTCTTCTCGAGGAAGGCCCGCGCCGCGGCGACCTGGTGGGTCGACTCGGCCAGGCGCATCAGCGCCGGGGTGGCGGTGCCGACGCTGGCGCCGGTGTAGGCGCGCACGCGGTTCTGCTGCTTCTCCCTGAACGCGGCCAGCATGCGCTCGGCCACGCCCAGGCTGATGGCGGCGAAGCCGCAGGCGAAGTACGGGCGGTACGGCGCGTAGAAGATCTTGCTGTCCGGGTACAGGCCGAAACCGGCGGAGCTGCCCTCCATCATGTCCTTGGCCGCCTGGATGCGATGGTTGGGGATGAAGGCGTCCTTGATCACCAGGGTCTTCGAGCCGCTGCTGCGCATGCCGATGGCGAACCAGTCGTCGCGGATCTGGTAGTCGCTGCGCGGCAGCACGCCGAAGCTGTACACCAGCTCGCCCGCAGCATTCTTGCGGCGCATGCCGACGATGGCCCACTCGGCGTGGTCGCAGCCGCTGCTCCAGCCCATCTCGCCGCTCAGGCGCACGCCGCCCTCGACTTCCTCGATGGTGCTGAACGGCGCGATGCTGCTGCTCGCCGTGGCATCCGGGTTGTCGCCCCAGATCTCGTCCTGCAGCTGCTTGGAAAACATCGCCAGCTGGTGGCTGTGGGTGCACAGCAGGCTGAAGGCCCAGGCGGTGCCGCCGCAGGCGCCGGCCAGGGCGACGATGCACTCGGCGAACTCGGGCAGGGAGATCTCCATGCCGCCGTAGGCCTTGGGCTGGAAGGCGCGGTGCAGGCCGATGCTCTTCAGCAGGGCGATGTTCTCGGCCGGGACCTGGCGCTCGCGCTCGGCGCGGGCGGCATTGGCGGCGATCTGCGGGAGGATCGCCTTGAGGTCTTCGAGAATCGGATTGTGCTTGGTCATTGCAGCCTCGACTTGTTCTTGGTGGCCATTCGGAAAGTCCCGTGCCCCGCCGCCGGCGCCCTTGGCGCCGCGCGGCGGGGACCTTGATCCCTGCTGCGGATCGGAAACGCACGGGGATTATTGGCCACACAAAAAGTGTCGATAAATGCACGCAACGCAGTTGCTGTTGCACTTTTCACGGCACTTCCAGGGGAAAATGACCTGAATCAACCGGAAAAAGTGCAAGCCGGATGCTCGCTCCGATCAGAACACCGACCAGCCGATCCGCTCGCTGAGCTTCTCCAGCGCCGCCAGACCGGCCAGCGAGTTGCCCGAGGCGTTCAGCTCCGGCGACCACACGCACACCGCGAAGCGCCCCGGCACCACCGCCACCAGCCCGCCGCCGACGCCGCTCTTGCCCGGCAGGCCGACCCGGTAGGCGAAGCTGCCGGCCTCGTCGTACAGCCCGCAGGTGGCCATCACCGCATTCACCTGGCGGGTCTGTTGCGCGCTCAGCACCTGCTCGCCGCTGTGCGGGCAGACACCCTGGTTGGCGAGGAAGGCGCAGGCGCGCGCCAGGTCCTCGCAGCTCATCGCCAGCGCGCAGTTGTGGAAGTAGCTCTTCAGCACCGCCTCCACCTCGTTGTCGAAGTTGCCCAGCGACTGCATCAGGTAGGCCATCGCCGCGTTGCGCGCGCGGTGCTGGTATTCGGATTCGGCCACCCTGGCGTCGGAGACGATCTGCGGGTTGCCGGACAGACGCCGAACGAAGTCGCGCATCGACAGCGCCGGTGCGGCGAAGCGCGACTGGTTGAGGTCGCTGATCACCAGCGCGCCGGCATTGATGAACGGGTTGCGCGGCTTGCCGCGCTCCAGCTCGAGCTGCACCAGCGAGTTGAACGGCAGGCCGGACGGCTCGTGGCCGAGACGCTGCCAGATCGCCTCGCCGGAGTGGCGGATGGCCTGCACCAGGGCGAACACCTTGGAAATGCTCTGGATGGAGAACGCCGTCGTGGCATCGCCGGCGCTGTACAGCTGGCCGTCCACCCCGTACACGGCGATGCCCAGCTGGTCGGCCGGCACACCGGCCAGCGCGGGGATGTAGTCGGCGACCTTGCCCTGGCCGATCAGCGGGCGGACTTCGTCGAGGATTGCGTTGAGGAGCTGGTGCATGGGGGCGGGACGGCATCGTTGTTGTTGGAGAACCATAGACGCGCGCGGGCCCGGACGGGATCACACTCCCCGCGGCCGTACCGTCCGGCCGAAAAGCGCGGCGCTGCCGCGACAACTCAGCAGGCGAAATGTCGAAGCGACATGAACCTCAAGCCCTTTTCTTTTGTATCCTCAATCCTTTGCCAGGACGCAAGAGTTCCCCAGATGCCACCCAAGGCCCCCCACACCTCCAGCAGTCTCGAAACGGTACTGGCGACCTGCAAGGGCAGCTTCCTGACGGTTGGCTTCTTCAGCCTGTTCGTCAATTTCCTGATGCTGGTGCCGGCGTTCTACATGCTGCAGGTCTACGACCGGGTGATCGCGTCCGGCAGCGAATCGACGCTGCTGATGCTGACCCTGATCCTGCTGCTGCTGATCGCCACCCTGGGCGCCCTGGAATGGGTACGCTCGCGCATCATGGTGCGGATCAGCACCCGTCTCGACACCCTGCTCGGTCCGCGCCTGTATGACGCCAGCTTCCGCCAGGCGCTGTTCAGCGGCGGCATGAACGCCTCGGCGCAGCCCCTCAGCGACCTGACCGGCCTGCGCCAGTTCCTCACCGGCAACGGCCTGTTCGCCTTCTTCGACGCCCCCTGGCTGCCGATCTACCTGGCGGTGATGTTCATGTTCCACCCCTGGTTCGGCTGGTTCGGCGTGTTCAGCGCGCTGGTGCTGATCGCCCTGGCCTACGTCAACGAGCGCCTGACCAACCAGTCGCTGCAGCAGGCCAACAAGGAAAACCTCGCCGCCACCGCCTTCACCGCGAAGAACCTGCGCAATGCCGAGGTGGTGGCCTCGATGGGCATGCTGCCGCAACTGCGCCGGCGCTGGCAGGCGCGGAACAACCAGGTGCTGCTGCTGCAGTCGCAGGCCAGCGACCGCGCCGGCACCGTCACCGCCCTGTCCAAGACCTTCCGCCTGCTGGTGCAGTCGCTGATCCTCGGGGTGGGTGCCTGGCTGGTGCTGGAACAGGAGATCAGCCCCGGCCTGATGATCGCCGGCTCGATCCTGCTCGGCCGGGCGCTGGCGCCGATCGACCTGATGATCGGCGTGTGGAAGGGCTTCTCCACCGCCCGCGGCCAGTACCAGCGGCTCGACGAGCTGCTGCAGAAGATCGCCGTCGAACCGGAGCGCATGCCGCTGCCGGCGCCACGCGGCGAGATCAGCCTGGAGAGCCTCAGCGTGGTGCCGCCCGGCGCCCAGCAACCGGCCCTGCGCGGCCTCAACCTGCGCGTGGCTGCCGGTGAGGTGGTGGGCATCATCGGTCCCAGCGGCGCGGGCAAGTCCTCTCTGGCCCGCGCCCTGCTGGGCATCTGGCCGGCAGCGCAGGGCAAGGTGCGCCTGGACGGCGCCGACGTGTTCGCCTGGCGCAACGAGGAGCTGGGCCCGCACGTCGGCTACCTGCCGCAGGACATCGAGCTGTTCGAAGGCACCATCAGCGAGAACATCGCCCGCTTCGGCGAGATCGACCCGGTCGCCGTGGTCGAGGCCGCGCGCCTGGCCGGGGTGCACGAGCTGATCCTGCGCCTGCCCGAGGGCTACGACACCCTGATCGGCGCCAACGGCGGCGCGCTGTCCGGCGGCCAGCGCCAGCGCATCGGCCTGGCACGGGCCGTGTACGGCAAGCCGAAGCTGATCGTCCTCGACGAGCCCAACTCCAATCTCGACGACGTCGGCGAGCGGGCCCTGCTCACCGCCCTGCAGGAGCTCAAGGTCCGCGGCACCACGCTGTTCGTGATCACCCATCGCACCAGCCTGCTCAGCTGCATCGACAAGCTGCTGGTGCTGCGCGACGGCATGCTGGCCCTCTACGGCCCGCGCGACCAGGTGCTGAGCGAACTGCAGGGTGGCCAGCCACAGGCCGCCGTGTCCCCGACGAACAGCGTGCGATGAGAGAGATGAACGCAGGCATGTCAGATACCCGCAACGACGCTCTCGCCACCGCGAACGAGCTGCCCACCAGCGACCGCTCGATCCGCCGGATCGGCTACGCCATCCTCTTCGTCACCTTCGGCCTGTTCGGCTCCTGGGCGGCGCTTGCCCCGCTGGACAGCGCCGCCCTCGCCCCCGGCGTGGTCACGGTGAAAAGCTACCGCAAGACGGTGCAGCACCTCGAAGGCGGCATCGTCCGCGCCCTGCATGTCCGCGACGGCGACCAGGTGGCCGCCGGCCAGGTGCTGATCGAACTGGACGACACCCAGGCCGCCGCCGAGCAGGAGATGGTGCGCAGCCAGCTGATCGCCGCCCGCGCCCTCGAGGCGCGCCTGCTCGCCGAGCGCGACGGCCGCGAGACGGTGGCATTCGCCGAGGCCGCCTCGACCGATCGGCGCGTGCGCGAAGCCCAGGACGGCGAGGCGCAGATCTTCCAGGCCCGGCGCATCTCGCGCCTGGGCGAGGTCGACGTGCTGAGCAAGCGCATCGTCCAGCTCGAGGAGCAGATCCGCGGCTTCCAGGCGGTCATCGCCGGCAAGCAGGAACTGTCGAAGTCCTACGGCGAGGAGGTCGGCGACCTGCGCGCCCTGCTCAGCGAAGGCTTCGTCGACAAGCAGCGCCTGCGCGAGCAGGAGCGCAACCTGGCCCTGCTGCGCGCGGAGATCGCCGACCTGCAGTCCTCGATCGCCCGCGCCCGCCTGCAGATCGGCGAGACCCAGCTGCAGATCGTCCAGCTGAACAAGGAGTTCGCCACCGAGGTGGTCGACCAGCTGGCCGAGGTGCAGACCAAGGTGTTCGACCTGCGCGAGCGTCTGGCCGCCGCCGAGGACCGCGCCCGCCGCACCCGGATCCGCGCCCCCGAGGCCGGCATGGTGCTCGGCCTGCAGGTGCACACGGTGGGCGGGGTGATCAACCCCGGCACGCCGCTGCTGGACATCGTGCCGGCCAGCGAGGAGCTGATCGTCGAGGTGCAGATCTCGCCGATCGACATCGACCGCGTGGCCCCCGGCAAGCTGGCCGACATCCGCTTCAGCGCCTTCAACCACGCGACCACCCCGGTGATCGAGGGCCGCCTGACCCATGTCTCCGCCGATCGCCTGGTCAACCAGGAAACCGGCGTGCCCTACTACCTCGGCCGCGTCGAGCTGACCGAGCAGGGCCGTCAGGATCTGGGCAAGCTGCTGCTGGTGCCCGGCATGCCGGCCGAAGTGCTGCTCAACACCGGCGAGCGCACCCTGCTGAGCTACCTGGTGCAACCGGCGACCAACGCCTTCGCCCGTTCGCTGATCGAGGATTGAACCGGTGACCGCATTCCGCCCTACCCTGCTGTTGCTCGCCTGCCTGGCGAGCCCCGCCATCGCCGCCGTGGCGCCCGAAGCCGGCGACAGCGCTGCCGCCGGGCAGACCGTCGACCTCTGGCAACTGTTCCAAGAGGCGCAGAGCGCCGACCCGCGCATCCTCGCCGCCCAGGCGAAAAGCCGCAGCGCCGCCTGGAGCCAGCGCGAAGCCTTCGGCCAGATGCTCCCGCAGGTGGGGCTGAGCAGCACCTTCAACCGCACCTACAGCGAGACCGAGCGCCTGGAGGCCTACTACAACGGCGAGCGCTACGCCCTGGGCCTGAACCAGGTGCTCTACGACCCGGAAGCCTGGCAGAACTACAAGCGCTTCACCGCCCTCGCTGGCCAGCAGGAAGCCGAGGCGCGCAATACCCTGGAGCAGGCCAGCGTCGACCTGGTCGAACGCTACTTCGCCGCGCTGGCCGCCGAGGACGAGCACGAGCTGGTCAGGGCCGAGCTGCGCGCGACCGAACGTAACCTGGAGCGCGTCCAGTCGCTGTTCAAGCGCCAGCTGGCGATGATCACCGACGTGCTGGAAATCTCCGCCCGGGTCGATGCCCTCAAGGCGTCGGAGATCGAGGCCGCCAACCGGGTCACGGTGAGCCGCGAAGCGCTATCCGAACTGGTCGGCCGACCGATCACCGAGGATCTGCGCCGGCTCGGGCCGAACCCCGCCTTCAGCCTGCCGCCGCACGAGCGCGAGCACTGGGTGCGCACGGCGCTGGAGCTCAACCCCGCCCTGCAGTCGCACAGGAAGGCGGTGGACGCCGCCCAGGCCAGCGTGCGCCAGGCCCGCGCCGGCCACCTGCCGACGGTCAACCTCAACCTCATGGGGCAGCGCAGCGACATCGGCTACGAGAACAGTCCCAACCCGCGCACCGACACCTACGTCGCCAGCGTCGGCGTGCAGGTGCCCATCTACAGCGGCGGCTCGACCAGCGCGCGCACCGCCTCCATGTACGAGCAGCTGATGGCGGCCGAGCACACCTACGAGACCGCCCGCCGTCAGCTGGTGCGCGAGACCCGCGAGGCCTACTTCAGCGCCGAGACCAGCCTGAGCCGGATCGCCGCCGGGCGCACCGCGCAGACCTCCGCGGAAAAGGCCCGCCAGGCCGCCGAACGCGCCTTCGAGCTCGGCGTGATGAACGCCGTGGACGTGCTCGATACCGTCAAGGAGGAATACCGCGCCCGCCGCGATCTGCTCAAGGCGCAGTACGACTTCATCACCAGCGTGCTGGTCCTGCACCGCTGGAGCGGCACCCTGGTCGACGAGGATATCCGCAAGGCCAACGAGTGGCTGGTGGCGGGGGGTGGACGCTAGGGGCTCTGCCCCTACCTGCCATAGCCCATCTCCACCATCGGCCTCGGCAGCTGTCCCCGTGCGGCAATCGACGACAGCGGAGCCGATGCGCTGCTCCGCTCGCCCGAGGAGCTGCCAGTAACCGGGGCATGCGGAAGGCCTGTCAGGTTATGGACTGCGCTTCAATAACACCCGGCAAGATTCGGCTTTCGAGGATGGACTGCGCAACTTCGTCGGTCTGAAGCACTTGCGCCAGACGTCCTCGATGCCAACGCACGCGGCAAAACCGGAACACGTCATCGACGAGCCCGACCGGGGTCTGGACGATGACACCACCACACAGCAGCCCGCGGCGCCCAACGCGGCATCGGCGGACGATGCACCCGGCACCGCCGCGAAGGTGGCTGACAGAAACACCTGCGGCAACACGAACACAGATGCCGCCAGCACCGCCGAGCCCATCATCCACCCCATCGGCAGCGTCAGTCTTGGATACCGAGAGTCATCGCTCGACCTCAGCGGGGGGCACAGCGGAATCCTCTGCTCCCTTCACCCACCGGGAGCGTCGTGTCGGGAACATGCCTGGCCGTTGATTCAGCTCATGCAAATATCAATATGACATGATATTTGTCCTTTCCCATCAGGCTCAGTTGGAGCGGGAAGCCGGCCCTGCCGATTTCACAAGTGATCCGTCGCGACGGCACGACTCCAAGCCACCAGATGACGGGGGACTCCCAAGCGCCCCGCCTACCCCTCACCCAACAATCATCGGTCAACCGATCAAGGACAGCAGATGGCCACCTTCAAGTTCAACACCTACCTCGACGACCTCTATGTCGAATCAGGCAACTGGATAGTCACGCAGTTCTCCAGTTCGCAGATCACTCTCGAAGGCGCGGAATTCCAGATCGTGCTCACCGGAACCAGTTTCGCCGTCGGCACCTCCGGTGCGCCGCTCGGCACCATCACCGGTGTCAAGGTATACGGTTACGACTATGCATCCGGCAACCCGGCAACAACCCTTGTCGTGGATGGCAGCGGCCTCAATCACAGCCTGGCGGGGTTCGTAAGCGCACTGGAAACGGGCTACCACGGAGGTGTCGACTTCCTCCTCAATGGCAACGACACCCTCAATGGCAGTGCCGGCGACGACGAAATGGCCGGCTTTGGCGGCAACGATACCCTCAACGGTGGCGATGGTGACGATGAACTGTTTGGCGACAGCTGGGAGTGGGATTACGACTCGGACTCGATCGTCGCAGGCTCGGATGTCCTGAATGGTGGCAATGGCAACGACTGGCTGGATGGCGGCGCCGGAGCCGACAGCATGTCCGGGGGAGCTGGTGATGACGTGTTTGTCGTGGACAACGCTGGCGACAAGGTCATCGAAGCGGCCGGAGCAGGCGCACGCGACAGGGTGGAGTTCAACAATGGACAAGGCCTGCTGAGCTATACCCTGGCAGCCAACGTGGAGAACCTCAGCGTATTCCACTGGATGACGTCGGGCACGCCCTCGATCATGACGGCCAAGGGCAACGATCTGTCCAACAAGATCTCGGTCGACCCCTACGGCGACATGGGGCTCCAGGAAAAGCTGTATGGCATGGGCGGCAATGACCGCCTGTTCAGCGGCAATGGCAATGACGTTCTCGATGGCGGCACCGGCAATGACATCATGCTGGGCGGTTTCGGCAGCGACATCTACTACGTCGACTCCAATCTGGACAAGGTCCTGGAAGAGATCATCGCCGACCCACAAAGCAGCGATGTTGATACGGTGGTCTATACCGTCGCCGTCGCCGGCTCGACAGCCTCCCTTGGCGGAGCGGTCAGCGGCCTGACCAATAGTGTCGTCCTCAGCCAGATCGAGAATCTCAACCTGGGCCTCAACACCACGACAACCACAGCGCTCAACGGGGTCGGCTCCCTCGCAGCCAACAAGCTCATCGGCAACGCTGCGGTGAACAAGCTGTACGGGCTTGCCGGCAACGACCAGTTGTATGGGTATGACGGTGCGGATCAACTGTTCGGGGATAGCGGTAACGACATCCTGGTCGGCGGAGCCGGCAAGGACAGTCTCAGCGGCGGCGCAGGCAACGACATCTTCGACTTCAACGCCCTCAGCGAAACGGGGATCACCAATACGACCTGGGACGTGATCACCGACTTCGTCCGTGGGCAGGACAGGATCGACCTGTCGACTCTGGATGCCAACACCGCCACCACCACCAATGATGCATTCAGCGCAGTGATTGGCAGCACGACCGCCTTTACTGCAGCCGGCCAGCTGAAGGTGGTGAGCGGCGTGCTGTATGGCAACACCGATGCCGATAGCACTGCCGAGTTCGCCATCCAGCTCACCGGAATCAGCAGCCTGTCGACGGCAGACTTCATCCTCTGACCCTGAAGAGCCGTCACCCGTGCGGCCGCAATTCACTGCCGTCTGATCAGCTCCGGCGGGCCATGCCTGCCGGGGCTTCCGCTCCTTTCTGCCGCAAGCACGTACGCGATCGCCCGAGGCATGACATCGTCAAGCCTGCTCTCCAGAGGCTATGGTGACCAGCAGAAACCTGCTCGGAGACCATCATGCGCCAGCCGCTCCTGCCCGTTTTGCCCCTCGCCGCCAGCCTGCTGCTCGCCGCCTGCGCCACCCCGCTGCCGCCACACGATCCGGGCAAGGCGTGGATCGACATGCGCGGACAGCCGGACACCCAGCTCGGTGCCGACGAGCTCGATGGCCGCTACTGGCCGGATCGGCGCTATTTCCAGGTCAGCCCCGGCGCCCACCGCCTGCAGGTGCGCTTCGGTTTCGAGGTGCCCAGCGGCGGCTTCGGCCAGGGCAGCGGGCCGGCCTGGCGCACCTGCATCCTCGCCGTGGACTACGCGGAGTTCGCCGCCGGGGCACACTACCACCTGGAGGTACGGCGCATCGCCCACCGTGCCATGGGCCGCCTGCTGGATGCCGAGGGCAGGCGCCTGGCGCGCGCCGAGGTGGTGCGCTGCGGGGCGTATTGAACGATCTCGGGGAGTCCGGCGGGCCTGCGTCAGACGCGGCCTCGGCGGCTTGCTCGCGGCGCATCGGCATTCGCAGCCGACTGCCGGCGTTGCATGGCCGCCGCGCTGCCGATCGCAGGCGCGATCTCAGCTGCCGACGATGCGGAAGCCGACCTTGATGGTCACCTGATAATGACCGACCAGACCGTCCTGGATATGGCCACGGGTTTCCACCACCTCGAACCAGTCCATGTGATGGATGGTCTTGGCCGCCTCGGCCAGGGCGTTGTTGATGGCGTCCTCGATGCTGGCACGCGACGAACCGACCAGTTCGATCTTCTTGTAGGTGTGGTGATCCGACATGACGGCGCTCCTGTGGTGACGGGGGTCTCCTGAACGCTAGTCAAGCCTCGGCGGACCGGCAAATCCGTCGCACGCCTGCAACGCGGCCAATGCCTGCCGGCGCTCCGCCTCGCCCAGCGCGGCCAGCGCGGCGGTCCGCGCGTAGAAACGCGACCAGTCGCCGCCGGTCTCGGCGAACAGTGCGGCGAACGCCGGCACCCACTGCTCGTAGAGGCCGAACGGCAACAGGCGGGCGTTGTTCAGCGGGCGGGCGAACCAGCCGTCGAAGCGCCGGTCACCCAGCCAGGGGCCGTCGCGCAGCGCCGCATACTCGCCGCGCAGGCGCTGGAACTCGGCCTGCTTGCGCGCGCGCAGCGCCTCCGCGTCCAGCAACTGGGCGTACAGCGCCTCCAGACGCGCGCGGCTAGCCAGCATCAGGGCGACGAACTGTTCGCGCTGGCGCTGCAAATGCGCTGGCGGCGGCGGCAGACCACGGGCACGGCGCCACTGGCGCAGCCCCTCCTCCTCGACGAAGCGGGCGAAGGACTCGTTGAAGGCAGTATCGCCGGGCAGGTACAGGCGCTGGTGGGCCAGCTCGTGGAAGATCAGCGCCGCCACCCGCTCGTCGCTCCAGTCCAGCATGCCGTTGAGTAGCGGATCGTCGAACCAGCCGAGGGTGGAATAGGCCTCGACCCCGGCCACCTCGGTATCCAGCCCCTGCAGACGCAGCCGCGCGGCGGCGCCGCGGGCGCGCTGCTCGTCGAAGTAGCCGCGATAGGCCACGCAGCCGGCGATCGGGAAGCAGTGGGTCTGTGCCTCGAGGGAGAACTCGGGGGTGGCGAACAGGTTCCACACCACATAGGGGCGCTTGAGGTCGGCGTACAGACGGTAGCTGCGGTTGTCCGGCAGGGCCAGCTGCGCGCTGGCGAAGGCGCGGGCGTCCTGGGCGAGGCGCAGGCGCTGGCGCAGCTCGGCGGGCTGCTGCGGGTCGGCGAGCAGCTCGGCCACCGGCTGACGGGCGCGCAGCAGCTGCCACTGCCCCTCGGCCAGCTGGGCGTAGTAGCCGAGGCTGGAGCAGCCGGTGAGCAGGAGCAGCAGCGGAAGCAGGCGGAGGATCGACATGGCGGTACGCGCGGGCCGTTTCCCCGGGAAGCTAACCGATAGTCGCGCCTGCCGCCAGCGACGCCCCGGCGCTATCCTGAAGCTGTCCAGTCCCTGCCCGGAGCCCGCCATGCGCGCCCTCCTCCTGCTTGCCGCGCCGGCGCTGCTCGCCGCCTGCGCCAGTCCCCTGCCCCGGCCCGATCCGCAACAGGCCTGGATCGAACTGCGCACCGAGCCCGGCGAGCTGCTGATGGCCGAGAAGATCGACGGCAAGCGCCTCAACGACGGCCGCTACTTCCAGGTCACCCCCGGAGCCCATCGCCTGGAGACCAGCTACCGCTTCGAGGTGTTCATCGGCCCGCTGCTGAACAGCGACCCGGTGTACATGCTCTGCTACCTGCGCCTGGACTACGCGCATTTCGCCGCCGGCCAGCGCTACCGCCTGCAGGCGCGCCACTGGCAGTTCCAGACCGAATCCTGGCTCGAGGATGCCGGCGGCCAGCGCCTGGCCGACGGCCAGGAGTGGCACTGCATCACCCAGTAGGAGCCAGCAGGCTGGCGATGCTGTTCCGCCACGCCAAATGCTGCGCACGGCGCACCCTACCCAGCCCCGCACGTAACCTGTAACCAACGAGCGGCCGAGCCGTAGGGTGCGCCATGCGCACCACCAGTAGAACACCACGCCCAACGGTGCGCACGGCGCACCCTACGCCAGCTCTCTCCGCAGCCACGCCGCCAGCTCCACCGCCCGGCGGTCGCCGCCGCGCGCCGGCACCCACAGCGCCAGCCGCGCCGGCGTGGCGACGAAACCCCAAGGCGCCTCCAGCCGCCCGGCGGCCAAATCGTCGGCGACCAAGAGCTGCGGCGCGATGGCCACGCCGAGGCCGGCCACCGCCGCCTCCAGCAGGTAGTAGAGATGTTCGAAACCCTGGCCGAGGCCGAGCCCGGCCGGATCGAGCCCCTGCGCACGCGCCCACTGCGGCCAGGCCTGCGGGCGCGAGGCGGTGTGCAGCAGCGGCTCGCCGAGCAGCGCACTCGCCGGCGCCTCGCGCAGCGCGGCGTAGCGCGCGTGGCGGGACGACAGCACCGGGCCGATGCACTCCTCGGCCAGCTCGAATACCTGCATGTCCGCCGGCCACGGCGGTGCGGCGAACCACAGGGTGGCGTCCAGCCCCGGCCGGCGCGGGTCCAGCTCGCCCTCGCTGGCGGAGAGCTGCAGGCGCAGCTGCGGCAGGTCGCGCTGCAGGCGGTCGAGACGCGGGATGAACCAGCGCGCCAGCAGGCTGCCCGGACAGCCGAGCACGAACGGCGCCTGCGCGCGACCCTCGCGCAGCTCAAAGCACACATTGCGCAGGTCATCGAAGGCCGCGGCGGCCACTGCGCTCAGCCGCTGGCCGGCATCGGTGAGTTTCACGCCACGTCCGTCCTTGGCCAGCAAGGCCACGCCGAGGTGCTCCTCCAGCGCGCGCAACTGGCGACTCACCGCCCCGTGGGTGACGTGCAGCTCCGCGGCCGCGCGGCTGACGCTGCCCAGCCGGGCGGTGGCCTCGAAGGCGCGCAGGGCGTTCAGCGGAGGAAGGTCGCGAGGCTGGCTCATCGGTGAGTTTTCCTGACAGGTCAGGGCGATCTTATCGCTTTTCCCGCCGCCCGCCATTGGCTACCGTGTAGCCACTGCCCAGGCGCGCGCCCTGCCCGTCCCTGTCGCCCCCATTCCCCACTGGAGCCAGCCATGACCCAGAGCTATTCCCACGGCCCCGACGAGCGCGGCCTGTTCGGCCCGTTCGGCGGCCAGTTCGTCGCCGAAACCCTGATGCCGCTGATCAACGACCTGGCCGCCGAGTACGAGGCCGCCAAGCAGGACCCGGCGTTCCTCGAAGAACTCGCCTACTTCCAGCGCGACTACATCGGCCGCCCCAGCCCGCTGTACTTCGCCGAGCGCCTGACCGAGCACTTCGGCGGCGCGAAGATCTATCTCAAGCGCGAGGAGCTGAACCACACCGGCGCGCACAAGATCAACAACTGCATCGGCCAGATCCTGCTGGCCAAACGCATGGGCAAGAAGCGCATCATCGCCGAGACCGGCGCCGGCATGCACGGCGTGGCCAGCGCCACCGTGGCCGCGCGCTTCGGCCTCGAGTGCGTGGTGTACATGGGCACCACCGACATCGACCGCCAGCAGGCCAACGTCTTCCGCATGAAGCTGCTCGGCGCCAAGGTCATCCCGGTCACCGCCGGCACCGGCACCCTCAAGGACGCCATGAACGAGGCGCTGCGCGACTGGGTGACCAACGTCGACAACACCTTCTACCTGATCGGCACCGCCGCCGGCCCGCACCCCTACCCGGCGATGGTCCGCGACTTCCAGGCAGTGATCGGCCGCGAAACCCGCGCGCAGATCCTCGACCACGAAGGCCGTCTGCCGGATTCCTTGGTCGCCTGCATCGGCGGCGGCTCCAACGCCATCGGCCTGTTCCACGAATTCCTCGACGAGCCGAGCGTGCAGATCGTCGGCGTCGAAGCGGCCGGCCACGGCATCGACACCGGCAAGCACGCCGCCAGCATGGCCGGCGGCGCGCCGGGCGTGCTGCACGGCAACCGCACCTACCTGCTGCAGGACGCCGACGGTCAGATCACCGACGCCCACTCGATCTCCGCCGGCCTCGACTACCCCGGCGTCGGCCCCGAGCACGCCTGGCTGCACAAGGTCGGTCGCGTCGAGTACGTGCCGATCACCGACGACGAAGCCATGCAGGCGTTCCAGCAGTGCTGCCGCCTGGAAGGCATCATCCCGGCGCTGGAGTCCTCCCACGCGCTGGCCGAAGCCTTCAAGCGCGCGCCCAGCCTGCCCAAGGACCACCTGATGGTGGTCAACCTGTCCGGCCGCGGCGACAAGGACATGCAGACCGTAATGCACTACCTGAATCTGGACGAGGAGACCCGCGCATGAGCCGCCTGCAGAGCCGCTTCGCCGCACTGAAGCAAGAAAACCGCGCCGCCCTGGTCACCTTCGTCACCGCCGGCGACCCGGACTACGCCACCTCGCTGGAGATCCTCAAGGGCCTGCCGGCAGCCGGCGCCGACGTCATCGAGCTGGGCATGCCGTTCACCGACCCGATGGCCGACGGCCCGGCGATCCAGCTGGCCAACATCCGCGCCCTCGGCAATGGCCAGAACATGGCGAAAACCCTGCAGATGGTCCGCGAGTTCCGCGCGGGCAACCAGGACACCCCGCTGGTGCTGATGGGCTACTACAACCCGATCTTCTGCTACGGCGTGGAACGCTTCATCGCCGACGCCAAGGAAGCCGGCGTAGACGGCCTGATCGTGGTCGACCTGCCGCCGGAGCACAACGACGAACTGTGCGACCCGGCCCAGGCCGCCGGCATCGACTTCATCCGCCTGACCACCCCGACCACCGACGACGCCCGCCTGCCGACCGTACTGAACGGCAGCTCCGGCTTCGTCTACTACGTCTCGGTGGCCGGCGTCACCGGCGCCGGCGCGGCGACCATGGATCAGGTGGAAGAAGCGGTGGCCCGCCTGCGCCGCCACACCGACCTGCCGCTGTGCATCGGCTTCGGCATCCGCACCCCCGAACACGCCGCCGAAGTGGCCAAGCGCGCCGATGGTGCGGTGGTGGGGTCGGCGTTGATTGATCGGATTGCCAAGGCTTCGTCGAAGGAGCAGGCGATTGGGGATGTGCTGGGGCTTTGTCGGGAGTTGGCTGAGGGGGTGAGGAAGGCAAGAATTTAAGCGTTCACCTCAATTAAGCCAGAGATGAGAAATGCCGCTATTCCCGAGAGGAATTAGCGGCCTTTGGGGGTGATCATAGCCCTGCCAGCCCTAGGTATGCCGTCCCGGGAAGTCATGGTGCATTCTTGAACCCCCATCAAGAAGATGCGCCATGGCAACAGGTCTTCATGGCTCAGGCCGCACAACGTCGCGAGTTCGAGCCGAACTGCTAGCGTCGCAAGAGTCGACGCGCGCCCTTGCCGCTCGTTACGGACTGAACGTCAAGACCGTACCCCAATATCGTTCGCGCTCGACGACAGCTGACAAGCCTATGGTGCCTGCCAAGCCGAGTAGCGTCCGACTCTCGGATGCTGAAGAAGCGATGGTGGTCGAGCTCAGGCGCCACACCTTGCGTCCCTTGAATGACCTGCTGGGGGATCTGCGTGAAACCCTCCTCAACTGACTCGCAGTGCCTTGCATCGCTGCCTGGTATGCCATGGCATCACCAGGCTGCCTGGCAGAGAGCCGGACGGGGCGGCGCTTCTCGAAGAGGTGGTGACGACATATCCCGGCACCATTCACACCGCTCTCACAGACAACGGCGTGACGTTCACCGAGCAGCCACAGTATCGAAACGGCCTGACCAATCGGTTTGGTGGGCATATTTTCGACAGTGCCTGCCAAGCGCATGGCGTCAAGCACATGCTCACCAAACCCGATCACCCGTGGACCAACGGACAGGCCGAGCGCATGAACCGCACCGTGAAGGAGGCCACCATCAAGTCGTTCCTATACCCGGATTTCGATGCGCTGAAAGCCCATGTGCTGGCCTTCGTTACGGCATGCAACTTTGCCAAGCATCTGGAAGCCCTCGGTGGCGTACTCCGGTCAAAACGATCTGTGATGCCTGGACTCGAACGCCGAACCGTTTCAGGCTTGACCCGCACCACCTCATCCCGGGACTACACACCTAGACAACGAACTATTGGCGTTCAATACCATCAGCGATGACGGAAGGATCCGGTACAACCTTGAACATAATTGCCGCCCCGAAGAGCAAGAGAAGATTTATCCTCACACTCTAGATGCCAATCTGACCACGCCCAATAAGCACGAGCCGTTCACCGCCATCATCGACAGCACCGCCACCTCTGGAGTGGCTGGCTAACTGAACCAGACTAACGGAGTGCTCTACGGCAATACCGACATGGACAGCAATGCCTTAATGCGCCATCCGGATCAACGGTATCTCCAGCGTATCGCTCTCGAAATTCATCCTCTGACGCCGCACGCAAGACCCGAGCCGCTGCCTTCCTCCGCACCCAGCGGACTTCTTGTCAGTATGCCGATGCGAACCACGGTGAACGACATTGGAAATTCCACTGCACTGCGAACAGGGGAGCTGTTCTTCACCACATAGCAGGTGCTAGATTTGCAGGGCGATACCCAGCCCCATCTTTGTGAGTGCCAAGGACGACCTCATGACCGCCGTACGCCTCGAAACTGCCTTGAGCCGTCGCCTACCCTGTTCGCTCGCAAACACTCGGCAGGGCCAGCACATGCGATCAGCCAATCACGACTGACAGCCCGCCATTACGCATGGCGTAGCACTCTGCCAGCTGGATGACTCGCGATCCCGAAGCCCGCTCTACTACCAAGAAGAGCCCGGGTAATCTATCGAATGAGAAAAGAGTATGACCACATACACCGGAAGTAACGTCAATGACTCTCTTTTAGGCGGCAGCCTGGATGACGTGTTGATTGGTCTTGGCGGGAACGACACGCTCAACGGCGGCGCCGGAAAGGACAAGATGGATGGCGGCGTGGGAAACGACATTTATTACGTTGATAACGCAGCGGACTCCATTGTCGAGACCAGCCTGCTCGCTTCCGAAATCGATAAGGTGTTCAGCTCCATAACATGGTCGCTGAGCTCGGCGGGGAATGAGAACATTGAGCACCTCACCCTCACCGGCAGCGCTCTCATCGATGGCTCGGGTAACGCACTCAACAATCTCATTTATGGCAACTCCGTAACCAACAAGCTGTACGGGATGGCCGGCGACGATACGATTTATGGCGAGAGCGGTGACGATACCCTGGATGGTGGTACCGGCAACGACATCCTCAATGGCGGCGCCGGAAATGACTTCCTCAACGGCGCAGATGACGCTTCAACACAGGACGAAAGCGATACGCTGATCGGTGGCGCCGGCAATGACACCTATGTGGTGGACTCTGCGGCCGATGTCGTAATCGAAGCCAGCGCGCTGGCCAGCGAAGTAGATACGATAGTGAGCAGTACCAGCTGGACGCTGGGCAGCAACCTCGAGAACCTCCGTTTGAGCGGGATCCTGGCCAGCGTCGGCGTTGGCAACGCGCTCAACAACACCATTGATGGCAACAGCGCCCAGAATGCCCTATTCGGCGCGGCCGGCGCAGACAAGCTCAATGGTGGGGGGGGCGACGACACCCTGAGCGGCGGCGACGGCAACGATGCGCTGGAAGGCGGAGAAGGCAAGGATCTGCTCGACGGCGGCGCTGGAAACGATGTCATGGCCGGCGGTGCCGGCAATGACACCTATGTCGTCGACAGCCTGAGCGACAGCCTGCTCGAAGACGGCACAACGCTCACCGAAATCGATACCGTGGTTGTCAAAAGCGGTATCAACTGGGTGCTTGGCGCCAACCTTGAAAATCTGACCTTGTCCGGCACCTTCTCGAACAGCGGGACCGGCAACGAGCGCAACAACCTAATCATCGGTAACGCGGGTAACAATCAGCTGATCGGCGCGCTCGGCAACGACATTTTGAATGGTGGCTATGGGCAGGATACGCTCGATGGCGGTGCCGGCAATGACATTTATATTGTCGATAATGCGGGCGACAGGCTGATCGAGACCTCAACATCGTCCACCGAAATCGATGAAGTGCAGAGCAGCATCGATTGGACGCTGAATGTGGTAGCCCACGATAACATTGAAAATCTGACGCTGATCGGTGATGCCCTGGAGGGCACCGGCAACGCCAAGGCCAACCGGCTGACCGGGAACGCATCTGACAATATCCTCACCGGCCTGGCCGGAAACGACCGACTCGATGGCGGCGCCGGCAGTGACCTCCTGATTGGCGGTACCGGCAACGATACCTACGTGGTCGACAATGTCGACGATGTGATTGACGAAAGCACAACGACCGCCAGCGAAATCGACACGGTGGAAAGCGTGATCACCTGGACGCTGGGAGCCAACCTGGAAAGACTCACTCTGACCGGCTCGGCGGCCATCAATGGCTACGGCAACGCGTTGGCCAATACCATCACCGGCAATACGGGGAACAACCTGCTGCGCGGTCTGCAGGGCAACGATACCCTGCTCGGCGGCGCGGGCAACGACACCCTCGACGGCGGCGCAGGCATCGACAACATGAACGGCGGCGCGGGCAACGATGTCTACATCCTCGATTCTCTGAGCGATGTAGTCACCGAGACGGGAACCTCGAAGACCGAAATCGACACGGTACGCATCGGTCTCAGCTACACGCTGGGTAACAATCTCGAGAACCTGTTCCTCACGGGCACCGCGGCGATCAACGGTACGGGCAATGCGCTGGACAACTTCCTGGTCGGCAACAGTGCTGGCAACCTGCTCAGCGGCGGGAACGGCAACGACCGACTCGACGGCGGCAGGGGCAACGACAACCTGCAAGGCGGTCTCGGCAACGATACCTATGTTGTCGACAGCCTCGCCGACAGCATCACCGAAACGGCGGTGTCGACCAGCACTTCGCCCATCATCGTTACCAAGACCACGCCGGTCACCGCCGAAATCGACACAGTCGAGAGCTGGCTCGACTGGACCTTGGGCAGCAATCTCGAAAACCTCACCCTGCTGGGTACCGAGCTGCTCGTGGGGCGAGGCAATGAACTAGCCAACGTCGTCACCGGCAACGCCGCGGCCAACCAGCTTTTTGGCTTGGGCGGTAACGACCGGCTGATCGGCGGCGGCGGCTCCGACATCATGGATGGCGGCGCGGGCAACGACGTGTATGTGGTCGACAGCATCGACGATGTCGTGCTCGAGGCCAACAACTCGAGCCTGGAGATCGACACCATCGAGAGCGGCCTCACCTGGACCCTCAGCGAGGCCAACGTCGAGAATCTCACCCTGCTGGGCTCGTCAGCCATCAACGGCTACGGCAACAGCTTGGCCAACACCATACTCGGTAATTCTGGCGCCAACCTGCTCGCCGGTCTGGCCGGCAACGACATCCTCCAGGGACTGAACGGCAACGACGTCCTCAACGGTGGGGCCGGAAACGATACGCTGGGCGGCGACGCGGGCAACGACTCGCTCAATGGCGGCGACGGTACCGACTTCATGGAGGGTGGGGATGGCGCAGACGTGCTCAACGGCGGCAAGGATGCCGACACCATGAACGGAGGCAAAGGCGCCGACCTCTACATCGTCGATCATGTCGCTGATGTCGTCACCGAAACCATCGTCAGCACGGCAACCACAGAGCTGGATACTGTCGAGAGCTCGATTACCTACACGCTCACCGCCAACGTCGAGAACCTGACCCTCAAGGGCGCGCTGAACATCAACGGAACCGGCAACGAACTCAACAACACGATCATTGGCAACTCGCTTAACAACATTCTGAGCGGGCGGTCCGGCGCCGACACCCTGCAAGGCGGGCTCGGTAACGACCGCCTCACTGGCGGCGACGGCAAGGACACCCTCGCCGGTGGCGATGGCAACGACACCTTCGCCTTCGACCTCCTCAGTGAAATGGGGCTGTCCAGCACCACTTGGGACGTCATCACCGACTTCGTCAGGGGACAGGACAAGATCGATCTGTCGAAGCTGGATGCCAATACCGACACTACCACCACCAACGAAGCCTTCACCATGGTCATCGGCAGCGCCACCGCCTTTACCGCTGCCGGCCAGCTGAAGGTGGTAAGTGGCGTGCTCTACGGCAACACCGATGCCGACAGCACTGCCGAGTTCGCCATTCAGCTTACCGGCATCACCGCCTTGTCGACGGCGGACTTCATCCTCTGACGTCGGCCAACCCGGAAAGCGCAGCAACCTGCCGGCTATAGCGTGGTTGCGGTCCGGCGCACCTCTAACACCCTGCGAGAGCCAGCCTTTCGCAGGGTGTTTTGTTTACGCAATTCATCGCTATGAACTGAGCGGCATCATCGGTATCGACCTGGGTAGACGCAAGCTGATGGCGTGATGCGCAGTCACGATCACCGCGCGACTGTATTTACTGACGCCACCAGCTAGCCATGCGCCCTGACACGACCGCCCCCGATATGGAGTGCCGCAGGGCCCGGCGAGACCGAGGAGTACCCGGGCTTGGCCTTATGAATTTTATCATGTATTTTTTCATGAAAATTCAAATAACAATTTTCACGAGGCCGCCATGTTCAAGCAATCCGCCCAGCACGTCGGGACCTGGTACGCCGCCGACTACGGCCCCATCCCGCTGCGTCCACGCCTGGAAGGCCGCGTCGACTGCGACGTGCTGATCGTCGGCGCCGGCTTCAGCGGCCTGCACACCGGGCTGCGCCTGGCCATGGCCGGCAAGAAGGTGGTGCTGCTGGAGGCCAGCCGGGTGGCCTGGGCCGCTTCCGGGCGCAACGGCGGGCAGGCGCTGCTCGGTTGGTCGTGCGACATGCCGCCGCTGGAGCAGGCCCTCGGCACCGGGCGCGCCCGCGAGCTGTGGGACAGCATGCGCTGGGCCGCCGAAGAGCTGCGCCAGCTGCCCGAGCGCCACGGCTTCGACGTCGACTACCGCACCGGCAGCCTGTGGACCGCGGTGCGGCCCAAGCGTGTGCACCTGCTGCAGGAGGCGCAGGAGGAGGCGGTGGCCAAGTGGGGCTACGAGGTGATGCGCCTGATCCCCAAGGAAGAGCTGCCGGAGTGGATCGGCAGCGAGCGCTACCAGGCGGCGCTGTACGACCCGCTCGGCGCCCACCTCAACCCGCTCAAGCTGGCCCAGGGCCTGGCCGCCGCCATCGAGCAGGCCGGCGGGCGCATCTTCGAACAGAGCCAGGTGCTCGACTGGCGCGAGCAGGGCGAGGGCCATGTCGCCCACACCGGGCACGGCGAGGTGCACAGCGACGTGCTGGTGCTGGCCTGCAACGCCTACATCGACCGCCTCGACCGCGACCTCTCGGCGCGCCTGCTGCCGGTCGGTTCCTGGCAGGTGGCCACCGCGCCGCTCGACCCGGCGCTGGCCCGCTCGCTGCTGCCGCAGAACAGCTGCGTGATCGACAACCAGTTCGTCCCCGACTACTTCCGCCTGACCCCGGACCACCGCCTGCTGTTCGGTGGCGCCTGCACCTACCTGGGCGGCATCCCCAGGGACGTGCCGGCGGCCACCCGGCCGTTCCTCGAGCGGGTGTTCCCGCAGCTGCGCGGCGTGCGGATCGACTACGGCTGGGGCGGGCATATCGACTGCACCCTGCGCCGCACCCCGCACATCGGCCGCCAGGGCGGCAGGTACTGGCTGCAGGGCTTCTCCGGCCACGGCGTGCTGCCGACCCTGGCCGGCGCGCGGGCGGTGAGCGACGCCATCCTCGGCGACGAGCGCCTGCTGGCGCTGTACCAGGCCATCCCCAATCCGCGCTTCCCCGGCGGCGAGCTGCTGCGCGCGCCGCTGGAGGCGGTGGGCAAGGCCTGGTACCGCCTGCGCGACAACCTCTGACCCGCTCCCGCCGGAGCGGACGCAACGAATATCGAGAGACACATGGACAGACAGGACGAAATCGAAGGCCTCGCCATCCTGGTGCGCGACCTGCGCAAGCACAAGAACGTCACCCTCGGCGAGCTGGCCGAGCGCATCGGCCGCTCGGTGGGCTTCCTCTCCCAGGTCGAGCGCGGCCTGTCGCGGCCGACGGTGGCGGATCTGACCGCGATCAGCGAGGCCCTCGGCGTGCCGACCACCTACTTCTACAACCCGGGCCGGCCGCGCGCGGTGCGCTGGGTGACCCGTCCCGACGAGCGCCGCACGCTGTACTACGCCGGCGGCATCACCGACGTGCTGGCCTCGCCGACCATGTCCGGCGGTTTCTCCATGCTGGAGAGCTTCCTCGAGCCGGGCGCCACCAGCGGCGAGGGCCACCTGAACGACAGCTCGGAGCAGGGCGGCTTCGTCCTCGAGGGCGAGCTGACCCTGTGGTACGGCGACGACGCCACGCCGGTCACCCTCGGCCCGCGCGACAGCTTCCAGCTGCCGCCGCATGCCCGCTTCCGCTACGCCAACCTCGGCGAGCAGCCGACCCGCGTGCTGTGGGTATTCACCTGAACTACGGGCGAAACCCACCGCGCGCCTGACGCCCCAGAGCCGAACCTGCCGGATATTGATGAGAACAAGGACAACAAGATGACCTCAGCTTTCCCCGATCTGCTCAGCGAAGTCCGCGCCTTCCGCGCCGCCCATCCCGACGTGCGCTACGTCGACCTGATCTGCCTGGACATCCCCGGGCACTTCTACGGCAAGCGCTACCCGCTCGACATGCTGGAAAAGGTCGCCGCCGGCAGCCCGCTGAAGCTGCCGCAGAACTGCGTGCTGCTCGGCGTGCAGGGCGGCCTGCATCCGATCGGCGACTACTGCTTCGGCGACGGCGACCCGGACGCGCCGCGCCGGCTGATCCCCGGCACCCTCAAGCCGGTGCGCTGGGAGGGCCAGCCGCTGGGGCAGATGCTGATCAGCTCCGACGGCACCGCGGCGCCCATCGAGTTCGAGCCGCGCGAGGTGCTGGCCCGCGTGCTCCGGCGCCTGCAGGCCAAGGGCATCCGCCCGGTGGTGGCCTTCGAGCTGGAGTTCTACCTGTTCGACCGCAAGCTCGACGGCGGCCTGCCGCGCTTCCCGCGCGACCCGCTCACCGAAGACGAGGACGACCAGCCGAACATGCACATCGAGCGCCTGTCGCGCTTCTCCCACGTGCTGCACGAGATGGTCGAGGCCGCCCAGGAGCAGGGCGTCGACGCCAATGTGATCACCGCCGAGATCGGCCCCGGCCAGTTCGAGATCAACTTCGCCCACTGCGACGACGGCCTGCGCGCCGCCGACCAGGCCGCGCTGTTCTGCCGCAGCACCCGTGGCGTGGCGATGCAGCACGGCTACCGCGCCAGCTTCATGAGCAAGCCCTACCTGGATGCGCCCGGCAGCGGCATGCACGTGCACGTCAGCCTGTACGACCGCGATGGCCGCAACCTGCTCGACCAGGACGGCCAGCGCCCGCTGCGCCACGCCGTGGCCGGCTGCCTGGCGCTGCTGCCGCACTGCATGCCGATCTTCGCCGCCAACCACAACGCCTACCGCCGCTACGGCGCGCGGGTCAACGCGGCGAGCAAGGCCAGCTGGGGCTTCGAGGACCGCGACGCGTGCCTGCGCATC
The DNA here is from genome assembly GCF_900104805.1 of Pseudomonas oryzae. Lineage (NCBI taxonomy): Bacteria > Pseudomonadati > Pseudomonadota > Gammaproteobacteria > Pseudomonadales > Pseudomonadaceae > Pseudomonas > Pseudomonas oryzae. The sequence continues at coordinate 3,905,938 of NZ_LT629751.1, read as the reverse complement.
CCCGAGTCGGACGGCCGCAACCTGCGCATCGAGCACCGCCTGGCCGGCGCCGACGCCAATCCCTACCTGGTGCTGGCGGCCATCCTCAGCGGCATGGAGTACGGCCTGGAGCAGGGCCGCGAGCCGATCGCGCCGCTCCACGAGGACCGCGCCAGCGGCATCGACTTCCCGCGCGACATGCTGGCCGCGGTGGCGGCGATGGAATCGCACGCGGTGGTCAGGGACCTGCTCGGCAGCGAATTCGTGATGGTGTACTGCGCGAACAAGCGCCACGACCACCTCGACTTCATGCACGAGGTCAGTGCGCGGGAGTATCGCTGGTATCTGTAGGCTGCCGGCGGGCGGGTGGGCGGGATCCCGCGCCGACAAGAAAAGCCCGGCGAGAATCGCCGGGCTTTTGGCCGGTACCTACCGATGACGGTTGGCGCTAGACGAACTGGAAATCATCGAAAGCGATCGAGCTGGCACCCGCGCCCTTGATGCCGGCGATCTGGATGGCCGCTGCACCACCGGCACCATCGGCGTCGTAGTACAGCGCGCCCTTGGCAGCGTTGTAGATCAGGTAGTCGTTGCCATCCACCGCGGCCGAGCCCAGGGTGAAATTCTCGGCCGTCGCGCCAGCCAACTGGGTAAACACGCCGGTATCGAAGGCGAGGACGTCTCCATCGGCGAAGTCGGTGATCTTGTCGAATCCGCCAACGGCCATGTTGGAGAAGACGAAGGTATCGCTGCCCGGGCCGCCGGTGAGGATGTCGGAGCCCTCTCCGCCATCGATGAGGTCATTGCCGGCACCGGCCACCACCTTGTCGTTTCCTGCACCGGCAGACACCGTATCGTTGCCCGCTCCGGCAGTGATCTTGTCATTGCCGGCACCCGCCTCGATGAGGTCATTGCCGCTTCCGGTGGTGATGTTGTCGTTGCCTGCACCGGCATTGGCGTTGTTGTCACCATCGCCGGCAACGATCTTGTCGTTTCCGGATCCGGTCGTTATCTGGTCATCCCCGGCACCGGTGGTAATCCGGGCCTTGCCCTCAAGATCGGAGATGGTGTTGTTGCCGGAAAGATCGCTGATCCTGTCCTGACCGGCACCGCCATCGATGATGTCGTCGCCATCGCCGCCAAACAGCTGGTCGTTGCCGGTGTTGCCGTAGATGGTGTCGTCGCCCGCTTCGCCGTAGATCTTGTCGTTGCCGGCCCCGCCGTCGAGGAAATCGTCGCCGCCCGTTCCGGTGATCTTGTCGCTACCCGTGGTGACAAACGGCATCAGGCCGTCGAATCCCTGGCCGTCCAGCGCGGCTGCCAGGGCGACGGCGTCGATATTGGTGCCCGTCATCTTGCCGTAGGTCACCGCATTGGTGATCTGGCCATCGACGAAATTGATCCGACCCCACTCGACACCCTTGACCTTGCCGCCCCAGATGTCGCCCTGCGCGTTCATGGACACCTTGCCGGTGAACCTGACGTAATCGAACCCACCGGGCCCGGAGCCGTTGGCGGAGAACATGTAGAACTCTTTGACGCTGCCGGATATGCCGTCATCCGTAACCCCCAGCGAGCCGCGAAGATCGAGCTGATAACCGCCGATATTGCCGACCCAGACTTCCTTGACCTTGACCGGCGGGAAGCTGTCCTGATCGTCCCGGATGGTGAACCTGCCTCGGAAGCCCAGATCGAGATCGCCGCTGTCCAGATCGAACTCACGGATGGTGATGCGATCCGAGCCGATGCTGCCGGCGAACCAGATATTCGTTCCATCACTGAAGTCCAGGCTGTATCCACCGGCATAGGGCTGGACACTGATGGGATCCGATAGCTGGTCGAGCAGGGCGAGGGCCTCATCACTGGAGTCCTCGATACCCTGCCAGAAACTGGAATACTCGAAACCGGGATCGAAGGCCCCGGTATTGGAAACGCCGATCAAGGTTGCCATTACGAATGCCTCGCCGTGACTGACTAGCTGGTGGCCCGTCTGGTTAGCCCAGTTGGTCAAGTTGGGCGCCCATGCTCCCGATACTGCGTGCCGCACCTCGCCATGATCCTGCCATGGCTCGTAGCGGCGACTTGTCTCGGAACCACGGTCAGCCGAACTTGGGTTAACCCGCTAACCACATAGACCACCAGCTTACTCCTTGCAGAAACGCCTGTTCGATGCGGCTTGCAAGGAATGACTGCTAGAGCTGTTTGGGTCACGCGGATGCCAGGCTCCACACGAAACCCGGCACGACTGCGCCGCCTGTGCTTCGGAGCGTCGGTCTGCAACCAGCATCTCGCCGCGTTGACCTTTTTCAGCATAGATCACGGCCGGTGGTCACTCCCGGCGAGCCCGGCGGAAACGCTTGGCGATCAGCCGACCGGGGCTCCGCGGCCTGACGACGGCAAGACCGGACGTAGCGCCGCCGGAGCAACCCGGCCGGCCCCCTCTTGCGTCGCCGGAGCGTTGCCGCGATAAGGGAGCAGGGCGCGCAGCGCGGCAGGGGAGCGGACGATGCAGGGCAAACGGGCGGAACTGAAACGACTGCTGCTGGCGCAGTGGCGGCAGCTGGTGACCATCAACCCCAGCGACCGCCCCTGGCAGAAGCCGTTCGCCGCGGCGCTGGCCAGCGGCCTGCCGCTGCTGATCGGCACGCTGCTCGGGCGTATGGACTACGGGCTGGTCGCGGCGCTGGGCGGGCTGGTCTACCTGTACACGCCGCGCACGCCGCTGTACCACCGCATGCTGACGGTGATGAGCTGCGCCTTCGCGATGATCGCCTGCTATACCCTGGGCCTGCTGAGCCACCTGGTGCCGCTGCTGATGATGCCGACGCTGGTGTTCGTCACCATCCTGGTGACCATGGCCAGCCGCTTCTACGGCCTGGGCCCGCCGGGCAGCCTGTTCTTCGTCATGGCCGCGTCGATCGGCGCCTACACGCCGCTGCCCTGGGAGCAGGTGCCGCTGATGGTTGGCCTGCTGGCCATGGGTGCGCTGCTGGCCTGCCTGATCGCCTTCTTCTACAGCGCCTACATTCTGCGCTCGCGCGAGCCCGATCCGGCGCCGCCGCTGCCGGCGCCGACCTTCGATTTCGTGGTGTTCGACGCGGTGGTGATCGGCCTGTGCGTCGGCCTGGCGCTGGCCATCGCCCAGCTGCTGCAGCTGGAGAAGGCCTACTGGGTGCCGGTCAGCTGCCTGGCGGTGATCCAGGGCGCCTCGCTGCAGGCGGTGTGGAACCGCCACCTGCAGCGCCTGCTCGGTACCGCCATCGGCCTGCTGCTGGCCTGGGGGCTGTTGCTGCTGCCGCTGGAGCGCTGGAACATCGTCCTGGCGATGATGCTGCTGGTCTTCGTGGTGGAGACGGCGGTGGTGCGCCACTACGGCTTCGCGGTGATCTTCATCACGCCGATGACCATCCTCCTCGCCGAGGCCGCCACCCTCGGCCAGAGCCCGGTCGCCCCGCTGATCGAGGCGCGCTTCTACGACACCCTGCTCGGCTGTGTGGTCGGCCTGGCCGGCGGCGCCTGCATCCACAGCGTGCGCTTCCGCGCCGTGGCCGGCCGCCAGCTGCGCCGGCTGGTGCCGGCGCGCTTCACCCGCCAGGGCCTGTACGAAGCGTCAGCCGAGCGAAGGTCAGGCACGACGAAAAGCGGCGAGGACGCGGAGTTTACTGGTCGCAAATGAGCATCCGAGCCGCCTTTCAACGCAGCATGACCGCGCGCAGGCACTTTTCGTACACAGCTTAGGCCGGGCTGGGCGCGGCCCAGCGGCGCCGACCGAGGTGGTTGAGCGCCATGGCGAGGAGGATCACCGCACCGCCGGCGGCCAGCCGCGGCAGGTCGGCGTCGCGGTTCCAGATCAGCAGGTTGACCACCAGGCCGGCCGGCACGTGCAGCTCGTTCATCACCGCCAGGGTGCCGGCATCGACCCGGGTGCTGCCCTTCACCCACCAGTACATGCCCAGCGCGGTGGCGAACAGGCCCATCCACAGCAGCACGCCCCACTGCACCGCGGTGTGCGGCAGCCTGGCGGGATTGCCGAACAGCAGGAACGAGGGCAGGGCGATCAGCAGCGCGCCGAGGAAGAAGTGGCCGAAGAAGCGTGGCAGCGGCTGCGCCACCGGATGGCGGGCGAGCAGTTGGCGGCACAGCACCTGGCCGGCGGCGAAGGTGGCGTTGGCCACCTGCAGCAGCAGGAAGCCGAGCAGGTAGTCGCCCTCCAGCGGCCGGAAACGGATGATCGCCCCGCCGCCCACCGCCACCACCGCCGCGAGCAGCGCCCAGCGGTTGAAGCGCCGCGCCAGGGCGTCGTCGATCAGGGTCACGTAGATCGGCGTGAGCACGGTGAACAGCAGCACCTCGGGCACCGTCAGCACCGTGAAGCTGCGGTACAGGCACAGGTAGGTGACGCCGAACTGCAGCGCGCCGGCCAGCCACAGGCCGCCCAGCAGCCGCATAGGCAGGCCGCGCCAGACGGTGAATGGCAGGAATACCAGGGCGGCGACCAGCACCCGCGCCAGCACGGCGAAGTCGCTGTCCACCTGGCCGGCGAGGTACTCGCCGATCAGGCTGAAGGAGAAGGCCCAGAGCAGGGTGACGATCAGCAGGTATGGCATCTACGGTACGGCTCGCGACGACGGGGCGCGGATCATAGGCCGCACGCTCCGGCAGCGTCGAGCCGCCGCAAGGACCAGGAGCGGGGCCGCGCGACGATCGGCAGGCAGAGGATGGGCCATGGGGTCCCCGACGAGACGGCGCGTCGGTCCGCGCGGCGGCGGCGCGGTGTTACCACGCCGGCCATGGCGTAACGCCAGCTGGGCAGCTCGGTAACGTAGCAGCCCCTGATCGGCACTACAGGTATCCTCTAAAACAAGCTAACTGCTTGATTTAAAAGGGTTTTAAAAAGTTGGCACAGGATCTGCTTTATCTGCGCCACAACAAAAACAACAACGCTGAACCAACACAACAAAAACAAGACGTAACGACTCCAACACAACAAGAACAACAGGGTGGAGGCGCAACAAACTGATTCTTTTGGAGAGGAGTTGCCCGACTGGGTTCTCCCCCGACCGGCCCGAGAACGATAAAACTGCCCCGAGGCAGCGGCCAGCACCGGTCAGACCCGTAAGGGTGGCGGCAATATCAGCGTCCAAAGGAATCCGCTTGTTCTTGAGTCCCGGCTTGGGACCAGCACAGGACCATGACGTCCGGCAGGCAACCGACAACAACAACAAGCCTGTACACAAGAAGAACAAAGCACGACCGACTGCAGGGGGAGCCAATGGCTCCCCCTTGTGCTTTGTGGCGCCGCCAGGCGCTCCCCGCCCCGGACGCCCATCCTGCCGCCGTCCCCAACGCATTCCCAGCCGACTCATGTCGCCGTATGCCGCAGTAGCCTGAGGCAATCCCGCGAAGCAGCCAGCTCCACCGCGCGCAGGTCGTCGCAGTTGCGCAGCTGCGGGTCGGCGCCGGCGGCAAGCAGCAGCGCGAGCAGCTCGGCGCGATCGCTGGAGGCGGTGTACATCAGCGCGGTGGCGCCGGCGTCGTTGCGGCTGTCCAGCTCGCTGCCGGCCTCGATCAGGTCCTGCACCAGGCCGGCGTCGCGCGACACGCAGGCCAGCCACAGTGCGGTGTTGCCGTCGTCGTTGCGCGCCTGCAGGTCGGCGCCGAGAGCCAGCAGCTCCTGGACGATCTCGCGGCGGCCGAGCAGGGCGGCGCGCATCAGCGGGGTCAGGCCATGTGCGCCGCGGGTGTCGAGCCCGCCGGCCGGGTAGCCCCAGTCGGCGAGAAAGCCGGCCAGCACCGCGCTCGGGCTGTCGCTCGGCGCCTCCTCGGCGGGCGCGGCCAGGGCGCTGGCCAGCGGCCGGTAGCCGCCGTCGACGCTGTACACGCGGGCGAAGCGGAAGTCGCTGAACATCTGCGCGAAGGTCTTGCTGGCGTTGCCGTGGTAGCAGTAGACCAGCAGCGCCGCGCTCTTCTCCAGGCGAGCGACCCACAGCGGCACGCGGTCCTCGGTCAGGTGCATGGCGCCGTCGAGATGTTCCTGCTGGTAGCTGTGCCGGTCGCGCACGTCGAACAGGACGAGGTCCGGCTCGGCGCGGACCAGCGCCGCGGCCTCGGCCGCGGACAGGCATTGGAAGGGAACGCGGGGGGCGAGGGCCATGGGGCGTCTCCGCAGGCGGGTCAGTCGGGGTAGGCCGGGGCGGACTCGATGCGCGCATCGTCCAGCGCCCGGCCGACGGTGAAGTGGTAGAGGCTCTGCCAGGCCGTACCGGACAGGCCGAACAGCTCGTGCACCGGGTCGTCGAAGAAACAGCCGATGCCGGTGCCACGCAGGCCGTGGACTTCGGCCTCGAGGTAGAGCACCTGGCCGAGCAGGCCGCACTCGCGATGCAGCGCGCGGTAGGCGTGCGGGCCCTCCGCCAGGGCGGCGTCGAACTCGCCGAGCATGCCGACGGCGAAGCAGGCGCTGGAGGCCAGCTCCTGGTGGCAATGCAGGGCGCGGGCGATGCGCGCCAGCGCCGCCGGCTCGACGGCGGTGAGCTGCAGCAGCGCGTCGACGCCGGGGATCGGCCCGAGACGGAAGCGCCCGGCCAGCAGCGGGCGCAGGGCGTCCAGTTGCGCCGCGCTGCGCGGCAGCAGGTAGAGGCCGGGTACCAGGCCGTCGACGCGGTGGACGAACAGCAGCAGGGCGACGCGCGACGGGGCGGCGAGCACATCCCAGGGCAGGCCGGCGGGCTGCAGGCGGGCGAGGATGGCGGCGAACTGGGCGAGGCTCATCGTGTGGCGCGGATCGAAGCGCTGTGCGCTGCGCCGGCCGTCGATCAGCGTCCGCAGCGCCTGGGGCGCCTCGCCGGGCGCGCGCGGGCGCGGCGCCGGCCGTGCGGCGAGGGCTGGCGGCTCGCCGTCCACACGGCGGCTGGCCTCGGCCACCACGGCGAGCACCGGCCAGGCGTACATCGGCTGACGGTCGATCGGCGAGGCGACGCCGTGCCACTGCGCGGCATCGGCCAGCGCACGCAGCTCGGTGGCGACCCACGGTGTCGGCGGCGCGCCGTCCAGGCCGACGGCGAGGAGGATCTCCGCCTCCTCGAGCTCCGTCTCGGCGCGGCGGACGGCGGGGAACTCGGCCAGGCGGTCGCTGCCGGCCAGCCGCGCCAGGCAGGCGCTGCCGACCTGCGCCTGCTCGGCGAGCGTCCAGCCGAGGGCGGCAGCGGCGTAGCGCAGGGCGCCGGCGGCGTGGCCGCAGTCCAGCTGACAGTAGCGGAAGGCACGCTCGCCGTACTTCCAGGCCTCGCGCCAGATCACCGAGGTCAGCAGCACGGCCAGGCGCGGGCCGCCGCAGCCGGCGGGATGGGCGGCCCGCAGCTCCAGCGCATGATTCTCCGGACGGTAGTGGTAGAGACCGTCGGCCAGCCCGTCGATGCCGCCGACCAGCAGGTAGGCCTCGGCGGGATGCAGGTTGCCGCTGGAGGGGTTGGCGCGCAGCGCCCAGCGGTCCGGGCCGTAGCTCTTCCAGGCGGTGAGGCCGAGCGACAGCTGCAGCAGGGCGCCGAGGCTGGCCAGATCGGCCGGCAGCGGCGCCTGGCTCGCCAGCGCTGCGAACGGCCGGGTCAGCGCCGCGTGCAGGGCGCTGCCCGGGTCCAGCGCGGCCAGACGCGGCAAGGCGAGCTGCGCGGCGCCGTCGAAATGGCGGAACGGTGCCGGCTGGGCGTCCCAGTCGAGGCTGCCGGGGCCGCGCGCATAACCGGTCAGGCGGTGCTTGGTGCGCTGGTGGTAGTCGCGCACCACCTGCATGGCGGTGGTGGCGGACGGGGGCTGGGTCGGCATGGCTCGGCACGCTCCTGGAGGCCTGGGAAAGGTCACTGCAAGAGCGATACCACACCGCCAGGGCCACGGCTGGCAAGGGCTGCGTGGGCGGCGGCGGCGAGCGGGACGCGGGCCTTGTCGGCTTTGCGACAGGGCGGCGGGCGACAGTGGCGGGCGGCGCGACGCCCGCCTGCCGGCTTCAGGCGCCTTCCAGCCAGACCTCCTCGACCCACTGCCACACCGAGTCCCAGCTCTGCTCCTCGTCGATCTCGCCGTCCCACAGCAGCACCTGGCCCTCCGGATCGACCGCGTAGTAGCGACCGCGGTCCTCGCACAGCGGCACCAGGTAGCGCGGCAGGCCCTCGTCCCAGGCGCGCGCGGCGACGTCCGGCAGGTAGGTGTGCGACTGCGGGTCGCTGGCGGTAACCGGCTCGAGCTGGCCGTAGACCACGTCGCTGGCCTTGAGCAGGTACTCGCGCAGCTCGAACGGCAGGTGGATGAGGATCTGCTCCTGGATCTCCACCAGGGTGTCCTCGTCCGGCAGCTCCAGCGGCACCGGTACCGGCTCGTTGAGTTCGTGCAGCTTGTCGATGATGTCTTCCACGGTGGCTCTCCAGGCAAGGCGATGGTCGGCTTGAGGGTAGCCGAGCGCTGCGCGCCTTTTACCCTGCGCCTGCCGTGGGCACAAGTGGCCGGGCGCGAAGCCCGCGGCGGGCCGCCCCGGCCGTGGCTGCTCGGCGCCCCGCGCGCGTCACAGCAGGCGCTGGCCGTCCTCGCGGCGGATCGCCACGGTGGCCGAACGCGGCCGCCGTCCCGGGCCGTCCGGCCAGCTGCTGAGCAGGTTGGTCGCGGTCGAGCCTTCGCCCGGATGCTGGATGTTGACGAACAGGGTGCGCATGTCCGGGGTGGCGGCGATGCCGGTCACCTCGGCGCCCAGCGGGCCGACCAGGAAGCGCTTGACCTCGCCGCTGGCCGGGTCGGCCACCAGCATCTGGTTGTTGCCGAACGGCCCGCTGCTCAGCTGGCTGCCGCTCATGTCGGTCTGGATCCACAGGCGGCCCTGCGGGTCGAACCACAGGCCGTCCGGGCTGGCGAGGATGTTGTCGGCGTCCAGCGCCTGGCCGTCCGGGCCCTGGCTGTCGCCCTGCGGGCCGGCGAGCAGGAAGATGTCCCAGGCGAAGCGGCGGCCGGCGTTGTCGGCCTGGTCCTCGCGCCAGCGCACGATGTGGCCGTAGGCGTTGTTGATCCGCGGGTTGGCGGCGTCGGCCGCGGTCCGGTTGGTGTTGTTGGTCAGGGTGAAGTACACCTCGTTGCTCTGCGGGTGCACCGCGCCCCACTCCGGACGGTCCATCCTGGTGGCGCCGACCGCGTCGGCGGCGCTGCGGGTGTTGATCAGCACATCGCCCTGGTCGGCGAAGCTCACCCCGGCGGCGGCGCAGGCGACGCGGAACTCCGCATCCTCGATGTCCAGCGCCAGCCAGGCGCCGCTGCCGTCGGCGTTGAAGCGCGCGACGTACAGGGTGCCCTCGTCGAGCAGGCGGCCGTCGGCGCGGCCGGGGGCGTACCTGTCGCGGCTGACGTACTTGTAGATGTACTCGCCACGCGAATCGTCGCCGGAATAGCAGACCAGCGGCCTGCCCGGCTGCGGATTGGCGAAGATCAGCCCCTCGTGGGCGAAGCGGCCGAGGGCGGTGTGCTTGACCGGCACCGACTCGGGGTCGAAGGGGTCGATCTCGACGATCCAGCCGAAGTGGTTCGGCTCGTTGCGGTAGTCACCGCTGGCGTCGCCGGCCGTGCGGCTGGCGTCGAAGCGGCGGAACTCGTCGCCCTCGAGGGTTTCCCAGCCGTAGCGGCTGCTGCTCGCCACCCCGTAGCGGCTCAGCTCGCGCGGCTTGGCGGCGTCGCGGCTGGCGAAGTAGCCGGCCCAGTTCTCCTCGCAGGTCAGGTAGGTACCCCAGGGGGTGAAGCCATTGGCGCAGTTGTTCTGGGTGCCGCGGGTGGCGGTGCCGTCCGGGCTCCAGGCGGTCGCCAGCAGGGCATGGCCGCGCGCCGGGCCGGTGATCTGCATCGGCGTGGCGGCGGTGATGCGGCGGTTGCGCGGGCCGGGCACCACCTGCCAGTCGCCGCCGGCATCGCGGCGGATTTCCACCACCGACACGCCGTGGGCGTTGATCTCCTTGCGCACTTCCTCGGCGCTGGTGCGCCGGCCGTCGACCACGGTCGGGCCGTCGGGGTGCAGCAGCGGGGCATCGATGTATTCGTGGTTGACCACCAGCAGGCCGTGGTCGGAGCGCTGGCCGCCACCGCCCTGACCGTCGATGGGGAAGAAGTGCATGCCGTCGTGGTGCATGCCGGTCTGCTCCGCCTGCTCGGCGGCACTGTTGCCGGCGTCGGCGCGGAACGCCGGGTAGCTGCCGGTGATCGGCGTGCCCCAGGGAATCAGCGGGGTGGCGCGATAACCGGCCGGCACCGTGACCCTGTCGGCGCGGGTCACCGCCACGGCGTCGAACGCCAGGCCGTGACGCCGGGCGAACGGCGGCGCACCGGCCGGCTGGGCCGCGGCTGCCCAGGGGCTGACGCCGAGGAAGCCGAGCAGGCCGAGGGCGGCGCCGCCGGCGAGCAGCTGGCGGCGGCGCTGGTCGATCAGCTCGCCGAGGTGCGGATTGGCGGAGGGGTTGCTGGGCAGTTCATCGCCGTTGCCAAACAGCACGGCGTGGTCGGATTCGCGGCTCACGGTTCGGTTCCTCGGTCATGGGACTGGCGACGCAAGCCTGACCGTAGCGAGGCAAGACGACGGAAAGGTGACAGTCGGACGCCGCTGCGCCACGGGCCGACGACAGACATGAAAAAACCCGGGCAAGCCCGGGTTTTCTCGTAAGCGCCGCGCGGCTCAGCCGTTCTGGCGGATACCGGCGAGCAGCCAGGGCTGGTTGTCGCCGTCCAGGCGCTCCATGGCCCAGCTTTCGCTGAAGGCTTCGCCCTGGTCGAAGCGCGAGCTCTTGGCCACGGCGTCGAAGGTCAGGGTGGCGAGGGTCTTGCCGCCCTGCTGCTCGATGCCGTCCAGGCGCACCTGCAGCTGGTCGATGTAGGTGGACTGGAAGCCGTCGCCCAGGCTGGCGCGCTCCTGCTTGAGGAATTCGAGCAGCTGCGGGGTGACGAACTCGGCGATCTTGTCCATCTCGTTGCCGTCCCAGTGCTGCTGCAGGCTGAGGAAGTGCTCGCGGGCGGCGGCCAGGAAGCGCTGCTCGTCGAACCAGGCCGGCGCCTGGAAGGTGCGCGCCGGCTGCGCGGCGCCGCCGAACACGGTATTGGCGGCCGGGCTGTAGGCCGGCTGCTGCGGCGCCTGGTAGGCCTGGGCGTTGCCCATGCCGGCGTAGGCCGGAGTCTGGGCCTGCATCTTGCGACGGGCGAAGAAGCGGAAGGCCAGGAAGGCGATCAGGCCGAGGATCAGGAAGTCGAGGAACTGGAAGCCCTCGAAGCCGTCGCCCATGAACATCGAGGCGAGCAGGCCACCGGCGGCGATGCCGGCCAGCGGGCCGAGCCAGCGCGAGGCACCGCTCGGCTTGGCGGCGGCACCGGCCATGGCGCCGGCGCTCGGCGCGGTCGGCGCCGGGGCGGCCTGCTGGGTCTGGCGCTGCTGGGTCTGATGCGTCGGCGCGGAGCCGAAGGACTTGCCGCCGCCGAAGCGCTTGGCAGCGAAGGCGTCGACGCTGAGCGTCAGGCTGAGGCACAGGGCCATCGCCAGGCTGAGGATTCGTTGCATGTGAGAGTGCTCTCGGTGTGGGGGGTTCACGCGCGCCATCTTTGCCCAGGGGCGGGCCGACGACCAGCCGCAGTGTGTTTCGGACTGTTGCATGCCGCGCGGGCGCCACCGCTGCCGCGAGGACAGCGGCGCGCCGCGAACCGGCTCAGCGCCAGTTGTGCAGTTGCTTCTCGGAGACCTTGCTCATCTCCACGGCCTGCTCGCGGAAGGCCTTCATCGACGCCCAGATGCGACCGTTCAGCTCGTTCTGGCTGGCCAGCTGGTCGAGCACCTGCTCGGACTCGTGGCGCATGGCGGCCAGCACCTCGTCGGGGAAGCGCTTGAGCTCGGTGCCCTGGTTCTTCAGCTCGGCCAGCGCCTTGGCGTTGTTGAAGGCGTACTCCTCGAGCATGACCTGCACCGAACCGCGCGCGGCTTCCTCGACGATCGCCTTGAGGTCGGCCGGCAGGCTGTCCCAGGCCTTCTTGTTGAGCAGCAGCTCGATGACCGCCTGCGGCTCCTGCCAGCCCGGGAAGTAGTAGTACTTGGCGGCCTTGTGGATGCCGAAGGCCAGGTCGTTGTACGGGCTGACCCAGTCGGTGGCGTCGATGGCGCCGGTCTGCATGGCGGTGAACACCTCGCCGCCGGGCAGGTTGACGGTGGTCGCGCCGAGACGGTTGTAGACCTCGGCGCCGAGGCCCGGGGTACGGATCTTCAGGCCCTTGAGATCCTCCAGGCTGTTGATCTCCTTGTTGAACCAGCCGCCCATCTGCATGCCGGAGTTGCCGGCGGCCAGCGGCTTGACGCCGAACGGCGCATAGGCCTCCTCCCACAGCGCCTGACCGCCGCCGTGGCTCAGCCAGGCGTGCATCTCCTGGGTCGACAGGCCGAACGGCACGGCGGTGAAGAACTGCGCGGCCGGGGTCTTGCCCTTCCAGTAGTAGGGGGTGGTGTGCGCCAGCTCGGCGGTGCCCTGGGACACCGCGTCGAAGGCTTCCAGGGCCGGGACCAGTTCGCCGGCGGCGTAGACCTTGATGGTCAGGCGGCCGCCGCTCATGGCGTTGACGCGCTGGGCGAAGCCCTCGGCGCCGGTGCCCAGGCCCGGGTAGTTCTTCGGCCAGGAGGTGACCATCTTCCAGGTGAAGCTCTGCGCCGGCGCGGCCGCCGGTTGCGCGGCGTTCTGTTGCGCGGCGGGTTCATCCTTGCAGCCGGCCAGGCCGAGGGCGGCCAGCAGCGCTGCGGCAGCGCCGAACAGTTGGCGACGATTCATCGGGTTTTCTCCATTCTCGACGGGGCGGCCAGCGGCCGCGTGTTGTTGTTCTAGAGCGCTTCCAGCTTGGCGTAGGAGAGCATCAGCCACTTGCTGCCTTCGCCATCGAAATTGACCTGCACGCGCGCCTGCGCGCCGCTGCCCTCGTAGTTGAGGATCACCCCCTCGCCGAACAGCGCGTGGCGCACGCGCTGGCCGAGGGCGAACACGGTGTCCGGCACGCCGGCCCCGGCGAACGGGCTGGCCACGCTGCGCGGCGCGGCCATGGGCCGGCTGACGCTGCCGGCCAGGCGCACCTCGTGGATCAGCCCCGGCGGGATCTCGCGGACGAAGCGCGACACCTTGTTGTAGGTCTCGCTGCCGTACAGGCGGCGGGTCTCGGCGTAGGTCAGCACCAGGCGCTGCATGGCGCGGGTCAGGCCGACGTAGGCGAGGCGGCGCTCCTCCTCGAGGCGGCCGGGCTCTTCCAGGCTCATCTTGTGCGGGAACAGGCCTTCCTCCATGCCGGCGAGGAACACCAGCGGGAACTCCAGGCCCTTGGCGCTGTGCAGGGTCATCAGCTGCACGCTGTCCTCGCCCTCGTCGGCCTGGGCGTCGCCGGCCTCCAGGGCGGCGTGGTCGATGAACGCGGCCAGCGGCGACAGCTCGTCTTCCGCGCTCTCGAACGAGCGCGCGGCGCTGACCAGCTCCTCGAGGTTGTCGACGCGGGTCTGGCCCTTCTCGCCCTTCTCGGCCAGATGGAAGGGGATCAGTCCGGTCTGCTCGATCACCGTCTGGGTCAACAGGTGCAGCGGCATGGCCTCGACGCGCAGGGCGAGGCCGTCGATCAGCTCGACGAAGGCGTTCAGCGCGCCGGCGGCGCGGCCGGGCAGCAGCTTCTGGCCGACCGCCTGGTGCAGCGCGCGCCACAGCGACAGCTGCTGGCTGCGCGCCACCTCGCGCAGGGTCTCCACGGTCTTCTCGCCGATGCCGCGCGGCGGCAGGTTGAGCACCCGCTCCAGCGCCGCGTCGTCGTCGCGCTGGCGGATCAGGCGCAGGTAGGCCATGGCGTTCTTGATCTCGGCGCGCTCGAAGAAGCGCTGGCCGCCGTAGATCCGGTAGGGGATCTTCTCGCGCAGCAGGGCTTCCTCGAGCACCCGCGACTGCGCGTTGGAGCGGTAGAGGATGGCGATCTCGCGGCGCTCGAGGCCGTCCTTGCGCACCGCCTCCTGGATGCGCTCGACGATGAAGCGCGCCTCGTCATGCTCGTTGAACGCGGCGTACAGGCTGAGCGGGTCGCCCTCGTCGCCCTCGGTCCACAGCTGCTTGCCGAGACGCCCCTGGTTGTGGGCGATCAGCGCGTTGGCGGCCTTGAGGATGCTCGCCGTGGAGCGGTAGTTCTGCTCCAGGCGGATGGTCTCGGCATCGCTGAAGTCGCGGCTGAACTGCTGGATGTTCTCGATGCGCGCGCCGCGCCAGCCGTAGATCGACTGGTCGTCGTCGCCGACCACCATCAGGCTGCTACCGGCGCTGCCGGAAGGCGCCGCCAGGTGGCGCAGCCAGGCGTACTGCACGGCGTTGGTGTCCTGGAACTCGTCGACCAGGATGTGCCGGAAGCGCTGGCGGTAGTGTTCGAGCAGGCCCGGGTTGTCGCGCCACAGCTCCAGCGAGCGCAGCAGCAGCTCGGCGAAGTCGACCACCCCGGCGCGCGCGCAGGCCGCCTCGTAGGCGCTGTAGATGTTGAGCATGGTGGCCAGGTACAGGTCGCCGGCTGGCTGGATGTGCGCCGGGCGGATGCCTTCGTCCTTCTGGCCGTTGATGAACCACTGCGCCTGGCGTGCCGGCCAGCGCTGCTCGTCAAGGCCCAGCTCGCGGATCACCCGCTTGACCAGGCGCTGCTGGTCGTCGGAGTCGAGGATCTGGAAGTTCTCCGCCAGCCCCGCCTCCTGCCAGTGGGCGCGCAGCAGGCGGTGGGCCAGGCCGTGGAAGGTGCCCACCCACATGCCGGCCGGATTGACCCCGAGCAGCTGCTCGATGCGCGCGCGCATCTCGGCGGCAGTCTTGTTGGTGAAGGTGACGGCGAGGATCGAGTGCGCACCGGCATTCTCGACCTCGATCAGCCAGGCGATGCGATGCACCAGCACGCGGGTCTTGCCCGAGCCGGCGCCGGCCAGCACCAGCTGGCGGCCGAGCGGCGCGGCCACCGCCTGGCGCTGGGCATCGTTGAGGGAACTGAGCAGAAAGGATAGGTCTTCGCGCATCGAGGCATTCTAGCGGCCGGCGCGAAGACGGGGCAAACTCTGCGCAGCTTCACGACGGGGACTGCCAGGCAGGCGGTCAGACACTCACTCAGGACAGCCGACAGGGGCCCAGGCGCCCATGACCTTTCTCTTCTCGCCCGACGTCAAGCCCCCGGTCCTCGAGCCGGACGCGGTGCGCCGGGAGTACGGCCAGCAGATCGAGGCGGCGCTGACCCGCCAGCTCTATCGCGGCTCGGGTCTGCCCACGCTGCTGATGCTGCTCAGCGGCCTGAGCTGCGTCAGCCTGCTGTGGAGCCACGCCCACCACGCCCTGCTGGGCACCCTGCTCGGCTGGCTGACCCTGCTGGCGCTGTTGCGCCTGTGGCAGACCGCGGCCTTCCAGCGCGCCAGCGCCGGCGAGCAGGCCGCGCCCGCCTGGCGCCACACCTTCCTGCTCGGCGTCGCCGCCTCGGGGATGACCCTGGCGGTGATCGGCGTGCTGCTCATGCCGCTGGCCGAGCCGCGCCAGCAGGCACTGGTCTACGGCCTGCTGGCTGCGGCGATCATCTCCGCCAGCGTGTCCTACGCCGCCAGCCCGCGCACCTTCCTCGCCTTCGCCCTGCCCGGCCTGCTGCCCTCCAGCCTGTACCTGCTGCGCCACGCCGATCCGCAGCTGCAGGGCTGGGGCGTGTTCGGCCTGATCCTGCTGCCCACCCTGCTGCTCAGCGCCTGGCAGATCAACCGCAACTGGCAGCACCACCTGGTGCAGCGCTTCCAGAAGCAGGCGCTGCTCGAGTTCCAGGAGCAGGCGCGCCGCGCCAGCGTGCAGATGAACCTCGAGCTGGCCAGCGAGGTGCGCCAGCGCCAGCGCGTCGAGGCGCAGCTGCGCGCGGCGCAGCGGGCGCTGGAGGAGCGGGTCAGCGAGCGCACCCGCGCGCTGACCGCCAGCGAACTGGCGCGGCGCAAGGAGGAGGCCGAGCGCCTGTACCTGACCAACCACGACGCGCTGACCGGGCTGGCCAACCGCAGCCTGCTGCTGCAGCGCCTGGAGGCGCTGGCCGCGTGCCCGCCGCGGCCGGGCCAGGAGCTGGCCCTGCTGCACCTCGATCTCGACCGCTTCAAGCGCCTCAACGACAGCCTCGGCCTGGCCGCCGCCGACGGCATCCTGCGCGAGATGGCGCGACGCATCGAGGGCTGCCTGCATCAGGCCGAGCTGATCGCGCGCATCGCCGTCGACGAGTTCGCCATCCTCCTCGAGGTGCGCGAGGGCGACGACGGCCTCGAGCCGCTGGCCCGCCACCTGCTCGCCCTGCTGCGCGAAGGCATCGTGGTCGGCGAGCAGGAGCTGGTGATCAGCGCCTCGCTGGGCATCGCCCTGCTGTCCGGCGCCGCCGGCGATCCGGCCACACTGCTCAACCAGGCGAGCATCGCCATGCGCCACGCCAAGCAGCTCGGCGGCAACAGCGTGCAGTTCTACCGCGACAGTCTGCAGGGCGGCAGCCGCGAACGCCTGCTACTCGAGGCGCAGCTGGACAAGGCGCTGGTGCGCGGCCAGCTCGAGGTGTTCTACCAGCCACGCCTGAGCCTGGGCGTCGAGCGCCTGCTCAGCGCCGAGGCGCTGGTGCGCTGGCGCCATCCGGACTACGGCCTGGTCACCCCGGGCGGCTTCATCGCCCTGGCCGAGGAAACCGGGCAGATCAATGCCATCGGCGACTTCGTGCTGCGCCGCGCCTGCGCCGAGGCGCGCGCCTGGCAGCGCGACGGCCTGGCCGAGCTGCGCGTGTCGGTGAACATCTCCATGCAGCAGCTGCGCCAGAGCGACTTCGTCGCGCGCATCGCCGCGGTGCTGGAGGAAACCGGCCTGCCGGCGCCGCTGCTGGAGCTGGAGCTGACCGAGACCCAGCTGTCGGACAACGTCGAGGACGTCGCCGCGCAGTTCCGCCAGCTGCGCGCGCTGGGCGTGCGCCTGGCGATCGACGACTTCGGCACCGGCTACTCCTCGCTCGGCTACCTCAAGCACCTGCCGGTGGACGTGGTGAAGATCGACCAGACCTTCATCCGCGAGCTGGACGGCAGCGAGGAGTGCGGCGACGCGGCGATCACCCGCGCGATCATCGCCATGGCGCACAGCCTGGGTCTGGAAGTGGTCGCCGAGGGCGTCGAGCAGCCGGCGCAGCTGGACTTCCTGCGCCGCCACGGCTGCGACGAGATCCAGGGTTACCTGATCAGCCGGCCGCTGGAGGCCGCCGCATTCGCCGCGCTGCTGAGCGCGCAGGGCCACGCGGTCGGCGTGCCCGCCTGAGACAGCGCGGCGACCGGTAGAAAACCGCTGCGCGGGTTTTCTACGGAGTGGCCATCCACCCTACGGCGCTGAGGCGCGAGGGCGAGAACGCAGGGTGGGCAACTCGCGCAGCGATTGCCCTCCAGCGGGGCCGGTGTCGGTAGACCAACTACGCCGACGGCGGCGCAAACGCCGCTCAGCCGCGGGTGCTGCCGCCGTCGAGGTGGCGCATCAGCAGCGCGTACTTGAGCTCGACGCCTTCCGGCACCGGCAGGTAGACGGTGTGGCCGTCGCCCGGCGCCACCTCGACCGCTTCGCCCTTCTTGTTGAGCAGGTGCTCGAGGCGGAAGTTGAGGTTGCCCTGCGGGGTCATCAGCTCGAGCAGGTCGCCGACCTGGAAGCGATTCTTCACCGCCACCTCGGCCAGGCCGTCCTTGCGCTCGCCGCTGAATTCGCCGACGAACTGCTGGCGCTCGGATAGCGAGTAGCCGTGCTGGTAGTTCTGGTACTCGTCATGCACGTGGCGGCGCAGGAAGCCCTCGGTGTAGCCGCGGTGGGCCAGCGATTCGAGGGTGTCCATCAGGCTCATGTCGAACGGCCGGCCGGCCACCGCGTCGTCGATCGCCTTGCGGTAGACCTGGGCGGTGCGCGCCACGTAGTAGTGGCTCTTGGTGCGCCCCTCGATCTTCAGCGAGTGCACGCCCATCCGGGTCAGCCGCTCGACGTGCTGCACGGCGCGCAGGTCCTTGGAGTTCATGATGTAGGTGCCGTGCTCGTCCTCGAACGCCTCCATGTACTCGCCGGGACGGTTGCTCTCCTCGAGCAGCATCACCTGGTCGGTCGGGGCGCCAGCGCCCAGGGTCGGCTCGACGGCGGCGGGGTCGAGCTGCATCACCGGGATCGGCTCGTGGACGTGGACGACGTTGCCCAGCTCGTCCTCCTTGCCCTCGTGCACCTTGTACTCCCAGCGGCAGGCGTTGGTGCAGGTGCCCTGGTTGGGGTCGCGGTGGTTGAGGTAGCCGGACAGCAGGCAGCGCCCGGAGTAGGCCATGCACAGCGCGCCGTGGACGAACACCTCCAGCTCGATGCTCGGCACCTGCTCGCGGATCTCGCCGATCTCCTCCAGCGACAGCTCGCGCGAGAGGATGATGCGGCTGACGCCGATGCGCCGCCAGAACTCCACCGAAGCCCAGTTCACCGCGTTGGCCTGCACCGACAGGTGGATGACCTGCTGCGGGAAGTGGTCGCGCACCAGCATGATCAGCCCCGGGTCGGACATGATCAGCGCGTCCGGGCCCATCGCCACCACCGGCTCGAGATCCTTGATGAAGGTCTTCAGCTTGGCGTTGTGCGGGGCGATGTTGACCACCACGTAGAACTTCTTGCCCTGCGCGTGCGCCTCGTCGATGCCCAGCTTGAGGTTGGCGTGGTCGAACTCGTTGTTGCGCACCCGCAGGCTGTAGCGCGGCTGCCCGGCGTACACCGCGTCGGCGCCGTAGGCGAAGGCGTAGCGCATGCTTTTCAGCGTGCCGGCGGGGGAGAGCAGTTCGGGGCGGAAGGCGGTGGTCATGGCGCGGCGACTCGCAGGGGCGGCGAAAAACGCAGCATTTTACTGTGGATTGGCCACGAATGCGCGCCCGCCCGGCCGCCGCGCGACGGGCGCGGCCTTGCCCCGGGGCGCCGCGCCGCCTAGAGTCGCGCCCCCGACAGAGTGGAGCGAGGCTCGTCATGCGCAAACCGGCCAGACGGAAATCGGCCAGAAAGAAACCCGCCAGCCGCCTGCTCGGACTGGCATTGGGCCTGCTGGCCGCGCTGGCGGCGACCCTGCTGATCCCGCCGCAGGCGCCGGACAGCTTCCCGGAAGCCAAGCAGCTCGCCCGGCAGATCCACGGCGAGCAAGGTCGGACCTTCTACTGCGGCTGCGCCTACCAGGACAACCGCGTCGACCTGGCCAGCTGCGGCTACCGCCCACGCAAGAATCGCGAGCGCGCGGCGCGCATCGAGTGGGAACACGTGGTGCCGGCCTGGGTGATCGGCCACCAGCGCCAGTGCTGGCAGCGGGGCGGGCGCGAGCACTGCAGCAAGAGCGATCCGCTGTTCGCCCGCGCCGAAGCCGACCTGCACAACCTGGTGCCGGCGATCGGCGAGGTCAACGGCGACCGCAGCAATTTCCCCTTCGCCCTGCTGCCGACCCGGCCGCACCAGTACGGCCAGTGCCAGATGGTGGTCGACTTCCGCGCGCGCAAGGCGATGCCGCCGGAACACACCCGTGGCGCCATCGCGCGCACCTACCTGTATATGCACGAGCGCTACCGGCTGCTTCTGTCGAAGCAGGATCGCCAGCTCTACGAGGCCTGGCACCGCCAGTATCCGGCCGACGACGAGGAACGCCGGCGTAACCAGGCGATCGCCTGCGAGATGGGCTGGGGCAACCCGTATGTTGGCGAGGTCGAGCTGTGGCGCTGCGGCTTCGGTCGTCTCGGCGCGCTGGCCGGCAGCGCGCTCGCCGGCACCGCACCGCTGGCCCGCACGGCGCTGGGCGCCGTGCTCGGCCGCTGAACGGAGGGCCGGCCGGGCTGCGCGCCGGCCGCGGATTGCCGTATAAGGGGGGCTGGAATTTTCCGCGCCACCACGAGCACCGCACGAACCGATGAAAACCCCGAAACGCCTTCTGCCCCTGGTCGAGGACGGCCTGATAGACGAGGTCCTGCGTCCGCTGATGAGCGGCAAGGAGGCCGCCGTGTACGTGGTGCGCTGCGGCGACCAACTGCGTTGCGCCAAGGTCTACAAGGAGGCCAGCAAGCGCAGCTTCCGCCAGGCCGCCGAGTACCAGGAGGGCCGCAAGGTGCGCAACAGCCGCGACGCCCGCGCCATGGCCAAGGGCAGCAAGTACGGCCGCCGCGAGCAGGAGGAAGCCTGGCAGAACGCCGAGGTGGCCGCGCTCTACCGCCTGGACGGCGCCGGCGTGCGCGTGCCCAAGCCCTACGACTTCCTCGATGGCGTGCTGCTGATGGAGCTGGTCGCCGGCGCCGACGGCGATGCCGCGCCGCGCCTCAACGACGTCGAGCTGAGCGCCGAGCAGGCGCGCGAATACCATGCCTTCATGATCCGCCAGGTGGTGCTGATGCTCTGCGCCGGCCTGGTGCACGGCGACCTCTCCGAGTTCAACGTGCTGCTCGGCCCGGACGGCCCGGTGGTCATCGACCTGCCGCAGGCGGTGGACGCCGCCGGCAACAACCATGCGTTCAAGATGCTCGAGCGCGACGTCGCCAACATGAACGCCTACTTCGGCCACTTCGCCCCCGAGCTGCTCGCCTGCAGGCACGCCAAGGAGATGTGGGCACTGTACGAGGCCGGCAAGCTGACCCCGACCACCGTGCTGACCGGCGAGTTCGCCGAGCCGGAGGAAGCCGCCGATCTCGATGCGGTGCTGCGCGAGATCCAGGCCGCGCTGGCCGACGAGGCGCGGCGCAAGGCGGCGCTGGAGGCCGCGGACGCGCCGGCACAGCGCGAGGAGCCGACGCCGCCCTGGCTGCGCGGCTGAGGCGCGGCAGAGCGGCGCGATTGCAGGGGCCGGAAAGCACACAGCCCGCCGGATGGCGGGCTGTGTCGGCACGGCGGGTCGCCCGCGTCAGGCGACGGCCGCGTCCTTGAGGATCACGTAGAGCTGGTCCTTGAGATTCAGCTTCTCCTTCTTCAGGGTCTCGATCTCGGCATCGGTGCCCAGCTCGATGCGTGCCTCGAGGTTCTTGATGCGCTGATCCAGCTCGTTGTGTTCGTCGAACAGACGGGTGAAGTGCGCATCTTCGGTCTTCAGGCGGGTGATCAGGTCGCGATATTCGGGGAACATGGAAACTCCTGGTTCATGGCTACAGCGAAGGGTCGGGCTGCCGAAATGGCCGCAGCACCGGGAAAGCGTGACGTGCATCTTGGTTTCATACTGGCACCGCGGTAGCCGCGTGTATTGACCGGGATCATGCCGCCCTCGCGGCGCCGGCACACCGCGCGACTGGACAGCGCGCCCCGGCTCCGGTCAGATCAACCGGTCAGTTCCGCAACCATGCCATCGAAGGAGATTCCCCATGCAAGGCAAGGCCATCTACGTCCAGCCGGGCGGCGGCTACGACCAGGTCAGCGTCGGCAGCAGCAGCGCGGCCGCCCCGGGTCCGGGCGAGATCAGCGTGCGCCTGCACGCCAGCTCGCTCAACTACCACGACTTCGCCGTGGTCAGCGGCATGTGGGGGCCGAGCGAGCCGCGCATCCCGATGGCCGACGGCGCCGGCGAGGTGATCGCGGTGGGCGAAGGGGTCGACGAGTTCGCCGTCGGCGATCATGTGGTCAGCACCTTCTTCCCCGACTGGCTGGACGGCGAGCCGCAGGTCGAGGGCTTCGCCACGGTGCCGGGCGACGGCGTCGACGGCTACGCCCGCGAAGTGGTGACCGCCCGCACCAGCGCCTTCACCCGCGCGCCGCGCGGCTGGAGCCATGCCGAGGCGGCCACCCTGACCACCGCCGGCCTCACCGCCTGGCGCGCGCTGATGGTCGACGGTGGGCTGAAGGCCGGCGACAGCGTGCTGGTGCAGGGCACCGGCGGCGTGTCGATCTTCGCCCTGCAGTTCGCCAAGCTGGCCGGCGCCACGGTGATCGCCACCTCGTCCAGCGCCTCCAAGCTCGAGCGCCTCAAGGCCATGGGCGCCGACCATGTGATCAACTACCGCGAGAATCCGGCCTGGGGCGAGACCGCCCGCGAGCTGAGCGGCGGGCGCGGCGTCGACCACGTCATCGAGGTCGGCGGCCCGGCGACCCTGGTGCAGTCGATGGCCGCCGCGCGGGTCGGCGGGCACATCGCGGTGATCGGCATCCTCAGCGGCGTGGCCGGCGAGCTGCCGCTGGTGCCGGCGCTGCTCAAGCAGCTGCGCCTGCAGGGCGTGCTGGTCGGCAGCCGCGCCCAGCAGCAGGCGATGATCCGCGCCATCGACGCCAACGGCCTGCGCCCGGTGATCGACCGCCGCTTCGCCCTCGAGGAGATCGTCGCGGCGTTCCGCTACCAGGAAAGCAACCAGCACTTCGGCAAGATCTGCCTGGAGTTCTGAGGCAATCGGCGACGGACGCCCAGCCTAGGGTGCGCCCAAGTGGTGCGCACGGCGCACCCCACATCAGCGCCCGGCCCACGTGGCACTCGTCGCCGCACCGTCCGCAGGGTGCGCCCTGTGCACCGCGAATCCCGTTGCGCCCGGGTGGTGCGCACGGCGCACCCTACATCAGCGCCCGGCCCACGTGGCACTCGTCGCCGCACCGTCCGTAGGGTGCGCCCTGCGCACCGCGAATCCCGCCGCGCCCGGATGGTGCGCAGGCCACGGGGCGCCGCTCAGGTCCAGCCGTAGCGCAGCACATGGAAGAAGATCGGCGCGGCGAAGCACACCGAATCCAGCCGGTCGAGCATGCCGCCGTGACCCTCGATCATGTGGCCCCAGTCCTTCACCCCGCGGTCGCGCTTGATCGCCGACATCACCAGGCCGCCGAAGAAGCCGAGCAGGGTGACGACGAAGGCCATGCCCAGCGCCTGCCAGAAGCCGAACGGGGTGATCCAGAACAGGCTGGCGCCGACCAGGCTGGCCAGCGCCACGCCGCCGGCGAAGCCTTCCACGGTCTTCGACGGCGACAGCCGCGGGGCGATCTTGCGCTTGCCGAAGAGCTTGCCGCACACGTACTGCAGCACGTCGGAAAGCTGCACCACCAGCACCAGCCAGGCGATCAGCAGCAGGTTGCGCCCCGCGAAGCCGGGGATGTCGAGGGTCAGCAGCGCCGGCACGTGGGAGATGCAGAACACCGCGATCATCATCCCCCACTGCACCTTGGCCGCGCGCTCGAGGAAGCCGGTGGTGTCGCCGCCCAGCGAGGCGAGGATCGGCAGCAGGAGGAACACGTAGACCGGGATGAAGATCGAGAACAGCCCGTACCAGTCGGCGGCGATCAGCAGGTACTGCACCGGCAGCACCAGGTAGAAGGCCGCCACCAGCGCCGGGTAGTCGCCACCACGGGTCGGCGCGAGGGTGATGAACTCGCGCAGGGCGCAGAAGGAGATGGCGGCGAACAGGCCGATCACCGCGCCCTGGCCGAGCCAGAAGGCCGTGCCGAGCACCGCGACCATCACCCACCAGGCGTTGATCCGCGCGTTGAGGTTGTCGATCACCGGGCTGGCGGCGCCGCGGCTGCGCCACTTGAGGACGAAGCCGATCAGCGAGGCCAGCGCCAGCAGGGCGCCGATGCCGGCGAACAGGGCGAGGGTGTCACGGTCCATGTCAGTCGGCCTCCGCAGCCAGTTCGAGCAGGGCGTCGCGAGCACGGGCGAGGAAGGCCTCCTTACCCTCGTCGTCCGCGAGGCTCAGCGGGGCGCCGAAGGTCACCGTGCACAGCAGCGGCAGCGGCAGCACGCGGCCCTTGGGCATCACCCGGTTGAGGTTGGCGATCCACACCGGCACCAGTTCGACCTGCGGGCAGGCCCGGGCCAGGCGGTAGATGCCGCTCTTGAACGGCAGCAGCTGCTCGGTCAGGTTGCGCGTGCCCTCGGGAAACAGGATCAGCGAGTCGCCGGCGTGCAGCGCGGCGAGCAGCGGCTCGAGCGGGTTGTGCTGCGCGCCCTGGCGCTCGCGGTCGACCAGCACGCCGTGGAATACCCGGTGGATCAGGAAGCGGCGCACGGCGTCGCGCAGCCAGTAGTCGGCGCCGGCCACCGGGCGGGTGCGCGCGCGCAGTTCTGGCGGCAGCGACGACCACAGCAGCACGAAGTCGGCGTGGCTGCTGTGGTTGGCGAAGTAGATGCGCTGGCGCGCCTCCGGCAGGCAGCCGCGCCACAGGCTGCGCGCGCCGGTGAGCAGGCGGGCGAAGCCGATGATCGCGCGCGCCAGCAGGCGCTGGGCGAGGCCGCTCGACGGACGCGGCGCTGGGGGGGGTGGCGGCAGGTCCTCGCCGGGCGGCGGGATCGGGGTGTCGTTCATCGGCGTGCTCCTTGCGGCGATGGATTCGGCGTTCAGGCCGGCGGCGCCAGGCGCGCGGCCTCGGCGATGCCCTGGTGCACCCGGTTGGCCAGGGTCCACAGCAGCAGCAGGGCGATCAGCAGGAACAGGCCGTCGAGCCAGGCCTGCTGCAGCAACCCCGTGGCGATGCCGGCGCCTAGCACGCCGAAGACGAAGGCGCGGTCGCTCTTGCCCATGGGGCCGTCGTAGCGGCGCCCGGCACCGACCAGCGGGCCCATCACCCCGGCGTACTCGACGAACACCGCCAGCAGGGTCACCAGCACCACCCACAGCGTCGACACCTCTGGCAGCACGGCGAAGGGCAGCAGCAGCGCGCTGTCGGCGATCACGTCGCACAGTTCGTTGAGATAGGCGCCGAGGGTGGACTGCTGGGCGAACTCGCGGGCGAGCATGCCGTCGATGGCGTTGAGCGCCATGCGCAGCAGCATCCACAGCGGGATCAGGGCGAACAGCCAGAGGTAGCCGGCGAAGGCGGCGACCAGCGTGCCGAGCAGCACGGAGACGCCGGCGGCGGCCAGGGTCACCTGGTTGGCGGTGACGCCGCGGGCGTGCAGGCGCTGCACCGTGGGGCGCAGCAGGGCCTGGAAGCGGGGCTTGAGCTGGTAGATCGAGGGCATGGCGGGCTCCGTCGCCGGGGTCGTCCTTGAGGGTAGGCGCAAGATAGCCGGCCTGCCGGGGCGGCGTCCATGGCCTGGCACGGCAGCAGCGCGCCGTCGCTCGTCTCAGATCACCAGCACGTCGCCGCGCGCCTGGGTCAGCACATGGCGGGTCACGCTGCCCAGCAGCAGCTCCTCGACCGGTCCCTGGCCGCGCTTGCCGATGGCGATCAGCTCGCAGCCCTGCAGCTGCTCCTGATCGAGGATGTGCACGCCGGCCTCGCCATGCAGCAGCACGCTGCGCACGCTGTCCGGCTCGAGGCCGGCGGCGGCGACCAGCTCGGCCATCTGCTCGCCGGCCTCGCGCTGGGCGCGGGCGCGCAGCAGGGCCAGTTCGTCCTCGCCGACCCCGGCGTGACGCAGGCGGCCCTCGAAGGGCACCTCGAAGCTGTGCAGCAGGACCAGCTCGGCCTGCGGCGCCAGGCTCATGGCCATGCGGATGGCCCGGAGCGAACGCGGCGAGAAGTCCACCGGCAGCAGCACGCGGCGGTAGCCGTGATGCACGGCATGGCGCACCACCAGCAGCGGGCGGGCGGTCTGGCGCAGCACACGCTCGGTGGTCGAACCGATGGTCAGGTCGCGCACCAGGCTGGCGCCGCGCGCGCCCAGCACCAGCAGGCCGGCGTCGAGGGCATCGGCCTGGGCAGCGATCTCGGCGACCACCGCGCCGGCCGACAGGTGCAGCTCGGCTGCGGTGGCGAAGCGCAGGTGCAGCTCGCCGGCCTGCGCGCGCAACTCCTCGCGCGCCTCGTCGAGCAGGCGCTGATGCAGGTCGGCCGGCGCGGCGGCGAACAGCTGGCGCAGCATCTCCAGCGCACCGGTATGCACCACGTGCTGCAGGGTCAGGGCGGCCGCGCAGTCGCGGGCGATCAGCGCGGCGCGCTCGGCGGCGTGGCGCGAGGGCACGGACAGATCGGTAGCGGCGAGGATGGTACGGATCGGGGTCATCTGACGGTCTCCTTGTCGCCGGCGAGTTCGGCCGCGAAGCTGCGGGCGGCGAAATCGGCGGCATCGCTGAACGGATTGAGCACGCGCGCCACACCGGCGGCGTCGAGCGCCGCGCCATGCTCTTCGTCGCGCACCACGCCGGCGACCCGGCCCTGGAAGCCGGCCTGGTCGAGGGCGTCGAGGAAGGCGCGATTGGCCTCCCACTGCGGGAAGGTGGTGACCACCCAGGCGGCCTGGCGCAACGGCAGCGAGGCGAGGAACTCGGGGTCCTCGCCGTCGCCGTAGCGTACCGGCAGGTGGTGACGACTCAGCCGGCGAATGATCTCCGGATCGTAGTCGACGCCGAGCACCTCGACGCCGGCATGGCGCAGTTGCAGCAGCAGGCGGCCGCCGTAGCGGCCGAGGCCGAACACCACGATGGCCGGCTGGCCGACCGCACGGCCGGGCTGCTCGACCTCCAGCTCGCGGAACGGACGCTTGCGCTCGAACGGCTGCAGCCAGGGTTCCAGACGCTCGTAGAGCGACTGGGAGAACAGGATCATGTAGGTCGACACCATGATGGTGACCAGCCCCACCAGGGTGGTCAGGCCGAGCGCCTCGACGCCGACGTGGCCGAGGCTGATGCCCATGGCGACGAAGACGATGGAGAACTCGCTGATCTGCGCCACGGTCAGCCCGGCGAGGAAGCCGGTACGCCGCCGGTAGCCCATGTAGCCCATGATCGCCATGACGATCAGCGGATTGCCGACCAGCACGAACAGCGACAGCACCGCGGCCGGCAGCAGCTCGCCGCCGAGGCTGGAGAAATCCAGGCGGGTGCCCAGGTCGACGAAGAAGAACAGCAGCAGGAAGTCGCGGATGCCGGTGAGGCGCGCGTTCATCGCCTCGCGGTAGCGGGTGGAGGCCAGCGAGAAGCCGGCGAGGAAGGCGCCGGCCTCCTTGCTGAAGCCCGCCCACTCGCCGAGCGCGGCCAGGCCGGTGCCCCAGGCGATGGCGAACACCAGCAGCAGCTCGAGGGAGCGCGCCATGGTGTCGACCAGCGGCGGCAGCAGGTAGCGCATGCACAGGAACAGCAGCGCCGCGGCGGCGCTCAGGCGCAGCAGCAGCGAGCCGGCGACCTCGGTCAGCTGCGCCTCGCCGGCGCCGCGCAGGGCGCTCATGGCCATCATCGCCAGCACCACGGCGAGGTCCTGGACGATCAGGAAGCCCACCGCGATGCGCCCGTGCAGCGCGTCCAGCTCGCGCTTGTCGGAGAGCAGCTTGACCACGATGATGGTGCTCGAGAAGGTCAGCGCCACCGCGACGTAGAGCGCCTCCAGCGGGCCCTTGCCGAGCAGCAGGATGAGCACGAAGCCGAACACGGTGGTGAAGGCCAGCTGGCCGAGGCCGGTGGCCAGCGCCACCGGGCCGATGTGGCGGATGTGGTGCAGGTCGAGCTTGAGGCCGACCACGAACAGCAGCACGGTGACGCCGACCTCGGCGAGCAGGGCGATCTGGTCGTGGGCGCGGACCACGCCGAACACCGCCGGGCCGACCAGGATGCCGACCACGACGTAGGCGACCAGCACCGGCTGGCGCAGGCGCACGGCGATGCCGCCGGCGATCGCCGAGATCAGCAGCAGCAGGGCGAACTCGGCGTAGGGCTCGCGGATCAGGCTGTGCTCCATCGCTTCGCTCCCTGCCGCCAGGGCGGCCGGTTGGAGGGCCCCTCAGTCGTGCCAGGCGCGGCCGGCCAGCTCGAGCAGGCTGTGCGCCTGTTCCGGGCCGCTGGAGCCGGCCGGGTAGGGGCGCGGCTTCTGATAATACTCGCCCCAGCCGTCGAGGATCGGACTGACCCAGCGCCAGGCGGCGTCCACCTCGTCCTTGCGCATGAACAGGGTCGGGTCGCCCTCGATCACGTCGAGCAGCAGGCGTTCGTAGGCGTCCCAGCGGCGCTGGCGGGAGAAGGCGGTGGCCAGGTTGAGGTCGAGCTCGACCGGCTCCAGGGTCATGCCCTTGCCGGGGGTCTTGGCCATCAGCTGCAGGCTGATGCGCTCCTCCGGCTGCAGGCGGATCAGCAGGCGGTTGGCCTGCTCGCTGGCGCCAGGGAACAGGCGGTGCGGCACCGGCTTGAACTGGATGACGATCTCCGAGCACTTGCGCTTGAGGCGCTTGCCGGTGCGCAGGTAGAACGGCACGCCGGCCCAGCGCCAGTTGTCGATCTCCGCCTGCACGGCGACGAAGGTCTCGGTGTCGCTGTCGTTGTCGACGTGCTTCTCGAAGTAGTAGGCCGGCACCTCCTGGCCGCCGATCCGGCCGCTGGTGTACTGGCCGCGCACGGTCTTGTCGCGCACGTCGAGGCCGGACAGCGGCTTGAGCGCCTGGAGGATCTTCACCTTCTCGTTGCGCACCGCCTCGGCGTCGAAGCGCACCGGCGCCTCCATGGTCACCAGGCAGAGCAGCTGCAGCAGGTGGTTCTGCAGCATGTCGCGCATCGCCCCGGCGCGGTCGTAGTAGGCGCCGCGGTTCTCCACGCCGAGGGTCTCGAGCACGCTGATCTGCACGTGGTCGATGTGCCCGGCGCGCCACACTGGCTCGAACAGCGCGTTGGCGAAGCGCAGCGCCATCAGGTTCTGCACCGTCTCCTTGCCCAGGTAGTGGTCGATGCGGAACACCTGCGACTCGTCGAACACCTTGCCGATCGCCTGGGTGATCGCCAGCGCCGACTCCAGCGAGTGGCCGATCGGCTTCTCGAGGACGATGCGCGTGTGCGCACCGGCCAGCCCGGCGGTGGCCAGGTGCGCGGCGATGGGGGCGAACAGCTGCGGTGCGGTGGCCAGGTAGTAGATGCGCGCGCGCGCGCCGGCGTCGCCGAGGCGGCGGGCCAGGCGGCCGAAGTCGGCGCTCTGCGCGGCGTCCATGGCGAAGTAGTCGAGGCGGGCGGCGAAGCCCTGCCAGGTGTCGGCGTCGAAGTCGGCGCGGGCGATCTGCGCCCGGCAGCGCCGTTCGGCCAGTGCCCGGTAGGCGTCGCGGTCCAGCGCGGAGCGGGCCAGGGCGAGGATGCGCAGGTCGGCGGGCAGGCGCTGCTCGCGGTGCAGGTGATAGAGTGCCGGCAGCAGCTTGTGCAGGGCCAGGTCGCCGGTGCCGCCGAACACCAGCATGTCGCAGGGAAGAACGGGTGAAGAGGACGGCACGGGATGTCTCCGACACGGTTTGCCTGGGCGCTGGCGCAGTTTTTGTAGTATAACTACAAGGTCACTACCTCCGGCTTGAGCCGATCATAACCGAGTCCGCACCGTGAATCTGTTGCAACATATCTCCCAGTCCCGCTCGCTGCTGCGCAAGTCCGAGCTCAAGGTCGCCGATTACGTGCTGCAGGACCCGGCCGCCGTCATGCACAGCTCGATGGCCGATCTCGCCCACGAGGTGGGGGTCAGCGAACCGACCATCGTGCGCTTCTGCCGCGCCATCGGCTGCACCGGCTTCCAGGATCTCAAGCTGAAGCTGGCGCAGAGCCTGGCCGCCGGCGCCAGCTTCGGCCAGTTCGCCATCCACGAGGAAGACTCGCTGGCCGACTTCAGCCTGAAGATCTTCGACACCACCCTGCACACCCTGATGGAGGTGCGCGAGCACCTCGACATGCAGGCGCTGGAGCGCGCGGTCAACGCCATCGCCAACGCCTCGCGCGTCGAGTTCTACGGCTTCGGCGCCTCCGGCGCGGTGGCCGCCGACGCCCAGCACAAGTTCTTCCGCCTGCTGCTGACCGCCGCCGCCTACTCCGACCCGCACATGCAGGCGATGAGCGCGGTGACCCTGAAGCCCGGCGACGTGGCGATCTGCATCTCGCAGTCCGGGCGCTCCAAGGATCTGCTGACCACCGCCAACCTGGTGCGCGAGAGCGGCGCCACGCTGATCACCCTGTGCCCGAGCCAGACCCCGCTGGCCGACCTGGCCACGGTCAACCTGGCCATCGACGTGCAGGAGGACACCGAGATCTACACCCCGCTGACCTCGCGCATCGCCCACCTGGTGGTGATCGACGTGCTGGCGATGGGCGTGGCCATGGCCCGCGGCCCGGACCTGGTCAACCACCTGAAGAGCGTCAAGCGCAGCCTGCGCAGCCTGCGCCTGTCGCCGAAGACCGCCAAGCCCGCCGAGGACGGCCCGAGCGGCGCCTGAACCCTCTTCCCCCCTCGCCCGCCCGGGCGAGGGCGCGCCTGTCACGCCGGCGTCACCCGCCTGCCGTCAAGCCGTCACGCCCGCTGCGGCATGCTCGAACTCCCTGGATCATTCGCGATGGGAGAGACGCCATGCCCCGCCACCATGCTGTCGACGCCAACTCCGCCATCCCACAGCTGGACGCCAAGGCCCGCCGCAAGCTGGAAGACCAGCGCCGCATGGCCTTTCGCCGGGCCATCGAGCGCTACAACGAGGAGCGCCGCCTGGATCAGGAAATGCATGATTTTCCCGAGCTGATCGCCATCAATTACGTGCGTTCGCTACGCAACGCCGCGCGCCGCCAGCCCCGCGCGTAGGGTGCGCAGGGCGCCCCCTACGAAACGGCGCGGTGCCGTTCACAGGCGCAGGTTGAGCGCGTTGATCGCCGCGCGGTTGGCGCGGATGAACTCGACGAAGGCGCTGGCCACCGGACTCAGGCGGCGGTCGCGCGGGTGCACCACGCACCAGCTGTGCTGCAGCGGCAGCTCGACCACCGGCAGCTCGCGCAGGCGGCCGCTGGCCAGCTCCAGGCTCACCGCGTGACGCGGCAGCAGGGCCAGGCCGAGGCCGGCCAGCACGCCGGCGCGCTGCGCCTCCAGCGAGCCGAGCTGCAGGGTCTGGGCGAAGTGCGCGCGCTTGTCGTGGCAGAACGCCTCGCAGGCCTGGCGGGTGCCCGAGCCCGGCTCGCGCACCAGCAGCGGCCAGGCGGTCAGATCCGCCAGGTTCAGGGTGTCGCGCTGGCACAACGGATGCCCGGGCGGCGCCACCGCGACGATCTGGTTGGTGAGGAAGGGATTGAACTCCAGGTTCATCCCGGTCGGCACCTGGGACAGGATCATCAGCTCGTCGCGGCTGACGCCAAGGCGGCGCAGCACCTGGGCGTGGCTGGCGACGGTGAGCTGCAGGCCGACCTCGGGGTGCTCGCGGCGAAATTCGCCGAACAGGTGGGGCACGAAGTACTGCGCGCTGGACTCGACGGTCAGGCTGAGCTGGCCCTGCAGCGAGCCCTGCAGGTCGGAGAGCTGCATGTCGAGGCTCTCCAGGCGGCCGAAGATGTCGGCGCCGGCGCGGCGCAGCGCCTCGGCGGCGTCGGTCAGGTAGAGCTTCTTGCCGACGTACTCGAACAGCGGCTGGCCGACCAGCTCCTCGAGCTGGCGGATCTGCAGGCTGACCGCCGGCTGGGTCAGCGCCATCTCCTCGGCGGCGCGACTGTACGAGCGCGTCTCGCACACCGCACGGAACACCTGCAGCTGGCGCAGGGTAAGACGCATCAGGGACTTGCGCATGGGAAGGGGCTCCGCAGTCGTGGGGTGCGTGCGCCGCGCGCACCATCGAACCTGCCGCCCCTCGCGGTGCGCATGGCGCCCCCTACGGCACGCGTGCAACATGTAGCGACGAGCGGCTCGCTGTGGTCTGGCGGTCGGCTGCAGCCCAGGAAATCCGGGGCCTCCACCTGATCATAAGCTGTAGTTTATGCTCAACCTAACAAATATTCATTTTTCTTAATTCACCCCTCGGCGCTAGGGTGAATGCACCTGCCGCCTGACCGGCCGGGTCAGCCAGTCCAGCCGAGGGAGACCTCCGTGATAAGAAAAATCCTCATCGCCAACCGTGGCGAGATCGCCGTGCGTATCGTGCGGGCCTGCGCCGAGATGGGCATCCGCTCGGTGGCCGTGTATTCCGAAGCCGACCGTCACGCGCTGCACGTCAAGCGCGCCGACGAGGCGCACAACCTCGGCGACGAGCCGCTGGCCGGCTACCTGAACCCGCGCAAGCTGGTCAACCTGGCGGTGGAGACCGGCTGCGACGCCCTGCACCCGGGCTACGGCTTCCTCTCCGAGAACGCCGAACTGGCGGAGATCTGCGCCGAGCGCGGGATCAAGTTCATCGGCCCGAGCGCCGAGGTGATCCGCCGCATGGGCGACAAGACCGAGGCGCGCCGCTCGATGATCGCCGCCGGCGTACCCTGCACCCCCGGCACCGAAGGCAACGTCGCCGACCTCGAGGAAGCGCTGCGTGAAGCCGAGCGCATCGGCTACCCGGTGATGCTCAAGGCCACCTCCGGCGGCGGCGGCCGCGGCATCCGCCGCTGCAACTCGCAGGAAGAGCTGGAACAGGCCTACCCGCGGGTGATCTCCGAGGCCACCAAGGCCTTCGGCAGCGCCGAGGTGTTCCTCGAGAAGTGCATCGTCAACCCCAAGCACATCGAGGCGCAGATCATCGCCGACAGCTTCGGCAACACCGTGCACCTGTTCGAGCGCGACTGCTCGATCCAGCGCCGCAACCAGAAGCTGATCGAGATCGCCCCCAGCCCACAGCTGACCCCCGAGCAGCGCGCCTACATCGGCGAGCTGGCGGTCAAGGCGGCCAAGGCAGTCGGCTACGAGAACGCCGGCACCGTGGAGTTCCTGCTCGCCGAGGGCGAGGTGTACTTCATGGAGATGAACACCCGGGTGCAGGTGGAGCACACCATCACCGAGGAAATCACCGGAATCGACATCGTCCGCGAGCAGATCCGCATCGCCTCGGGCCTGCCGCTGTCGGTCAAGCAGGAAGACATCATCCACCGCGGCTATGCGATCCAGTTCCGCATCAACGCCGAGGACCCGAAGAACAACTTCCTGCCCAGCTTCGGCAAGATCACCCGCTACTACGCGCCCGGCGGCCCCGGCGTGCGCACCGACACGGCGATCTACACCGGCTACACCATTCCGCCGTACTACGACTCGATGTGCCTGAAGCTGATCGTCTGGGCACTGACCTGGGAAGAGGCGCTGGACCGCGGCCTGCGCGCGCTGGACGACATGCGCGTGCAGGGCGTGAAGACCACCGCGCCCTACTACCAGGAAATCCTCCGCAATCCGGAGTTCCGCAGCGGCGTGTTCAACACCAGCTTCGTCGAAGCCCATCCGGAACTGATCAACTACTCGGTCAAGCGCAAGCCCGAAGAGCTGGCCCTGGCCATCGCCGCCGCCATTGCCGCCCACGCCGGCCTGTGAGGAATTGAGATGAACAAGAAGATCACCGTCACCGATACCATCCTGCGCGACGCCCACCAGTCGCTGATCGCCACCCGCATGCGCCTCGAGGACATGCTGCCGATCTGCGCCAAGCTCGACCAGGTCGGCTACTGGTCGCTGGAAGTCTGGGGCGGCGCCACCTTCGATGCCTGCGTGCGCTTCCTCAAGGAAGATCCGTGGGAGCGCCTGCGCCAGCTCAAGGCCGCGCTGCCCAACACCCGCCTGCAGATGCTGCTGCGCGGCCAGAACCTGCTCGGCTACCGCCACTACAGCGACGACGTGGTCAAGGCCTTCGTCGCCAAGGCGGCGGTCAACGGCATCGACGTGTTCCGCATCTTCGATGCGATGAACGACGTGCGCAACCTGCGCACCGCCATCGAGGCGGTCAAGGCCGCCGGCAAGCACGCCCAGGGCACCATCGCCTACACCACCAGCCCGGTGCACACCACCGCCGCCTTCGTCGAGCTGGCCAAGCGCATGCAGGAGAAGGGCGTCGACTCGATCGCCATCAAGGACATGGCCGGCCTGCTCACCCCCTACGCCACCGCCGAGCTGGTGCAGGCGCTGAAGGCCGAGATCGACCTGCCGGTGTTCGTCCACTCCCACGACACCGCCGGCATGGGCGCCATGTGCCAGCTCAAGGCCATCGAGGCCGGCGCCGACCACATCGACACCGCCATCTCCAGCTTCGCCTGGGGTACCAGCCACCCGGGCACCGAGTCGATGGTCGCCGCGCTGCGCGGCACCCCGTTCGACACCGGCCTGGACCTGGAGCTGCTGCAGGAGATCGGCCTGTACTTCTACAACGTGCGCAAGAAGTACCACCAGTTCGAGAGCGAGTTCACCGGCGTCGACACCCGCGTGCAGGTCAACCAGGTGCCGGGCGGCATGATGTCCAACCTGGCCAACCAGCTGAAGGAGCAGGGCGCCCTGCACCGCATCAACGAGGTGTTCGAGGAGATCCCGCGGGTACGCGCCGACCTCGGCTTCCCGCCGCTGGTCACCCCGACCTCGCAGATCGTCGGCACCCAGGCGGTGTTCAACGTGCTCGCCGGCGAGCGTTACAAGACCATCACCAACGAGGTGAAGCTGTACCTGCAGGGCCGCTACGGCAAGGCCCCGGGCGAGGTCAACGAGAAGCTGCGCTTCCAGGCCATCGGCCACGAGGACGTCATCGACGTGCGCCCGGCCGACCTGCTCAAGCCGGAGATGGCCCGCCTGCGCGAGGAAATCGGCAACCTGGCCAAGTCCGAGGAGGACGTGCTGACCTTCGCCATGTTCCCCGACATCGGCCGCAAGTTCCTCGAGGAGCGCGCCGCCGGCACCCTCAAGCCGGAAGCCCTGCTGCCGCAGCCGGATGCCGCCGGCCGCCCGGCCGCCCAGGAAGGCGTGCCGACCGAGTTCGTGGTCGACGTGCACGGCGAGAGCTATCGCGTCGACATCACCGGGGTCAGCGTGAAGACCGACGGCAAGCGCCACTTCTACCTGGCCATCGACGGCATGCCGGAAGAGGTGGTGTTCGAGCCGCTGAACGCCTTCGTCGGCGGCACCGCCGGCGGCAAGCGCAAGCAGAGTGCCGGTCCAGGCGATGTCAGCACCACCATGCCGGGCAACATCGTCGACGTGCTGGTGAAGGAAGGTGATGTGGTCAGGGCCGGCCAGCCGGTGCTGATCACCGAAGCAATGAAGATGGAGACCGAGGTGCAGGCGCCGATCGCCGGCACCGTGAAGGCCATCCATGTGGTCAAGGGCGACAGGGTCAATCCTGGTGAGGTACTCATCGAGATTGGAGAATAAGTCCCTTGAGGGGAGCCGAATGGCTCCCCTTTTTTTTACCTGTACTATGTACCCACAACCATGCACGTAAACTGTCCGCAAACCCGAGGAGGGGTAGATGAGTCTTGATCCGGTGGTGTTGTTCTTCGTCTTCGGCCTGACCGCGGGCCTGCTGAAAAGCGAGCTGAAGCTGCCGCCGGCGCTGTACGAGACCCTGTCCATCATCCTGCTGCTGGCCATCGGTCTGCACGGCGGCGTGGAACTGGCAGAGCAGGCCAGCCCGGCGCTGCTCGGCCAGTCGGCACTGGTGCTGGGCCTGGGCATCGTCCTGCCGCTGCTGGCCTTCGCCCTGCTGCGCGTCCTGCGCTTCGACCGGATCAACGCCGCCAGCGTGGCGGCGCACTACGGCTCGGTGAGCGCCGGTACCTTCGCCGTGGTGGTCGCCTACCTGGCCTCGCGGCAGATCTTCTTCGAGAGCTACATGCCGCTGTTCGTGGCGATCCTCGAGATCCCGGCGATCCTGGTCGGCATCCTGCTGGCCAAGGGCATCTCCCGTGACACCCACTGGAAGGAACTGGGCCGCGAGATCTTCCTCGGCAAGAGCATCATGCTGCTGCTCGGCGGCCTGGTGATCGGCGCGCTGGCCGGCAAGGAAGCGATCAAGCCGCTGGAGCCGCTGTACACCGGCATGTTCAAGCCGGTGCTGGCGTTCTTCCTGCTGGAGATGGGCCTGATCGCCTCCGGCCAGCTCGGCTCGCTGCGCCAGTACGGCATGCGCCTGGCCGCCTTCGCCCTGTGCATGCCGCTGCTCGGCGCGCTGATCGGCGCCCTGCTGGCGCGCCTGATGGGCCTGTCGCTGGGCGGCACGGCGATGCTCGCCACCCTGGCCGCCTCGGCCTCCTACATCGCCGTACCGGCGGCCATGCGCCTGGCCCTGCCGGAAGCCAACCCCTCGCTGTCGCTGACCGCCGCGCTGGGGATCACCTTCCCGTTCAACATCCTGATCGGCATACCGCTGTACCTGGCGCTGGCCGAGCAACTGATCGCCTGGGGACTCTGACATGGCCCACACCACCCTGCTCACCGTGATCTGCGAAGCGGCCCTGGAGCACAAGCTGGTCGCCGACCTGGAACAGCTCGGCGCGCCCGGCTGGACCCTGTCCGACGTGCGCGGCCGCGGCTCCCACGGCCTGCGCCGCGCCGACTGGGACACCGCCGGCAACATCCGCGCCGAGATCCTCTGCGAGCGCGAGCTGGCCGAACGCATCGCCCGCCACCTGCAGGAACGCTACTACGCGAACTTCGCGATGATCTGCTACCTGGCCGAGGTGGAGGTGCTGCGCGCGGAGAAGTTCGCCGCCAAACCGGCCGGTTGATTTTTCGAGACGACCGGTCCAATAATCGGCGCATGACAGCTCCCGCCCTCCAGCCGCGCCGCGGCCGCCCGCCCAAGCTCGACCGCGACAACCGCGAAACGCGCGAGGCGCTGCTGCACGCCGGCATGCGCCTGCTCACCGAGCAGGGCTTCCTCAGCACCGGCATCGACACGGTGCTCAGGGAGGTTGGCGTGCCCAAGGGCTCGTTCTACCACTACTTCGCCAGCAAGGAGGCCTTCGGCCTGGCCGTGCTGGAGCGCTACGCCGGCTACTTCGCCACCAAGCTGGAGCGCTGGCTGGGCGACGCCTCGCGGCCGCCGCTGGCGCGCCTGGAGGCTTTCGTCGCCGACGCCCGCGCCGGCATGGCCCGCCACGGCTTCCGCCGCGGCTGCCTGGTCGGCAACCTCGGCCAGGAGGTGACCCAGCTGCCGGCAGGCTTCCGCGAGCAGCTGGAAGCGGTGCTGTGCGACTGGCAGGCGCGCCTGGCCGCCTGCCTGCGCGCCGCCCAGCAGGACGGCAGCCTGGCGCCGACGGTGGACTGCGACGAGCTGGCGGCGTTCTTCTGGATCGGCTGGGAAGGCGCCGTGCTGCGCGCCCGCCTGGTGCAGAGCGACGCGCCGCTGGCGACCTTCATCCGCGGCTTCCTCGCCCTGCTGCCACGCTGAGTTTTTTATCGCCCATTTCTAGACGACCGGTCTATTAACCAGAGAGGTGTGATTCCATGTTCCGCGCCATCCTGATCGACAAGGACGACCACGGCTACCGCGCCAGCCTGCAGGAGCTCGACGAGACCCGCCTGCCGGAGGGCGAGGTGTGCGTGCGCGTCAGCCACAGCACCCTCAACTACAAGGACGCCCTGGCGATCACCGGCAAGGGCCCGGTGGTGCGCCAGTTCCCCATGGTGCCGGGCATCGACCTGGCCGGCGTGGTGGAGGAGAGCCGTCACCCCGACTTCCAGGCCGGCGACGCCGTGCTGCTCAACGGCTGGGGCGTCGGCGAGACGCACTGGGGCGGCCTGGCCCAGCTGGCGCGCCTCAAGGGCGACTGGCTGATCCCGCTGCCCGCAGGCTTCTCCGCCGCCGAGGCGATGGCGGTGGGCACCGCCGGCTACACCGCGATGCTCTCCGTGCTGGCCCTGGAGCGCCACGGCGTGACGCCCGACCGCGGCGAGGTGCTGGTCACCGGCGCCAGCGGCGGCGTCGGCAGCTTCGCCGTCGCCCTGCTGGCGCGCCTCGGCTACCGGGTGGTGGCCTCCACCGGCCGCCCCGAGGAGGCCGACTACCTGAAGGGCCTCGGCGCCGCCGAACTCATCGAGCGCGCCAGCCTCAGCGAGCCGGGCCGCCCGCTGGGCCGCGAGCGCTGGGCCGGGGCGATCGACTCGGTGGGCAGCCACACCCTGGCCAACGTCTGCGCCAGCACCCGCTACGGCGGCTGCGTGGCCGCCTGCGGCCTGGCCCAGGGCATGGAGTTCCCCGCCACGGTGGCACCGTTCATCCTGCGCGGGGTGACCCTCGCCGGCATCGACAGCGTGATGCGCCCGCGCGCCGACCGCCTGGAGGCCTGGAGCCGCCTGGCGCGCGATCTGGACAAGCGCCTGCTGGCGCCGATCACCCGCACCATCGGTCTGGAAGACGCCATCGCGGTGGCCGGCGACCTGCTCGCCGGCAAGGTGCGCGGACGGGTGGTGGTGGACGTCAATCGCTGAGGTTCCAGCCGTAGGGTGCGCCGTGCGCACCCTACGGCTGGAACGATGGCTCGCTCAGCCGCCATAGCCCTCGGCCAACCCGTAGGGTGGAAAACTCGCGCAGCGATTTTCCACCAGGTGCTGACGGGGGCGTGCTCACTCCGCCTGGTAGCCCTCGGCCAGGTGCTGGTCCTTGAGCTTCACGTAGTTGGCCGCGCTGTAGGCGAAGAACGCGCGCTCCTTGTCGTTCAGCGGGCGCGCCTGCTTCACCGGGCTGCCGACGTACAGGTAGCCGCTCTCCAGCTTCTTGCCCGGCGGCACCAGGCTGCCGGCGCCGATCACCACCTCGTCCTCGACCACCGCGCCATCCATGACGATCGCGCCCATGCCGACCAGCACGCGGCTGCCGATCCGGCAGCCGTGCAGGGTCACCTTGTGGCCGACGGTGACGTCGTCGCCGATCTCCAGCGGGTAGCCGTCCGGGTTGAACGGCCCGGCGTGGGTGATGTGCAGCACGCTGCCGTCCTGGATGCTGGTGCGCGCGCCGATGCGGATGCGGTGCATGTCGCCGCGGATCACCGCCAGCGGCCACACCGAGCAGTCGTCGCCGAGCGTCACGTCGCCGAGCACCACCGCGCTGGGGTCGACGAAGGCGCGCGCGCCGAGCTGCGGGCGGTGGCCCTGGAAGGTTCTGATGGACACGATAGAGAGCTCCTGAGCTGCGTTGTCGGGCAATTCTCATTAACATGACCCAGTGAATCTCTCGACTCAAGGTCAAACGCCGTGACTGCCACCAACCCGCTGCTGCAAGCCTTCGATCTGCCGCCCTACTCGGCGATCCGCCCGGAACACGTCGAGCCGGCCGTCGACCAGATCCTCGCCGACAACCGCGCCGCCATCGCGCGCATCCTCGAAAGCCAGGGCGCCAGCCCCGACTGGAACGGCCTGGTGCTCGCCCTCGACGAGCTGAACGCCCGCCTGGGCCGCGCCTGGAGCCCGGTCAGCCACCTCAACGCGGTATGCAACAGCGCCGAGCTGCGCGCCGCCTACGAGGCCTGCCTGCCCAAGCTGTCGGCCTACTACACCGAGCTGGGGCAGAACCGCGCGCTCTACGACGCCTGGCACGCGCTGGCCGCCAGCCCCGCGGCGGCCGGCTTCGAGGTGGCGCAGCGGACCATCGTCCAGCACACCCTGCGCGACTTCCACCTGTCGGGCATCGACCTGCCGGCCGAGCAGCAGCAGCGCTACGGCGCCATCCAGATGCGCCTGGCCGAGCTGTCCAGCAGGTTCTCCAACCAGCTGCTCGACGCCACCCAGGCGTGGACCAGGCAGATCGCCGACGAGGCGCAGCTGGCCGGCCTGCCGGAGTCGGCCCGCGCGCAGATGCAGCAGGCCGCCCAGGCCAAGGGCCTCGACGGCTGGCTGGTGACTCTGGAGTTCCCCAGCTACTACGCGGTGATGACCTACGCCGACGACCGCGCGCTGCGCGAGGAGGTCTACACCGCCTACAGCACCCGCGCCTCCGACCAGGGCCCCAACGCCGGCCAGCACGACAACGGCCCGCTGATGGCCGAGATCCTCGACCTGCGCCAGGAACTGGCCCAGCTGCTCGGCTTCCAGCACTACGCCGAGCTGAGCCTGGCCACCAAGATGGCCGAGTCCACCGACCAGGTGCTCGGCTTCCTCAGGGATCTCGCCGTGCGCAGCAAGCCGTTCGCCGAGCAGGATCTGGCCGAGCTGCGCGCCTTCGCCGCCAGCCAGGGCGTGAGCGATCTGGCCAGCTGGGACGTCGGCTACTTCAGCGAGAAGCTGCGCCACCAGCGCTACGAGATCTCCCAGGAGCAGGTGCGCGCGTGGTTCCCGGTCGACAAGGTGCTGTCGGGCCTGTTCGCCATCGTCGAGCGCCTGTACGGCATCCAGATCGAGGAGCTGTCCGGCTTCGACAGCTGGCACCCGGACGTGCGCCTGTTCGAGATCCGCGAGCACGGCGCGCAGGTCGGGCGCTTCTTCTTCGACCTCTACGCCCGCGCCAACAAGCGCGGCGGCGCCTGGATGGACGGCGCCCGCGACCACTGGCGCAACGCCGCCGGCGAGCGCATCAGCCCGGTGGCCAACCTGGTGTGCAACTTCACTCCGCCAGTCGCTACTGCGGCCGCGCCCGGCAAGCCGGCGCTGCTGACCCACGACGAGGTCACCACGCTGTTCCACGAGTTCGGCCACGGCCTGCACCACCTGCTGACCCGCGTCGACTACGCCGGCGTGTCCGGCATCAACGGCGTGGCCTGGGACGCGGTGGAGCTGCCCAGCCAGTTCATGGAGAACTGGTGCTGGGAGCCGGAAGGCCTGGCGCTGATCTCCGGCCACTTCGAGAGCGGCGAGCCGCTGCCGCAGGATTTGCTGGACAAGATGCTGGCGGCGAAGAACTTCCAGTCCGGCCTGATGATGCTGCGCCAGCTGGAGTTCTCGCTGTTCGACTTCGAGCTGCACGCCAGCCACGGCGACGGCCGCGGCGTGCTCGAGGTGCTGCAGGCGATCCGCGACGAGGTGTCGGTATTCCAGCCGCCGCGCTGGAACCGCTTCGCCAACAGCTTCGCGCACATCTTCGCCGGCGGCTACGCGGCCGGCTACTACAGCTACAAGTGGGCCGAGGTGCTGTCCGCCGATGCCTTCGCCAGGTTCGAGGAGGAAGGCGTACTCAACCCGGAAACCGGGCGCGCCTTCCGCGAGGCGATCCTCGCCCGCGGCGGTTCGCAGGAGGCGATGCAGCTGTTCGTCGACTTCCGCGGCCGCGAACCTTCCATCGACGCCCTGCTGCGTCACAGCGGCCTGAGCGAGGAGGCGGCATGAGCGAGTACAACCTGGGGGCGCCGGTGAAGCGCTTCATCGCCGGCGCGGTGTGCCCGGCCTGCGAGGCGATGGACACCATCCAGATGTGGGACGAGGACGGCACGCCGAACCGCCACTGCGTGGTCTGCGGCTACGCCGACACCCTCGACGCCCGCGGCAACTCGGTGCCCAAGGAACTGCCGACGCGGGTCAACACCAGCGCGCTGAAGCCCAAGGCGGCCGATCCCAAGGTGCAGCCCGTGCAGTTCTTCCCCAATCCGAAGCTGAAGAAGCCGGAGTAGGACGGAGCAACGCCCGTAGGGTGCGCCATGCGCACCCACAGGCCACGGCAACGGCGCCGGTGCGCACGGCGCACCCTACGCGACGGAGAACCAGGCGCCCACCGCAAGGTCGGCGCCTGGTTCGTTTCAGACCGCCCGACACCCCGCCAGGCCCCGTCTGCAGCGCCGCGACATCCTGCTCGGCGGCAAAGATCAGACTCGCAGGGTAGAAAACCCGCGCAGCGGTTTTCTACCGCCAGCCCGCCCCGGTGGACAAGGCTGCGCCGTTGTCCACCCTACGGATCGCCTCGTCAGCGTGCCCGACACCCCGCCAGCCCCGCCTGCAGCGCCGCGGCGTCCTGCTCCGCGGCGAAGATCAGCTCCAGCCGCGAGTCCCTGCGCCACTCGCTGCTACGCCAGCTGAGCGGCGCGCCGTCCAGCGCGTTGGCGCTGTGCCAGCCGTCGTCCGCATCGTGCAGCACCAGCTTGGCGCGGCGCCAGGGCAGGACGGCCAGCCAGGCGGCGACCTGCTGGCGGTCGAAGCGCTGGCTCGGGTGCCAGCGCCAGCCGATGCTCCAGCCGCCGTCCTCGGCGTGGATCTGGCAGAGCGGCTGCGTCGGATCGCTCCACAGCGCTGGCAGACTGCCAGCACCTGTGGGTAACTTTTCTTGCCCACCGCCAGCCTCTGCGCGGACCTCGATGCCCGGCAGCTCGGCCAGCGGCAGACGACCCTGCTCGATCCAGCGCAGCGGCCGCGCCGGCAGCCGGGCGGCGAGCCGGGCGCGGGCGGCGGCGTCGAGGCCCTCGCTCTTGTTCAGCAGCAACAGCCCGGCGCCGTCCAGCGCCGCCTGCTGCGCCGCCGGCAGCGGCCGCCCGGCGGCCAGCGCGGCGGCGTCCAGCACAACCACGCCGGGCTGTACGGCGAGCACCTCGCGCCACGGCGCCTCGTGCAGCTGGCGCAGCAGTTCGGTCGGGTGGCCGAGGCCGGACGGCTCGATCAGCAGGCGGTCGGGCCGCGCCTGGCGCAGCAGGCGGCCGAGGCCGACCTGGAAGGGCGCGCCGTTGACGCAGCACAGGCAGCCGCCGGCCACCTCGCCGAGGGCGATGCCATCGGCGCCGGTGGTCAGCAGCGCGGCGTCCAGGCCGACCTGGCCGAACTCGTTGATCAGGATCGCCCAGCGCTCGCCGGCCGGCTTCTGCGCCAGCAGCTCGCGGATCAGGGTGGTCTTGCCGGCGCCCAGCGGGCCGGCGATCAGGTGGGTGGGGATGTGCTTGAGCATGGCCGCCTGTGGATAAGCCTGGGGGTAAGCTGTGCAGGTCTGTGGACAACTGCACACGAGCGTCATCTGCGCCAGCTTACCGGCAAAGCGCGATGGCCGCCCGCGCCAGCGCCGGCGGCGGCGGGTAAACTGCGCGCCGGCTCCGCTGCGGAGCCGCCGCCAGCCAACCGGAGCCCGACCATGCGCCAGATCCTGCCCTTCCTGCTCGCCGCCCTGCCGCTGCCGGCCCTCGCCGAGGCCTGCGTGGTGCACAGCCAGGGCGAGGGGGTGTCCGTGCAGGTCTGCCAGGAGAACGTCAGCATCCCCCGCGAGCTGTTCCGCACCGGCTTCTGCAAGCCGCAGCTCAAGGGCCAGGAGGTCAGGGTCGAGTTCGTCGAGCAGTGTCCGAGCGGCGCCTTCGGCGTATGCGGCGGCGCCCAGGCCGGCAATGCCGCCTACCGGCAGAACATCCACTACTACGGCGTGGCCAGCGACGCCCGCTACCTCAAGCCGTTCTGCGAGCAGCAGAGCGGCGGGGCGTGGCGCACGCCCTGAGTCACTCCAGCCAGTCGAGGGTGAGCAGCAGGCGCCGCTCGCCAGCGGCCAGCGGCGGCGAGCGATGGACAATGGCGGTGTGCTCGTTGCCTTCCCAGCGCTCGCCCTTGAGCAGCGCCACATGGCCGGCCTGCAGCGTGCGGATCGCCTGCGCTGGCGGCTCGGCCGCGGGATCGCCGAGCCGTGCGCGCGCCAGCGCGCCTTCGGCCAGCCACTGGCTGCCCGGCCCGGCGTAGGTGGTGACCAGGCGCAGCGGCACCCGGTCGACGTGGAAGCGCGGGCACATGGCCCTGTCCAGCACGCGCAGGCGCAGGCCGACGCGCCGCGTATCGAGCAGGCAGGCATAGGCCCGCAGCAGCCAGGCGACGTCGGCGACGAACGCGGCATGGCCGGGCAGGGCGACGAACTCCCCTGCCAGGCCGCGCAGCTCGGGTTCGCGCTCGCCATCGGCCAGTTC
Source organism: Pseudomonas oryzae (assembly GCF_900104805.1). Taxonomy (NCBI): domain Bacteria; kingdom Pseudomonadati; phylum Pseudomonadota; class Gammaproteobacteria; order Pseudomonadales; family Pseudomonadaceae; genus Pseudomonas; species Pseudomonas oryzae. The sequence continues at coordinate 3,862,575 of NZ_LT629751.1, read as the reverse complement.
GAGGCTCAGCGCCTCGGCCAGCGGCGTGCCGCGCGCCAGCAGGGCGGCGACGAAGCCGGCCACCGCCGGCTGCAGGGTGCGCTGCCAGACCGCCAGGTTGACCCCGTCGCGCAGCACCTCGGCGAGCACCTCGGGCGCGTCGCCACACAGCTGGCGTGGCGGCGGCACGAGCTTGAGGGCGTGCATCAGGCGGCCTCCTCGGCGTCGGCCAGCCAGGCGTCGAACGGATCCTCCAGTCCCTGCCAGGCGTCCTCGCCGAGGGCCAGTTCCGCATCGGTCAGCAGGCAGGCGTCCAGCTCGGCGTGCAGGCGGGCGAAGTCGATATGCTGGCCGATGAACACCAGCTCCTGGCGGCGGTCGCCGCAGGTCTCGTCCCAATTGGCGAGGATCGCCGCCTGGCTTTCCTCATCCTGCGGCCACTGCGCCTGCGGCACCGCGTGCCACCAGCGCCCGGCGTAGCCATAGCGCATCAGCCCGCCGGCCTGCGACCAGCTGCCGGCCTCCGCCGGCCGGCTGGCCAGCCAGAACCAGCCCTTGGAGCGCAGCAGGCGACCGTTGTCCCACTCGCGGTGCAGGAAGTCGAAGAAGCGTTGCGGATGCAGCGGCCGGCGTGCGCGCCAGGCGGTGGAGGCGATGCCGTATTCCTCGGTCTCCGGCACGTGCGTGCCGCGCAGCTCGGCCAGCCAGCCCGGCGCCTGGGCGGCGCGCTCGAAGTCGAAGCGCCCGGTATTCAGGATCTTCGAAAGCGGCACCTGGCCCATCACCATCGGCAGCACCTCGGCCTGCGGGTTGAGGCGCGCGAGCATGGCCAGCAGCTCGGCGCGCTCGGCGCTGGAGATCAGGTCGCTCTTGCTGACCAGGATGACGTCGGCGAACTCCACCTGATCGATCAAGAGATCGGTGACCGAGCGCTGGTCGTCCTCGCCGAGACTCTCGCCGCGCTCGGCGAGCGCCTCGGCTTCGTGCAGGTCGCGCAGGAAGTTCACCCCGTCGACCACGGTGACCATGGTATCCAGCCGCGCCAGGTCGGCCAGGCTCTGCCCCTGTTCGTCGCGGAAGGTGAAGGTCTCGGCCACCGGCAGCGGCTCGGCGATGCCGGTCGACTCGATCAGCAGGTAGTCGAAGCGCCCCGCGCCGGCCAGGCGGGCGACCTCCTCGAGCAGGTCCTCGCGCAGGGTGCAGCAGATGCAGCCGTTGCTCATCTCCACCAGCTTCTCCTCGCCGCGGCTGAGGCTGACGCCCTGCTGCACGGCGGCGGCGTCGATGTTCACCTCGCTCATGTCGTTGACGATCACCGCGACCCTGAGACCCTCGCGGTTCTTCAGCACGTGGTTGAGCAGGGTGCTCTTGCCGGCGCCCAGGAAGCCGGACAGCACGGTGACGGGAAGGCGGGAATCCATCGGTGACCTCGGAATGGCAGACGGCGCTGCTTGGTTAATTTTGAGTTATAACATAACATTTTCTCCCGCCTGACCATCAAGGGATTGCCGATGAACGCCTCGACCCTGCCGGATATCGCCGCGCAAACCGCCGCCGCCCACCTGCCGCTGGACTGGGTCGGCATGGCCGGCATCGCCCAGCCGGTCGTCCTCCACGGCCAGCGTATCGCCGCCCGCGTCAGTGCCGGGGTCAGCCTCGACGCCGCCGCGGCGCGCGGCATCCACATGTCGCGACTGTACCTGGCGCTGGCGGCGCTGGAGGAGGAGGAGCTGACCCCGGCGCTGCTGGCGCGGCTGCTCGACGAGTTCCTCGCCAGCCACGCCGGGCTGTCGGCGCGCGCCCAGCTGGAGATCCGTGGCGAGGCGCTGCTGCGGCGGCCGGCGCTGGTCAGCCCGCTGGCCGGCTGGAAGGGCTACCCGTTCGCGGTCGAGGCGCGCCTGGACGGCGCTGGCCTGGCGGTGGAACTGGAGGTGGCGGTCGGCTACTCGTCGACCTGCCCGTGCTCGGCGGCGCTGGCCTGCCAGTTGCTCCAGCAGCGCTTCGCCGCCGACTTCGCCGGCCGCGAACTGGAGCGGGATGCGGTGCTGGAGTGGCTGGGCAGCAGCGCCGGCAGCCTGGCCACCCCGCACAGCCAGCGCTCGACCGCCACGCTGCGGGTCAGCCTGGCGCGCGAGGCCGCGGAGCTGCCGCTGGTCGAGCTGATCGAGCGCGCCGAGGCGGCGCTGGGCACCGCCCTGCAGACCGCGGTGAAGCGCGCCGACGAGCAGGCCTTCGCCCTGGCCAACGGGCAGAACCTGATGTTCTGCGAGGACGCCGCGCGGCGCCTGCACGCCGCCTTGCTGCGCCAGCCCGTTCGGCGTGCGCGTGGTGCACGCCGAGAGCCTGCACGCCCACGACGCGGTGGCCGAGAGCCGCTGGCGGCGGGCCGACGACTGAGCCCGCCCGCGCCGGTCAGACCCGTTGCAGGCCCGCCAGCGCCACGCGGGCCTGCTGGAGTCGCGCCGCGCGCTTCCTCAGCCAGATGACGATGCCGGTCAGCGACAGCACGGCCACCATCAGGCCCATGAACGACACCAGGATGCGCCCCGGCAGGCCGAGGATGCGCCCGGAGTGCAGGGGGAACTGCGCCTGCATGAACACGTCGCCGGCGCTGCCGCGGCCGGGGATCTGCGTGCCGAGCAGGCGGCCGTCCTGGGCGTCGAGGTACAGCCAGGGATTGCCCAGGCCGCCATCGCCGTGCTCGTTCTCCAGGGTGAAGAAACCGACGCCGTAGAGGTCGTATTCGGCGGAGTGGAAGATGCCGCCCGCCGGCAGGTCGAGCCCCAGGCGCTGCGCCTCGGCCGCGGCGCGCTGCAGTATCTCGACACGGCCGAGCGCCGGCTCGCGCTGCTCGTCGAGGGTGACCGGCGTGCGGCTGGCGAACGGGCTGGGCGAGAGCGGCGAGAACAGCTCGACCAGCGGGCGCATCACCTGCACGTTGAGGTTCATCGACACCGAGGTGACCGCCAGCACCAGCAGCAGCGCCCAGACCCAGACGCCGCCGGAGCGGTGCAGGTCGAAATTGAGCGGGTAGCCGCCGCGCCGCCAGCGGAAGGCGAACGACTTGCGCCAGGTGCGGCGGCTGGGGAAGGACAGCCAGAGGGCGACCAGGCAGTCGAGGCACCAGACGATGGCGACGATGCCGAACAGCAGCACGCCCAGTTCCAGACCGAAGCCGTCGGGGATGTGCAGGCTGTAGTGCAGCTTGTAGAGGAACGGCAAGAGGTTCTCGCGGCTCAGCGAGATCTCGCCCCACTGGCGGCTGCCCTGCACCGCACCGCTGACCGGGTCGAGGGCGAGCTGGTTGAAGCCCAGCGCGAAGGCCTTGCCGGTGGCCGGATCGACCCGCGGGTCGACGCTCACCCCCAGCGCATGGCCGGGCTCGACGGCCAGCGGCAGCCAGGAAACGCGCAGGCGCGGGTCGCTGGCCTCGAGGGCGTCGGCCAGCGCCAGCGGCGCCTGCGCCGGGCCGCTGCTGCGCGCTTCGAACAGCTGGGGGTTGAGCCACTCGTCCAGTTCGTGATCCCAGGAGATCAGCGCGCCGGTGAGGCCGGCGACGAACAGGAACAGGGCGATGAACAGGCCGCACCAGCGGTGCAGCAAAACCAGCAGGGGGCGCATGGGCGGTACTCCGGGTCGGGAAAATGACCGGCCCCGCCCGCCGGATGGCGCGCGGGGCGGTCGAGGTGCAAGCGGTCAGTACTTCCAGCTGACGGTCATGCTGGCGTTGCGCGGCGCGCCGTAGTAGCCCTGCTCCCAGTACAGGCTGCTGATGTACTTCTCGTCGGTGAGGTTGTCGAGGTTGGCGGCCACGCTCCAGTTCGGGTCGATGTCGTAGCTGGCCATCAGGCCGACCAGCGCGTAGGCGTCCTGCTCGATCTTGCCGGCGCTGCCATCGGCCAGCGTGACGTCGCGGTGGATGGCGTCCTGCCAGCTGAGATTGGCGCCCACCTTGAGCTGCGGCAGCTGCGCCAGGCGGTAGGTGGTGGCGGCGCGCAGCAGGTGCTTGGGCGCGTAGGTCTTGGCGTGGCGGTGCTCGGCGTCCTGCACGTCGACGAAGGTGTAGCCGGCGCTGGCCTGCAGGCCGGGCAGCAGCTCGCCGGACAGCTCCAGCTCGTAGCCCTCGCTCAGATAGTCGACGCCCGCGTAGACCTGCCGGCCGCCGACGAAGCCGGCCGACTCGGCCATGTTGTCCTGGTAGGTCTTGAAGGTGGCGGCGGCGACGTTGAGGCGGCCGTCGAACAGCTCGCCCTTGACGCCCAGCTCGAAGCTGCGCCCCTCGACCGGATCGAGACGCGCGCCGCTGGCGTCCAGGCGGGTCTGCGGGTCGAAGATCTCGGTGTAGCTGGCGTAGACCGAGTACTGTTCGGTCAGGTCGTAGACCAGGCCGGCGTAGGGCGTGAGCGCGTCGTCGGAGCGCGCGCGGGCGCGGCCGTAGCTCTCGCCCTCGCTGTCCACCCAGGTGGCGCGCGCACCGGCGATCAGGGTCAGCGGGTCGGCCAGGCTCAGGCGGCTGGCGGCATAGACGCTCTTCTGCCGGTCGTCGAAGGCGCTGCCGGCGACCGCGGCGTCGAAGGCCGGCAGCGGGTAGTCGCCGCGCCAGTCCTGCAGCGGCGGCAGCGGCGTGCCGATGCCCCGGCCGTAGTGGGAGACGTCGTCGAGTTCGGACTTCGAGCCGTTCACCCCGGCGACCAGTTCGTGCTCGCGGCCGAGCAGGGCGAACGGCCCGCTGACGTAGAGGTCGGCCAGCCACTGGGTGTTTTTGTCCTGGTACAGCGACGGATAGCTGAACAGGCCGAGGCCACTGGCGGCGTCCGGGGTGCCGTAGACGTAGAACAGCCGCGCGTCGCCCTCCTTCTCCACCCGGGTCAGCACGCCCCTGGCCTGCCAGCCGTTGCCCAGGTCGTGCTCCAGCTCGACGAAGGTGCGGCTTTCCTGGTTGTCCCAGAACGCCCAGTCGGCGGCGGTGCTGGTCGAGCGCGAGAAGTCGGTGGCCGAGCCGTCGCGGAAGTACAGCGGCAGGGCGCCCCACATCGGACTGTCGGCGGCGGTCTTCTGCAGGGTGTGGCCCAGGCTCAGGGTGGTGCCGGCGGCGAGGTCGGCCTCGAGCACGCCGTGGAACAGGTTCTTCTCCCGCGAGTAGCGGTCCAGGTAGGAGTTCTTGTCCTCGTGGGCATAGACCAGCCGGCCGCGGAGGTTGCCGGACTCGCTGAGCGGCCCGGAGACGTCGGTGTCGATGCGCCGCTGGTCCCAGGAGCCGGCGGTCAGGTCGATGCGTGCCTGCGGCGTGGCGGTCGGCCGCTTGCGCACGAAGTTGACGGTCGCCGAGGGGTTGCCGGTGCCGGACATCAGGCCGTTGGCGCCGCGCACCACCTCGATGCGCTCGAAGGGCGCGGTGTCAATGCTGCCGTCGAGGTTGCCGTAGACGAACGGGGCGCCGATGCCGTCGTACTGGAAGTTGGTGATGTCGAAGCCGCGCGCGGTGAAGTAGGTGCGGTCGGTCTCCACTTCCTCGACGGCGATGCCCGGGGTGTGCTTGAGCGCGCCGTTGACGCTGGTCAGCCTGAAGTCGTCGAGCTGGGCGCGGCTGATGGTCGAAACCGACTGCGGGGTCTGCCGCGGGGTCAGCTCCAGCCTGGTGGCGGCGCTGCTCGGCTTGGCCTGATAGGAGTCGCGTTCGGCGGCGGCGTCGTCAGCCTGGCCGACGATGGTCGAGGCGTCGAGCTGCAGGGCGTCGTCCGCCGCGACAGCGTGGGCGACGGACAACAGGCCGGCGTGCAGGGCGCAGGCGAGGGCCAGGGCGGTCTTGCGGAAGGTCACGGGAAGGGCTCCGGAGGTCTTTGAGAGGCAGGCGGTGGGCGGCGCGACCACCGATGCGAACGATTCTCAAAAATGATTTCACCGGGACAGCACATCCGTCAAGGCAAATGAGAAAATATCTTATTCGAGATTAAGTATCAGAAATGAGATGCACCCCGTCGCGCGCAGCACGGAAACCCCCCGGGGACTGGCGTCGCCCGGGGGGTCGGCTTCAGGCGGCAGGCGCAGGCGGCGCACAACTCCACAGCTCCAGCGCCGGACGCTCCGCCGTCGGCGGGCCGAGCCATTCGCTGAGCGGCTGGCAGGCGCCGGCGAAGCACAGCTGGTAGTCGCCGGCCTCGGGCGTGCGGCCGACGCGCAACGGCTGCAGCGGCGGCAACTGGCGGCGGTAGTGCCAGCTGCCACCCTGCAGCACGGCGCCGTCGGGGATCTCCATGCCGGCGCCGTTGCCACGCACCCGCGCCTCGCCGAGGACCAGGCCCTCGGGCGTGACGCGGTAGTCCTCCTCCCAGCGCACCTTCTCGATGGTGTGGGTCCAGGCGAGGGTGAAGGCCGACACGGGCAGGCTCGCCCACACCGCGCCGGCCAACCCCAGGCACAGGCCGATCACGCCGCCACCGCCGGGGCACGGCGCGCGCGCCAGTAGTGCTGGGCGAGGAACAGGCCGCCGAGGGCGAAGCCCAGTTCGTCGCTGAGCGGCAGGGCGAGGATCAGCGCCACGCCGGCGGCGAACGCCAGCAGGCGCTCCCAGGCGGACAGGTCGCGCTGCAGGTGGCCGGTGAAGGCCGCGCCCCACAGGGCGATCGCCAGCGCCGCCTTGAACAGCATGTAGGCGATCGCCGCCCAGCTGTCGCCCTGCAGCATCAGCGCCGGATCGTAGACCGCCATGAACGGCACCACGAAGCCGGCCGCGGCGATGCGCACCGCCCACAGGCTGATCTTGAAGCCGCTCTCGCGGGCGATCGGCGCCGCGGCGAAGGCGGCCAGCGCCACCGGCGGGGTGAGGTCGGCCATCAGCCCGAAGTAGAAGACGAACATGTGCGAGACGATCAGCGGCACGCCCAGCTCCAGCAGCGCCGGCGCGGCGATGGCGCTGGTGATGATGTAGTTGGGGATGGTCGGGATGCCCATGCCCAGCACCAGGCAGGTGAGCATGGTCAGCAGCAGCGAGAGGAACAGGTTGTCCTGGCCGATGGCGAGGATGTAGCCGGCGAAGGTGGTGGCGATGCCGGTCAGCGACACCACGCCGATGATCACCCCGACCAGGGTGCAGGCGATGCCCACCGGCACCGCATGGCGGGCGCCCTCGACCAGCGCGTGCAGGCACAGGGTCAGAGTGTCGCGGCCGCCCTTGATGAACCAGCACACCGCCACCAGCAGGCCGATCACGCCGAACACCACGCCGATGCCGAGGCTGAAGAAGCCGGCGCAGAGCACGCCCAAGGCGATCCAGAAGGCCATGCGCAGGCCCCATGAGGACACCCTGAGGATGATCGCCGAACCGAGGATGACGATCGCGGTCAGCGCCAGGCCCACGGTGCCGGAGAACATCGGCGTGCGCCCGGCGAACAGCAGGCAGACCAGCACCACCAGCGGGATCAGCAGGAACCAGCGCTCCTTCACCGCCGCCCAGGCGTTCGGGCACTCGCTCTTCGGCAGGCCGCGCAGGTCGGCGCGCTTGGCCTCCAGATGGACCATCCAGAACACCGAGCCGAAGTACAGCAGCGCCGGCAGCAGCGCCGCCTTGGCCACCTCGACGTAGGGCACGTTGATGGTCTCGGCCATGATGAAGGCCACCGCGCCCATCACCGGCGGCATGATCTGGCTGCCCATGCTGGCGGTCGCCTCCACCGCGCCGGCGAACGCCGGGCGATAGCCGAAACGCTTCATCAGCGGGATGGTGAACTGCCCGGTGGTCACCACGTTGGCCACCCCGGAGCCGGTGATGGTGCCCATCAGCGCCGAGGACACCACCGACACCTTGGCCGGGCCGCCGAGCTTGTGGCCGAACAGGCCGAGGGCGAAGTCGGTGAACAGCTTGATCATCCCGGCCTGCTCGAGGAAGGCGCCGAACAGGATGAACAGGAAGATGTAGGTGGCCGACACGTAGGTCGGCGTGCCGTACAGGCCCTCGGTGCCGAAGGCCAGCTGGTTGACGATCTGGTCGACGCCGTAGCCGCGGTGCGCCAGGTCGCCCGGCAGGTACTCGCCGAACAGCCCGTAGGCGAGGAACAGCAGGCAGATGATCGGCAGGGCGATGCCCATCACCCGCCGCGCCGCCTCGAACACCAGGACGATCAGCAGCACGCCGACCGCCATGTCGGCGCCGATCAGCTCGCCGGAGCGCTGGATCAGGTCGGCCTCGAACAGCCACTGGTAGGCGAAGGTGGCCATGCCGGCCAGGCCGAGCAGCCAGGCCAGCGGCTGGAACGGCCGCGCGCTGCCGCGCGCCGGATAGCAGAGGAATACCAGCAGCAGCAGGAAGCCGACGTGGCCGGCACGCAGCACCTGGCTGGACACCGGATGGAAGGCGGCGGTGACGATCTGGTAGATGGAGAACAGCAGGGCGACGGTGAACAGCGCCCGCGGCCACTGGCTCGGGCTGGCGGACATGCCTTGGCTTTCGCTCATGGGATACCTCGGAGCGGGAAATCGGAAGGGACGAGAGCCGCCAACAAAACCTGCCGTGCGCGTGCACGCTGGCTTTGCTGGCACCTCTGTGGGCAGGCCGCGGCGCAGCGTCCGCGGCCATGCACCGTCGGAGCGCCGCAGGCGGCGCCCCGACCGGCTCGGCGTCTTACTTGAGCACGCCGACTTCCTTGTAGAAGCGCTCGGCGCCCGGGTGCAGCGGGATCGGCAGGTTCTCGGTGGCGGTCTGCAGCTGGATGTCCTTGGCCGCCGAGTGCGAGGAGGCCAGACGGCCGAGGTTGTCGAACATCAGCTTGGTCATCTGGTAGGCCACCTCGTCGGAGACCTTCTCATGGGTGACCAGGATGTTGGTGATCGCCACGGTCGGCACGTCCTCGCTCTGCCCGTCGTAGGTGCCGGCCGGAATCATCCTGGCCTGATAGGCCGGGCTGCCGATCTTCGCCACCACCTCCGCCGGCACACCGATGAAGTTCAGCGGCATCACCGACGACAGGTCGCGGATCGCCGCCATGCCGAGGCCCGAGGACTGCAGGGTGGCGTCCAGCTGGCGGTTCTTGATCAGCTCCACCGACTCGGCGAAGGGCAGGAACTCGACCTTGCCCATGTCCTCGTAGGACAGCCCGGCGGCCTTGAAGATGGCCCGCGCGTTCAGCTCGGTGCCGGACTTGGCGGCACCGACCGAGATGCGCTTGCCCTTGAGGTCCGCCAGGGTCTTGATCCCCGATTCGGCGCTGGCGACGATCTGGATGTAGTTCGGGTAGGTGCCGGCGATGGCGCGCAGGCGGGTCAGCGGCTCCTTGAAGCCGGCGTCCGCGACGCCCTTCCAGGCGTCGTCCACCGAGTCGGCCAGCGAGAAGCCCAGCTCGCCGCGGCCGGCCTGCAGCAGGTTGAGGTTCTCAACCGAGGCCTTGGTCGCCTGCACCGAGGTCTTCGAGCCGTCGATGCCGGTGCTGTACACCTGCGACAGCGCCACGCCCACCGGGTAGTACACCCCGCTGGTGCCGCCGGTGAGGACGTTGATGAAGGTCGGCGCGGCGAAGCTGGCGGTGCTGGCAGTCAGGGCGGCGGCAGCGGCGAACAGGCCGAGGCGTTTGCTCAGGGTCATGGCGTTTCTCCGTCTTTGTTGTGCTTGTTCTTGGATTCGTCCGGACGGGCGAGGGGCGCTCCGGCCGGGTGAGCTCACTTAGCAGGCGGCGTGCCAGATGGGCGGATGGCTCTGGAATGGGGCTGTCTGACTAGACGGGGGGAATGAATAGGCGGATTCTTGCCGATGCCGATACCCTCGCGAGCAAGAGTCCGCCGATGCTCGCCGCACAGGCCGGCAGCAGCCATGGAGGCTGGCGCGCGACCAACGCGATGACGGATGGCATCAGCCGCGGCATCGTGGAAAGATGCCGGCCAAAGAGCACATCGCCGACGGTTCCCATCCCCCATGAACAGCCCGGTCCGCAAGCTGGTAGAAAACTCCGAAACGCTCACCACGCGCCTGGCGACCCTGCACAGCCGACTGCTCGCCAGCGTGCCCTGTGTGGACCGCATCGCCTGCGCGCTGTACGACGCCGGCGAGGACACCCTCAGGACCTTCATCAACAGCACGCGCAGCGGCCACACTATCAGCGGCTACGAATATCGCCTCTCCGCCAGTCGCTCCCTCCAGGAGCTGGCGCAGACCGGCGACTTCCGGGTGCTCGACGAGCTTTCCACGATCCTCGACTCCAATACGGCCCATTCACAATGGCTCCGCGAGCAGGGCTATCATTCGTCGTTCACCGTGCCGATCTACGATGCCAATGGGCTTCTCGGCTTCGTGTTCTTCGACGCCCTGCAGCCTGCCGCCTTCACGGCGCCGGTGCAGCGTGATCTGGCGCTGTACTCCAGCCTGATCGGCATGTCGATCAGCAATGAAATCTCCGCGGTGAAGATGACCATCGAGAGCGCTCGGGTCGCCAGCCAGCTCACCAAGTTCCGCGACTTCGAAACAGGCGCCCATCTGGAGCGCATGGCCCGCTTCTCCCGCCTGATCGCCCAGGAAGTCGCTCCACGCTACGGACTGGACGACGAGTTCGTCGAGAACGTCTACCTCTTCGCCCCGCTGCACGACATCGGCAAGATCGGCATCCCCGACCGGGTTCTGCAGAAGCCCGGCAAGCTGGATGACAGCGAGCGCGCGATCATGGAAACCCATGTGCAGAAGGGCATGGAGATCATCGAGCGCATGATGGGCAAGAACGGCCTGAACGCCCTCCCGGACTCGCGGCTACTGCGCAACATCGTGCTCTGCCATCACGAAATGCTCGACGGCTCGGGCTATCCGCGCGGCCTGCGTGGCGAGCAGATCGCCCTTGAGGCGCGCATCGTGGCCGTCGCGGACATCTTCGACGCCCTGACAGCCAAGCGGCCCTACAAGCCGGAGTGGCCCGTGGAGGATGCCTTTGGCGAACTGCGCAGCCTGGTCGAACAAGGCAAGCTCGACCGCACGTGCGTACAGGCCCTGCTCGCGCGAACCGAAGATGTCCGGGCGATCATGGCGAAGTACGTCGATACGGAAAGCTGAGGCGCAACCTGGTGGGAGTATCGATCACGGACCGGTGAGTCACCCAGCGGAGCTGGCCCAGGGCACCCTCACCCAATCATGAACCTCGGGAGTTCCGCTGGAAGGCTCCGGGATGCCACCCAGGCTCGTGAAGGGTTAGCTCGCTTGCCGGCAAACCCCCATAGGTGCTATCGGGCGCTTCGTTCAGTTTTCACTATCCCTGACGAACTCCCCCCGACTGATCCCATGCCGCTGCATCTTCTCGTTCAGCGTCCTCCGCGGCAGCTGCAGCAGGGCCATCACCTCGACGATGTTGCCGCGGCACTGCTGCAGGGCCTGGCGCAGGCACTGGGCCTCGAAGGCGTCGAGCTGTTCGGCCAGCGACGGGCCGGCGGCAGGGGTCGCCGGGGCGCGGCCGAGGCCGAGGACGTGGCGTTCGGCGGCATTGGCCAGTTCGCGCACGTTGCCCGGCCAGTCGTGGGTCAGCAGGCGCGCCAGATCGGCGGCGGACAGCGGGCGCGGCTCGCGGCCGTGGCGGGCAGCGGCCTCGCGGGCGAAGTGCTCGAACAAGAGGGGGATGTCCTCGCGCCGCTGGCGCAGCGGCGGGATCTGCAGTTCGGCGACGTTGAGGCGGTAGTAGAGGTCCTCGCGGAAGCGCCCGGCGCGCACCTCGGCGGCGAGGTCGGGCTTGACCGCGCCGATCACCCGCAGGTCGACGGCGATGCTGCGGTTGGAGCCGAGGCGCTCCAGGCTCTTCTCCTGCAGCACGCGCAGCAGCTTGGCCTGCTGGGCCAGCGGCAGGCTCTCCACCTCGTCGAGGAACAGGCTGCCGCCGTCGGCGTGCTCGATGCGGCCGATGCGCTTGCCCTGGGCGCCGGTGAAGGCGCCGCTCTCGTGGCCGAACAGCTCGCTCTCGAACAGCGCCTCGGGGATCGCCGCGCAGTTGAGGGCGACGAAGGCCTGCTTCGCGCGCGGGCCGAAGTCGTGCAGGCAGCGCGCCACCCGTTCCTTGCCGCTGCCGGTCTCGCCGCGGATCAGCACGTTGACCGCGGTGGGCGCCAGTTCGAGGATCTGCCGGCGCAGCTCGACCATCGCCGGCGACACGCCGAGCAACTGGCCCTCGATGCGCCCGCGCTCGCTGACCTGGCGGCGCAGGGCGCGGTTCTCGCCGACCAGCCGGCGCTTGTCGAGGGCCCGCTGCAGGCTGGCGAGCAGGCGCTCGGGGGTGAAGGGCTTCTCGATGAAGTCGTAGGCACCCTGCTGCATGGCGGCCACCGCCATGGGCACGTCGCCGTGGCCGGTGACCATGATCACCGGCAGCTCGGGATCGAGCGCCTGCAGCTTCGCCAGCAGCGCCAGGCCGTCGATGCCGGGCATGCGCACGTCGCTGACCACCACGCCGGGGAAGTCGGCGTCGAGCAGCGCCAGCGCCTCCTCGGCGCGCGCGCAGGTGCGCACGCTGAGCCCGGACAGCTCCAGCCACTGCTGCACCGCCTCGCGGATCGGCGCCTCGTCGTCGATGAAGATGATCGGTTGCATGTTCACTCCTGCTGCGCTGCCGGCAGTGTACCCGGCGCCGCCACGGCCGGCAGGCGCAGGCTGAACAGCGCGCCGTCGCCAGCGTTGCGCGCTTCGAGCTGGCCGCCCAGCTCGCGGACGATGCCGTAGGACACGGCAAGGCCGAGGCCCAGGCCATCGCCCACCGGCTTGGTGGTGAAGAACGGCTCGAACACCCGCGCCAGCGCCTCGGCCGGGATTCCGCCGCCGCTGTCGGCCACGCTCAGCAGCCAGTCGGCGCCGTCGCGGCGCAGGTCGATGCGCAGCTCGCGCACGTCCTTGTCCACCATGGCGTCGAGGGCATTGTGCAGCAGGTTGACCAGCACCTGCTCGAGACGGATGGCGTCGCCCTCGACCCAGGCCTCGGCATTGCGCTGGCGCAGCACCAGCACGCCGTCCTGGCGGATGCGCGGCTCGAGCAGCAGCAGGGCGTGGTCGACCACGCTGTCCGGCTGCAGGCGCTCGCGCAGGCCGCCGGGGCTGTTGCGGGCGAAGGTCTTCAGGTGGCCGGTGAGCGCGGCCATGCGGGTCAGCAGGCCGTCGATGCGCGCCAGACAGGTCTGCACGGCCTGCGCGTCGTTGCGCGCCAGCAGCAGGCCGAGGCTGCCGAGCTGCATGCGCATGGCGGTCAGCGGCTGGTTGATCTCGTGGGCCATGGCGGCGGACATCTGCCCCAGCGCGGCCATCTTCGCCGCTTGCACCAGCTCGTCCTGGGCCTGGCGCAGCTCGGCGGTGCGCGCCTCGACCAGGCGCTCCAGCTCGGCGCGCGAGCGCTGGCGCAGGCGCCGGTTGTTGTGGCGCTGGACGAGGAACAGCAGCAGGAAGGCCAGCGCCAGCCAGGCGCCGCCGGCGGCCAGGCCGGCGCTGCGCACCGCGGCGTCCGCCGCGCCGGCCTCGTGCAGCAGGTGCAGGGTCCAGTCGTCCTCGACCAGCGCGTGACGCAGCCACAGGTAGTCGCGGCGGCCGTCCGGGCCGTCGACGCGCTGCAACCCGGCCTGCTCGTCGAAGCGCCGCAGCGGCTGCAGGAACAGCGGCTGCAGGTGCTCGCCGGCGTACTTGCGGGCGTCCGCCGGCTGCAGCGCTGGCGCGGCGGCATCGCCCTGCAGGTGGCGGAAGCGCCAGTGCGGGCGATTGGCGAGGATCACCACGCCGTGACGGTCGGTGACCAGCAGGGTGCCCGGCTGGCCGACCCAGCCGCGCTGCAGCTCCTCCATCTCCAGCTTGAGAACCACCACGCCGTGCGGCGTGCCGTCGTCGTCGCGCACCAGCCAGGAGAGGAAGTAGCCGGGCACCCCGGTGGTCACGCCGACCGCGAAGTAGCGGCCGCTGCCGTGGCGCAGGGCGTCCTGGAAGTAGGGGCGGAAGGCGTAGTTGTTGCCGACGAAGCTGGTCGGCTCGTCCCAGTTGCTGGCGGCGATGGTCTCGCCGCGGGCGTCGAGGACGTAGAGCATCGCCGAGCCGGCCTCGGCGTTGAGGCGCTGCAGGCGCCGGTTGAGCTGCTGGCGGCGCTCGGCATCGGCGCCGGCGCGCAGGGTGGCGAGCACCTCACTGTCGTGGGCGACGATCGCCGGCACGGCGCGGTAACGCTCGACCAGGATGCGCAGCGACTGCGCGTACAGCTCCAGCTGGCCGCGCGCCTCGACGCTGCGCGCGTGCCACTGGCGGCTTTCCGCGGCGCGCCCGGCCAGCCAGACGCTGACGCCCAGGCCGGCGAGGATCAGCAGCAGGACGAGGACGACGCGCTGGCGCGAGGACAGGCTAGGCATCTTCACTCCAGGCCGTGTTCACGGCGGTAGGCCTGCGCCTGCGCGAGCAGCCAGTCGCGGAAGGCGCGCAGCGCCGCCGACTCGACCTTTCGCTCGGGGACGATCAGGTAGTAGGCCTTGTCGCTCAGGTAGGCGTGCTCGAGCGGCACGATCAGCCGGCCCTCGGCCAGCTCGCGCTGGATCAGCAGCGGCGGGATCAGCGCCACGCCCATGCCGTGCATGGCGGCCTGGGCGAGCATGGAGAACAGCTCGTAGCGCGGCCCGCGCAGGTCGCCCTCGATCTGCAGGCCGAGCGAGCCGAACCACTGGCGCCAGGCGTAGGGCCGGGTGCTCTGCTGCAACAGCGGCAGGGCGGCGATCGCCCGGGCATCCAGGCTGGTGTGCGGAGCGACCAGCTCGGGGCTGCACACCGGCACCGGGTTCTCGCGCATCAGGAAGTCGGCGGCGGTGCCCGGCCAGTCGGCGTCGCCGAAGTACAGCGCGGCGTCGAACTCGGTGTCGGCGAACAGGAACGGCCGGGTGCGGTTGGTCAGGTTGACGGTGACCTCGGGGTGCAGACGCTGGAAGTCCTTGAGGCGCGGCAGCAGCCACTGGGTGGCGAAGGTCGGCACCACCGCCAGCTCCAGGCTGGTGCTGCCCTGCTGGCCCATCACCGCCAGGGTGTCGCGCTCCACCGCGTCGAGCTGGGCGGCGATGCGCCGGCCGTAGGACAGGCCCTCCTCGGTCAGGCGCACGCCGCGGCGGGTGCGGCGGAACAGCTCGACGCCGAGGAACGCCTCCAGTGCGGCGATCTGCCGGCACACCGCGCTCTGGGTCAGCGCCAGCTCCTCGGCGGCCTTGGTGAAGCTCTGGTGGCGCGCCGCCGACTCGAAGGCGACCAGCGCGGCGGTGCTGGGGATCTTGCGACGCATGTGCGGCAGGCTCACTGGCTGGGCGTTGGAACTGACTCTACAGCAGTTTCGGAGTGAGCGAACAGCACAACAGCGTGCGAATTCCTCGGTTGCCGGGTGCCCGGTGGGCGCCTAGGATCAGGACATCGCCCTACAGCCTGTACGAAAAGTCAGCCGAGCGAAGGTCAGGCAAGGCCTAGGCGGCCCCGCGAAAAGCGGCGAGGAAGCGGAGTTTACTGGTCGTAAATGAGCATTCCGAGCCGCTTTTCAACGCAGCATGACCGAGCGCAGGCACTTTTCGTACGGAGCTGGCGCGCCACAACAACATTCGAGGATTGCACCCATGGCTGCCAACGCCCGCTTCAACTGGGAAGACCCGCTGCTGCTCGACCAGCAACTGACCGACGAGGAACGCATGGTGCGCGACAGCGCGCAGAAGTTCGCCGCCGACAAGCTGGCGCCGCGGGTGCTGGAAGCCTTCCGCCACGAGCACACCGATCCGGCGATCTTCCGCGAGATGGGCGAGACCGGCCTGCTCGGCGCGACCATCCCGGTCGAGTACGGCGGCAGCGGCCTCAACTACGTGTGCTACGGCCTGATCGCCCGCGAGGTCGAGCGCATCGACTCCGGCTACCGCTCGATGATGAGCGTGCAGTCCTCGCTGGTGATGGTGCCGATCAACGAGTTCGGCAGCGAAGCGCAGAAGCAGAAGTACCTGCCCAAGCTGGCCAGCGGCGAGTGGATCGGCTGCTTCGGCCTGACCGAACCGAACCACGGCTCCGACCCGGGCTCGATGATCACCCGCGCCAAGAAGGTCGACGGCGGCTACCGCCTGACCGGCAGCAAGATGTGGATCACCAACAGCCCGATCGCCGACGTGTTCGTGGTCTGGGCCAAGGACGACGCCGGCGACATCCGCGGCTTCGTGCTGGAGAAGGGCTGGCAGGGCCTGTCCGCCCCGGCGATCCACGGCAAGGTCGGCCTGCGCGCCTCGATCACCGGCGAGATCGTCATGGACAACGTGTTCGTGCCGGAAGAGAACATGCTCCCCGAGGTGCGCGGCCTCAAGGGTCCGTTCACCTGCCTGAACTCGGCGCGCTACGGCATCGCCTGGGGTGCGCTGGGCGCCGCCGAGGCCTGCTGGCACACCGCCCGCCAGTACGTGCTGGACCGCCAGCAGTTCGGCCGCCCGCTGGCCGCCAACCAGCTGATCCAGAAGAAGCTGGCCGACATGCAGACCGAGATCACCCTGGCCCTGCAGGGCTGCCTGCGCCTGGGCCGGATGAAGGACGAGGGCACCGCGGCGGTGGAGATCACCTCGATCATGAAGCGCAACAGCTGCGGCAAGGCGCTGGACATCGCCCGCCTGGCGCGCGACATGCTCGGCGGCAACGGCATCAGCGACGAGTTCGGCGTGGCGCGGCATCTGGTCAACCTCGAGGTGGTCAACACCTACGAGGGCACCCACGACATCCACGCGCTGATCCTCGGCCGCGCGCAGACCGGCATCCAGGCGTTCTTCTGAGCGTAGGGTGCGCCGTGCGCACCGGGGGAACTCCCGGCGCGTACGGCTCTCCGCGCAACATCCTTCGCTATCCGGTGCGCGTGGCGCACCCTACGGAGACTCCATGTCCGGCGCCCTGGCCAATATCCGCGTCCTCGACCTGTCCCGCGTGCTGGCCGGCCCCTGGGCCGGGCAGATGCTCGCCGATCTCGGCGCCGACGTGATCAAGGTGGAGCGCCCCGGCTCGGGCGACGACACCCGCCACTGGGGCCCGCCGTTCCTCAGGGACGCCGAGGGCCGCGACACCCGCGAGGCGGCCTACTACCTGTGCGCCAACCGCAACAAGCGCTCGCTGACCGTCGACTTCACCCAGGCCGAGGGCCAGCGCCTGATCCGCGAGCTGGCGGCGCAGTCGGACGTGCTGCTGGAGAACTTCAAGGTCGGCGGGCTGGCCGCCTACGGCCTCGACTATGCGAGCCTGAAGGCGATCAACCCGCGGCTGATCTACTGCTCGATCACCGGCTTCGGCCAGCAGGGCCCCTACGCCCAGCGCGCCGGCTACGACTTCATGATCCAGGGCCTCGGCGGGCTGATGAGCCTGACCGGGCGCAGCGAAGGCGAGGAGGGCGCCGGCCCGGTGAAGGTCGGCGTGGCGCTGACCGACATCCTCACCGGCCTGCACGCCACGGTGGCGGTGCTCGCCGCGCTCAACCACCGGCACAGCAGCGGCGAAGGCCAGCATATCGACCTGGCGCTGCTCGACGTGCAGGTGGCCTGCCTGGCCAACCAGGCGCTCAACTACCTGACCACCGGCGTGCCACCGCGCCGCCTGGGCAACGCCCACCCGAACATAGTGCCGTACCAGGATTTCCCCACCGCCGACGGCGACTTCATCCTCACCGTCGGCAACGACGGTCAGTTCCGCAAGTTCTGCGAGGTCGCCGGCCACCCGGAGTGGGCGGACGATCCGCGCTTCGTCACTAACAGTGCGCGGGTCGCCCACCGCGGCGAGCTGATCCCGCTGATCCGCCAGGCCACGGTGTTCAAGACCACCGCCGAGTGGGTCGCCGCGCTGGAGGCGGCCGGCGTGCCGTGCGGGCCGATCAACGACCTGGCCCAGGTGTTCAGCGACCCGCAGGTGCTGGCCCGCAATCTGCGGGTCGACCTGCCGCATCCGCTGGCCGGCAGCGCGCCGGGGGTGGCCAGCCCGCTGCGCCTGTCGGCCACCCCGGTGGAGTACCGCAACGCGCCGCCGCTGCTCGGCGAGCACACCGAAACCATTCTGGCCGAGCGCCTGGGCCTGGACGGCACCGCCATCGCCGCCCTGCGCGCGCGCGGGGTGATCTGAGCGTCAGTCCCAGCCTCGGGATTGCTTTGACCGGGCCGCACGCCCGGTTTTTTTATTCCGGCTCCCGGGCCGGCGATCCGCCCAGTTCGTCCTGCAGCCAGTCGACGAAGCGCTGCACCAGCCGCGCGCGGCGCTTGCGCTCGGGCAGCACCACCCAGTAGCCGAACTCGGAGCATGCGCTGGCCGCCGTCACCCGGGTCAGCAGGCCCTGCGCCAGCAGGTCGTCGACCAGGTGGCGCCAGCCGATGGCCACCCCCTGGCCGGCGATGGCGGCCTGGACCAGCAGGGTGTAGTTGTCGAAACGCAGCTGGCCGGCGGCCGGCGCGCCGGGGACGCCGAGGGCGCGGAACAGGCCGTCCCAGTCGAACCAGCGGGCGCGCCCCTCGGCCGCCAGGTGCAGCAGCGGCAGGCCGGCCAGCGCCGCCACCGGCAGCGCGCCGGGCTCGTCCAGCAGGCGCGGACTGCACACCGGGAAGACTTCCTCGCGAAACAGCGGCAGCGCCTCGCCGTGCTTGAAGCGGCCGTCGCCGAAGGCGATCGCCACGTCGATCTCCGCGCGCAGCAGGTGCGGGCTGCGCTCGCTGGTGACCAGGCTGACGTCGATCTCCGGGTGCGCGGCGTGGAAGCGCGGCAGGCGCGGCATCAGCCAGTAGGCGGCGAAGGCGAAGTCGGTGGCCACCTGCAGCACCTCGTGCTGCGCCTGGGCGCCGACCGCGACCAGCCCGGCACGGATGGTCGCCAGGCCGTCCTGCACGTGGGCGAGCAGCAGGCGCCCGGCGTCGGTGAGGACGATGCCGCGATAGACGCGGTCGAACAGCCGCGCGCCGAGCTGACGCTCGAGGCGCTGGATCTGCTGGCTGACCGCCGGCTGGGTGGTGCCCAGCTCGACGGCGGCGGCGGTGAAGCTCAGCTGGCGGGCGGCCGACTCGAACGCGCGCAGCAGCTCGAGGGACACCTCGGGGGTTCGCTCTGACATAAGACCTGCTTATCCGAGTCATGTGTTGGCGTGCGGTTTACGCCACCAGCCCTGAACTTCCATGATCGTGGCCAGCGCTTTCGCATCAGCCGATCATATGGATACGCGGACAATGAAACCAGCCAACATCCTGTTCATCATGGCCGACCAGATGGCCGCGCCGATCCTGCCGCTGTACGGCGACTCGCCGATCCGCCTGCCCAACCTCAGCCGCCTGGCGGCCGAGGGCGTGCTGTTCGACGCCGCCTACTGCAACAGCCCGCTGTGCGCGCCGTCGCGCTTCACCCTGGTCAGCGGCCAGCTGCCGTCGAAGATCGGTGCCTACGACAACGCCGCCGACTTCCCCGCCGACGTGCCGACCTACGCCCACTACCTGCGCCGCCTCGGCTATCGCACCGCGCTGTCGGGCAAGATGCACTTCTGCGGCCCCGACCAGCTGCACGGCTACGAGGAGCGCCTGACCAGCGACATCTATCCGGCCGACTACGGCTGGGCGGTGAACTGGGACGCGCCGGAGGTACGGCCGAGCTGGTACCACAACATGTCCTCGGTGCTGCAGGCCGGCCCCTGCGTGCGCACCAACCAGCTGGACTTCGACGAGGAGGTGGTGTTCAAGGCGCGCCAGTACCTCTACGACCACGTGCGCGAACACCCCGCGCAGCCGTTCTGCCTGACCGTGTCGCTGACCCACCCGCACGATCCCTACAGCATCACCCGCGAGTTCTGGGACCTGTATCGCGACGAGGAAATCCCCCTGCCGCGCCTGCACCTCGACCAGCACGCCCAGGACCCGCACTCGCAGCGTCTGCTCAAGGTCATCGACCTGTGGGACCAGCCGCTCCCCGAGGAGCGCATCCGCGCCGCGCGGCGCGCCTACTTCGGCGCCTGCAGCTACGTCGACGCGCAGATCGGCCGCCTGCTGCAGACCCTGGCCGACTGCGGCCTGGCCGACGACACCATCATCGTGTTCTCCGGCGACCACGGCGACATGCTCGGCGAGCGCGGCCTCTGGTACAAGATGCACTGGTTCGAGATGGCCGCCCGCGTACCGCTGCTGGTACACGCCCCCGGCCGCTT
The DNA here is from genome assembly GCF_900104805.1 of Pseudomonas oryzae. Taxonomy (NCBI): domain Bacteria; kingdom Pseudomonadati; phylum Pseudomonadota; class Gammaproteobacteria; order Pseudomonadales; family Pseudomonadaceae; genus Pseudomonas; species Pseudomonas oryzae. The sequence continues at coordinate 3,842,476 of NZ_LT629751.1, read as the reverse complement.
CGCCGCGCGCCGGGTCAGCCAGGCGGTGTCCACCGCCGACCTGCTGCCGACCCTGGTGGAGCTGGCCGGCGGCAGCGTCGACCCGCGCCTGCCGCTGGACGGCCGCTCGCTGCTGCCGCACCTGCAAGGCACCGGCGGCCACGACGAGGTGTTCGGCGAGTACATGGCCGAGGGCACCACCAGCCCGCTGATGATGATCCGCCGTGGGCCGTACAAGTTCATCTACTCCGAGCAGGACCCGCTACTGCTGTTCGACCTCAGCAACGATCCGCTGGAGCGGGAGAACCTGGCCGGCTCGGCGGATCACCAGGCGCTGCTCGCCGACTTCCTCGCCGAGGCGCGGGCGCGCTGGGACATCCCGGCGATCCACCAGGCCACCCTGGCCAGCCAGCGCCGCCGCCGCCTGGTGGCCGAGGCCTTGCAGCAGGGCAAGCTGAAGAGCTGGGACCACCAGCCCTGGGTGGACGCCAGCCAGCAGTACATGCGCAACCACATCGACCTCGACGACCTCGAGCGGCGCGCGCGCTTCCCGCGGCCCTGAACGCTTTGCCCTATCCTCATCGGTTCACCCGGAGAACGACATGAAGACACTCAGCGCGGTACTGGCCGGCGGCGTGCTGCTCGCCGGCGTCACCCTGCAGACCCAGGCCGAGGAGGCCGCCTGCGCCACCGTGCGCCTGGGCGATCCCGGCTGGAGCGACATCGCCGTGACCAACGGCGTCGCCCGCCTGCTCCTCGACGGCCTGGGCTACCGCACCGAGACGCCGACCCTGGCGGTGCCGATCATCTACGCCGGCCTGCACAAGGGCCAGGTCGACGCCTTCCTCGGCAACTGGATGCCGGCGCAGCAGAGCAACTACGACAAGTTCGTCGCCAGCGGGCTGGTCGAGCGCCTGGCGGAGAACCTCGGCGGCACCGAGTACACCCTGGCGGTGCCGCGCTACGTCCACGACGCCGGCGTGCACAGCTTCGCCGACCTCGACCGCTTCGCCGAGCGCTTCGGCCACAAGCTGTACGGCATCGCTTCCGGCTCGCCGGCCAACGAGTCGATCCGGCAGATGATCGCCGCCGACGAGTTCGGCCTCGGCGACTGGAAACTGGTCGAGTCCAGCGAGCAGGCGATGCTGGTGCAGGTCGGCCGCGCGGTGAAAAACGAGCAGTTCGTGGTGTTCCTCGGCTGGACCCCGCACCCGATGAACGTGCAGCACGACATGCGCTACCTGCGCGGCGGCGAGAAGTACTTCGGCGCCAGCGGCACGGTCAACACCCTGGCGCGCAAGGGCTACGCCGCGCAGTGCCCGAACGTCGCCCGCCTGCTCGGCAACCTCAAGTTCACCCAGCAGATGGAGAACGCCATCATGGACGAGGTGCTCAACCGCAACGTCGACCAGACGCTGGCGATCCGCGTCTGGCTGAAGAGCAATCCGGCGGCGCTCGACGGCTGGCTCGAGGGGGTGACCACCCGCGACGGCGGCGACGGCCTGGCGGCGGTCAAGGCCCGGCTGTAAATGCACGTGGCGCCGCCCGCCTGCGGCGCCGCTCGGTTACCCTGTGCCCATCCCACGCCAGGTCACCCCCGTCATGCCCGATCGCTACACCCTGCTGCCGTTGCTCCGCTGGCTGCCGCAGACCACCGCGCGCAGCCTCGGCCGCGACGCCCTGGTCGGCCTGACCGGGGCGATCCTCGCCCTGCCGCAGTCGATCGCCTACGCGCTGATCGCCGGCCTGCCGGCCGAGTACGGCCTGTACGCCGCGGTGGTGCCGGTGATCGTCGCCTGCCTGTGGGGCTCGTCGCTGCACCTGATCGGCGGGCCGACCGCGGCCGTCTCGGTGGTGCTGTTCGCCAGCGTCAGTCCGCTGGCCACGCCGGGCAGCGCGGACTACGTCGCCCTGGTGCTGCTGCTGAGCTTCCTCGCCGGCCTCTTGCAGTGGCTGCTCGGCGCGCTGCGCCTGGGCAGCCTGGTCAACTTCGTCTCGCAGTCGGTGCTGCTCGGCTTCACCCTCGGCGCCGCGCTGGTGATCGCCCTCGGCCAGTTGCCCAACCTGCTCGGCCTCGAGCTGCCCAGCCAGGCCACCGCGCTGCAGGGGGTGTGGCAGCTGTTCATGCACCTCGGCGCAGTGCAGTGGCCCTCGCTGCTGGTCGGCGTGCTGACCCTCGCTGTGGCGCTGGGCGTGCGCCGCCTGTGGCCGCGTCTGCCGGCGCTGCTGCTGGCGATAGGCGCCGGCAGCGCGCTGGTCTGGCTGCTGCCCGGCTGGTTCGCCGCGGTACCGCAGGTCGAGGCCTTCGCCGGCAACCTGCCGCCGTTCACCCCCCTGCATTTCGACCTGACCAGCGCGCGTGAGCTGCTGCCGGCGGCGGCGGCGCTCGGCCTGCTCGGCCTGGTCACCAGCCTGTCGATCGCCCGCGCCCTGGCCAGCCAGTCGCAGCAGGTGCTCGACGTCGACACCGAGGTGCGCGGCCAGGGCCTGTCGAATATGGTCGGGCCGTGGTTCGCCGGCTACCTGTCGGCCGGCTCCTTCACCCGCTCGGCGCTCAACCAGCAGGCCGGCGCCCAGTCGCCGCTGGCCGGGGTGTGCTCGGCGCTGTGGGTAGCGCTGTTCGCCCTCGCCGGCGCGGCGCTGATCGCGCACATCCCGCTGCCGGCGATGGCCGCGTCGATCCTGCTGATCTGCCGCGGCCTGGTGGACGCCCCGGCGCTGCGCGCGCTGTGGCGGGTGAGCCGGGCGGAGTTCGCGGTGATGGCGCTGACCTGCGCCGCCACCCTGCTGCTGGAGCTGCAGACGGCGATCTTCGCCGGGGTGCTGGCTTCGCTGTTCGTCTACCTCAAGCGCACCTCGCAACCGCGCCTGCGCCGCTGCCGCGAAGGGGCGGACGAGGTGCTGGCCATCGAGGGTTCGATCTTCTTCGGCGCCTGCCCGTTCCTGCAGCGGCAGATCCAGCGCAGCCAGGCGGCCCGCCTGGTGCTGGACGCCCATCACGTCAACTTCATCGACTACGCCGGGGTGGTGATGCTGCACCAGGAAGCGCGCCGCCTGCAGGCCAGACAAGGCCGCCTGGTGCTGCGCCGGGCACGTCCGCAGGTGCGCGAAGAGTTGCTCAAGCTGACGGCGCCCGGGGAGTGCCCGCTGCAGTTCGAGGAGTGAGCAGGCGGCTCAGAGGTCGTAGACCACCGAGGTCTCCGGCAGCACCGACAGATCCAGCGGGCGCACGCTGCCGAGCCAGATGGCGCGGTCGCGGTGGTCGGCGAGATCCTCGCCGCTGATCGGGTGGACGAACACGGTCAGCCCCTGGCGGTTGAGCGCCAGCCACGGCAGCACAGCGGCCAGCAGCTCGGCACGGAATGCCAGCTGGCAGCTCCAGTCCGGATGCGGGCCGACCGGCTTCTCGTGCACGCGACCCATCTTCAGCCCCGGGAAGCGCGCGGCAGCCGCCTCGCACAGGGCGCGCGCCTGCTCGAGGGTGCCGGCGTCGAAGTAGACGTGGGCGTGCCAGCCGCGGATGCGCGCGCTGTCCAGGTAGTCGGCCATCGTCTCAGCCCGCCAGCTGGCGGCGCAGCTCGGCCAGCACCGGGGCGCTGTCCGGGCGCACGCCGCGCCAGAGGTAAAACGCCTCGGCGGCCTGCTCGACCAGCATGCCCAGGCCGTCGAGGGTGCGCGCCGCGCCCTGGGTCTGCGCCCAGCGGTTGAAGGCGGTGGTGTCCTTGCCGTACATCATGTCGTAGCACACGGTGTGGCCCGGCTGGATCAGGCTGGGCGCCAGCGGCGGCAGCTCGCCGGCGAGGCTCGCCGAGGTGCCGTTGACGATCAGGTCGAAGGGCACGTCCAGCCAGTCGAAGCCGCTGGCGACCACCGGGCCGAGGTCGGCGAACAGGCGCGCCAGCTCCTCGGCCTTGGCCACCGTGCGGTTGGCGATCACCAGCTCGAGCGGCTGCTCGGCGAGGAAGGGTTCCAGCACGCCGCGCACCGCGCCGCCGGCGCCGAGCAGCAGGATGCGCCGGCCGCGCAGCTCGATTCCGGCGTTCTTGAGGTCGCGCACCAGGCCGGCGCCGTCGGTGTTGTCGCCGAGCAGGCGGCCGTCTTCCAGCCTCTTCAGGGTGTTCACCGCGCCGGCGCGGGCGGCGCGCGCGGTCAGCTCGTCGACCAGGCGATAGGCCTCTTCCTTGAACGGCACGGTGACGTTGGCGCCACGCCCCTCGCGGAAGAACTCGCGGGCGAACGCGCTGAAGCCGTCCAGCGGCGCCAGCAGCGCCTCGTAGCTGAGCTGCTCGCCGGTCTGCGCGGCGAACATCTGGTGGATCAGCGGCGACTTGCTGTGGCCGATGGGGTTGCCGAATACGGCGTAACGGTCCATGGGAATCCTCGGAGCAGGCGGATACCGTAGGGTGGACAACGGCGCAGCCTTGTCCACCTGGGGGCATTGCGGTGGAAGATCGCTGCGCGCGTCTTCCACCCTACGGGGTTCAGGCGTTTTCGCCCAGCCAGTCGCGGTCCTGCAGGAAGTACTCGGTCAGCCGCGCCTCGGGGGTGCCCGGCTCCGGCTTCCAGTCGTAGCCCCAGCGCACGATCGGCGGCAGCGACATGAGGATCGACTCGGTGCGCCCGCCGGACTGCAGGCCGAACAGGGTGCCGCGGTCGAACACCAGGTTGAATTCGACGTAGCGGCCGCGGCGGTAGGCCTGGAACTCGCGCTGCTGCTCGGTGAACGGGGTGGCCTTGCGCTTCTGGACGATCGGCAGGTAGGCCTCGATGTAGGCGTCGCCCACCGCGCGGATGAAGGCGAAGCAGGTGTCGAAGTCCCACTCGTTGAGGTCGTCGAAGAACAGGCCGCCGATGCCGCGCGGCTCGCCGCGGTGCTTGAGGTGGAAGTAGCGATCGCACCAGGCCTTGTAGCGCGGGTAGACGTCGGCGCCGAACGGCTCGCAGGCGGCGCGCGCCACGCGGTGCCACTCGATGCAGTCTTCCTCGTGGGCGTAGTAGGGAGTCAGGTCGAAGCCGCCGCCGAACCACCACACCGGCTCCTCGCCTTCCTTCTCGGCGCAGAACAGCCGCACGTTGGCGTGCGAGGTGGGCACGTGGGGGTTTTCCGGATGGATCACCAGCGACACGCCGAGGGCCTGGAAACTGCGCCCGGCCAGTTCGGGACGGTGGGCGCTGGCCGACGGCGGCAGGCCGTCGCCGAACACGTGGGAGAAGTTGACCCCGCCCTTCTCGATCAGCGCGCCGTTCTCGATCACCCGGGTGCGGCCGCCGCCGCCGCCCTCACGCTCCCAGGTCTCCTCGCGAAAGCGTGCGCCGCCGTCCTCGGCTTCGAGGGCGGCGCAGATACGGTCTTGCAGGTCGAGCAGGTAGGCCTTCACGGCGGCGATACGATCAGTCACAAGTCACCTCGAATCCAGACTGGGCCGCGCAGCGCGTGGCCTGCGGCGCGAAACAGGCGGCAAGCATACCACCGCCGCCGGCGCCTCGCGCTTGACGCAGGTCGGTGCGCCGGGTTGGATGGACGCCTTGCTCTCCCACGAGGATCACGGCCATGGCCAAACGCATCCAGCTCAGCCGCACCGGCGGCCCCGAAGTGCTCGAATACGTCGATTTCACCCCGGCCGCGCCCGGCCCGCGCGAGGTGCTGGTGCGCAACCAGGCCGTCGGCCTCAACTTCATCGACATCTACTACCGCAGCGGCCTGTACCCGCTGAACCTGCCCGCGGGCCTGGGCAGCGAGGGTGCCGGGGTGGTCGAGGCGGTCGGCGCCGAGGTTCACGAGTTCCGGGTCGGCGAGCGGGTGGCCTACTGCACCGGCCCGCAGGGCTCCTACGCCGAACTGCACTGCGTGCCGGCCGACGTGCTGGTGGCGCTGCCCGACGGGGTGAGCTGCGAGCAGGCCGCCGCGGCGACCCTCAAGGGCCTGACCGTGCAGTACCTGCTGCGCCAGATCGGCCAGCTCGAGGGCGGCGAAACCGTGCTGTTCCACGCCGCCGCCGGCGGCGTCGGCAGCCTGGCCTGCCAGTGGGCCAGGGCGCTCGGGGTGAAGCTGATCGGCACCGTGGGTTCGGCCGAGAAGGCCGCGCGCGCCGAGGCGCTGGGCGCCTGGGCGACCATCGACTACAGCCGCGAGAACGTGGTGCAGCGGGTGCTGGAGCTCACCAATGGCGAGAAATGCCCGGTGGTCTACGACTCGGTTGGCAAGGACACCTGGGAGACCTCGCTGGACTGCGTGGCCAAGCGCGGCCTGCTGGTCAGCTTCGGCAACGCCTCCGGGCCGGTCACCGGGGTCAACCTCGGCATCCTCGCGCAGAAGGGCTGCCTGTACGTCACCCGGCCGACCCTGGCCGGCTACGCCGACACCCCGGCGCGCCTGCGCGCGATGGCCGCCGAGCTGTATGGGCTGATCGTCGATGGCACCCTGCAGGTGGACATCGGCCAGCGCTACGCCCTGGCCGACGCCGCCCAGGCGCAGACCGCGCTGGCCTCCCGGCAGACCACCGGCTCGACCATCCTGCTGCTGTGACCGGGCGCCGCCCGTCGCTCAGGACGGGCGGATCACCTGTCCCGTGCGCAGGTCGCGGATCAGGCTGGGATTGCGCCGCCCGCCCAGCTGGCCGCCGAGCACGCCGTCCAGCTCGCCGCCGAAGTACTGCTCGACGCGCAGGCGGCTTCGCGCCGCCGGGCGCCCGGCGGGGTTGGCCGAGGTCGACACCAGCGGTCCGGTGTGCGCGCACAGCGCGCGCACCAGCGGATGGTCGCTGACGCGCAGCGCCACGCTGTCGTGCATCCCGCTGATCCACTCGGGCAGGCGGCCCTGGTGCGGCACCAGCCAGGTGTTCGGCCCCGGCCAACTGAGCTGCAACTGGGCACGCCAGGCCTGCGGCAGGTCGGCGAGCAGGAAGTCGAACTGCGCCATGTCGGCGGCGACCAGGATCAGGCCCTTCTCCACCGGCCGGTCCTTGAGTTCGAGCAGGCGGTAGACCGCAGCCATGTCCCAGGGATTGCAGCCCAACCCCCAGACCGCCTCGGTGGGATAGGCGATCACTCCGCCCGCACGCACCACCCGCGCCGCCTGCTGCACCCGCCACTGCCCGACCATGACCACCTCTGCTCGCTGGAAAAAAGTGCGGCGCAGTGTATCCGTTCGCCTCGCCAGCGGCAGCGGGCCCGACGGGCTGCCTGTAAGCAGATTTATCCGCGCCCGCTACAGCACACCCAGCAACCCGCCTCGCAGACGATGCGCCCGTCCAGCTCCAGTTCGGTGAGCTGGGCCAGCAGATCGGGGAGGGCCAGGCCGCTGCTGGCGGCCAGCGCCTCGCTGCTCTGCGGTGCGGCGCGCAGCAGGGCGAGCAGCGGGTGCTCGTCCGTCGGCGCGCAGGGCGGCGCCGGCGCTGGCGACGGGAGCTGCCAGCCGCGCAGGGCGGCGAGGATGTCCTCCACCGTCTCCACCAGCTGGGCGCCCTCGCGGATCAGCTGGTGGCAGCCGCGCGCGCCCGGGTGGTGGATCGAGCCGGGGATGGCGAACACCTCGCGACCCTGTTCGGCGGCCAGCCGTGCGGTGATCAGCGAGCCGCTGGACGGGCTGGCCTCGACCACCAGCACGCCGAGCGACAGGCCGCTGATGATGCGGTTGCGGCGCGGAAAGTTGCCGGCCTGCGGCGGGGTGGCGAGCGGCAGCTCGGACACCAGCGCACCGCCCTCGGCGACGATGCGCCCGGCCAGGCCGAGGTGGCGCCGGGGATACAGGCACTGCAGACCGGTGCCGAGCACCGCCACGGTGGCGCCACCGACCTCCAGCGCGCCGTGATGGGCGGCGCCGTCGATGCCCAGCGCCAGGCCGCTGGTGACCACGAAGCCGCCGCCGGCCAGGCTGCGGGCGAAACGCGCGGCGGTGTCCAGCCCGGGCCGGCTGGCCTGGCGGCTGCCGACCATGGCCAGCTGTGGGCGCTCGAGCAGCGTCGGCGCGCCGGCGACGAACAGCAGCGGCGGGGCGTCGCACAGCTCGGCGAGCAGGGCCGGGTAGCGCGGATCGTCGTGCCCCAAGAGGTGCTGATCGGGCCTTTCCAGCCAGCGCAGGGCCGCGGCGGCCTGCTCGCGCACCGCGGTGCTGCGCCGCGCCAGCGCGGCGGCGGCGGGCAGGCCGAGCGCGCGCCAGGCGCTGGCCGGGGCGCTGAGGGCGGCGCCCGCCGAACCGAAGGCGGCGAGCAACTGGCGAAAGCGGCGCGGGCCGATTTCCGGCAGGGCATGCAGGCGCAGGCGGGCTTCCGCTTCGGCCGGCGACAGAGCGTCTGGACAGGGCATGGCGATCATCCTTGATCGGGAGGGAGAGCTGGCTGCAGCCTGGGATGGCGCGGCAGAAACGACAACGCCCCCGGACGGGGGCGTTGGCTTGGCGGCGCAGCCGTTACGGATTGCGCACCTTGTCGAGCACCGCCAGCTGGCGGCTGGCGTTGAGCACCAGGCCATAGCTGAGCTTGTCGTAGGCGCGGAACACCATCAGCAGGCCGGCGCGCTCGTCGGGGATCTTCACCGACTCGCCGGTAACGCGGTCGCGCACGGTCTCGCCGGTCTTGTACACCGCCAGCACGTTGCCTTCCTCGAGGCCGTCGCGACGGCCCTTGTTGAGGGTGACCACGTCGAGCTGGCCGATCTGGCTGACGCCGCGCGGCACGTCGAGGATCACGCCATCGATCGGCGCGGCCGGCTCGCTGGGCATGAAGGTGGAGCTGACCGAACGCTCCTCGGTGGGCAGCAGGCGGTCGCCGATGCGCACTTCCTGGGTGGTGCGGCTGAGCACCAGGGTGGCGACATCGCCGTCCTCGGCCACCACCTCGCCGGTGCCGATGTCGTCGGCGTTGATGCCGAGGACTTCCTTGGTCTGCGGATCAGTGTAGGTCTTGCCCTGGCGGTAGATGCCGTAGACCTGACCCTCGCCACTCCCGGAGAAGGCGCCGCGCGCATACAGACGGTCGCCGGCGCCGCTGACCACCCGCTCGGCATTGCCGGCCACCACGTAGGGCGCCAGCTGCAGCGGGGTATCGCTGTCGAGGATGCGGTTGCTGAGCAGGAAGCTGTTGATCTTCTCCAGGGGAATCGCCGGGATCGCCTCGGCCAGCGGGGTGCTGCGCACCTTGGGCGACAGCTTGATGGTGCCGCGCGACTCGCCACGGTTGAGCATGATGTAGGGCTTGCCGTCGATGTAGACCAGATTGAGGACATCGCCCGGATAGATCAGGTGCGGATTCTGCACCTGCGGATTGGCCTTCCAGATCTGCGGCCACTTCCACGGCTGACTCAGGAACTTGCCGGAAATGTCCCACAGGGTATCGCCGCGCGTCACCGTATAGGTTTGCGGATGACCGTCCTTGAGCTGGACTTGGGCCTGAGCCAGGCTGCCAGCCGCCATCAGCAGCAGGGCGACTAATGATTTCCTCATGAGGTGAATCCCTTTATCATGTGCCGACGGTCGCCGCAGTGCGCGCGCCGGCGAAATACGCGGTTTCAAGCCGGTTTTCGAGCTGCCCGGCATCTTATCAGCCGGTTTTCGATTGATTCCACAAGTGCATCACAAACGCATATGGCGATCCTGAACATTCTCGAATTCCCCGATCCCAGGCTGCGCACCCTCGCCAAGCCGGTGACGGCGGTGGACGACTCCATCCGCCAGCTGATCGACGACATGTTCGAGACCATGTACGCGGCCCCGGGCATCGGCCTGGCGGCGACCCAGGTCAACGTGCACCTGCGCGTGGTGGTGATGGACCTGTCCGAGGACAAGAGCGAGCCGCGGGTGTTCATCAACCCCGCACTCGAGCCGCTGACCGAGGACCTCGGCCCCTACCAGGAAGGCTGCCTGTCGGTGCCCGGCTTCTACGAGAACGTCGACCGCCCGCTGCGCGTGCGCATCAGGGCGCTGGACCGCGACGGCCAGCCGTTCGAGGAAGTCGCCGAGGGCCTGCTCGCGGTGTGCATCCAGCACGAGTGCGACCACCTCAACGGCAAGCTGTTCGTCGACTACCTGTCCAGCCTCAAGCGCGACCGGATCAAGAAGAAGCTGGAAAAACAGCATCGCCTGCAACACTCCTGATCCACCGGAAGGCTTGCCGCGGCAAGCCTTTTTCTTTCAGCGAGAATCCATGAGCCAGTCCCTGCGCATCGTCTTCGCCGGTACCCCGGAATTTGCCGCCGTCCACCTCCAGGCCCTGCTCGATGCCGGCCAGACCCCGGTGGCGGTGTACACCCAGCCCGACCGCCCGGCCGGCCGCGGCCAGAAGCTGATGGCCAGCCCGGTCAAGCAGCTCGCCGTGGCGAACGACATCCCGGTGCTGCAACCGGCAACCCTGCGCGACCCGGCAGCCCAGGCCGAACTGGCCGCGCTGCAGCCCGACCTGCTGGTGGTGGTGGCCTACGGCCTGATCCTGCCGCAGGCGGTGCTCGACATCCCGCGCCTGGGCTGCATCAACAGCCACGCCTCACTGCTGCCGCGCTGGCGCGGCGCCGCGCCGATCCAGCGCGCGGTGCAGGCCGGCGACGCCGAGAGCGGCGTCACCGTGATGCAGATGGAGGCCGGCCTGGACACCGGGCCGATGCTGCTCAAGGTCAGCACGCCGATCGGCGCCGACGACACCGGCGGCAGCCTGCACGACCGCCTGGCCGCGCTCGGCGCCGCCGCGGTGGTCGCGGCCATCCCGCAGCTGGCCGCCGGCACCCTGGTCGGCGAGACGCAGGACGACACCCTGGCGACCTACGCGCACAAGCTCGACAAGGACGAGGCGCGCCTCGACTGGAGCCGCCCGGCCGACGAGCTGGAACGCCTGGTGCGCGCCTTCAATCCCTGGCCGATCTGCCATACCACGCTCGGCGAAGCGGCGCTCAAGGTGCATTCTGCCGAGCTGGCGCAAGGGCAGGGCGCATCGGGTGAAATCCTCGAAGCCAGCCGCGACGGTCTCACCGTGGCCTGCGGCGCGGGCGCGCTGCGCCTGACCCGCCTGCAGCTGCCCGGCGGCAAGCCGCTGGCCTTCGCCGATCTGTACAACAGCCGGCGCGAGCAGTTCGCGCCCGGCCAGGTGCTGGTCTGATGGCCGTCAATCCACGTCTGGCCGCCGCCCGCGCGCTCGGCGCCGTGCTGGCCGGCAAGGCCTCGCTGGGCAGCGCGCTGCCGGCGCAGCTGGACAAGGTCGAGCCGCGCGACCGCGGCCTGACCCAGGAACTGGCCTTCGGCACCGCGCGCTGGCAGCCGCGCCTGGCGCTGCTGGCCGGCAAGCTGCTGCAGAAGCCGTTCAGGGCCGCCGACACGGATCTCGAGGCACTGCTGCTGGTCGGCCTGTACCAGCTGCTGTACACGCGAATCCCCGCCCACGCCGCGATCGGCGAGACGGTCGGCTGCGTCGACAAGCTGAAGAAATCCTCGGCCAAGGGCCTGATCAACGCCGTACTGCGCCGCGCCCAGCGCGAGGGCGAGGCGCTGCTCGCCGAACTGGAGCGCGATCCGGCGGCGCGCACCGCCCACCCGCGCTGGCTGCAGAAGGCGCTCAAGGCGCACTGGCCGGCGGACTGGGAAGCGATCTGCGCCGCCAACAACAGCCATCCGCCGCTGACCCTGCGGGTCAACCGCCGCCATGGCACGCGCGACGCCTACCTGGCCGAACTGGCCGCCGCCGGCATCGCGGCGACGGCCTGCCCGTTCAGCCCGGATGGCGTGCAGCTGGCCAGCCCCTGCGACGTCACCGCCCTGCCGGGCTTCGCCGCAGGCCGGGTCAGCGTGCAGGACGAAGCGGCGCAACTGGCCGCCGACCTGCTCGAGCTCAAGCCGAACCTGCGCGTGCTGGACGCCTGCTGCGCGCCAGGCGGCAAGACCTGCCACCTGCTGGAGGCCGAGCCCTCGCTCAGCGTCACCGCCGTCGACCTCGAGGAGAGCCGCCTGCAGCGAGTGCGCGAGAACCTCGCCCGTCTGCAGCTCGACGCCCGGCTGGTCGCCGCCGACGCCCGCGCGGTGGGGGAGTGGTGGGACGGGCGACCGTTCCAGCGCATCCTGCTCGATGCGCCCTGCTCGGCCACCGGGGTGATCCGCCGCCATCCGGACATCAAGCTGACCCGCCAAGAAGGCGACATCGCCGCCCTGGCCAGCCTGCAGGGCGAGCTGCTCGACGCCCTGTGGCCGACCCTGGAGGTCGGCGGCGTGCTGCTGTACGCCACCTGCTCGAGCCTGCCGACCGAGAACACCGCGGTGATCGACGCCTTCCTCGTCCGCACCCCCGGCGCGCGCGAGCTGGACATCCCCGGCCCGTTCGGGCTGAAACAGCCGCACGGTCGCCAGTTGCTGGCCCAGGTCAATGGCCACGACGGTTTCTACTATGCCAAGCTGATCAAGATCGCCGCGGCGCCGCGGGCCTGACGGCATCGACGGGGTGGGCTGCGCCCCAACAAGAACGCGGCGGGCCAGGACCCGCCCACAAGGAGTAGTCGGATGAAGATCATCATTCTCGGCGCCGGCCAGGTCGGCGGCAGCCTGGCCGAGCACCTGGCCAGCGAGGCCAACGACATCACCGTGGTGGATACCGACGGCGAGCGCCTGCGCGATCTGGGCGACCGTCTGGACATCCGCACCATCCAGGGCAAGGGCTCGTACCCGACCGTGCTGCGCCAGGCCGGCGCCGACGACGCCGACATGCTGGTGGCTGTGACCAACAGCGACGAGTCGAACATGATCGCCTGCCAGGTCGCCTACACCCTGTTCAACACGCCGACCAAGATCGCCCGGGTGCGCGAGGCGGCCTACCTGACCCGCGCCGGCCTGTTCAGCAACGAGGCGATCCCGGTCGACGTGCTGATCAGCCCCGAGCAGGTGGTGACCAACTACATCCGCCGCCTGATCGAATATCCCGGCGCCCTGCAGGTGCTCGACTTCGCCGAGGGCAAGGCCCAGCTGGTCGGCGTGCGCGCCTACTACGGCGGCCCGCTGGTCGGCCAGCAGCTCAAGCAGATCCGCGAGCACATGCCCACCGTCGACACCCGGGTGGCGGCCATCTACCGCCGCGACCGGCCGATCATCCCGCAGGGCGACACGGTGATCGAGGCCGACGACGAGGTGTTCTTCATCGCCGCGCGCAGCCACATCCGCGCGGTGATGAGCGAGCTGCGCCGGGTCGAGGACAGCTACCGCAAGGTGGTGATCGCCGGCGGCGGCCATATCGGCGAGCGCCTGGCCGAGGCCATCGAGACCCGCTACCAGGTGAAGATCATCGAGATGAACGCGGCGCGCTGCCGCTACCTGTCCGACACCCTGGAAAGCACCATCGTCCTGCAGGGCAGCGCCTCCGACCGCGACCTGCTGGTCGAGGAGAACATCGCCGACGCCGACCTGTTCCTCGCCCTGACCAACGACGACGAGGCCAACATCATGTCCTCGCTGCTGGCCAAGCGCCTCGGCGCGCGCAAGGTGATGAGCCTGATCAACAACCCGGCCTACGTCGACCTGATCCAGGGCGGCGAGATCGACATCGCCATCAGCCCGCAGCAGGCCACCATCGGCACCCTGCTGACCCACGTGCGCCGCGGCGACATCGTCGCCGTGCACTCGCTGCGCCGCGGCGCCGCCGAGGCGATCGAGGCCATCGCCCATGGCGACGCCAAGTCCAGCCGGGTGGTCGGCCGCAAGGTGGCCGACGTGCCGCTGCCGCCGGGCACCACCATCGGCGCCATCATCCGCGACGAGGAAGTGCTGATCGCCCACGGCGACACCCTGATCGAGTCCGGCGACCACGTGCTGCTGTTCCTCGTCGACAAGAAGCACATCCGCGACGTGGAACGGCTGTTCCAGGCCGGCCTGACCTTCTTCTGAACCCGCACCGCCCGCCGCCGCGCCCCGGGCGGCGGCGCGGCGCATCGCCGTGAATCGCCGCCATGCACTACGCCGTCATCTGCCGGATCCTCGGCCTGCTGTTGACCATCTTCAGCGTCACCCACCTGCCGCCCATGCTGCTCGGCGTGCACGACGGCGACGACACCTGGCGCAGCTTCGTCTGGTCGTTCGCCATCACCCTGGTCACCGGCGCGCTGATCTGGTTTCCCAACCGCGCGGCGCGCGGCGAACTGCGCGTGCGCGACGGCTACCTGATCACCGCGCTGTTCTGGTTCGTCCTCGGCACCTTCGGCGCCATCCCCTTCCTGCTCGGCGAGAAGCCGCACATGGCTCCGGTCGACGCGCTGTTCGAGGCCTTCTCCGGCCTCAGCACCACCGGCGCCACCGTGCTCACCGGCCTCGACGAGTTGCCGCGTTCGATCCTCTACTACCGCCAGCAGCTGCAGTGGCTGGGCGGCATGGGCATCGTGGTGCTGGCGGTGGCGGTGATGCCGATGCTCGGCATCGGCGGCATGCAGCTGTACCGCGCCGAGATGCCCGGCCCGCTGAAGGACAACAAGCTGTCGCCGCGCATCGCCGACACCGCCAAGACCCTGTGGCTGATCTACTGCGGCCTGACCGTCGCCTGCGCGCTGGCCTACTGGCTGGCCGGCATGACCCCGTTCGACGCCATCGGCCACAGCTTCGCGACCATCGCCATCGGCGGCTTCTCCACCCACGACGCCAGCATCGCCTTCTTCGACAGCCCGCTGATCGAGGCGATCTGCATCTTCTTCATGGCCGCCTCGGGGATGAACTTCGCCCTGCACTTCCTCGCCCTGCGCAGCCGCTCGCTGAGCGCCTACCTGCGCGACCCCGAGTGCATGACCTACCTCAAGCTGCTCGCCGCGGTGTTCACAATCACCACCCTGGTGCTACTGGTCTACGGCCACCACGAGGACCCGGTGGACTCGGTGCGCTTCGCCGCCTTCCAGGTAGTCTCGGTGTTCACCACCACCGGCTTCGGCGTCGACGACTTCAGCGTCTGGCCGAGCTTCCTGCCGTTCCTGCTGATCTACACCACCTTCATCGGCGCCTGCGCCGGCTCCACCGGCGGCGGCATGAAGGTGATGCGCGCCATGCTGGTGGTGCGCCAGGGCCAGCGCGAGATCCAGCGCCTGCTGCACCCCAGCGGCGTGTTCGGGGTGAAGATGGGCCGACGCAAGGTGCCGGACCGGGTGATCGAGTCGGTGTGGGGCTTCTGCGCCATGTACATGGTCACCTTCTTCGGCCTCATGCTGCTGCTGCTCGGCACCGGCATCGACCCGATCACCGCCTTCTCGACCCTGGCCTCGTGCATGAACAACCTGGGCCCGGCGCTCGGCGAAGCCACCGCCCACTATGCGCCTCTGCCCGACAGCGCCAAGCTGCTGCTCAGCCTGGCGATGATCCTCGGCCGCCTGGAGGTGTTCTCGCTGGTGGTGCTGCTGTCACCAGGCTTCTGGCGCTACTGAGGCGCACTCCGGTAGGGTGGACGAGCGCGCGGCGCGGTCCACCGCCGGCCGCTGCGCAATCGTCCAGCCACCACAGGGGAATGCCCATGACCACCATCGCCGCACTGGAAAGGATGCTGGCCGCCGGCCGCGACAACGCCCTGCTGCGCTTCGGCCTGGGCAACGCCCACCTCGACGCCGGCGACGCCGCACAGGCGGCGCTGCACCTCGCGCGCTGCGTGGAACTCGACCCCGACTATTCGGCGGCCTGGAAGCTGCTGGGCAAGGCCCATGCGGCGCTCGGCGCCACGGACGCGGCGCGCGCCGCCTGGCAGCAGGGCCTGGAGGCCGCCCGCCGCCGCGGCGACAAGCAGGCGGAGAAGGAGATGACGGTGTTCCTGAAAAAGCTGGACAAGCCGCGTGCCGGCTAGTCCCGGCAATGCCGCGGAGGCCGCCCGATGAACTGCACCAGCCGCAGGATCGACCGCCTGCGCCGGCAGATCCCCGGCTTCGCCTGCGAGCCGGGCTGCCACGACTGCTGCGGGCCGGTCACCGCCTCCTCCGAGGAGATGTCGCGCCTGCCGGTGAAGAGTGCCGCAGAGCATGACGCGGCGCTGGCCGAGTGGAACTGCGTGCACCTCGGTCCGCAGGGCTGCGAGGTGTACGACGAACGCCCGCTGATCTGCCGCCTGTTCGGCACCACGCCGAGCCTGCCCTGCCCGCGCGGCCGCGGGCCGGCAACGCCCGCCAGCGCGCAGGTCGAGCAGCAGGTGCACGAGCTGATCGCCAGCACCCGCCAGGTGCTGGTCTAGTACCCGCACGGCTCGCCCTGCGGGGCCACCTGCTTCGGCGCCCGACGCCGCCCCGCCACGACATCAGCGCCACACCGCGCTCCAGCCGCCACGGACCTGACCGGCCGTGGCGGCTGTGGTTTTGCCCGGCCCTTACCCTGCGCTCACAAAAAGTTGTACAAAATATTGTATAAACAGTTAAATCTGTACAACTTAAACCTGTCATAGCGGATCACCACAATGCCGGCCTCCACCAGCAGAAGACTCAGCATCGGCCAGCGCCTGGCCCTCGGTTTCGCCGTCATTCTGGCGATGATGGTGGTGCTCACCTTGATCGGCGTGAATCGCGTGGGGGTGATCAGGAACAGCCTGGTCGCCATCAACGAGGCGCACAGCGTCAAACAGCGGCAGGCGATCAACTTCCGCGGCAGCGTGCACGACCGCGCCATCGCCCTGCGTGACGTGGTGCTGGCCCGCTCGGCCGTCGAGCAGCAGGCCGCCCTCGCCGAGATCCAGCGCCTGGCCGATCGCTATGCCGAGGCGCAACGCGTGCTCGACGGCCTGCTGCAGAAGAGCAGCGGGGTCCAGCAGAAGGAGCGCGAACTGGCCGCGGCGATCCGCGAGGTCGAGCAGCGCACCCTGCCGCTGGCCAATGCGGTGATCGCCGCCGAGCGCAACGGCCGGCCGGACGAGGCCCGCACCCTGCTGCTCGAACAGGCCGCACCGGCCTTCAGCGACTGGCTGGCCAGCATCAACGCCTTCATCGACCTGCAGGAAGGCGAGATCCGCCGCGACTCGCAGACGGCCACCGCGATCGCCTACAGCTTCTCCTGGCTGATGATCGTGCTCTGCAGCGCCGCCCTGCTCTGCGGCGTGCTGCTGGCCGTCCTGATCACCCGGCGCTTGCTGGCCCAGCTGGGTGCCGAACCGGACGAGGTGCGCGAACTGGCTGCCGCCATCGGCCGCGGCGAACTGGCCGTCGGCGGCCAGCCCCGCGGGCACACCGACAGCATCCTGGCCGCCCTGCTGGCGATGGCCGCCC
Organism: Pseudomonas oryzae; assembly: GCF_900104805.1. NCBI lineage: Bacteria > Pseudomonadati > Pseudomonadota > Gammaproteobacteria > Pseudomonadales > Pseudomonadaceae > Pseudomonas > Pseudomonas oryzae. Next base: position 3,825,328 of record NZ_LT629751.1, on the reverse strand, counting down.
AGTTGCAGGACACCGTGGCGCGGGTGCGCCAGGCGGCCGACGCGGTGTCGGTCGGCAGCACGCAGATCTCCCGGCATGGCGACGAGCTGAGCGAACGCTCCGAGCAGCAGGTCAGCGCGCTGACCGCCACCGCCGCCGCCATGGAAGAACTCGGCGCCACCGTGCACCTGAATGCCGACAACGCCCGCCAGGCCGACCAGCTGGCCGCCTCGGCCGCCAGCGTGGCCAGCCGCGGCGGCGAGCTGATGCAGGCGGTGGTGACGACCATGGGCGACATCAACAGCCGCTCGCGGCAGGTCGCCGACATCGTGACGATCATCGACGGGATCGCCTTCCAGACCAACATCCTCGCCCTCAACGCCTCGGTCGAGGCGGCACGGGCCGGCGAGGAGGGCCGCGGCTTCGCCGTGGTGGCCAACGAGGTACGCCATCTGGCCCAGCGCAGCGCAGAGGCCGCCAAGGACATCAAGGCGCTGATCGGCGAAACCCTGCAGAGCGTCGAGCGCGGCGCCGGACTGGTCGACGACGCCGGGCACACCACCGCGGAGATCGTCACCGCCATCGCCCGCGTCTCGCAGATCATGAGCGAGATCAGCACCGCCAGCCGCGAACAGAGCATGGCAGTCGAGCAGGTCAGCCGCGCGGTGGTGGACATGGACCGCACCACCCAGATCAACCGCCAGCTGGTCACCGACAGCGCCCAGGCGGCGCACAGCCTGCAGCAGCAGGCCGAGGCGCTGGCTGCGGCGATGGCGGTGTTCCGCCTCGACAGCCACGCCGGCGCCCCGCCCATCCCGGATACTGCGGCGCTGCCGGCAGCGCCCGCCGCCCGCGTGCCGAGCCTGGCCTTCTGAAGCGTAGCGGGGCGGACCCGAGCCGCCCCGGCTGTCGCACCGTGCGCTGCAGCAGCAACGCCGCTGCCCCTCGGAACGGAGCCGCGGTGTTGCGGATTGCCGCGTGACACCCGGGCCGCCGGCGCTGGCCAGCGCCCGCCCGGCAGCCCGAGCGCGACTTCAGTCGCCGACGAAAGCCAGCGCCACGCCGCCGCTCTCGCAACGCAGCACACGCATGCGCACCAGCGGAGCCTCTCCCGGCAGCCCCTGGACCTGACCACAGACCAGCTCGCCGGGCTGCATGAAGCCATGGGGCTCGTCGATCAGCACGAACACCCCGCCATCGGAGATGTCGCGGGTGGTGACCTGCAACCTGCCGAGCTGCGGATGCTCGATGCACAGCGGAACCTGCATCGGTGTGCGCACATGCACGCGACGGTTTTCCATGTTCGGGATCGTCCTGTCTGCGGAGGAGGTCAGACGCTACCGGCCATATGCCAGCACGACAAGCCTGAGCGGCTTCAGTACCAGCGCCGCTCGCCCTCCGGGCGCTTCTTGAAGCGCTTCATGCTCCACATGTACTGGCTCGGCCAGCGCCGCACGTAACCCTCGATCACCCGACTCATCGCCGCCACCCCGACCGCCGGATCGGTGCTGTACATGTCCTCCGGCGCCGCCTCGATGATCACCTTGAAGCCGCTGCCGTCCTCCAGACGGATGGCATGCAGGAACACCCCCTCGGCCTTGTGGCCGGCGAGCATGCCGGGGACGAACTTACTGGTCAGCGCCTGCACGGCGAAGAACGGCACGAACAGGCCGCTGCCCTCGCTCGGCTCCGGGTCGGCGGGGATGCCCACCGCGCCGCCGCGGCGCACCTCCTTGATCACGCTGAGGATGCCTTCCTTGGTCGACGGCGCCACGCGGTTGCCCATCTGCACGCGCTGCTGCTGCAGCAGCTCGTCGACCGCCTTCTGTTTGGGCGGGCGGTAGAAGATGATCGGCTTGCACTGGTCGCAGTAGAAGTGGTTGAGCACCTCCCAGTTGCCCAGGTGGCTGGTGATGCCGACCACACCCTTGCCGCTGGCCAGCGCCGCCTGCAGCACCTCGAGGCCCTCGACCTCCCGGACCAGCGCCAGCGACCTGCGCGGCGGCCAGATCCACGCGCAGGCGCTCTCGGCGAAGGTCTTGCCGATGTCGCGCAGGGTACGCCCGAGCAGCGCCTCGCGCTCGGCTGCATTCAGCTCGGGAAAGCACTTGGCCTGGTTGATGCGCACCACCTCGCGCGAGCGGTTGGGCAGCTTCCACAGCAGCCAGCCGATCGCCGCGCCGAGACGTTGCACGGCCGGCCAGGGCAGGGCGGCGACCAGGCGCAGCGCACCCACCACCAGGGCGCCTTTGATCTTCTCCACAGGATTCTCCCGTGATTGGACAGGGCGACCATTGTACCCTTCGGGGCAGCAAAGCACGCCACTTCAGCCCGCTGCACCTGATCGGCCCGCCGCCGACAGGCGGGCCAGCGACTGCGCAACTCCTTGCCCAGCGGCGCCGGCGCCGGCCGCGGGAAAGCCGCGCCAGCCCAGGCCCCGCCTGGCCTCGGGCAGCCTGCGCAACTTCCTGCACGGCGCTGCGCAGGATCTTGCGCAGACTTTGGTGATGCAGACCACACCGCGCCACGACAGGTCCCGAAAATTAAGCACAACTCATTGTTTTTAAAAGAATAAATTCGTCTGGCATGGTGCTTGCTATCACCCGGACTACCGGACCGCTCCGGTCCATGACCCAGGCAAAGGAGAGCACCCATGCCAACCCCCGCGTACCTGTCCATCGAAGGCACCAAACAGGGCCTGATCACCGCAGGCACCTTCACCGAGGACTCGGTCGGCAACATCTACCAGGAAGGTCATGAGGACCAGATCCTCGTCGAGGCATTCCAGCACCAGGTCATCATCCCGCGTGACCCGCAGTCCGGCCAGCCCACCGGCCAGCGCGTGCACAAGCCGCTGATGATCACCAAGGTGTTCGACAAGTCCTCGCCGCTGATCTTCAACGCCCTGACCTCCGGCGAGCGCCTGAGCAAGTGCCGCCTGGAGTGGTACCGCACCTCGGCCACCGGCACCCAAGAGCACTACTTCACCATCGAACTGCATGACGCCATCATCGTCGACGTTCAGTCGCGCATGCCCAACTGCCAGGACCCGAACATGGCGCACTTCACCCACCTGGAGGACGTCTACTTCACCTACCGCAAGATCGTCTGGACCCACGAGGTTTCCGGCACCTCCGGCTCCGACGACTGGCGCGCGCCGATCTCCGCCTAATCGCGGCTCGCCCCTCGCAGTCCACGCATCGGCCAGGCTCTCTGGCCGATGCCGTTTGCGGGCCGCGACTGGCCCGAAATGCCGAGCGCTTCCTGTCCACACCCGGGCAGATGACGTAAAACAACGCCCCGTTCATGGAAGACCGACGAGGAACAACGGATGTTCGCTCCGGCCAACGCCGCCCATTTCACCTTGCACATCGACGGCCTCAACGACGACCTGCAGGTCCTCGAGTTTCACGGCCGCGAAGCCATCAGCCAGCCCTGGCGCTTCGACCTGGAACTGGTCAGCGAGCGCGCCGACCTCGATCTCGAAGCCCTGCTCAACCGCCCGGCCTTCCTCGCCTTCGCTCCGGACGGTGCCGGTGTGCACGGTCTGATCCACCACATCGCCCAGGGCGACTCCGGCCAGCGCCTGACCCGCTACCGGCTGAGCCTCGTGCCGCGCCTCGCCTATCTGGCCCAGCGGGTCAACCAGCGCATCTTCCAGCACCTCACGGTGCCGCAGATCGTCGCCCGGGTGCTGGAGGAGCACGGCATCCTCGCCGGCGACGGCTATCGCTTCCAGCTCGGCCCGACCCTCTACCCCCAGCGCGACTACTGCGTGCAGTACGCCGAGTCCGACCTGCACTTCGTGCAGCGTCTGTGCGAGGAGGAAGGAATCCACTACCACTTCCGCCACACTCCGGACGGCCACCTGCTGGTGTTCGGCGACGACCAGACCGTGTTTCCCAGGCTGGCGCCAGTGAGCTACCAGCAGGACTCCGGCCTGGTCGCCGACACCCCGGTGGCCAAGCGCTTCGGCGTGCGCCTGGAAACCCGCACCAGCAGGGTCACCCGCCGCGACTACGACTTCGAACAGCCGCGCCTGCAACTGGAGAGCGCCTTCGCCAGCGAGTTCGAACCGGATCTGGAAGACTACGACTACCCCGGCCGCTTCACCGACCGCACCCGCGGCCGGCACCTGGCTCGCCGCGCCCTGGAACGCCAGCGTGCCGACCACCAGCTGGCCGAGGGCGCCAGCGACCAGCCGTTGCTGCGCAGCGGCCACTTCCTCGAACTCGGCGAGCATCCGCGCGCCGACTGGAACCAGCTGTGGCTGCTCACCGAGCTGCACCACGAAGGCAAGCAGCCGCAGGTGCTGGAGGAATCGATCACCAGCGACGTGGCGACCGGCGACGGTTTCCAGCAGGGCTACCGCAACCGCTTCCTGGCCACGCCCTGGGACAGCCCTTACCGCCCGCCGCTGGCCCATGCCAAGCCACGCCTGCTCGGCAGCCAGAGCGCCGTGGTCACCGGCCCCAAGGGCGAGGAGATCCACTGCGACCAGTACGGCCGCGTGAAGGTGCAGTTCCACTGGGACCGCGAAGGCCAGGCCGACGACGCCACCAGTTGCTGGCTGCGCGTCTCCAGCAGCTGGGCCGGCGACCGCTACGGCGGCATCGCCATCCCGCGGGTCGGCATGGAAGTGCTGGTCAGCTTCCTCGAAGGCGACCCCGACCAGCCGCTGGTCACCGGCTGCCTGTATCACAAGGAGCACGTGGTCCCCTACGACCTGCCGGCCAACAAGACCCGCAGCGTATTCAAGACCCTGAGCACCCCCGGCGGTGGCGGCTACAACGAACTGCGCATCGAGGACCGCCAGGGCCAGGAGCAGATCTACCTCCACGCCCAGCGCGACTGGGACCAGAACATCGAGCACGACCAGAAGCTCCGCATCGGCCATGAACGCCACGACACCGTCGAGGCCAATAGCTATAGCGAGTTCAAGGCCGAGGAACACCGCACCACCCAGCTTGATCGCAAGAGCGAAGTACGCGCCAACGATCACCTGACCATCGGCGCCAGCCAGCACGTGAAGCTGGGCAGCGGCCAGTTCGTCGAGGCTGGGCAGGAAATCCACCTGTCCAGCGGCCTCAAGGTGGTGCTGGAGGCCGGCAGCGAGCTGACCTTCAAGGCAGGGGGCAGCTTCGTCAAACTGGACGGCAGCGGAGTGACCCTCAGCGGCGCCACGGTGAGGATCAACAGCGGCGGCAGCCCCGGCACGGGGACATCGGCGGCACCATTGCTGCCAGGGCCGCTGCAGCAGGCGGATACGGACAAACCGGGCCTGCCCCTTGAGGCGCTGGTGAAGCAGCTCCTGGTTTTCCGTCAGAGCAAGTCGGGGGTTTGTGAGGTGTGTGAAGCGGCCAAGGCGCAAGGAGAGCGCAAATGAACGGACGCAAGTTTTCCGGCGCCTTGCTCATGGATGGAGCCGCTTTCGATGACGCCGTGCAATGGATTTATCGCCAGTACACCGACGTCACTCCGCTGCCGTTGCTCCGCGGCACTGACTACGACCCCATTGCCGAAGCGGGCCCCATTCTTATTGGGGCGTCGATTGGCAGCCCCATCCATCGACACTGGCAGGCCGGCACGAACGAAATGGCGGATGCTGTTTGGTTGGAGAACCGGGTTCCGATCCAGACACTTTTCACCGCTTTGCAGCGGCGCCTGCGCGTGCTTGCCCCGGACAGGCGCGAATTCTGGCTGCGCCTGGGCATGGCTGAGCCGCTGCGCCAGGCCTGGAAAGCGCATCAGCAATGGCCGGACGGCTTCTGGTACGGCGTTGACAGCGTCTGGCTGCACCACGCGGGGGCCGTTCATTGCGCATGGAACAACCCCTCACCCGAACGTGACTGTACCCGACCTACCGACAACCCTCTGGACGCCCAGGTCGCTCTGGACTGGCCGCTGCTTCAGACGTTGTCGGCGACTGATCCACAGGAGGTGGACTGATGGCGGCTCCTGCCAACTTCAAACCTGCGGCATGCCCGTTGTTGAGCGCCGTCTGGCCCATGCGCTATGCCATCGGCACGACACCGGCCATCGATACCTCCGCCTTTGAGTTACCCGCACTGACGGGAAACTTTCCACCACTGGGGGAGGCGTATGACGATGGACAGGGGCAGCCCCTGAACTACACGGCAAGGTTGCTCAGGGATGGCTGGCTTTATGTCTGGCAGGCCGGTCAGAAGCGTCTGCTCGAATACAAGGTCAGCACTGCTCGGCTCACGGAAACGTCTCGAGGCGGAAAGGTCATCGATGCCAGTGCCCGGCCCTATCTGCTGGTACCCGCTGGCGCTGCGCTGGGCCTGGTCTGGTCGCCCGCGCAATGGAGCGATGCGCAGTTCCATGCAGCCAAGACCAACGCCAAGGTACGCCAGCGAATCATGCGGACCTTGACGCCGGGTGTCGCTCCGTTCAGCGGCAAGCCTGACGGGATCCGACCTGCGCAGGGCGACTATCTCTCGCCCCAGGGCTTCGGGTGGAGCTGCGAGGCGTCACCCGGACTGCCAGACTGGGCGCGGACGCTGAATGACATGGGCCGTTGCGAACAACAGGCCTACGCGGTGGTCGACGATGCATGGGGCGTGCTGCTGGACCTGGCCGCCTTGCTGCGCCGGCGCAAGGCAGGCTTCGACGCGTTTCGCACCAAACACTCCGAAGAATGGGCCATCGCCGACGTACTGAAGCAGTTGAGCGACAGCGACAACCAGCTTCGTCAGAACATGCCGAGCATGACGCGCTTCGACAGGCTTCAGGCGGCATGGAAACAACAGCAGGACGAAGAGGCCGCCTACGCGAACGACATGCGTCGCCTCGCCACACTCTGGGTCGGCTGGTTCGAGACACTCGGCCAGAAAACGCCAGCGAGTCTCGAGACCGCCTGCGGCCACTTCGATATCACTCAACCGGAAGCACGCGCGTTGCTGGAGGCGAATTTTGCCGCTGGCTGCCTGGGCCCGGCGGAGACCTCCCTCGGGGTCAAATCCCTGACCAGGGCGCTCGATTACTCGAGCCTTGGCGATGCCAGGCCCTGGTTGCTCTGGGCCCTGCTGGGGCTGTACGAGCGCGCGAGCGTGCCCGAGCTCAAAACGCTGCTCGATAGCGGCGACAACCTGAACGACAACCTCGGCGCCACGGCCAAATCCGGCGCTCAGATGGGGCGTGCGCTGGCGCTCACGGCGATGATCAACCTGGCCGCCAACAAGTTCGCTCAACGAAGACTGGCCGACGCCTCGGAGGCCTTGTTCATCGCACTATCTCCGGTAGCGGGTGTGCACCTGCATAACGCCAACGCTGAGCAGCCGCTGAATGCCGCGGCCAAGGCCTTCATGGCGGCATCCCTGGCGCGTAGCGGCCAACGCCTCGCCGTGCATGCCGCCGACCCCCGCCAGATCGGTGAATGGCTCAGCGAGCAGATGGGGACGCGGTCCCAACTACCGAGCAAGTTCAAACTCACGCCTCTGGCAGGGGCGGTGAAGGAGGCCCTGCCATTCTTCCATCTGGTGCCGGCTCAAACGGTACAGGCGACAGCCAAGTTGCTGCCACTGGACCCGCAACTGGCCGCTACCCATCCGGGCGATCTTCTTAGCATGGGCAAGGAGGCTGTGAGTCGAGCTCCGCTCAAGTGTTTGCTGGTGATGATGGCGGGGTGGAATCTGACGGTGGGTGGTAAGCAGCTCTACGATGCTGCTTCGGTCAAAGGGCTATTCAACGCTGCAAGTAGTGGGTTTGGGGTGCTATCCGCCGGTAGCGCTACTCTCCAGAAGGTTGTCGAACTGAATTGGGACGCTGCCGTTAAAGCGACGGGGAGCATGTCAGTTTCCGCCCAGGCAACCTTGGCCAATGCACTGGGATTGGGAGCCGGCACCTTTGCCTTGCAGGGCATCGTTTCCGGTCTGGATACCGTGGTCTACGGCATGGAAGTCTTGGAGGCCTACCGCGCCGGGGATCTGGATACCGCTGCAATCAACGCCGGACTCACTGTTGCCTCCGCCGCCAATCTGACGCTGATGGTACAGGCCTTCCGGGCCTACCGTGCCGCTCGGGCCGCAGTACTGGCCGGTGAAGCTGCTGCAATGGCAAGGGGACTCGGCGTAATGCCCCATCTGGCGCCCAAGGCGCTGGGGCTGGCGCTGACCATCTTCGCTGGCGTCTTCATGCGGCTCTATACCAAAGACACGCCGTTGGAGGCCTGGGTAAAAGGCACGCGCTTTGGCACCCATCCGGCGGATTGGGCCAACAGCTATACGAAGAGCATGCTGGAGTTCTACAAGGTGGTCTTCCCGGTCAGCTTCGACGCCTACCGCCTCAATGAACTCAACCCATACACCGGCATGGTGGAAACCACCTACCTGATCCTGCGCCTGCCGGGCCAGATGTCTCTCACCAATGAAATGATCCACTTCAAGGGCGAGGAAGTCTGGGGCGGTATTTTGGGCTTTGGCAGCCGGAAAAAGGCTGTGGAGTGGGCCGGCAAGGATTTCGATCGTCATAGCGGCACCCGCGTGCAGGCGGAGATCGGTGTCGCTACTTTCCGGCGCGTGTATCACGAGGAAAACGGGCAGGAACTTAACCAGATCAGCGGCAAACTTACTTACTATCCGGTTCCGGGCCTGGCGTTGCCGCCCATAACCATCAAGGAAATCGCTTGGATATGAGTTTCAGCCAACTGCTGCAACAAGCTCGTGCGAAGTTTGGAAACAATCCCGTGAAGGTGTTGAGCGCCGGTCAGCCAACGGGCGAAGTGCCGATGGATTTATTTCTCGTGGAGGAACACACCTTAGACTTCCTTACACTTAATGTTGGGGGAGACAGTGACAGGGGCTTGGTTACTGGAGCATTGGTAGGCTTCGGTGCATTAGGACTTATGGTCTTTGTTGTACTTTTTGCCTTGGATCAGGATTGGACGTCCGCACTGACCGGTCTGATGTTTGTCCTTCTTTTTTCGGTACCTCCGTTCCTTTGGGAGACACTACGCCCCATGCCGCTGCCAATCTTGTTTAATCGTCGCACTCGAGAAGTGTACTTCGAACAGAGCGGCACGCTTTATCACACCCCTTGGGACGATATCCGCGCGATAGCCGGCGAATTCATGATGGTCGGCCCGCAGATGGGGGGCATGCGCTGCGCCTCGCTGGAGGTGCTGATGCATCGCTTCGAGCATCCGCAGGAGCAGATTCTGGTCAGCCTCGGGCTGCCCATGGGCAAGACGCTGTCCCTGCAGAAGAGCCTCTGGGAGTACATCCGCGCCTACATGAACAACGGTCCGTGGTTCGACAAGGACGGCCGGCACAGCGAGTCCGATGCCTACATGAAGAGCCTGCAATCGGCACGGATCAAACGCACCGACTGGCACAAGCACACCTTGGAAAAGATCCGCAAGGACAAGGCCGAGAATCAGGGCAAGAACTACCTGAGCGGGCTGGATGCCGCGATGCTGATCGGCAACCTTCTGTTCTATCCGATGAACTGGGTTCATGAGTTCACCAACAGCGTCGCCAGGCGTCGCCCTCGGAAGGGTTGGCCGAAGGTGGTGCAGGAGCGGCTGCGCCCGGACGGCCCGACCAGCCGGCTGATCGATCTGGAACGGCAGGAAGCCGCCTGAACCGGCTTGGCTTTTCGTTGGCAATTCTCAAGGAAGCCGCTTGGATATGAGTTTCAACCAACTGCTACAACAAGCTCGAGCGAAGTTTGAAAAGAATCCAATGGAGGTGCTGAGTTCTGGCCAGACAACCGGCGAGATACCGATGGGCCTGTTTCTCGTAGAGGAGCATACAGATAACTATCTAGCTCTCAACGCTGGAGGTGATTCAGACAGAGGCCTCATAACTGGAACTGTAGGGGGGGGGGCCTTATGGTGTGCGGCGGCCTTTCACTTGTCATGTTGTTCGGGAGCAAGTGGTACGCCTTATCGTTGCTGCTAGCTCTGGGTATTCCGATGTTCCTGATTCCTTTTGCTTGGGAAACCCTACGCCCCCTGCCGCTGCCAGTCTTGTTCAACCGCCGCACTCGCGAGGTCTACTTCGAACAGAGCGGTACGCTCTACCACACTCCTTGGGACGATATCCAAGCGATAGCCGGCGAGTTCATGATCATCGGTCCGCAGATGGGGGGCATGCGCTGCGCCTCGCTGGAGGTGTTGATGCATCGCTTCGAGCATCCGCAGGAGCAGATCCTGGTCGGCCTCGGCCTGCCCATGGGCAAGACGCTGTCCCTGCAGAAGAGCCTCTGGGAGTACATCCGCGCCTACATGAACAACGGTCCGTGGTTCGACAAGGACGGCCGGCACAGCGAGTCCGATGCCTACGTGAAGCGCCTGCAGTCGGCACGGATCAAGCGCACCGACTGGCACAAGCACACCCTGGAAAAGATCCGCAAGGACAAGGCCGAGAGCCAGGGCAAGAACTACCTGAGCGGGCTGGATGCCGCGATGCTGATCGGCAACCTTCTGTTCTATCCGATGAACTGGGTGCACGAGTTCACCAACAGCATCGCCAGGCGTCGGCCTCGCAAGAGTTGGCCCAAGGTGGTGGAGGAGCGGCTACGCCCGGACGGCCCGACCAGTCGACTGGTCGATCTGGAGCGTGAACGCGGGCTAAACGTGCAAAGGACCGTCTGAGGAACCAGCTCAGCTTCAGCAGCCTGCGCAAGCCCGTGGAGTGGACCGGTAAGGACTTCGACCGACATGCCGGCCCCCGCGGCAGCACCGAGTCCAACGTAGCCACCTATCGACGCGTCTACCAGCAGGATCAAGAAGGGCGTGGCCTCGACAGAATCACCGCCAAGTCGAGGCACTCCCCCTGGGGAGGGCAAGCGCGCGGCTTCCGGTAGTCGGCAAATGACTGTTCCGCGGGCTGCGGATAGTTTCGTGGCCGGCCCCCGCTTTCGTCTCCAGCCAGCATCGGCGCACCTCCACGAGCACCGCCATCGGTTATACTCGCCGGTTTTACGCAAGCCTCAGAACAGGTGATTCCGTGAGCCAGACTACGCCTGCCGTGCGCACCTTCCAGGACCTGATCCTCGCCCTGCAAAGCTACTGGGCCGAGCAGGGCTGCGTGGTGCTGCAGCCCTACGATATGGAAGTGGGCGCCGGCACCTTCCACACCGCCACCTTCCTGCGCGCCGTCGGTCCGGAGACCTGGAACGCCGCCTACGTGCAGCCCAGCCGCCGTCCCACCGACGGCCGCTACGGCGAGAACCCCAACCGCCTGCAGCACTACTACCAGTTCCAGGTGGTCCTGAAGCCCAACCCGGAGAACTTCCAGGAGCTGTACCTCGGCTCGCTGCGCGCCATCGGCGTCGATCCGCTGGTCCACGACATCCGCTTCGTCGAGGACAACTGGGAATCGCCGACCCTCGGCGCCTGGGGCCTGGGCTGGGAAGTCTGGCTCAACGGCATGGAAGTCACCCAGTTCACCTACTTCCAGCAGGCCGGCGGCATCGAGTGCTACCCGGTGACCGGCGAGATCACCTACGGCCTCGAGCGCCTGGCCATGTACCTGCAGGGCGTCGACTCGGTGTACGACCTGGTGTGGGCCGACGGTCCGTTCGGCAAGGTGACCTACGGCGACGTGTTCCACCAGAACGAGGTGGAGCAGTCCACCTACAACTTCGAGCACGCCAACGTCGACAAGCTGTTCGAGCTGTTCGACTTCTACGAGGCCGAGGCCAACCGCCTGATCGAGCTGGAGCTGCCGCTGCCGACCTACGAGATGGTGCTCAAGGCCTCGCACACCTTCAACCTGCTCGACGCCCGCCGCGCCATCTCGGTGACCGCGCGCCAGCAGTACATCCTGCGCGTGCGCACCCTGGCCCGCGCGGTGGCGCACAGCTACCTGCAGGCGCGCGCCAAGCTCGGCTTCCCGATGGCCACCCCCGAACTGCGTGACGAAGTACTGGCCAAGCTGAAGGAGTCAGGACTGATTTCGGACGAAGTCCAGGGCAACAAAGTTCAGAAGGAGGCCGCGGAATGAGTGCACAAGATTTTCTGGTCGAACTGGGCACCGAAGAGCTGCCCCCCAAGGCGCTGAAGAGCCTCGCCGAGGCGTTCCTCGCCGGCATCGAGAAGGGCCTCAAGGCCGCCGGCCTGAGCTACGCCGGCGCGCGCCACTACGCCGCGCCGCGCCGCCTGGCGGTGTACGTCGAGCAGCTGGCCACCCAGCAGCCGGACCGCACCGTCAACCTCGACGGCCCGCCGCTGCAGGCCGCCTTCGACAAGGACGGCAACCCGACCCAGGCCGCGCTGGGCTTCGCCCGCAAGTGCGGCGTCGACCTCGAGCAGATCGACAAGAGCGGCCCCAAGCTCAAGTTCGTGCAGAGCATCCCCGGCCAGCCGGCCGCCGGCCTGCTGCCGGGCATCGTCGAGGCTTCGCTGAACGAGCTGCCGATCCCCAAGCGCATGCGCTGGGCCGCCCGCCGCGAGGAGTTCGTCCGCCCCACCCAGTGGCTGGTGATGCTGTTCGGTGACAGCGTCATCGACTGCGAGATCCTCACCCGCAAAGCCGGCCGCACCTCGCGCGGCCACCGCTTCCACCACGACGGCGTGGTGCGCATCTCCACCCCGGCCAGCTACGCCGAGGATCTGCGCAGCGCCTACGTGCTCGCCGACTTCGCCGAGCGCCGCGCGCTGATCGACGCCCGTGTCGCCGAACTGGCCAGCGCGCAGAACGGCCGCGCCATCGTCCCGGCCGACCTGCTCGACGAGGTCACCGCGCTGGTCGAGTGGCCGGTGCCGCTGGTCTGCTCGTTCGAGGAACGCTTCCTCGAGGTGCCGCAGGAGGCGCTGATCGCCACCATGCAGGACAACCAGAAGTACTTCTGCCTGGTCGACGAAGGCGGCAAGCTGCTGCCGCGCTTCATCACCGTGGCCAACGTCGAGTCCAAGGACCCGACGCAGATCATCGAAGGCAACGAGAAGGTGGTACGCCCGCGCCTGACCGACGCCGAGTTCTTCTTCAAGCAGGACAAGAAGCACGCCCTCGAAGACAACAACCAGCGCCTGGCCAACGTGGTGTTCCAGGCCCAGCTGGGCAGCGTGTTCGACAAGGCCGAGCGGGTGTCCGCGCTGGCCGCGTTCATCGCCGCGCGCATCGGTGGCGACGCCGAGCGCGCCGCGCGTGCCGGCATCCTCTGCAAGTGCGACCTGGCCAGCGAGATGGTCGGCGAGTTCCCGGAGATGCAGGGCATCGCCGGCTACTACTACGCGCTGCACGACGGCGAGCCGGCCGACGTGGCCCTGGCGCTCAACGAGCAGTACATGCCGCGCGGCGCCGGCGCCGAGCTGCCGTCCACCCTGACCGGCGCCGCCGTGGCGGTGGCCGACAAGCTGGACACCCTGGTCGGCATCTTCGGCATCGGCATGCTGCCGACCGGCTCCAAGGACCCCTACGCCCTGCGCCGCGCCGCCCTCGGCGTGCTGCGGATCCTGATCGAGAAGCAGCTGGACCTGGATCTGGCCGCCGCGGTGGCCTTTGCCGTCGAGCAGTACGGCGACAAGGTCAAGGCCGAGGGCCTGGCCGCCCAGGTGCTCGACTTCGTGTTCGACCGCCTGCGTGCGCGCTACGAGGACGAGGGCGTCGAGGTCGCCGTGTACCAGGCGGTGCGCGCCCTGGCGCCGAGCGCGCCGCTGGACTTCGACCAGCGCGTGCAGGCCGTGCAGGCCTTCCGCCAGCTGGCCGAGGCCGCCAGCCTGGCCGCCGCCAACAAGCGGGTATCCAATCTGCTGGCCAAGGCCGAAGGCGAGGTGCCGGCGCAGGTCACCAGCGCCCTGCTGGTCGAGAGCGCCGAGCAGACCCTGGCCCTGGCGATCAGCCAGGCCGCCGAGGCGGTCGCCCCGCTGGCCGCGGCGCGCAACTACCGCGCCGTGCTGGAACGCCTGGCCGCGCTGCGCGCGCCGGTGGACGCCTTCTTCGAGGAAGTGCTGGTCAACGCCGAAGACGCCGCCGTGCGCGCCAACCGCTACGCGCTGCTCGCCCAGCTGCGCGGCCTGTTCCTCGGCGTGGCGGACATCTCGCTGCTCGGCTGAGGCCAAGTGCCTGTGGATAACGGCCCAGGCCGTTATCCACAGATACTGGATTGTCGGCATTGTGGATATTTCTTCCGGATCTTATCCATAGGGCCAGAACGTAGTCACGTAGGGTGGGTTAGCCGCCCCGCGGCGTAATCCACCAAGGATGCCGTCAGGCATCCATTGGACGACGCCGGCCTGGCGGCCGGTTGGTGGGTTACGGCCTGCGGCCTGACCCACCCTACGCTCCGCTCCATCCTCCGCAGCTCGGGGCTGCCGTTATGAAACTGCTGATTCTGGACCGCGACGGGGTCATCAACGAGGATTCCGACGCCTACATCAAGTCGCTCGCCGAGTGGATTCCGATCCCCGGCTCGGTGGAGGCCATCGCCCGCCTGAGCCGCGCCGGCTGGACCGTGGCGGTGGCCACCAACCAGTCCGGTCTGGCGCGCGGCTACTACGACGAGGCCACCCTCGCGGCCATGCACGCGCGCCTGCGCCAGCTGGTGGCGGAACAGGGCGGCGAGCTCGGCCTGATCGTCCACTGCCCGCACGGCCCGGACGAGGGCTGCGCCTGCCGCAAGCCGCTGCCCGGCCTGCTGGTGCAGATCGCCCGCCACTACGACGTCGCCCTCGACGGCGTCTGGTTCGTCGGCGACAGCCCCGGCGACCTCGCCGCCGCCCGGGCGGTGGCCTGCCAGCCGGTGCTGGTGCGCAGCGGCAAGGGTGAGCGCACCCTGGCCAAGGGCCTGCCGGACGGCGTCAAGGTCTTCGACAACCTGGCGGCGGTGGCCGCCCATCTGCTGGCCGAGGAGGCCTGAACCGACCATGCAGGGTCTGCGTACCGTCGTCTTCTATGTTCTGCTCGGCCTCAGCGCGGTGATCTGGTGTCTGCTGTGCCTGCCGATCGCCCCGTTCCTGCCGCTGCACGCCCGCTACGTGCTGATCGCGCGCAGCTGGTGCCGCTTCGCCGTGGGGCTGACCCGCATGGTGCTCGGCATCCGCTACGAGGTCGAGGGCCTGGACAACATCCCCGCCCAACCCTGCGTGGTGCTGGCCAAGCACCAGAGCACCTGGGAGACCTTCTACCTCACCGGGCTGTTCGCCCCGCTGGCCCTGGTGCTCAAGCGCGAGCTGCTGCGCATCCCGTTCTTCGGCTGGGCGATGGCGCTGATCAAGCCGATCGCCATCGACCGCGACAACCCCAAGCAGGCGCTCAAGCAGGTCGCCAGCATCGGCCACGAACGCCTCGGCCAGGGCTTCTGGCTGCTGGTGTTCCCCGAAGGCACCCGCGTACCGGCCGGCGAGATGGGCAAGTTCTCGCGCAGCGGCGCGTCGCTGGCGGTCGGCGCCAACCTGCCGGTGCTGCCGATCGCCCACAACGCCGGCGAGTGCTGGCCGCGCGACGGCTGGGCCAAATACCCGGGCACCATCAAGGTGGTGATCGGCCAGCCACTGCAGGCCGAGGGCGAGGGTCCGCGCGCGGTCGCCGAGCTCAGCGCGCGTGCCGAGGCGTGGATCGCCGAAACCATGCAGCGAATCAACGGCACGGCACGCGCCGAGCAGGCAAACTGAACACCCGCGCCCTCTCCCGCCGGTGGGGGAGGGCGGACATTCCCGCGCGGAGGTGAACGGCATGGATGTGTTTCGCTACCTGCATCTGATGGTCGAGCAGGGCGGTTCGGACCTGTTCTTCAGCGTCGGCGCGCCGCCGCAGCTCAAGCGCGAGGGCCAGAGCCTGCCGATCGGCAAGACCCCGCTGCCGCCCGGATCGGTGCAGCAGCTGGCCTACCAGATGATGAACCAGAAGCAGATCGCCGAGTTCGAGCGCGACCTGGAGATGAACCTGGCCATCGGCCTCGACGGCGCCGGGCGTTTCCGCGTCAACGTCTACTACCAGCGCGGCGACGTGGCCATGGTGGTGCGCCACATCAGGAGCCAGATCCCCGGCATCGAGGAACTCGGCCTGCCGAGCAAGCTCAGCGAGCTGGCGCTGCTCGACCGCGGCCTGATCCTGGTGGTCGGCGCCGCCGGTTCCGGCAAGTCGACCACCCTGGCGTCGATGCTCGACCTGCGCAACCGCTCGCGCGGCGGGCACATCGTGTGCATCGAGGACCCGATCGAATTCATCCACAGCCACCAGCGCGCGATCATCGACCAGCGCGAGGTCGGCCTGGACACCCGCAGCTTCGAGCAGGCGCTGCTCAACGTGCTGCGCGAGTCGCCGGACGTGATCATGATCGGCGAGATCCGCGACCTCGCCACCATGCAGCACGCCCTGCGCTACAGCGAGACCGGCCACCTGTGCCTGGCCACTCTGCACGCCACCAACACCACCCAGGCCATCGAGCGCATCTGCAACTTCTTCCCCAAGGAAGCGCGGGCGCAGGTGCTCGGCGACCTGGCGCTCAACCTGCAGGCGATCGTCGGCCAGCGCCTGGTGCCGGGCCGCGAGGAGCGGCGCGTCGCCGCCGTCGAGCTGCTGCTGAAGACCCCGTACATCGCCGACCTGATCCAGCGCGACCAGCTCGACGAGATCAAGACCGCCCTCGGCCGCGGCCAGGAACTCGGCCTGCAGACCTTCGACCAGCACCTCTACACCCTGGTCCAGGCCGGGCGCATCAGCCTCGACGAGGCGCTGCGCCACGCCGACTCGCGCACCGACCTGACCCTGCGCAGCAAGCTGGCGCGCGGCTTCCACGCCGACGAGGCCGAACTCAAGGTGATGCGCGACGCCGAGCTGCTGTAGGGCAGGGGAGCGCCGGCTGGGCTAGGCTCTGACACGGGGTCGGCCAGGCCCCGTTCCACCTCTCGCCGGGAGTCCGCCATGCACCACCTCGCCCGTATCCTGCTGCTGCTCGTGGTGGTTGCCGCGGTCTACTGCTTCGTCTACTGGCTGCCGTTCGCCTTCGTGCCGCAGGAGCAGCGCCAGTGGGTCGCCAGCCTGGTGGCGCTGCTGTGCGCCGTGCTGGCCGGACGCTTCGTCTGGACCCGCAGCGCCGATCCCGGGCGCAGCCCGCTGGTGGCGATGGCTTACGGCGCCCTGGCGCTCGGCGGCATCGGCTTCTGCGCCGGTTTCTTCGGCCCGCTGCTGCTCGCCCCCGAGGCCAACCAGGGGCCGCTGCTCGGCTTCTTCATCACCGGCCCGCTGGGCTTCGTGATCGGCGCCATCGGCGGTTTCGGCTACTGGCTGAGCCGGCGCCGCCGTTCGCCGGACGCTCGCTAGTTGCCGCGCGCGACTGGCCGCGGCGTGCTGCATGCGCGTGCCGGGCGGAGTAACTTTTCCCACCTGGCGCGATCCAATCCCAGCCAACCGCCGCAGACCGAGCCGAGAGCCCCTCATGCTGATCAAGCTACCGCCCCGTTCGCAGTGCCTGTCCTCCGAGATCACTCCGGAGGCCATCTACCTGTCGCGCCGCCGCTTCCTCGGCGCCAGCGCTGCGGCCCTCGGCGCCGCCGCCTTGCCCGCCTGGGCGTGGACCGCGGCCGAGGACTACGCCGGGGTCGAGCCGGCCACGGCGCCGGCCTGGTTCACCGACAAGCTGGCGACCACCCGCTGGCGGGCGGTCGAGGCGCCCGGCGAGAGCCTGACGCCGTTCCGCGACGCCACCGCCTACAACAACTTCTACGAGTTCGGCCCGGACAAGGGCGACCCGGCGGCCCACGCCGGCCAGCTGCCCACCGAGCCGTGGAGCGTGCTGATCGACGGCGCGGTGGGCAAGCCGGGACGCTACGACCTGGAAAGCCTGGTCCGCCCGCACGCGCTGGAGGAGCGCATCTACCGCCTGCGCTGTGTCGAGGGCTGGTCGATGGTCATCCCCTGGCTGGGCTTTCCCCTCGGCGAGCTGCTCAGGCGCGCCGAGCCCGCTGGCAGCGCCCGCTATGTGGCCTTCGAGACGCTGGTCGACCCTGAGCACATGCCCGGCCAGCGCTCGGCCTTCGCCCTGCTCGACTGGCCGTACCGCGAGGGCCTGCGCCTCGACGAGGCCATGCACCCGCTGACCATCCTCGCCGTGGGCATGTACGGCCGCGTGCTGGCCAAGCAGAACGGCGCACCGCTGCGCCTGGTGGTGCCGTGGAAGTACGGCTTCAAGAGCATCAAGTCGATCGTGCGCATCAGCCTCAGCGAACAGCCGCCGGCCACCACCTGGAACCGCATGGCCCCCGAGGAGTACGGCTTCTACGCCAACGTCAATCCCGCCGTCGACCACCCGCGCTGGAGCCAGAAGCGCGAACGGCGCCTGCCGAGCGGCCTGTTCAGCCCCAACCTGCGCGATACCCTGCCGTTCAACGGCTACGCCGAGGAGGTCGCCGGCCTGTATGCCGGCATGGACCTGCGCAAGGACTACTGACCATGAAGCATCCGCTCTGGCGCGCCGCCGTGTTCGCCGCCGCGCTGCTGCCGCCGCCGCTGTGGTTCTACCAGGCATGGACCTTCGCCCTCGGCCCCGACCCGGGCAAGGTGCTGCTCGAGCGCCTCGGCCAGGGCAGCCTGATCCTCCTGCTGCTCACCCTCAGCCTCACCCCGCTGCAGCGCGCGACGCACTGGAGCGGCTGGGCGGCGGTGCGCCGCCAGCTCGGCCTGTGGAGCTTCGCCTACGCCTGCGGCCATCTGGCCAGCTACCTGCTGTTCGTCCTCGGCCTGGAGTTCGCCCGCCTCGGCGAGGAGCTCGGCGAGCGCCCCTACATCCTGCTCGGCGCGCTGACCTGGTGCGCCCTGCTGCCGCTGGCGCTGACCTCCAACCGCTTCAGCATGCGCCGCCTCGGCAGGCGCTGGAAACCGCTGCACCGGCTGGCCTATGCGGCCCTCGCCCTGGCGCTGCTGCACATGCTCTGGGTGGTGCGCGCGGACCTCGGCGCGTGGAGCCTGTACTGCGCCTGGGCCCTGCTCCTGCTGGCGCTGCGCCTGCCGGGGGTGACGCGCCGGCTCGCGCAGTGGCGGGGCAGGGAGGAGGCGCGCGGCTGAACCGGCCGTGCTATGGTCGACGGCGGCGGCGCCCGTGCTCCGCCGCCTCCCCAAGCACAACCCCAGGAGTTCAGGATGAACACCGCCCTCGCTTTCCGCCCCGTGCGCGACACCGACCTCGCCGCCATCTGCGCCTTCGCGCGCAGCGCCGAGGAGCTCTACTACCTCGCCCCGCGCGCCAGCTTCCCGCTCACCGTCGAGCAGTTGGCGACCAGCATCGCCCAGCGCAGCGACTCCAGCGTGGTGTGCCGCGGCGATGCGGTGCTGGGCTTCGCCAACATCTACAAGCGCGAGGCGGGCGCCTGCTGGGTCGGCAACGTCGCGGTGGCACCCGAGGCGCGCCGCCAGGGCGTGGCGGGCTTCCTGATGCAGCGCATGGCCCAGCTGGCCCGTGAGCGCCACGCCGCCGGCGAGCTGCGGGTGTCCTGCTTCAACCCCAACACCGCCGCCCTGCGCCTGTACGCTCGCCTCGGCTACACGCCGTTCGCCCTGGAGGAGCGACTGGATGGCCAGCAGCAGCCGATCATGCTGATCCACCTGCGTCTGCCGCTCGCGGCGGCCTGAGCCGCACTCTGCCAGGCAGCGCGCAACCCGCGCCGCCTGGCTCTGCTAGAGTGAGCGCTCGCCTTCGACAAACGGAATTGTCCATGCGCAACCTTCTCCTGCTGCTCGCCCTGTGTGGTGGCGGCTACCAGGCCTGGGAACACTTCTCCCGCGAGAGCAACGTCCCGCTGCACGCCGGGCCCTACCTGGCCGTCTACGGCCGTGACGCCTGCGGCTACACCCAGGCCACCCTGCGCCAGCTCAACCAGGCCGGTATCCGCTACCGGTACCACTCGGTGGACGAGCCGGCGGTGTCCGACCTGCTGCACCGGCGCATGCAGAACGCCGGGCTCGAGGTGCGCCGCTACCTGCTGCCGGTGGTCGATCTGAACAACGCCATCACGGTGCATCCGGACAACCGCGAGCTGGTGGCGCAGGCGCGCCAGCAGCTGCGCTGAACGAGCAACAGCCATGCTGCCGAAGCATCCGCTGGTCCGCCTGGGTCTGCTGCCGCTCGCCTGGTTCGCCTTCCTGTTTTGGCTCGAGAACTTCGCCATCTGGGGGAACCGGGCCAGCAGCCAATCCCCGGCCGGCGACACCACCGCCCACCTGATGAGCCTGAACAGCGAGAGCAGCAAGCCAGGCCATGCACCCTACGGTCTGCATGTGTTCCTCGCCCCGGCGTGGCTGCCGCTGCCACAGCGCTTCGGCGAATTGGTCTTTGCCAGCTACTGCCAAGGCGAGGCGGCCATCGCTTGGCAGGCGGCAGACCGGCTGGTCATCCGCTGTGATGCTCGCGAGATCAGGACGCCGCCGACCAGCCGGCGCGGCATCGCTGTGCGACTCTCCAGCTCCCCCCGCCAGTCACCCGTGAACCACTGGCAACCTGAGCCGAACGCTCAGGAGACACCAGCACAGAACACGCCATGAATCCCCGCTTCCGCGACATGCACCGGGCAGAAATCCAGCGACAGACCGTGCGCCGCTACGAACTGATCTCCGGTATCCATGCGGTGCCCTGGCTGCTCGGTTTCATTGCCGGCCTGCTGATCCTCTGGCCAATCGCCTGCCTGCCGGTACTGCTCCTGGCCTGGTGGACAACCCGCCGCCTCATACACTTCAGTCAGCGCAACATCATCGGCGTCGCATTAAGCGGATGGTGGCAGCACCTGCTGCTGTTCCTCGGCGGACTGATTCCAGCCGCACTCATCGTCAGCGGCCACGGCAACCCATTCATCAACGCTCTTCCGCTGCTGATTTCGGCGCCGCTGAACTACTACAACTGGACAAGGCATCGGCGCCGTTTGCACATGCATGTCGCCCGGGATTACCTTCGCGAACTGCCCGGGCACTCCCGAGACACATCTTCCCAGCCCGCCACTCACCGCCAGGGACGCATCCCATGACCGACGAAGAGTACCGCCACGCCTCCCTCGCCGTGCTGCGCGAGATCCGCGACGGCCAGCGCGAGATCCTCGCCCAGCTCGCTGCCCAGCGCGCATTGGCCGAGGAACAGCTCGCCCGCTCGCGGGAGAAAGTCGAGGAGTCCATCGGCCTGCAGAAGCTGGCCCTGCAGCGCCAGAGCGCGATCACCCGGATCGCCGTGCCGGGCATCCTCGTCTGCATCACGGCAATCGCTTACCTGGTGCTGCGCTACTTCTAGCCATGCAGATCGAACTCCACCGCCAGCGCGGTTACTTCGCAAGCTCGATGGCACTGGACGTCCTCGCCGATGGCCGCAAGCTTGCCACGCTGTGCGGCGGCCAGCGCTGTCACCTGGAGCTGCCCGAGCAGGGCGCCGTGCTGCAGGTGACAATGGGCATGTTTTCCAGCCCGCCGCTGCAGATCACCCCGGATGATCGCGGACGGCTCTTCGCCTGTGGCGGTGCATGGTGGCTGTGGCTGGACGTCGTCTCTCTCTGCTACCTGCCGGCGCTGGCGCGGCGCGCCCTGTTCCTGCGCCCGGCTTGAATGGTTCCACGTGGAACATCCGCTAGCGGCAGGTCCACTGCTGCATCTGTTCCACGTGGAACAGGCCCGGCAGGGGCGCACTCAGCGGCGCACCTTGCTGGCCGGCTCGCCGCCGATGCCCCAGTGATCCTTGGGCACCTCGCTGATCAGCACCCGCACGCGGTCCAGCGGCGAGTCGAGGGTGCGCGCCAGCGCCTCGCTGACCTCGCGGATCATCGCTTCCTTCTGCTCGGCGCTGCGGCCTTCCATGATGTGCACATGGGCAATCGGCATGAGACGGTTCCTCGCGAAAAAGTCCCCGGCCGGCGGCCGGGGCAATAGGGGTTAACTCAGACGAAGCGCGCGGAGACGCTGCCCAGGCCCTGGTAGCGCACGGTGACGTTGTCGCCCGGCGCAACCGCCACGGCGGCGGTGATGCCGCCGGTCATGATGAAGGTGCCGGCCGGGATGTGCTCGCCGCGCTCGGCCAGCAGGTTGGCCAGCATGGCCACGCTGGACAGCGGATGGCCGAGCACCGCAGCACCGGCGCCGACTTCCACTACCTCGCCGTTCTTCTCCATCACCACGCCGAGGGTGCGCAGGTCGACGTCCGCCAGGTTGGCCATCTGGCCGCCGGTGATGTAGCGGGTCGAGGAGGCGTTGTCGGCCACCACGCTGATCAGGTCGAACTTGAAGTTCTCGTAGCGCGAGTCGATCACCTCGACGGTGGGGATCACGTAGTCGATCGCCGCGATCACGTCGCCGATGTGGCAACCCGGGCCGTGCAGCGGCGCCTTGGTGACCACGGAGATTTCCGCCTCGATCTTCGGGTGGATCAGCTTGGAGCAGTCGACCACGCCGCCGTCCGGCACGCTGAAGTAGTCGGAGAGGAAGCCGTAGATCGGCGTCTCCACGCCCATCTGCGCCATCTTCGCCCAGGAGGTAAGGCCCATCTTCAGGCCGACGGTCTTGTTGCCGCGGGCTTCCTTGCGGCGACGGATCTCCCACTGGATGTCGTAGGCGTCGGCGAAGGTCATCGCCGGATAGTCGTTGGTGATCTTCGGAATGTCGTGGACATTCAGCTCGGCGCCTTCGACGTGCTCGGCCAGGGCCAGCACCTGTTCGCGGGTCAGGGTACGGTTCATGCGGTCACCTTCTGGGTCTGGCGGGCCTTGGCCATGTCGAGGGCCAGGTCTTCGATCATGTCTTCCTGGCCGCCGACGGTACCGCGGCGGCCGAGTTCTACGAGGATGTCGCGGGCCGGCACGCCGTACTTCTTCTCGGCGCGCTGGGCGAACAGCAGGAACGAGCTGTACACGCCGGCGTAGCCCAGGGTCAGGGCATCGCGGTCGACGCGGATCGGCTGGTCCATCAGCGGCACCACCAGGTCCTCGGCGACGTCCATGATCTTGTACAGGTCGATACCGGTCTCGGCGCCCATGCGCTTGAGCACCGCGCACAGCACCTCCAGCGGGGTGTTGCCGGCGCCGGCGCCGAGGCCCGCCACCGAGCCGTCGATGCGCACCGCACCGGCCTCGATGGCGGCCAGCGAGTTGGCGATGGCCATGCCCATGTTGTGGTGGCCGTGGAAGCCGATCTGGGTGGCCGGGTTCAGTTCGGCGCGCAGCAGGCCGATCTTCTGGCTGACCTCGTCGGGCAGCATGTAGCCGGCCGAGTCGGTGCAGTAGATGCAGTTGGCGCCGTAGCTTTCCATCAGGCGGGCCTGCTCCAGCACCTTCTCCGGGCTGGCCATGTGCGCCATCATCAGGAAGCCGACGGTGTCGACGCCCATCTTCGCCGCCATGCCGATATGCTGCTCGGAGACGTCCGCTTCCGTGCAGTGGGTGGCGACGCGGATGGTCGACACGCCGCAGTCCACCGCCATCTTCAGGTGGTCGACGGTACCGATGCCCGGCAGCAGCAGGGCGGAGACCTTGGCCTGCTTGAGCTGCGGGATCACCGTGCTGAGGTACTCCTCGTCGCTGTGCGCCGGGAAGCCGTAGTTGATCGAGCGCCCGCCGAGGCCGTCGCCGTGGGTGATCTCGATCAGCGGCATGCCGGCGGCGTCGAGGCCGGTGGCCACGGCGACCATCTGCTCGAGGCTGATCTGGTGGCGCTTGGCGTGCATGCCGTCGCGCAGGCTCATGTCGTGCAGGGTGACTTGCTTGCCTTGCAGATTCATCGTGCTATTCCCCTCAGGCCAGTGCAGCTTCGCGGCTCGGCAGTTGGATGGTGCCGGCGGCGATTTCCTCGGCGAACATCTCGGCGGTGCGCAGACCGGCGGCGGTCATGATGTCCAGGTTGCCGGCGTACTTGGGCAGGTAGTCGCCCAGGCCCTCGACCTCCATGAAGATCGACACGCGGTTGCCGTCGAACACCGGGCCGTTCTTCAGGCGGTAGCCCGGCACGTACTTCTGCACCTCGGCGAGCATGGCGTGCACGGATGCGGTGATGGCATCGCGGTCCGGCTCGCTCTCGGTCAGGCAGTGGATGGTGTCGCGCATCATCAGCGGCGGCTCGGCCGGGTTGATGATGATGATCGCCTTGCCTTCCTTCGCCCCGCCAACCTTCTCGATGGCGCCGGCGGTGGTGCGGGTGAACTCGTCGATGTTCTTGCGGGTGCCTGGGCCGACCGAGCGCGAGGACACGGTGGCGACGATCTCGCCGTAGGCCACCGGCTGCACGCGCGACACCGCGGCGACCATCGGGATGGTCGCCTGGCCGCCGCAGGTGACCATGTTGACGTTCATCTCCAGCTTGCCGACGTGCTCCTTGAGGTTCACCGGCGGCACGCAGAACGGACCGATGGCGGCCGGGGTCAGGTCGATCATCAGCACGCCCAGCTCGTTGAGCTTGCGGCTGTTCTCGGCATGGGCGTAGGCGCTGGTGGCGTCGAAGGCGACGCGGATGTCGTCGGCGATGACGTGCGGCAGCAGGCCGTCGACGCCCTCGGCGGTGGTCTTCAGGCCGAACTCGCGGGCGCGCTTGAGGCCGTCGGACTCGGGGTCGATGCCGACCATCCACACCGGCTCGATCCACTCGGAGCGCAGCATCTTCATCACCAGGTCGGTACCGATGTTGCCCGGGCCGATGATCGCCGCTTTCAGTTTCTTGCTCATGGGTCTTTCCCCTGTTCTTGTTCGGTCAGGTGAAACGCACGCTGGCGCTGCCGATGCCACCGATCTCGACGCGCATGAAGTCGCCGGCCTTGACCGGCTCCAGCGGCACCAGGGAACCGGAGAGGATCACTTCGCCGGCCTTCAGGCCGATGCCGAAATGGCCGAGGGTGTTGGCCAGCCAGGCCACGCAGTTGACCGGCGAGCCCAGCGCGGCGGCGCCGGCGCCGGTGCTGATCTGCTGGCCGTTCTTCTCCACCACCATGCCGCAGGTGACCAGGTCGACCTGGCGCGGGGAGACGGCCTGGTCGCCGAGGATGAACAGGCCGCAGGAGGCGTTGTCGGCGACGGTGTCCTGGATTTTGATCTTCCAGTCCTGGATGCGCGAATCGACCACCTCGAAGCAGGGGATCACGCACTCGGTGGCGGCCAGCACGTCGGCGTTGGTGATGCCGGGGCCCATCAGGTCCTTCTTGAGGATGAAGGCGATCTCGCCCTCGGCCTTGGGCTGGATCAGGCGGTCGCTGATCGGCATCACCGCGCCGCTGCTGAACACCATGGCGTCGGTCAGGTAGCCGAAGTCCGGCTGGTTGACGCCGAGCATGGTCTGCACGGCCTTGCTGGTCAGGCCGATCTTCTTGCCGATGATCCGCTCGCCGGCGGCCAGGCGGCGCTCGAGCATGCGCAGGGAGATCTGGTAGGCGTCGTCGATGGTCAGGTCATAGCGGCTGGTCAGCGGGGCCACGGCCTCGCGGCTCTGCATGGCCTGGTAGAGCTCGTCGCCGAGCTGGTTGATCAGTTCTTGGTTCATGCGCATTGTTCCTGAAGGTTGGCGGCGGCGGCGAGGCCGGGCGCAATCGCCCGCGCCTCGCCGCCGCGGTTCATGGCTGACTTACAGCTTCACGCAGATGTTCTTCAGCTCGGTGTAGAACTCCAGCGAGTGCACCCCGCCTTCGCGGCCGATGCCCGACTGCTTGCTGCCGCCGAAGGCGGTGCGCAGGTCGCGCAGGAACCAGCTGTTGACCCAGACGATGCCGGCCTCGATCTGCCCGGCGACGCGGTGGGCGCGCGAGCTGTTCTCGGTCCAGATCGCCGAGGCCAGGCCGTAGGGCAGGCTGTTGGCCAGCTCGATGGCTTCCTCCTCGGTGTCGAACGGACGGATGTGGCAGCACGGGCCGAAGATTTCCTCGGTGACCACCGCCGAGTCGTCGGGCAGGCCGGTCCAGATGGTCGGCTGCACCCAGGCGCCGCCGGCCAGGTGCGCCGGCATGTCCGGCACGCCGCCGCCGGTGACGACGGTGGCGCCCTCGTCCTTGGCCTTCTGGTAGTAGCTGAGGACCTTCTCGCGGTGCTTGTGGCTGACCAGCGAGCCGAAGTTGGCGCTCGGGTCGTTCGGCTCGCCGATCTTCAGCGCCTCGGCGCCGGCCTTCAGGCGGGCGACGAACTCGTCGAAGATCGGCCGCTCGACGTAGACGCGCTCGGTGCCCAGGCAGACCTGGCCGCAGTTGGCGAAGGCCGAGCGCAGGGTGCCCTCGATGGCCTTGTCCATGTCGCAGTCGGCGAACACGATGCCGGCATTCTTGCCGCCCAGCTCCAGCGACACCTGGCGCACGCCCTTGGCGGCGGCGCGCATGATGGTCTCGCCGGTGCCGGTCTCGCCGGTGAAGGTGATGGCGTCGACGTCCGGGTGGGCGGTGAGGAAGGCACCGGCCGAGTTGCCGCCGAAGCCGTGCACCACGTTGTACACGCCGGCCGGCACGCCGGCGGCGTTCATCACCTCGCCGAGCAGGGCGGTGGTGGTGGGGGTCTCTTCCGAGGGCTTGACCACCACGGTGTTGCCGCAGGCCAGCGCCGGGCCGACCTTCCAGGTCATCAGCAGCAGCGGCAGGTTCCACGGGCTGATCACGCCGATCACGCCCTTGGGGCGGCGCACGCCGTAGTTGAGCGCGCCGGTGCCGTCCGGGGTGGCCATCTCGAAGGCCTCGGTCGGCACGTTCTTCACCAGGTCGGCGAACACCTTGAAGTTGGCGGCACCGCGCGGGATGTCGATGTGCGAGGCCAGCGACTTCGGCTTGCCGGTGTCCAGGCACTCGGCCTCGAGGAACTCGTCGAAGCGCGCGGTGATGCCGTCGGCGACCCGATGCAGGATCTCGGTGCGCTCGGCCACGCTCATCTTGCCCCACGGGCCCTTGAGCGCGGCGCGGGCGGCCTTGACCGCGGCGTCGACCTCGGCCTCGCCGGCCTCGTGGATCTTGGCGATCACCTGGCCATTGACCGGGTTGACGTTGTCGAACAGCTTGCCGCTGGCGGAGCCGACGTATTCGCCGTTGATGAAGTGCTTGATCTCTTTCATGGATGCAGTCTCGGGATCAGGTCAGGACGGTGAGGAAGCGCTCGTTGAGCTCGCGGTCGTGGTAGAAGATCGCCTTGCCCAGCTGGTCGGCGGTCCAGGTCACCGGCGGGTGGTCCGGGTAGTGGTAGTCGCCGCCGCAGAACACCTCGTTGCGGTTGCCGGACGGGTCGAAGAAGTAGATGGTCTTGCCGTGGGTCAGGCCGTGGCGGGTCGGGCCGATGTCGATCGAGGTGTTGGTCATGCTGATCAGGTCGGCGGCGCGCAGCACGTCGTCCCAGGTCTCGAGGAAGAACGAGGCGTGGTGCAGCTTGCCCTGCTCCGGATGCAGGATGAACGCCACGTCGTGGGCCTTCATGCCGACGCTGAGGAACTGGGCGACGCGCTTGCCCTCGGGGTCGACCACCTGCTCGGCCAGGTCGAAGCCGAGCACCTCGGTGAACAGGCGCAGGGTCTCGTCGAGGTGGCCGCCGTAGAGCAGGGCGTGGTCGAAGCGGGTCGCCTTCATGCCCTTGAGGCCGCGCGGCCAGGCTTCCGGGTTGACCTCGGAGAGGCCCCACTTGCCGGTCTGCTCCTTCTCGGCGAACAGCTCGAAGCGGTGGCCAGTCGGCGCGCTGAAGCGGATGCGCCGGCCGCAGCCCTTCAGCTCGCCGGCGGGGATGCTCTCCACGGCGCAGCCGAAGGCCACCAGCTCCTCGGTCAGGCGGCCGAGGGTGGCGTCGTCGA
Source organism: Pseudomonas oryzae (assembly GCF_900104805.1). Taxonomy (NCBI): domain Bacteria; kingdom Pseudomonadati; phylum Pseudomonadota; class Gammaproteobacteria; order Pseudomonadales; family Pseudomonadaceae; genus Pseudomonas; species Pseudomonas oryzae. The sequence continues at coordinate 3,797,693 of NZ_LT629751.1, read as the reverse complement.
GCACCTTGAAGGCCATGAAGTCCATGCCGGCCTCGTCGGCCTCGCGCAGCACCACCGAGAACTTGTCGACCTCGGTCCAGCCCTTGAGATAGACGCGGCCCTTGTCGTCGCGGTCGACCTCGATCAGGCCGAGCAGCTCGACGTAGTGTTCCAGGGCCTGGGCCATGTCCAGCACGCGCAGCTGGATGTGCCCGGGGCGCATCACTCCTTTCTTCATCTCGACACCTCTTGTCTTTGTTGTCGGATCAAACGGGTTTGGATCCGCGCGCGGATCCGCGGGCCATGACGCAGCTCAGCGCGGCACGCGCTGCGAACGGTAGGGAAGGGGCAGGACGGCACCCGACACGGCGGCGGCGGGCGGGGAGGGATGACGCGCGGGGCGCGGCAGGATGGCGATGGGCATGGCGAGCGTACCGTCGTTGTTATTGTCTGCGGCTGGCCCGGGCAGCGCGGTCGTGACAGCAGCGACCGGCATGCCTGGTGGCAGTGCTTCAGCAACGGCTGTGCCAAAGCCCCGCATGACAATCCGGGATTTATTGCAAGTTACTGATTCAAAAGGATTTTTATGATGATGCCAGGTGCCGCCGGAGCTGCCTGGACGCCACTGCCGGCGCGGACGAGCGCCGACCGGCGGGAGATTTTCACCATATGATCAATTCCAGCGGCGGGCCCGACGCCCGGAGTGCGCCGCAGAGCCCTGCCGGGTGCCGGCGGGCAGTTGAGCAAATGCTCAAGTGGCGGATTTTTTGATCATTTGGTTGAATTTTTCCTGGCGAGCGGCTTCCATGCAGGCATGAGCGCCGCGCCGGCGCCGATAACAACAACAGCGGACCCCCCCGATGGCCATCACCTACAAGCCCCAGTTGCGCTACCCCGACCTGCAGGACCTGAGTAACCAGATCCGCTTCGTCAGCCAGGAGGGCAAGATCTGGCTCGGCGAGCAGCGCATGCTGCTGATGCCGCTGTCGGCGCTGGCCAACTTCCGCCGCGAGATGATCGACCTGCTCGGCATCGAGCGGGCCAAGGGCTTCTTCCTGCGCCTGGGCTACCAGTCCGGCCTGAAGGACGCCGAGCTGGCGCGCAAACTGCGCCCGGACGCCAGCGAGCTGGACATCTTCCTCGCCGGGCCGCAGCTGCACATGCTCAAGGGCATGCTGCGCTCGCGGCCGATCGAGGTCGACATCGACATCGACAAGGGGCGCTTCTACGCCGAGATCGAGTGGCAGGACTCCTTCGAGGTGGAGATCTGCCAGACCGAGCTGGGCCTGATCGACCAGCCGGCCTGCTGGACCCTGCTCGGCTACGCCTGCAGCTACACCTCGGCGTTCATGGGCCGCGAGATCATCTTCCGCGAGGTGAGCTGCCGCGGCTGCGGCGACGACCGCTGCCGGGTGATCGGCAAGCCGGCCGAGGAGTGGGACGACGCCGCCGAGTTCAAGGCCTACTTCAAGAGCGACCCGGTGATCGAGGAGCTCTACGAACTGCAGTCGCAGGTCGCCACCCTGCGCAGCCGCCTGCACACCCAGGACGGCCAGTACTACGGCATCGGCCAGTCGCCGGCCTACCAGCGCATCTGCCAGACCATCGACAAGGCGGCGCGCGGCAAGGTCTCGGTGCTGCTGCAGGGCGAGACCGGGGTGGGCAAGGAGGTGATCGCGCGCAGCGTGCACCTGCGCAGCGCGCGCGCCGAGCAGCCGTTCGTCGCGGTCAACTGCGCGGCCATCCCCCCCGACCTGATCGAGGCCGAGCTGTTCGGCGTCGACAAGGGCGCCTACACCGGCGCCCAGCAGTCGCGCGCCGGGCGCTTCGAGCGCGCCCACGGCGGCACCATCTTCCTCGACGAGGTGGTCGAGCTGTCGCCGCGCGCCCAGGCCACCCTGCTGCGCGTGCTGCAGGAGGGCGAGCTGGAGCGGGTCGGCGGCGACCGCACGCGGCAGATCGACGTGCGGGTGATCGCCGCGACCAACGAGGACCTGGCCCAGGCGGTGCAGGCCGGGCGCTTCCGCGCCGATCTGTTCTACCGGCTCAACGTGTTCACCGTGCAGATCCCGCCGCTGCGCGCGCGCCGCGAGGACATCCCGCTGCTCGCCGAACATTTCCTCAAGAAGTTCCACGCCCAGTACGGCAAGAAGACCCTCGGCCTCTCCGACCGCGCCCTGGAGGCCTGCCAGCACTACGCCTGGCCGGGCAACATCCGCGAGCTGGAGAACGTCATCGAGCGCGGGGTGATCCTCACCGAAAGCAACGAGAGCGTCAGCGTCGAGGCGCTGTTCCCCGGCCTGCCGCTGGAGGGCGAGGACAGCGGCGAGCGGCTGTCCAGCGCCGGCGCGCTGGTGCACGGCACGCCCGCGCCGGCACAGCACTGGCTGGAGCAGATCCTCGCCGCGGGCATCAGCCTGGACGCGGTGGAGGCCGACCTGATGCGCGAGGCCATGCGCCGCAGCAAGGACAACGTGTCGCGCGCCGCGCGCCTGCTCGGCCTGACCCGTCCGGCGCTGGCCTACCGGCTGAAGAAGCTCGACGGCTGACGCCCGGTTGTTCCACGTGGAACATGCCGGCGCTCAAGATTCCGTACAGGCAGCCAGGCGACAGTAAGGCAGACAAGCAAAGGGTGGCGCCGAGGCTGTGCTTGCCAGGGGCAAACCAGTCTCCGCGCCACCCTACCAGGTCCGCGAGCCGCCGAGCGGCACTACAGACGCGCCAGCACCTCCTCCGCCGGCACACAGGGCAGCTGGTGCGCCGCCGCCACGCCGGGGTTGGTGACCGCGCCGGCCGCCACGTTGAGGCCGTGGCGCAGGTGCAGGTCCGCCTCGAGGGCGCGGCGCGTGCCCTTGTCCGCCAGGGCGATGACGAAGGGCAGGGTGGCGTTGTTCAGCGCCAGGGTCGAGGTGCGCGCCACGCCGCCGGGCATGTTGGCCACGCAGTAGTGCACCACCTCGTCGACCACGTAGGTCGGGTGGGTGTGGGTGGTCGGCCGCGAGGTCTCGGCGCAGCCGCCCTGGTCGATGGCGACGTCGACCAGCACCGCGCCGGGCTTCATCTGCCGGACCATGGCCGCGCTGACCAGCTTGGGCGCGGTGGCGCCGGGAATCAGCACGCTGCCGATCACCAGGTCGGCGGCCAGCACCTGCTCGCGCACCGCCGCGCCGGTCGAGTACAGGGTGGTGATGCGGTTGCCGTACTGGGCGTCCAGGCGCCGCAGGGTGTCCATGTTCTTGTCGAGGATGCTGACGTCGGCGCCCAGGCCGATGGCCATGGCCGCCGCCTGGCTGCCGACCACGCCGCCGCCGAGGATCACCACCTTGCCCGGCGCCACGCCCGGCACGCCGCCGAGCAGCACGCCGCGCCCGCCATGCACCTTCTCCAGGCAGCTGGCGCCGACCTGGATGGACATGCGCCCGGCCACCTCGGACATCGGCGCCAGCAGCGGCAGGCGGCCCTGGGCGTCGGTGACCGTCTCGTAGGCGATGCAGGTGGCGCCGCTGGCCAGCAGCTCGTCGGTCTGCGCGCGGTCAGGCGCCAGGTGCAGGTAGGTGAATAGCGTGTGCCCCGGATGCAGACGCATCCGCTCCGAGGCCAGCGGCTCCTTTACCTTGACGATCAGCTCGGCCTCCGCGAAGACCTTCACCGCCTCCAGGGCGATGTGGGCACCGGCCTTCATGTAGTCGGCGTCGCTGAAACCGATGGCGGCGCCGGCCTGGGTTTCCACCCAGATCTCGTGGCCGAGCGCGCGCAGTTCGGCCACCGACTGCGGGGTCAGGCCGACGCGATATTCGTGGTTCTTGATTTCCTTGGGTACCCCGATACGCATGGCAGATCTCCCTGGCTGCTCTGGTTCCTTGAGCCTAGCACGGCGCCGGTATCCGGCCGGACGGCCGCGTTCGTCGCCCGCCGCGCGCGGCGTTTTGACGAGCAGGCGGCATCTGCGGCCTAATGCGCTGCCGTCATCCCCGCCGAGCCGCCATGTCCCAGCCGCCGCCATCCCTGCCGCGCCCGAGCACCCTGCACCTACCGCCGGGCGACTGGGCGACCGTGCTCGACTGCCTGTGCGCGCGCTTCCCGGCCATCGACCGCGCCACCTGGCTGTCGCGCATGCAGCGCGGCAAGGTGCTGGATGGCGACGGCCGTGCCCTGGACGCCGCGCATCCGTACCGCGAGGGCCTGCGCGTGCACTACTTCCGCGAGGTGGCGCAGGAAACGCCGATCCCCTTCGTCGAGCAGATCCTCCACCACGACGAACACCTGCTGGTGGTCGACAAACCGCACTTCCTGCCGGTGATTCCCTCGGGCGGCTACGTCGAGGAAACCCTGCTGGCGCGCCTCACCCGGCGCCTCGGCAATCCGCAACTGGTGCCGCTGCACCGCATAGACCGCCACACCGCCGGACTGGTGCTGTTCTCCACCAACCCGGCCAGCCGCGACCGCTACCACGCGCTGTTCCGCGAGCGGCAGATCGACAAGCGCTACGAGGCGATCGCCCCGGCGCTGCCGCAGCTCGACTTTCCCTACCGGCACACGAGCCGGATGGTGCGCGGCGAGCCGTTCTTCCGCATGCGCGAAGCGCCCGGCACACCGAACAGCGAGACGCTGATGCAGGTCGTCGAGCGCAACGGCGCGCTGTGGCGCTACGCGCTGTTCCCGGTCACCGGCCGCCAGCACCAGCTGCGCGTGCACCTGGCCGCGCTCGGCGCACCGATCTGCAACGATCCCTTCTACCCGCTGGCGCAGCCCGCCGACGCCGCCGACGACCATGCCCGCCCGCTCAAGCTGCTGGCGCAGAGTCTGGCCTTCGACGATCCGCTGAGCGGCGCGCCGCGCCGGTTCGCCAGCCGCCTGCAGCTGGACTGGTGAAGACGGCCGGGCGGGGTAAGATCGCGGTTGCCGCCATGCCCGACCGGAGCCGCCGATGTCCGCCCCCCTCGCCAACCTGTTCCAGCCGCTGCCGGACGCCCGCACCGGCGAATGCTTCGACGACCTGCTGCGCCGCCCCGGCTGCCGGGTGGAGCGCATCGTCTCCCACGGCCAGGCCAGCCCGCCGGGCTTCTGGTACGACCAGGCCTGGGACGAATGGGTGCTGCTGCTCGCCGGCCACGCCGTGCTGCGCCTGGCCTCGCGGACCGCGCCCGTGACCCTCGCGCCCGGCGACCACCTGCTGATCCCCGCCGGCGAGCGCCACCGCGTCGAGGCCACCGCCGCCGACCAGCCGACCGTGTGGCTGGCGGTGCACTGCGGCGCGGCGGCCGACAGCCACCCCAGCACGCCGACCAGCGGTTAAGATGAGGGCTTTCCGTCTACAGGAGTTGCCCATGACGCCCTGCCAGCCCGGCATCCTCGCGAGCCCCGTTCCGCCGCAGGCCCGCCACCTGTTCTTCGCCCTGGACAATCCCGCCGGCCTGCCGCAGGCGTTGACCAGCCTGGCCGAACTGGCCGACGGCGAAGCCATCGTCGCCGGTCTCGGCGAGTCGCTGCTGCAGGCCCTCGACCAGCCGCTCGCCGGCCTGCGCACCTTCCCGGCGCTGAGCGGCGCCGGCGTCGACGTGCCGTCCACCCAGCACGCGCTGTGGTGCTGGCTGCGCGGCGCGGATCGCGGCGAGCTGCTGCTGCGCAGCCGCGAGCTGGTCGCCGCACTGGCCCCGGCGCTGCGCCTGGTGCAGGCCAGCGACGCCTTCCGCTACCGCGATGGCCGCGACCTGACCGGCTACGAGGACGGCACCGAGAACCCGGTGGACGCGGAGGCGGTCGCCGCCGCCATCGTCAACGGCGGCGGCGAAGGCCTGCAGGGCGGCAGCTTCGCCGCCGTGCAGCACTGGGTGCACGACCTCGATCACTTCGCCGCCCTGCCGCAGGGCGAGCAGGACGACATCATCGGCCGGCGCAAGAGCGACAACGAGGAGCTGGCAGACGCCCCCGCATCCGCCCACGTCAAGCGCACCGCCCAGGAGAGCTTCGAGCCGGAGGCCTTCGTGGTGCGCCGCTCGATGCCGTTCAGCGACGGCGAACAGGCCGGCCTGCTGTTCCTCGCCTTCGGCCACAGCCTGGACGCCTTCGAGGTGCAGCTGCGGCGCATGGCCGGCCTGGAAGACGGCATCGTCGACGCGCTGTTCCGCTTCAGTCGACCGACCAGCGGCGGCTACTACTGGTGCCCGCCCGTGCGCGACGGCCGCCTCGACCTGCGCGCCGTGCTGCGCTGAGTCCCCGACCAGCGCCTGCGTGCAAAACCCGCCCACCTGACCAAGACTGGTAACCACCTCTCTTGCCGTCAGGTGCGGCACATGCTCCGGAGCATCCCCGACCCCGCATCGCCTCCCGCCCGACGCCTGCTCTGTGCCGGGCTGTGTCTCGCCCTGTCGCTGCAGAGCGGTTGCGCCGGGCTGCAGCAGATGGCGGCCGCGCCGGACACGCGCCGGCAAGCCGATCTCGGCAGGGTCGCGGTGATCGCCGCCGGGCACCAGCCGGACATCCATCTCGAGGGCTTCGCCCGCAACAAGCTCTCCGGCGCCGCCAGCAGCGCCGGCAGCACCTTCGTCCACTGCCTGGAACCGATCGGCCAGTCGCACTGCAGCGGCGACTTCTGCGGTGCGGTGCTGATTCTCTGGTTCGGGGTCTGCGGCGTCGCCGGGATGGTCGGCGGCGTGGTCGGCGCGGTCAAGGCGCCAAGCGGCCGCTCCGTGCACCAGGCGGAGGGAGACCTGCACAAGGCGGTCGAGGCGGGCGAAATCCAGGAGGCGCTGCGCCGCCAGGTGGAGCAGGCCGCGGTGGCGCATGGCGACGCGGCGGTCAGCGTCGAGGCGCCGGTCGCTCGCGCCGCCGCGCGTGAAGGCGACTACCGGCCGCTGGCCGACAGCGGGGTGGACAGCGTGCTCGAGGTGGCGCTGAGCGAGGTGACCACCCTCGGCCCCGCCATCGACCAGCCCTTGCAGCTGCTGATGCAGGCCCGGGTGCGCCTGATCCGCACGGCCGACAATCGCGAGCTGCGCGCGGACGAGTTCCTCTACCAGGGCGAGCGCAACCTGCAGGCGCAGTGGGCCGCCGGCGGCGGCACGCGCCTGGTGCAGGCCCTGCAGGCCGGTTACGCGGCGCTCGGCACGCACATCCACGAGCACGTGTTCATGCTCTATCCGTTCCCCGATCGCCGGGTACTCGCCAGCGACGGTAGCCCGGCGGCCTTCGGTCTCGCCCCCGTCGCGCCGCCCAGTTCCGACCGCCAGCCCAGCGAAGACCGCCGCAGCCGGCAGCGCGACTGGAGCCAGGTCGCCTCGCTGCGCCCCACCTTGCGCTGGCAGGCCTTCCCGCGGCCGGGCGACGTCCGCGCGGCCGCGGCGGACATGCAGCGGATCGACGGCGTGCGCTACGACCTGCTCATCGCCGAGGAGCGCCATCTCGCCCCGGCACGCATCGTCTATCGCAGCGAAGGACTCGACGAGCCGAGCCACACCCTGCTCAGCCCCCTGAGCCCGCGCCGCCACTACTTCTGGAGCGTGCGCGCCCGCTTCACCCTCGACGGCCGCGAGCGGGTCACCGAGTGGAGCGCCAGCCAGCCGAGCGCCAACAACCGCCTGGTCAGCCCCTCGCAGCACTCCTACCGGTTCAGGACGCCCTAGTCCTGTGGACAACTCGATCTTCGGGTTTCGCCCGCCGCGGCAGCGCGCCCTGTGGACAGTTTCATCCGCTCGCGACGCTGCAGTTATCCACAAACGAACAGCCCCGGACTGAGCCGGGGCTGTGCATCTGCGCCGGGAAGGTTATCCACAGTCGGACAACCCTCCGTCATGGCGGCCTTACTTGCTGCCGATCGCCGCACCCGCCGCGCCGCCGAGGCCGGCGCCGATCGCCGAACCGGTGCTGCCGCCCAGGGTCTTGCCGAGCAGCGAACCACCGGCGGCGCCCAGGCCACCGCCGACCGCGGCCTTGGTCTTGCTGCCGCTCTTGGCGGTGGCGGCGCCACCCGCAGCGCCACCCAGGCCGGCACCGACCACCGCGCCGGTGCTGCCGCCGAGCTGCTGACCGAGCACGCTGCCCAGCGCGCCGCCGACGCCGCCGCCGAGGGCCGCCTGGGTGGTACCGCCGGCCATCGCGCCCTGGGCGAACAGCAGGCTGAGGGTGAGAACGGAAAGTGCCTTACGCATGGTGCCAACCTCGAAGAAAGACGTGGTGATATTGTCGCAATCTTCGCGGTTGGACAGATGTTAAGCGCGCCCGGTTCCCGGCAACTGGCTGGTCGGGACCAACAAAAACCCCCGGCGACAGCTGTCGGCCGGGGGTCTTGTCGGCACTGCTGTGGATAACCGGGTTACCCACAGGCCGCGATCACACGTCCAGGTTCGATACCGCCAGCGCGTTGCTCTCGATGAAATCGCGGCGCGGTTCCACCGCATCGCCCATCAGGGTGTTGAAGATCTGGTCGGCGGCGATGGCGTCCTCGATGGTCACCTTGAGCATGCGGCGCACCGCCGGGTCCATGGTGGTTTCCCACAGCTGCTCGGGGTTCATTTCGCCGAGGCCCTTGTAGCGCTGGATGCTGTGGCGCTTGGTGCTTTCCGTCATCAGCCAGTCGAGCGCCTCCTTGAAGGTCGCCACCGGCTTCTTGCGCTCGCCGCGCTGCACATAGGCGCCTTCCTCGAGCAGGCTGTTGAGCTGGCTGCCGAGGTCGGTGACGGTGCGGTAGTCGTTGCTGGCGAAGAAGTCGCGGTTGAAGGTGACGTAGCTGGACAGGCCGTGGGCGACCATCTGCACCTCGGGCAGCCACAGGTGGCGCTCGCGATCCTCGCGCAGGCTGACCTGGTAGCTCTGCCCGGACTTCTCCACCGCCTTGAGACGCTCGCCGAGGGCGGCGATCCAGCCCTGCATGGCGGCCTGGTCGGCGAGCTGCTCGACGCCGACGCGCGGCAGGTAGACGAAGTGCTCGGTGATGTCCTGCGGATACAGGCGCGACAGGCGGGCGAGGGTCTTCATCACCGCGCGGTAGTCGCCGACCAGCTTCTCCAGCGCCGCACCGGACAGGCCCGGAGCGCTGTCGTTGACGTGCAGGCTGGCATCCTCGAGGGCCGACTGGGTCATGTATTCCTCCATGGCCTCGTCGTCCTTGATGTACTGCTCCTGCTTGCCCTTCTTGACCTTGTACAGCGGCGGCTGGGCGATGTAGACGTAGCCGCGCTCGATCAGCTCGGGTAGCTGGCGGAAGAAGAAGGTCAGCAGCAGGGTGCGGATGTGCGAACCGTCGACATCGGCATCGGTCATGATGATGATGTTGTGGTAGCGCAGCTTGTCGATGTTGTACTCCTCGCGGCCGATCCCGCAGCCCAGCGCGGTGATCAGGGTGCCGACCTCCTGGGAGGAGAGCATCTTGTCGAAGCGCGCCTTCTCGACGTTGAGGATCTTGCCCTTGAGCGGCAGGATCGCCTGGGTGCGACGATTGCGCCCCTGCTTGGCCGAGCCGCCGGCGGAGTCACCCTCGACGATGTACAGTTCGGACAGCGCCGGGTCCTTCTCCTGGCAGTCGGCCAGCTTGCCGGGCAGGCCGGCGATGTCCAGCGCGCCCTTGCGGCGGGTCATCTCGCGGGCCTTGCGCGCGGCCTCGCGGGCGCGCGCGGCGTCGAGCATCTTGCCGACCACCGCCTTGGCCTCGTTGGGGTTCTCCAGCAGGTAGTCGCCGAAGAACTTGCCCATCTCCTGCTCGACCGCGGTCTTCACCTCGGAAGAGACCAGCTTGTCCTTGGTCTGCGAGCTGAACTTGGGGTCCGGCACCTTGACCGAGATGATCGCGGTGAGGCCTTCGCGGGCGTCGTCGCCGGTGGTGGCGACCTTGAACTTCTTGGCCAGGCCTTCCTGTTCGATGTAGTTGTTCAGGTGGCGGGTCAGCGCCGAGCGGAAGCCGGCCAGGTGGGTGCCGCCATCACGCTGCGGGATGTTGTTGGTGAAGCAGAGGATGTTCTCGTTGAAGCTGTCGTTCCACTGCAGCGCCACTTCCACGCCGACGCCGTCTTCCTCGCGCTGCACGTTGAAGTGGAACACCTGGTTGACCGCGGTCTTGTGGTTGTTGAGGTACTCGACGAAGGCCTTGAGGCCGCCCTCGTAGCGGAACTCCTCTTCCTTGCCGCTGCGCTCGTCCTTGAGGACGATGCCGACCCCGGAGTTGAGGAACGACAGTTCGCGCAGGCGCTTGGCGAGGATGTCCCAGCTGAAGTGGATGTTGTGGAAGGTCTCGGCCGACGGCTTGAAGTGGATCTGCGTGCCGGTGCCCTCGGTGTCGCCGACCGCGGCCAGCGGCGCCTGCGGCACGCCGTGCACGTAGGTCTGCTCCCAGACCTTGCCGCTGCGGCGGATGGTCAGCACCAGCTGCTCGGACAGCGCGTTGACCACCGACACGCCGACGCCGTGCAGGCCGCCGGAGACCTTGTAGCTGTTGTCGTCGAACTTACCGCCGGCGTGCAGCACGGTCATGATGACCTCGGCGGCGGAGACGCCTTCTTCCTTGTGGATATCCACCGGGATGCCGCGGCCGTTGTCGCGCACGGTGATCGATTCATCGGTGTGGATGGTGATGCTGATGTCCGAGCAGTGGCCGGCCAGCGCCTCGTCGATGGAGTTATCCACAACCTCGAAGACCATGTGGTGCAGACCGGTGCCATCGTCGGTGTCGCCGATGTACATGCCGGGGCGCTTGCGTACGGCGTCCAGACCTTTCAGCACCTTGATGCTGGAGGAGTCGTACGTGTTGTTCTCGCTCATGCCTTCACTCCCGAGGATTCAATACGGCCATGCTCCACCTGGAACATGGCGACCGGCGTATCCGTGCGCCAGCCGTCTTTGAGGGTTTCGCCGTCGACGCCGGTGATGAACACCTGGCAGTCGAGGTCTTCCAGCAAGCGGCACAGCGCGTGACGATGCTGTTCGTCGAGTTCCGAGGGCAGGTCGTCCACCAGGTAGACGCACTGCCCGTGTTTGGCCTGGTTGACCAGGTGGCCCTGGGCGATGCGCAGGGCGCAGACCACCAGCTTCTGCTGGCCGCGCGAGAGGATGTCGGCGGCGTTGTGGCTGGCGATGCGCAGGCGCAGGTCGGCGCGCTGCGGTCCGGCCTGGGTGTGGCCGAGCTGCTGGTCGCGCGCCAGGCCCGCCTGCAGCACCTCGTCGAGGCTGCGCTCGCGGTCCCAGCCGCGGTAGTAGCTGAGGGTCAGTTCCGGCAGTTCGACCAGTTGCGCCAGGGTGCGCTCGAACACCGGCTTGAGCGCCTGGATGTAGGCACGCCGATACTCGTCGATGGCCTCGCTGGCCAGCGTCAGTTCGCGGTCCCAGGCGGCCTGCGCAGCGGCGTCGATTCTACCATGGCGCAGCCAGGAGTTCCGCTGCCGCAGGGCGCCCTGCAGGCGCTGCCAGGCGCCGAGGAAGCGCGGCTCGACGTGGAACACCCCCCAGTCGAGGAACTGCCGGCGGATCTTCGGCGCGCCCTCGAGCAGGCGGAAGCTGTCCGGGTTGATCAGCTGCAGCGGCAGCAGCTCGGCGAGCTGGGCGGCGCTGCGCGCGTTCTGCCCGTCGATGCGGATCTGGCAGTCGCCGCTGCGCTCGCGGGCGATGCCCAGCTGGCTCAGCCGACCGTCGGCCAGGCGCACCTGGCCGAACACCAGGGCGCGCTCCTGCTCGTGCTGGATCACCGGGGTCAGCCGCGTGCTGCGGAACGAGCGGGCCAGACCGAGCAGGTGGATCGCCTCCAGCACGCTGGTCTTGCCGCTGCCGTTGGCGCCGTGCAGCAGGTTGATGCGCGGCGAGGGCGAGAGCTCCAGCGGCTGCAGGTTGCGGATGGCGCTGACGTTCAGACGCACGAGGGACATGGTATCGGACCGCTGTGGACAAAGGCTCCCGGGGACTTGCGCACAGTGTTATCCACAGGTCGTTCGGCGTGTAGCACGCGAAATCCGCGGCAGGGCAGACCCTGTGGCAGGGTCATCGACATCTTATCCACAGGATCCGCCCAGGCAGGTCACAGGCGCATCGGCATCACGACGTAGGCGGAATCGTCGTTGTCGGCTTCCTGCAGCAGGGCGCTGCTGTTGGCATCGGCCAGGGTGATGCGCACCTGGTCGGCGGTCATCACGCCGAGCACGTCGAGCAGATAGCTGACGTTGAAGCCGACTTCCAGGGCGTCGCCGAAGTAGTCGACCTGCACCTCTTCCTCGGCCTCCTCCTGCTCGGGGTTGTTGGCCTGGATCTTCAACAGGCCGCTGGCCAGCTGCAGGCGGATGCCACGGTACTTCTCGTTGGAGAGGATCGCCGTGCGGCTGAACGCCTCGCGCAGCGCCTGACGGTCGCCGAGCACCATCTTGTCGCCGTTGCGCGGCAGCACGCGCTGGTAGTCGGGGAACTTGCCGTCGACCAGCTTGGAAGTGAAGGTGAAGTCGCCGGTGGTGGCGCGGATGTGGTGCTGACCGAGAACGATGCTGACCGGCTCGTCCGGCTCGGTGAGCAGGCGCGCCAGCTCGAGGATGCCCTTGCGCGGCACGATGACCTGGTGCTTGTCCGGCGCCTCGAGGCCGGCGTCCAGCGCGCACAGCGCCAGGCGGTGGCCGTCGGTGGCGACCGCGCTGAGGCGCCCGGCGTTGACCTCCAGCAGCATGCCGTTGAGGTAGTAGCGCACGTCCTGCTGGGCCATGGCGAAGCTGGTGCGCTCGATCAGCCGGCGCAGCTTGCTCTGCGCCACGGCGAAGGTCAGCGAGCCCTGGCTTTCCTCCACCGAGGGGAAGTCGTTGGCCGGCAGGGTGGACAGGCTGAAGCGGCTGCGCCCGGCCTTGACCAGCAGTTTCTGTTCGTCGACGCGGATGTCGATCAGCGCGTCGGCCGGCAGGCTCTTGCAGATGTCCATCAGCTTGCGCGCCGGCACGGTGATCTCGCCGGCCTCGGCCGGCTCCTCGAGGGCGACGCGGCCGACCAGCTCGACCTCGAGGTCGGTACCGGTCAGCGACAGCTGCTGGCCCTGCACCACCAGCAGCACGTTGGACAGCACCGGCAGGGTCTGCCGGCGTTCGACGACACCGGCGACCAGTTGCAGCGGCTTGAGCAGGGCTTCGCGTTGAATGGTGAAATGCATCTTCAGTCTCGGCTTCCGGGGCGCATCCGTCAGGTGGTCAGGGTGCGCAGCAGGTTCTTGTAGTCTTCGCGAATGTCGGCGTCTTCCTCGCGAAGTTCGGCGATCTTGCGGCAGGCGTGCAGTACGGTGGTGTGATCACGACCGCCGAAGGCGTCGCCGATCTCCGGCAGGCTGTGGTTGGTCAGCTCCTTGGACAGGGCCATGGCCACCTGGCGCGGACGCGCCACCGAGCGCGAGCGGCGCTTGGACAACAGATCGGCGATCTTGATCTTGTAGTACTCGGCCACGGTGCGCTGGATGTTGTCGATGCTGACCAGCTTGTCCTGCAGGGCGAGCAGATCCTTCAGCGACTCGCGCACCAGCTCGATGCTGATGTCGCTGCCGGTGAAGTGGGCGTGGGCGATCACCCGCTTCAGCGAGCCTTCCAGTTCGCGCACGTTGGAACGGATGCGCTGGGCGATGAAGAAGGCGGCGTCGTGCGGCAGGTCGACCCGCGCCTGCTCGGCCTTCTTCATCAGGATCGCCACCCGGGTCTCCAGCTCCGGCGGTTCGACCGCCACGGTCAGGCCCCAGCCGAAGCGCGACTTCAGGCGCTCCTCCAGGCCCTCGATCTCCTTGGGATAGCGGTCGCTGGTGAGGATCACCTGCTGGCCGCCCTCTAGCAGGGCGTTGAAGGTGTGGAAGAACTCCTCCTGGGAACGCTCCTTGCGGGCGAAGAACTGGATGTCGTCGATCAGCAGGGCGTCCACCGAGCGGTAGAAGCGCTTGAAGTCGTTGATCGCGTTGAGCTGCAGCGCCTTGACCATGTCGGCGACGAAGCGCTCGGAATGCAGGTAGACCACCTTGGCATTCGGGTTCTTCTTCAGCAGGTGGTTGCCCACCGCGTGCATCAGGTGGGTCTTGCCCAGGCCCACGCCGCCATACAGGAACAGCGGGTTGTAGCCGTGCTTGGGATTGTCGGCCACCTGCCAGGCGGCGGCGCGCGCCAGCTGGTTGGACTTGCCCTCGACGAAGTTCTCGAAGGTGAAGTTGCGGTTCAGGTAGCTGGTGTGCTTGAGGCCGCCCTCGACCTGCACGCTGCGCTCGGTGCGCGGCAGCTCGGCGACTTCCGCGACCTCGATGGCCGGCTCCTGGTCGAGCACCAGCGGCGCGGTGGACGGCGCGGGTGCCTCGACCACCGGCGCAGGCGCGACCACCGGTGCCGGGGCGGGCGCCGGACGCGGCGGGGTGGGACGCTTGCTGCCGATCAGCAGCGCCAGCGCCGGCACCTGACCGTCACTGCGTTCATTCATCAACTCGAGCAGGCGACTGATGTACTTCTCGTTGACCCAGTCGAGCACGAAACGGTTGGGGGCGTACACGCGCAGCTCGTCGCCATGCGTCTCGACCTGCAGCGGACGGATCCAGGTGTTGAATTGCTGGGAAGGCAGCTCGTCGCGCAGGACCTCCACGCACTGCTGCCACAGTTCCACGGACACTCGGTTTCCCTCGCTTGGAAAGGTGCCCCGAACGACGAGGCAAAGCGCACATTGTAGCGACGCGGCCTGGAGTTATCCACATGCCGACGGCGAACGGGCCGCCACGGATTTTCCATGCGCTGACGAGCGGTGTGGATAACCGCGTCGCAAACCCGGCCGCAACCCTCGGGAAAAGCCGGTTGACAATCCGCCTGTGGATAAAACCCGCTTCCATCCCCAGCTTGCCCCAAGCAGCCGCACATCCCCCGCACCCATTCTCGACAGGCTTGTCATTCCCGGCAAGGCTTGTGGATAAAGGCCTGGCGCAGGTTATCCACAGAAACGGGGTGCCCCATACATCATTACCAACACGATCTTTTAAACCTTTGTCCTTTTATGTTGATTGTGGACGGTGGATGACGACGCTCCTCGGCTGACGGAAAGTGCGGTAGGCAACCGCCCATGCGGACAAGTCGTCAGTGGCCAACGGAAAGATGGCGAGCGGCCTGTGGATTACCGGAGAAGAGGGCTGGTTGGAAATTGACCTGTGCCGAGGCTTTCACTAGAATCGCCGGTCTCTTTAACTGGGGCCCCCTCACGGAGCCCTGCGATTACCAGGTAACCGACTCATGAAACGTACTTTTCAGCCCAGCAATCTGAAGCGCGCCCGCACCCACGGTTTCCGTGCCCGTATGGCCACCAAGAACGGCCGCGCCGTCCTGTCGCGTCGCCGCGCCAAGGGCCGCAAGCGTCTGACCACCGTTTGATTGCCCGGTACGGGTGGTGAGTCGGAGTTTCGGCCGGGACAAGCGACTGCTGACGTCCCGACAGTTCGCGGCAGTCTTCGACTCCCCCACCGCCAAGGCTCCCGGCAGGAGCGTCCTGTTGCTGGCCCGTGACAACGGGCTCGATCACCCCCGCCTCGGCCTGGTGATCGGCAAGAAGAGCGCCAAGCTTGCCGTCGAGCGCAATCGACTGAAGCGCATCATCCGCGATTCCTTCCGCCTGCATCAGGAGATGCTCGGTGGTCTGGATATCGTGGTGGTGGCGCGCAAAGGTCTCGGCGATCCGGACAATCCCGAGCTGCACCAGCAGTTCGCCAAGCTCTGGAAACGCCTGGCGCGCAGCCGGCCACGGCCGCAAGCCCGTCCCGAACAACCGCTGGCCGACGGATCCCATGCGTAAACTGGCCCTCGCCCTGATCCAGTTCTATCGCTACGCCATCAGTCCCCTGATGGCCAGTCGCTGTCGCTTCTACCCCAGCTGTTCCTGCTACGCTCACGAAGCCATCACTACGCATGGCCTCGCCCGCGGTGGCTGGCTGACCCTGCGTCGGCTGTCCCGCTGCCACCCCTGGCATGCCGGTGGTTATGACCCGGTGCCACAGTCCCGCACGTCCCGACCCTCATCGATGGCCGAATAAAATCATGGACATTCAACGCTCGATACTGATCGTCGCTCTGGCAATCGTGTCTTACCTGATGGTTCTGCAGTGGAACCAGGACTACGGCCAGCCGCAGCTGCCGCCGCAGGCCGTGGCCGGTGCGGCCACTGCGGCGCTGCCGAACGACAACGTGCCGACCCAGACCAGCCAGGCCGATGTGCCGGTGGCCGGCGAGCAGGCCAGCCAGCCGGCGGTCGCCGCCGCGCCGAGCAAGCAGCTGATCCAGGTGCAGACCGACGTGCTCAAGCTGGCCATCGATCCGCAGGGCGGTGACGTGGTGCAGCTGGCCCTGCCGGGATATCCGCGCAGCCTGCAGAACCGCGACGTGCCCTTCACCCTGTTCGACAACGGCGCCGAGCGCAACTACGTGGCGCAGAGCGGCCTGACCGGCGCCAATGGTCCCGATGCGCGCGCCAGCGGCCGCCCGCTGTACGCCAGCGACAAGAGCAGCTACCAGCTGGCCGACGGCCAGGACGAACTGGTGGTCGAGCTGAAGTTCAGCGAGGCCGGCGTCGACTACCTCAAGCGCTTCACCTTCAAGCGCGGCCAGTACGACTTCGCCGTCAGCCATCGCATCGACAACCAGAGCGCTGCACCGTGGAGCGGCAACCTGTTCGCCCAGCTCAAGCGCGATGCCAGCGCCGACCCGTCGGCGACCAGCGGCGCCAGCATGGCCACCTACCTGGGCGCCGCCCTGTGGACCCAGGACGAGCCGTACAAGAAGGTCGCCATGAAGGACATGGACGACAAGAACCTGCGCGAAACCGTGCAGGGTGGCTGGATCGCCTGGCTGCAGCACTACTTCGTCACCGCCTGGGTGCCGAACAAGGACGACAGCAACCTGGTCACCACCCGCAAGGACAGCCAGGGCAACTACATCATCGGCTTCACCGGCCCGGTGCTCAACGTGCCGGCCGGCGCCAGCGCCGAGACCAGCGCCACCCTGTACGCCGGTCCCAAGTCGCAGGGCATCCTCGAGGAGCTGTCGCCGGGTCTGGAGCTGACCGTCGACTATGGCTTCCTGTGGTTCATCGCCCAGCCGATCTTCTGGCTGCTGCAACTTATCCACAGCCTGCTCGGCAACTGGGGCTGGTCGATCATCGCCCTCACCGTGGTGATCAAGCTCGCGTTCTTCCCGCTGTCGGCGGCCAGCTACAAGTCCATGGCGCGCATGCGTGCGGTGGCTCCCAAGCTGCAGGCGCTCAAGGAGCAGTTCGGCGAAGATCGCCAGAAGATGTCCCAGGCGATGATGGAGCTGTACAAGAAGGAGAAGATCAACCCGCTGGGCGGTTGCCTGCCGATCCTGGTGCAGATGCCGGTGTTCCTCGCCCTCTACTGGGTGCTGCTGGAAAGCGTGGAAATGCGCCAGGCACCGTGGTTGGGCTGGATCGCCGACCTGTCGATCAAGGATCCCTACTTCATCCTGCCGATCATCATGGGCGTCAGCATGTTCGTGCAGACCAGCCTGAACCCGACCCCGCCGGACCCCATGCAGGCCCGCGTGATGAAGCTGATGCCGATCATCTTCACCTTCTTCTTCCTGTGGTTCCCGGCCGGTCTGGTGCTGTACTGGGTGGTCAACAACGTCCTGTCCATCGCCCAGCAGTGGTACATTACCCGGCAGATCGAAGGGGCCATGAACAAGGCCTGAAGCGCCCGCCCCGCCTGATGTTCCAGACGCAGACGCCCCCTCGTGGGGCGTCTTGCTATCCGCCTTCCGGAGGCCGCCATGCAACCTGTCCGTGACACCATCGCCGCCGTCGCCACCGCCCAGGGCCGGGGCGGCGTGGGCATCGTCCGCGTCTCCGGGCCGCGCGCCCGGCCGATCGCCATCAGCCTCAGCGGCCGCGAGCCGGAAGCGCGCCACGCCTACTACTGCGAGTTCTTCGCCGACGACGGCGAGGTGATCGACCAGGGCCTGCTGCTGTACTTCCGCGGGCCCAACTCGTTCACCGGCGAGGACGTCCTCGAACTGCAGGGCCACGGCGGCCCGGTGGTGCTCGACATGCTGCTGCGCCGTTGCCTGGAGCTGGGTGCACGCCTGGCGCGCCCCGGCGAGTTCAGCGAGCGCGCCTTCCTCAACGACAAGCTCGACCTCGCCCAGGCCGAGGCGATCGCCGACCTGATCGAGGCCAGCAGCGAGCAGGCGGCGCGCAACGCCGTGCGCTCGCTGCAGGGCGAGTTCTCGCGCAAGGTGCAGCGTCTGGCCGACCGGCTGATCGAGCTGCGCATGTACGTCGAGGCGGCCATCGACTTCCCCGAGGAGGAGATCGACTTCCTTGCCGACGGCCACGTGCTCGGCCAGCTCGACGGCGTGCGCGCCGAGCTGCTGGCGGTGCAGCGCGAAGCGGGGCAGGGCGCCCTGCTGCGCGACGGCATGACCGTGGTGATCGCCGGCCGGCCCAACGCCGGCAAGTCGAGCCTGCTCAACGCCCTGGCCGGGCGCGAGGCGGCGATCGTCACCGACATCGCCGGCACCACCCGCGACGTGCTGCGCGAACATATCCACATCGACGGCATGCCGCTGCACGTGGTCGACACCGCCGGCCTGCGCGCGACCTCCGACCTGGTCGAGCGCATCGGCGTCGAGCGCGCGCTCAAGGCCATCGGCGAGGCCGACCGCGTGCTGCTGGTGGTCGACGCCACCGCGCCCGAGGCCGCCGACCCGTTCGCCCTGTGGCCGGAATTCCTCGACCAGCGTCCCGATCCGGCACGGGTCACCCTGATCCGCAACAAGGCCGACCTGTCCGGCGAGGCGGTGGGACTGGAAACCTGCGCCGACGGCCACGTCACCCTCAGTCTGTCGGCGCGCTGCGGCGACGGCCTCGAGCTGCTGCGCGAGCATCTGAAGACCTGCATGGGCTACCAGCAGACCACCGAGAGCAGCTTCAGCGCACGGCGCCGCCACCTCGACGCCCTGCGCCAGGCCGGCGCCTGCCTCGACCACGGTCGCCAGCAGCTGACCGTGCTGGGTGCCGGCGAACTGCTCGCCGAGGACCTGCGCATGGCCCACCAGGCCCTCGGCGAGATCACCGGCGCGTTCACCCCCGACGACCTGCTCGGGCGGATCTTCTCCAGCTTCTGCATCGGCAAGTAAGCTCCGGCGGCCAGGCGCAAGCCCGCCTGGTCGCTGTTCCCCCTGCCCCTCGCATACCCCACCTCCCCGGGCGCCTCGTGCGCACCGTCAGTCCTGCCTGCGCGGCGCCTCAACCACGCTTGTCCACACAGCCGGCCAGCCGCGGCTGAGCCATGTGGATAACCGCGGCGCAGCTCTTTCGATAAGACCGTCGTCCGCCTGGGGATAACTCCGCCTGTGGATAAACGACTTGTCCACACACAGCTACTGCAAGGTTGTCCAGAGACCTCAGGCGGACCTGTGTACACGGTTATTCAGTGTATAAATCATTGATCTCTAAGGGTTAAGAAGGCTTATCCACAGAATTTGTGCACACCTAAAACAAGCTCTAAAACAGTCTTTTTAAAAATCCGTTCTATCTATTTTTTCTGTTGACCGGTCAGCCGGCTGCCAGTTGGCTATTTTTTGGCCACACTGCTTCATTCACCCCGGAGAAGCCTCTATACTGCGCGGCTCTCCGAATTCCCTTCCCGAACAGGCACGAGGTGCGTGGTGGATTTCCCTTCCCGTTTTGATGTGATCGTCATCGGTGGCGGCCATGCCGGTACCGAGGCGGCACTGGCAGCCGCACGCATGGGGGTGAAGACCCTGCTGCTCTCGCATAACGTGGAAACCCTCGGCCACATGAGCTGCAACCCGGCCATCGGCGGTATCGGCAAGAGCCATCTGGTCAAGGAAATCGATGCCCTGGGCGGCGCCATGGCCGAAGCCACCGATGTCGCCGGCATCCAGTTCCGCGTGCTGAACAGCCGCAAGGGGCCGGCGGTACGCGCCACGCGCGCCCAGGCCGACCGCGCGCTGTACAAGGCGGAGATCCGCCGCATCCTGGAAAACCAGCCGAACCTGTGGATATTCCAGCAGTCCGCCGACGACCTGATCGTCGAGGGCGAACAGGTGCGCGGCGTGGTCACCCAGATGGGCCTGAAATTCCACGCCGACAACGTGGTGCTGACCGCCGGCACCTTCCTCGGCGGACTTATCCACATCGGCCTGGAGAACTACTCCGGCGGTCGGGCCGGCGATCCGCCGGCGCTGGCCCTGGCGCGGCGTCTGCGCGAGCTGCCGTTGCGCGTCGGTCGGCTGAAGACCGGCACACCGCCACGCCTCGACGGCCGTTCCATCGACTTCTCGGTGATGAGCGAACAGCCGGGCGACACGCCTACTCCGGTGATGTCGTTCCTCGGTTCGCGTGCGCAGCATCCGCCTCAGGTCAGCTGCTGGATCACCCATACCAACGCGCGCACCCACGAGATCATCGCCGGTAACCTCGACCGTTCGCCGATGTACTCGGGGATCATCGAGGGCGTCGGCCCGCGCTACTGCCCGTCGATCGAGGACAAGATCCATCGCTTCGCCGACAAGGACAGCCATCAGGTGTTCCTCGAACCGGAAGGCCTGTCGACCCACGAGATCTATCCCAACGGCATCTCCACCTCGCTGCCGTTCGACGTGCAGCTGGCCATCGTCCGCTCGATCCGCGGCATGGAGAACGCGCATATCGTGCGCCCGGGCTACGCCATCGAGTACGACTTCTTCGATCCGCGCGATCTCAAGTACTCGCTGGAGACCAAGGTGATCGGCGGCCTGTTCTTCGCCGGGCAGATCAACGGCACCACCGGCTACGAGGAAGCCGGCGCGCAGGGCCTGCTCGCCGGCGCCAACGCCGCGCTGCGCGCGCAGGGCCGCGAGGCCTGGTGCCCGCGCCGCGACGAGGCATACATCGGCGTGCTGGTCGACGACCTGATCACCCTCGGCACCCAGGAGCCGTATCGCATGTTCACCTCGCGCGCCGAGTACCGGCTGATCCTGCGCGAGGACAACGCCGACCTGCGCCTGACCGAGAAGGGCCGCGAACTGGGTCTGGTCGACGAGCGTCGCTGGGCGGCGTTCTGTGAAAAACGCGAGGGCATCGAGCGCGAGGAGCAGCGTCTGAAGAGCACCTGGGTGCGTCCGGGCACCGCCCAGGGCGAGGCGATCGCTGCGCGTTTCGGCACCCCGCTGGCCCACGAGTACAACCTGCACAACCTGCTGGCGCGTCCGGAGATCGACTACGCGGCGCTCACCGAGATCACCGGCGAGGCTGTGGATAACCCGCAGGTCGCCGAGCAGGTGGAGATCCGCATCAAGTACGCCGGCTACATCGACCGCCAGCAGGAGGAGATCGAGCGCCTGCGCGCGAGTGAGAACACCGTGCTGCCGGACGACATCGATTACGCCGCGATCGGCGGCCTGTCCAAGGAAATCCAGGGCAAGCTGTCCTCCGCCCGACCGCAGACCCTCGGCCAGGCCTCGCGCATCCCTGGGGTCACGCCGGCTGCAGTGTCCCTGTTGTTGATTCACCTGAAGAAGCGCGGCGCCGGCCGCCAGCTGGAGCAGAACGCCTGATGTCCGCCGTAACCCCGGCCCACGCCGCCGAACTGGCGCGTGGCGCCGCCGAGCTCGGGGTAGAGCTCACCGCCAGCCAGCAGGAACAGCTGCTGGCCTACCTGGCCCTGCTGATCAAGTGGAACCAGGCCTACAACCTCACCGCGGTGCGCAACCCGGACGAGATGGTCTCGCGCCACCTGCTCGACAGCCTGAGCATCGTGTCCCACGTCGCCGCGGGCGGGGATGACTGGCTGGACGTCGGCAGCGGCGGCGGCATGCCCGGCATCCCGCTGGCCATCCTGTTTCCCGAGCGACGTTTCACCACCCTGGATTCCAACGGCAAGAAGACCCGCTTCCAGACCCAGGTGAAGCTCGAACTCAAGCTGGCCAACCTCGAGGTTGTCCACAGTCGTGTGGAAAACTTCCGCCCGGAGCAGCCGTTTGCCGGCATCGTCTCGCGGGCGTTCAGTTCGCTGGCCGACTTCGCCGAGTGGACCCGTCACCTCGGCGACGGCGAGACCCGCTGGCTGGCGATGAAGGGTCAGTATCCGCACGACGAACTGGCCGCCCTGCCGGCGGATTTCCGCGTCGAAGCCGAGCACCTGCTGCAGGTGCCGGGTTGCCAGGGCCAGCGCCATCTGCTGATACTGCGCCGCAGCGCATGAGGGGGACTGCCAAGCATGGCTAAAGTATTTGCGATCGCCAATCAGAAGGGCGGGGTGGGCAAGACCACCAGTTGCGTCAACCTGGCCGCATCGCTGGTGGCCACCCAGCGCCGCGTGCTGCTGATCGACCTCGATCCGCAGGGCAACGCCACCTCCGGCAGCGGGGTGGACAAGCTCGCCCTCGAGCATTCCGTGTACGACGTGCTGGTCGGCCAGTGCGACCTGGCCCAGGCCATGCAGACGTCCGAACACGGCGGCTACCAGCTGCTGCCGGCCAACCGCGACCTGACCGCCGCGGAAGTCACCCTGCTCGACCTGCCGAACAAGGAGCAGCGCCTGCGCCAGGCGCTGGCGCCGATCCGTGACAACTACGACTACATCCTGATCGACTGCCCGCCTGCGCTGTCGATGCTGACCGTCAACGCACTGGTCGCCGCCGACGCGGTGATCATCCCCATGCAGTGCGAGTACTACGCGCTGGAGGGGGTCTCCGACCTGGTCAACAGCATCCAGCGCATCGGTGCGCTGCTCAACCCGAGCCTGCGCATCGAGGGCATCCTGCGCACCATGTACGACGGCCGCATCGGTCTGACCAACGAGGTCACCGCCCAGCTGCAGGCGCACTTCGGCGATGCCCTCTACGAGACCACCATTCCGCGCAACGTGCGCCTGGCCGAGGCGCCCAGCCACGGCATGCCGGCGCTGGCCTACGACAAGGGCTCGCGCGGCGCCAAGGCCTACCTGGAACTGGCCAAGGAACTGGTCGCCCGTCAGCGCCGCGCCAAGCGCGCCGCCACCCCCGCTTGAGGAGCCGCACATGGCTGTGAAGAAACGAGGCCTGGGCCGCGGCCTGGACGCGCTGCTCGGCGGCACCAGCGTCAGCGCCCTGCAGGAGCAGGCGACCCGGGTGCCGCGTGAGGAGCTGCAACAGTTGCCGGTGGAACTGCTGCAGCGCGGCAAGTACCAGCCGCGCCGCGACATGGATCCGCAGGCGCTGGATGAGCTGGCGCAGTCGATCCGCCGCCAGGGCCTGATGCAGCCGGTGGTGGTGCGTCCGCTCGACGAGGAGCGCTACGAGATCATCGCCGGCGAACGGCGCTGGCGCGCCTGCCAGCTGGCCGGCCTGGAGCGCATCCCGGCGCTGGTGCGCGAGGTCAGCGACGAGGCGGCGATCGCCATGGCGCTGATCGAGAACATCCAGCGCGAGGACCTCAATCCGATCGAGGAGGCCGCGGCGCTGCAGCGGCTGCAGCAGGACTTCCAGCTCACCCAGCAGCAGGTCGCCGATGCGGTCGGCAAGTCGCGCGTCACCATCGCCAACCTGCTGCGCCTGATGGCCCTGCCCGAGGAGGTGAAGACCCTGCTCGCCCACGGCGATCTGGAGATGGGCCATGCCCGTGCGCTGCTCGGTCTGCCGGCGGCGCGCCAGGCGGAAGGGGCGCGGCACGTTGTCGCACGCGGCCTGACCGTTCGTCAGACCGAGGCGCTGGTGCGCCAGTGGCTCAGCGACAAGCCCGAGACCGCGCCGGCCAAGGCCGACCCGGACATCGCCCGCCTCGAACAGCGCCTCGCCGAGCGGCTTGGCGCCCAGGTGGAGATCCGTCACGGCGACAAGGGCAAGGGCCAGCTGGTGATCCGCTACGGCTCGCTGGACGAGCTGCAGGGTGTGCTGGCGCATATCCGCTGATGCACCGACCTTGTAGCGAATGAGCAATTTCGACTACCCGGCAGTTGAATGGGGGGGCTTAGCCACCTATACTCCCGCCGCAATTTTGGCCGGTTCCAGGCCGGCGCGTCCGGTTACCGAGCAACGGACAGGTGGGGCAGCGTGGTGAAGATCCGCAACAAGACCCCCCTGCATCGCCTGCCGGTGTTTCCGCTGCTCCTCGTCGAGCTGGGGATGGCCGTGCTGGCCGGTGTCGCGGGCTGGGGGTGGAAGGATCCGGTAGCCGGATATTCCGCACTGCTCGGCGGCCTGATCGCCTGGGTGCCGAACGTGTACTTCGCGATGAAGGCGTTCCGCTACTTTGGTGCCCGTTCGGTCAAGGCCATCGTCCAGTCCTTCTGGTCGGGCGAGATGGGCAAACTGTTTCTGACGGCAGCGTTGTTTGCGCTGGTGTTCGCAGGGGTTGAGCGGTTGAACGTGGCGGCGCTGTTTGCCGGTTACGCACTGGTGCTGGGCACCGCCGCCTGCTCGCTCCTGCTGGTGAAAGGCTTTCCGAAGCATTGAGCATTGAGGCGACTATGGCTAACACACCGGCTGAGTATATTCAGCACCACCTGCAGAACCTGGTCTTCGGATCCCATCCGGAGAAGGGCTGGGTCTTTGCCCAGAACCACGAAGAAGTCAAGGAAATGGGCTTCTGGGCCATCCACGTCGATACCCTCGGCTGGTCGGTTCTGATGGGCCTGGTGTTCCTGTTCCTGTTCCGCAGCGTGGCCAAGAAGGCCAACGCCGGCGTGCCCACCGGGCTGCAGAACCTGGTGGAAATGTGCTTCGAGTTCGTCGAGGGCGTGGTCAAGGACACCTTCCACGGCCGCAACCCGGTGATCGCCCCGCTGGCGCTGACCATCTTCGTCTGGGTGTTCCTGATGAACAGCCTGAAGTGGATCCCGGTCGACTACATCCCGGGTCTGGCCAGCCTGCTCGGCGTGCCCTACTTCAAGATCGTGCCGACCGCCGATCCGAACGGCACCTTCGGTCTGTCCCTCGGCGTGTTCATCCTGATCCTGTTCTACAGCGTCAAGGTCAAGGGTTTCGGTGGCTTCACCAAGGAGCTGGCGTTCACCCCGTTCAACCACTGGTCGCTGGTTCCGTTCAACCTGTTCCTCGAGATCCTCGGCCTGCTGACCAAGCCGCTGAGTCTCGCCCTGCGTCTGTTCGGCAACATGTACGCCGGTGAGGTGGTGTTCATCCTCATCGCCCTGCTGCCGTTCTGGGCACAGTGGGCCCTGAATGTGCCGTGGGCGATCTTCCACATCCTGGTGATCCCGCTGCAGGCCTTCATCTTCATGGTGCTGACGGTGGTCTACCTGAGCGCCGCCCACGAAGACCACCACTGAACAGTGGACCAACCCTAGCTTTAACCAAGAAACCTTAACCTTTAGAAAACCTCAGGAGCTGTTATGGAACTCGTCTACATCGCCGCCGCCATCATGATCGGTCTGGGTGCTCTGGGCACCGGCATCGGCTTCGCCCTGCTGGGCGGCAAGCTGCTGGAATCCACCGCCCGTCAGCCGGAGCTGGGCGCCCAGCTGCAAACCAAGACCTTCCTGATGGCTGGTCTGCTCGACGCCGTGCCGATGATCGGCGTTGGTATCGCGATGTACCTCATCTTCGTTGTTGCCGGCTAAGTTCAGGCATCCGCGGATTCCAGGCTGGGCTGCGCCGTGCGCGGTCCGGCCTGCCGAGGCTCTGACTACCCGGACCCACGAGATAGCACGAGGTAAATCGCTGTGAACATTAACTTGACGCTGTTCGGTCAAACGATTGCCTTCGCTATTTTCGTCTGGTTCACCATGAAGTTTGTATGGCCGCCGATCACCGCCGCCATGCAAGCCCGCCAGAAGAAAATTGCCGAAGGTCTGGATGCCGCCGGCCGTGCTCAGCGCGACCTGCAGATGGCCCAGGAAAAAGCTGCCCAGACGCTCCGTGAAACCAAGGAGCAGGCTGCCGAGATTCTCGACAAGGCGAACAAGACCGCCAACGCGATCGTCGAAGAAGCCAAGCAGCAGGCCCGTGGCGAAGGCGAGCGCCTGCTTGCCAGCGCCAAGGCTGAAATCGAGGTTGAAGTGAATCGCGCCAAGGATCAACTGCGCGCCCAGGTAGCGGCTCTCGCCGTCGCTGGTGCCGAGAAGATCCTGGAGTCCTCCGTGGACGCCAAGGCACACAACGATCTGGTCGCAAAACTGGCCTCCCAACTCTAAGCGAGGCGAGCGATGGCAACTATCAATACGCTTGCTCGGCCTTATGCGAAAGCCGCCTTCGAGTTCGCTTCCGCAGCCAAACAGAACGATGCCTGGTCGAACATGCTGGCGCTGAGCGCCGCCTTCGTGGAGTCCCCCGAAGTCATCGCCCAGCTGCGCAATCCGGCCCTGACCCGCGACCGCAAGGCCGAGGTTCTGGTTCAGCTGTGCGCTGAAGGCATCGACGAGTCGTTCCGCAATTTCGTGGTGGCGCTGGGCGAGAACGATCGCCTGGAACTGCTGCCGACCGTGCGTGACCAGTTCGAGATGCTCAAGGCGGAAGCCGAGCGTTCGCTCGACGTCGAGGTCGAAACCGCGCACGAACTGAGCGCTGAACAACTCCAGACTCTGGCTGCCGCCTTGTCGAAGCGGCTAGATCGCACCGTCCAGCCTACCCCGATCGTCAATCCCGCCCTCATCGGCGGTTTGATCATTCGTGCGGGTGACCTGGTAATCGACGGTTCGGTCCGCGGCAAACTGAACCAGTTGGCCGAAGCGTTGAAATCCTGATTTGAGGGGCATGGCATGCAGCAACTGAATCCTTCCGAAATTAGCGAAATCATCAAGCAGCGCATCGCTAAGCTTGATGTCTCCGCTCAGGCCCGTAACGAAGGCACCGTCGTCAGCGTTTCCGACGGCATCGTGCGCATCTTCGGCCTGGCCGATGTAATGTACGGCGAAATGATCGAGTTCCCGGGTGGCGTCTACGGTATGGCGCTGAACCTGGAGCAGGACTCCGTCGGCGCCGTGATCCTGGGCAGCTACCAGGGTCTGAAAGAGGGCATGAGCGCCAAGTGCACCGGCCGCATCCTCGAAGTTCCGGTCGGTCCGGAACTGCTGGGTCGCGTGGTCGACGCCCTCGGCAACCCGATCGATGGCAAGGGCCCGGTCAACGCCAAGGCCACCGACGCGGTCGAGAAGGTCGCTCCGGGCGTGATCTGGCGTAAGTCGGTCGACCAGCCGGTGCAGACTGGCTACAAGTCGGTCGACGCCATGATCCCGGTCGGCCGTGGCCAGCGCGAGCTGATCATCGGCGACCGCCAGATCGGCAAGACCGCGATGGCCATCGACGCCATCATCAACCAGAAGAACAGCGGCATCCGCTGCGTCTACGTGGCCATCGGTCAGAAGCAGTCGACCATCGCCAACGTGGTGCGCAAGCTGGAAGAGCACGGCGCGCTGGCCAACACCATCGTGGTGGCCGCTTCCGCTTCCGAATCCGCTGCCCTGCAGTACCTGGCGCCGTACTCCGGCTGCACCATGGGCGAATACTTCCGCGATCGCGGTGAAGACGCCCTGATCGTGTACGACGACCTGTCCAAGCAGGCTGTCGCCTACCGCCAGATCTCTCTGCTGCTGCGCCGTCCGCCGGGCCGCGAAGCCTACCCGGGCGACGTGTTCTATCTCCACAGCCGTCTGCTGGAGCGCGCTTCCCGCGTTTCCGAGGAGTACGTGGAGCAGTTCACCAAGGGCGAAGTGAAGGGCAAGACCGGTTCGCTGACCGCACTGCCGATCATCGAAACCCAGGCCGGCGACGTATCTGCGTTCGTTCCGACCAACGT
This sequence comes from Pseudomonas oryzae, assembly GCF_900104805.1. Lineage (NCBI taxonomy): Bacteria > Pseudomonadati > Pseudomonadota > Gammaproteobacteria > Pseudomonadales > Pseudomonadaceae > Pseudomonas > Pseudomonas oryzae. The sequence goes on along the minus strand of NZ_LT629751.1, from coordinate 3,770,018 downwards.
GATCTCGATCACCGACGGTCAGATCTTCCTGGAATCCGCCATGTTCAACTCGGGTATCCGTCCGGCCGTCAACGCCGGTATCTCGGTATCCCGCGTCGGTGGCGCGGCCCAGACCAAGATCATCAAGAAGCTGTCCGGTGGCATCCGTACCGCTCTGGCCCAGTACCGTGAACTGGCGGCCTTCGCCCAGTTCGCTTCGGACCTCGACGAGGCTACCCGCAAGCAGCTCGAGCACGGTCAGCGCGTCACCGAGCTGATGAAGCAGAAGCAGTACGCGCCGATGTCCATCGCCGACATGTCGGTGTCCCTGTACGCTGCCGAGCGTGGCTTCCTGACCGACGTCGACGTGAAGAAAGTCGGCGCCTTCGAGCAGGCCCTGATCGCCTTCTTCAACCGCGACTACGCCGACCTGATGGCGAAGATCAACGTGAAGGGCGACTTCAACGACGAAATCGACGCAGGCCTCAAGGCCGGTATCGAGAAGTTCAAGGCCACTCAGAGCTGGTAAGCCGCAGCGGGGGCCGCGAGGCCCCCGCCTGCTAACCCGAAAGGTGTCAAATGGCAGGCGCAAAAGAGATTCGCAGCAAGATTGCGAGCATCAAAAGCACGCAGAAGATCACCAGCGCCATGGAAAAAGTGGCGGTCAGCAAGATGCGCAAGGCTCAGCTGCGCATGGCTGCCAGCCGTCCCTACGCGGAGCATATCCGCGCGGTGATCGGTCACCTGGCCAAGGCGAACCCGGAATACCGCCACCCGTACATGGTGGAGCGTCCGGTCAAGCGCGTCGGCTACATCCTGGTGTCCAGTGATCGTGGTCTCTGCGGTGGCCTGAACATCAACCTGTTCAAGGCCCTGATCAAAAACATGAAGGACTGGCGTGATGCTGGCGTCGAGGCGGATTTCTGCGTCATCGGCAGCAAGGGTGCCAGTTTCTTCCGCAGCTACGGCGGCAACGTCATCGCTGCGATCAGCCATCTGGGCGAAGCGCCGTCGGTCAACGACCTGATCGGCAGCGTCAAGGTCATGCTGGATCGGTTCAACGAAGGCAATCTGGACCGCCTGTACCTGGTGTCCAACAAGTTCGTGAACACCATGACCCAGAAGCCCACGGTTGAGCAATTGCTCCCCCTGGCTCCCACTTCCGAGGCCGACGACGGCGCGAAGAAGGGGCTGTGGGATTACCTGTACGAGCCCGACGCCCAGCAACTGCTGGATGCCCTGCTGGTTCGCTATGTCGAATCCCAGGTGTACCAGGCTGTGGTCGAGAACAACGCCTGCGAGCAGGCGGCTCGAATGATCGCCATGAAGAACGCCACCGACAACGCCGGTCAGCTGATCAAGGATCTGCAGCTGATCTACAACAAGGCACGTCAGGCTGCGATCACGCAAGAGATCTCGGAAATCGTCGGCGGCGCTGCCGCGGTTTAAACAGGTTCAAATATTCAGAGGAACCAGATATGAGTAGCGGACGTATCGTTCAAATCATCGGCGCCGTTATCGACGTGGAATTCCCGCGCGATCAGGTGCCGAACGTCTATGACGCGCTGAAGGTAGAAGGCGCGGCCACCACCCTGGAAGTCCAGCAGCAGCTGGGCGACGGCGTGGTTCGTTCCATTGCGATGGGTTCCACCGAAGGCCTCAAGCGTGGCCTGAGCGTGAGCAACACCGGCGCCGGCATCGCCGTGCCGGTCGGCAAGGCCACCCTGGGCCGCATCATGGACGTGCTGGGCAACCCGATCGACGAAGCGGGCCCCATCGGTGAGGAAGAGCGCTGGACCATCCACCGCGCTGCCCCGTCCTATGCCGAGCAGGCTGGCGGCAACGAGCTGCTGGAAACCGGCATCAAGGTGATCGACCTGGTCTGCCCGTTCGCCAAGGGCGGCAAGGTCGGCCTGTTCGGCGGCGCCGGCGTGGGCAAGACCGTGAACATGATGGAGCTGATCCGCAACATCGCCATGGAGCACAGCGGTTACTCCGTGTTCGCCGGCGTGGGTGAGCGTACTCGTGAAGGTAACGACTTCTATCACGAGATGAAGGACTCCAACGTTCTGGACAAGGTCGCCCTGGTCTACGGCCAGATGAACGAGCCGCCGGGCAACCGTCTGCGCGTCGCCCTGACCGGCCTGACCATGGCCGAGAAGTTCCGTGACGAAGGCCGCGACGTTCTGCTGTTCGTCGACAACATCTACCGCTACACCCTGGCCGGTACCGAAGTGTCCGCGCTGCTGGGCCGTATGCCGTCCGCGGTGGGTTACCAGCCGACCCTGGCCGAGGAAATGGGCGTTCTGCAGGAGCGCATCACCTCCACCAAGAACGGCTCGATCACCTCGGTGCAGGCCGTCTACGTTCCCGCGGACGACCTGACCGACCCGAGCCCGGCGACCACCTTCGCCCACCTCGACGCCACCGTGGTACTGTCCCGTGACATCGCCTCCCTGGGTATCTACCCGGCCGTCGATCCGCTGGACTCCACCTCCCGCCAGCTGGATCCGCTGGTGATCGGCCAGGAGCACTACGACACCGCCCGCGGCGTGCAGTACGTGCTGCAGCGCTACAAGGAGCTGAAGGACATCATCGCGATCCTCGGCATGGACGAACTGTCCGAAGCCGACAAGCAGCTGGTGTCCCGCGCCCGTAAGATCCAGCGCTTCCTGTCCCAGCCGTTCTTCGTGGCCGAAGTGTTCACCGGTTCGCCGGGCAAGTACGTGCCGCTGAAGGAAACCATCCGCGGCTTCTCCGGCATCCTCAATGGCGACTACGACCACCTGCCGGAGCAGGCGTTCTACATGGTCGGCAGCATCGACGAAGCCATCGAGAAGGCCAAGAAACTGTAACTGGCGTGCCCGTTCGCGGGCACAATCAGGGCGGTGCGGGGGGTCCGCTCCCCGCCTGACCTGTCAACCGAGGCATGAATATGGCTATGACAGTCCACTGCGACATCGTCAGCGCAGAAGAACAGCTGTTCTCGGGCCTGGTGGAAATGGTCGTTGCTCACGGTAACCAGGGCGATCTGGGTATCCTGATGGGCCACGCGCCGCTGCTGACCGATCTCAAGCCGGGTCCGGTGCGAGTGATCAAGCAGGGTGGCGAGCAGGAAGTCTTCTACATCTCTGGCGGCTTCCTGGAAGTGCAGCCGAACATGGTGAAGGTCCTGGCCGATACCGCGATCCGCGCAGCCGACCTCGACGAGGCCGCCGCCATCGAAGCCCAGAAGGCTGCCGAGAAGGCCCTCAGCGAGAAGGGCGCCGAGTTCGACTACTCGACCGCCTCCGCCCGTCTGGCCGAAGCTGCCGCGCAGCTGCGGACCATTCAGGAACTGCGCAAGAAGTACGGTGGTCCGATGCACTGAGCCGCCTCGCGGTCCGGTCATCAGGTTCACGACAAAGGGGGGTAGCCTTGGCTATCCCCTTTTTTTATTTTCGGCGGCACTGCGGCATGCCTGCGCGACCGTCCACCTGTTTCTGTCCATTCCGCTCCAGCCCGGGTCTGGGGCCGCATAGGGAAGTACACCCATGAGTCTGGAAATCGTCATTCTCGCCGCCGGTCAGGGCACCCGCATGCGCTCGGCGCTGCCCAAGGTGCTGCACCCGGTGGCTGGCAAACCGATGCTCGGCCACGTCATCGACACCGCGCGGGCGCTGCAGCCGCAGCGCATCCACGTGGTGATCGGTCATGGCGCCGAAGCGGTGCGCGAGCGCCTGGCAGCCGACGATCTGAACTTCGTGCTGCAGGAGCAACAGCTGGGTACCGGCCACGCGGTGGCCCAGGCGCTGCCGTTCATCCAGGCCGAACAGGTGCTGGTGCTGTACGGCGACGTGCCGCTGATCGAGGCGCCGACCCTGCAACGCCTGCTGGCTCACGCCGGCCCGGCGCAGCTGGCGCTGCTCACCGTGCTGCTCGAGGACCCGACCGGTTACGGGCGGATCATCCGCGACGCCGACGGCCGGGTCACCGCCATCGTCGAGCAGAAGGACGCGACGGCCGCGCAGCGCGCCATCCGCGAGGGCAACACCGGCATCCTCGCCATGCCGGCGGCGCGCATGGCCGACTGGATGGGCCGGCTGTCCAGCGACAACGCCCAGGGCGAGTACTACCTGACCGACGTGATCGCCATGGCGGTGGCCGACGGCCTGACGGTGGCCACCGCGCAGCCGGAGGACGCCATGGAGGTGCAGGGTGCCAACGACCGCCTGCAGCTCTCCCAGCTCGAGCGCCACTACCAGCAGCGTGCCGCGCGGCGGCTGATGGCCCAGGGCGTGACCCTGCTCGACCCGGCGCGCTTCGATGTGCGCGGCGAGGTGACGGTCGGCCGCGATGTACTGATCGACGTCAACGTGATCCTCGAGGGCCGGGTGGTCATCGAGGACGGGGTCGAGATCGGCGCCAACTGCGTGATCCGCAACAGCACACTGCGCCGCGGCGCGGTGGTCAAGGCCAACAGCCACCTGGACGGCGCCGAGCTGGGCGAGGGCGCCGACTGCGGGCCGTTCGCCCGTCTACGTCCGGGCAGCGTGCTGGGCGCCGGCGCCCACGTCGGCAACTTCGTCGAGCTGAAGAACGCCGTGCTGGGCGCGGGCGCCAAGGCCGGCCACCTGGCCTATCTGGGCGACGCCGAGATCGGTGCGGCGAGCAACATCGGCGCCGGCACCATCACCTGCAACTACGACGGCGCCAACAAGCACCGCACGGTGATCGGCGAGGATGCCTTCATCGGCACCAACAATTCGCTGGTGGCGCCGCTGACCATCGGCGCCGGCGCCACCACCGCTGCCGGCTCGGTGATCACCAGCGAGGTACCGGCGGCGGCGCTGGCCGTCGGTCGCGCGCGCCAGCGCAACATCGACGGCTGGCAGCGACCGGTGAAGAAGCCCAAGGCCTGAACCCCGCCGGCGGAATGTGGATGACGTTCTGCCCACGCGCTGTGGACAACTGCATGCTGCGGTTTTCCACAGGGCGTTGCCGTCCGGGGATGGGGCGCGCTGTGGATAATGCTTGGTGTGCGTTGTCCACAGCCGGTTTTGCCCACCGGCGTCCTGCCTGTGGATGGTTTCGTCCGCCGACACTTGACTGCCGTGGCCTGCTGGGTTTTGATTCGCTCCCTGAAACTTTCGAATCGAAACTTCTGCATGTCCAAGCGCAATACGCCGCAGCGGCGCCACGCCATCCTCGCCCTGCTCGCCGAGCAGGGTGAAGTGCACGTCGAGGCCTTGGCCCGCAGTTTCGAAACCTCGGAAGTGACCATCCGCAAGGATCTCGCCGCGCTGGAGAGCAACGGTCTGCTGCTGCGCCGCTACGGCGGCGCGGTGCCGGTGCCCCATGAGCTGGTCGCCGAGCCGGCGCAGGCGGTGTCGCCGTACAAGCAGGCGATCGCCCGTGCCGCCGCCGCCTGCATCCGCGAGCATGCGCGGATCATCATCGACAGCGGCAGTACTACCGCCGCGCTGATCCCCGAACTGGGCCGCACCGCCGGCCTGGTGGTGATGACCAACTCGCTGGAGGTGGCCAACGCCCTGCGCGAGCTGGAGAATGAGCCGGTGCTGCTGATGACCGGTGGCACCTGGGACCCGCACTCCGAATCGTTCCAGGGCCAGGTCGCCGAGCAGGTGCTGCGCTCCTACGACTTCGACCAGCTGTTCATCGGTGCCGACGGCATCGACCAGGCGCGTGGCACCACCACCTTCAACGAGCTGCTCGGCCTGTCGCGGGTGATGGCCGAGGTGGCGCGCGAGGTGATCGTCATGGCCGAGGCCGACAAGGTCGGCCGGCGCATGCCCAATCTGGAGCTGCCGTGGAGCAGCATCCACACCCTGATTACCGACGAGCGCCTCGACAGCGGGGCGCGCGAACAGATCCTGGCGCGCGGCATCAAACTGGTGTGTGCCGCCGTCGAGCCCAGCTAAGGAGATTTGCCCATGTGCGGAATCGTAGGAGCCGTTGCCGAGCGCAATGTCGCCGCCATCCTCATCGAAGGCCTCAAGCGCCTGGAATACCGCGGCTACGACAGTGCCGGGGTGGCGCTCTACACCAATGATGGCCAGCTGCGCCGCAGCCGGCGCATCGGCAAGGTTGCCGCGCTGGAGCAGGCGCTGGCCGAGGAGCCGCTGCTCGGCCGCCTGGGCATCGCGCATACCCGCTGGGCCACCCACGGCGTGCCCAGCGAGGCCAACGCCCACCCGCACTTCTCCGGCGAGGAGCTGGCAGTGGTGCACAACGGCATCATCGAGAACCACGAACAGCTGCGCGAGCGCCTGCAGGGCCTCGGCTACGTGTTCAGCTCGCAGACCGACACCGAGACCATCGTCCATCTGCTGCACCATACCCTGAAGACCCTGCCGGACCTTGGCGATGCGCTCAAGGCCGCGGTCAAGGAGCTGCACGGCGCCTACGGTCTGGCGGTGATCTCGGCCGCGCAGCCGGACCGCATCCTCGCCGCGCGCAGTGGCAGCCCGCTGGTGATCGGTCTGGGCCTGGGCGAGAACTTCCTCGCCTCCGACCCGCTGGCGCTGCGCCAGGTCACCGATCGCTTCGTCTACCTGGAGGAGGGCGACATCGCCGAGATCCGCCAGGATCGCGTGCAGATCTGGGACGCCGCGGGCGGCGCGGTACAGCGCGAGACCGTGCAGTTCCACGAAGGTGCCGAGGCGGCGGAGAAGGGCGAGTACCGTCACTACATGCTCAAGGAAATCCACGAGCAGCCCAAGGTGGTGCAACGCACCCTGGAAGGCCGCCTGGGCAGCGATCATGTCATGGTGCAGGCCTTCGGTCCGCAGGCCGCCGAGCTGTTCGCCAAGGTGCGCAACGTGCAGATCGTCGCCTGCGGCACCAGCTACCACGCCGGCATGGTCGCCCGTTACTGGCTGGAGGAGCTGACCGGACTGCCCTGCCAGGTCGAGGTGGCCAGCGAGTTCCGCTACCGCAAGGTCGCGGTGCAACCCGACTCGCTGTTCGTCACCATCTCCCAGTCCGGCGAGACCGCCGACACCCTGGCCGCGCTGCGCAACGCCAAGCAGCTCGGCTATCTGGCCAGCCTGGCGATCTGCAACGTCGGCACCAGCTCGCTGGTGCGCGAATCCGACCTGGTGCTGCTGACCAATGCCGGCCCGGAGATCGGAGTGGCTTCGACCAAGGCGTTCACCACCCAGCTGGTCGGCCTGCTGCTGCTGACCCTGGCGCTCGGTCAGGTCAGGGGCAGCCTGACCGCCGGCGTCGAGGCCGAGCTGGTTTCCGCGCTGCGCGGCCTGCCGGGCAACCTGCAGGACGCCCTGGCCATGGACCGCACCGTGGAGCAGGTGTCGGCGCTGTTCGCCGAGAAGCACCACACCCTGTTCCTCGGCCGCGGCGCCCAGTATCCGGTGGCCATGGAGGGCGCGCTCAAGCTCAAGGAGATCTCCTACATCCACGCCGAGGCCTATCCGGCCGGCGAGCTCAAGCACGGCCCGCTGGCGCTGGTCGACAGCGACATGCCGGTGGTCACCGTGGCGCCGAACAACGAGCTGCTGGAGAAGCTCAAGTCCAACCTGCAGGAAGTGCGCGCCCGCGGTGGCGAACTGATCGTCTTCGCCGACCGCCAGGCGGGGATGGGCAACGGCGAGGGCACCCACGTGGTGGCCATGCCGCACATCCACGACCTGCTGGCGCCGATCCTCTACACCATCCCGCTGCAGCTGCTGTCCTACCACGTCGCCGTGCTCAAGGGCACCGACGTCGACCAGCCGCGCAACCTGGCCAAGAGCGTGACCGTCGAGTAAATCCTCGCAGCTGCATGCGTTACCCCGATGCCCGGCCTTGCCGGGCATCGGCGTTCATGGCCCGCGCGTCGCAATGTGTTCCACGTGGAACATTTGTCCCGGGCGGTTCCGCCAACCCGCCGAGACTGGTCTACCCTTGGAAAGGCTTCCATCGAACGGGGGATAGGACATGCTGGCGCTGCTTCCGTCGGCCCTGCGCAGTCTGCAACTGCCGTTGCGGGTGCGACTGTGGGACGGTTTTCAACTGGATCTCGGCCCCGAGCCCGAGGTGACCCTGGTGGTGCGCGATCCCAAGCTGCTGCTCGGTCTCGGCCAGCCCAGCCTCGACCTGCTGGGCAGCGCCTACGTCGAGGGCGCGATGGACATCCAGGGCCCCATCCGGGCGGTGATCCGGCTGGCCGACGAGCTGAGTACCGCGCTGCTGGGCGCCGACAGTGCCTGCGCGCCTAGCCGCCCGGCCCACGACAAGGCCACCGACGCCGAGGACATCCACTACCACTACGACCTGTCCAACGACTTCTACCGGCTGTGGCTGGACCGTGACATGGTCTATTCCTGCGCCTACTACGCAACAGGCAGCGAGGACCTCGACACCGCCCAGCAGGCCAAGCTGCGCCATCTGTGCCGCAAGCTGCGTCTCGAGCCCGGCGAGCGCCTGCTCGACGTCGGCTGCGGCTGGGGCGGGCTGGCACGCTTCGCCGCGCGCGAGTTCGGCGTCGAGGTCTACGGCATCACCCTCAGCCGCGAGCAGCTCAGGCTGGCGCGCGAGCGGGTGGCCGCCGAGGGCCTGCAGGACCGCGTGCGGCTGGACTACCTCGACTACCGCGATCTGCCGGCCGACGGCCGTTTCGACAAGGTGGTGAGCGTCGGCATGTTCGAGCATGTCGGCCATGCCAACCTGCCGCTGTACTTCGCCACCCTGTCCCGGGCGGTGAAGCCCGGTGGTCTGGTGCTGAACCACGGCATCACCGCCAAGCACACCGACGGCCGCCCGGTCGGACGGGGAGGCGGCGAGTTCATCGACCGCTACGTGTTCCCCCATGGCGAACTGCCGCACCTGGCCACCGCGGTGGCGGGGATGAGCGAGGCCGGGCTGGAGGTGGTCGACGTGGAGAGCCTGCGCCTGCACTACGCGCGTACCCTGCACTTCTGGAGCGAGCGCCTCGAGCAGCGTCTCGACGAGGCGCGCCAGCTGGTGCCCGAGCGGGCACTGCGCATCTGGCGCCTGTACCTCGCCGGCTGCGCCTACGGCTTCGAGCGCGAATGGATCAACCTGCACCAGATCCTCGCCGTGCGCCCGCGTGCCGATGGCTCCCACGATCTGCCCTGGAGTCGCGCCGACCTGTACCGGCCCTGATGCGCGGGGGCATGTGCCCCCGCCCTGCAGCGGTCAACGCATGACTAACAGGCGTCAAAAAAACGGCTCATTCTCGCCGGTGGCGGGCTGCTTTCGCACCTTCAGACCTTGGTTGACCAATCGTTGACGCGCGCGGTGCGGACAGGCACATTCGCCGCTCGCAAAAGTGCTCGGGGTCCTGCCAGGTTGGTGCCGGATCGCTCCGCAGCGATAACGACAAACGAAACCGGCAAGAAAAGGGGCACCAGGCGTGCGATTGGGTTTGCAGTGGGTTCATCCGCAACACCGGGATTCACTCCGCCTGCCCCTGGCGGTCGTGCTGGGCCTGCTGGCCGGTTTGCTGCTGATCGGCCGGATCGCCACGGCGGTGCCGCCGGTGGGGGAGTACCTGGCCTGGCACATGCTGCTGGAAACCACTGCCATCGCGGTGGCGATCCTGGTGTTCGCCGTTGGCTGGAACACCCACAGCCTGCATCCGCAGCGCAACGTGCTGTTCCTCTCCTGCGCCTTCCTCGGCGTGGCCCTGCTGGACTTCTCCCACATGCTGTCGTACCGCGGCATGCCCGACTACGTCACGCCCAGCGGGGTGGAGAAGGCCATCCACTTCTGGCTGGTGGCCCGCTACGTGGCCGCCGCCGCTCTGCTGGTGGCGGTCTGGCTGCCCTGGCCGCCGGTGGCCGGCGAGCCGGTGCCGCGCCCGCGCGCCAGCCGTTTCGTGCCGCTGTCCTGTGTCCTCCTGCTGGTGGCGCTGGCGCACTGGGTATTCCTCTATCATCCGCACTGGCTGCCGGCCACCTTCGTCCCCGGCCAGGGCCTCACCGCCTTCAAGCTCGGCGCCGAGTACGGTGTGATCGGCGTGCACCTGCTGACCCTCGCGGTGCTGCTGCGTCGTCTGCGCCAGCCCAGCGGTTGCAACGTCGCGCTGCTGCTCGGCGCGGTGGCGGCGATGATCTTCAGCGAGGTGTTCTTCACCCTCTACGCCTCGGCCACCGACCTGTTCAATCTGCTCGGTCACCTGTACAAGGTACTGGCCTACCTGCTGCTCTACCGGGCGGTGTTCGTCGAGATGATCACCGCCCCCTATCGTGCCCTCAGCACCACCCGCCGCCATTCCCAGGCGATCCTCGACGCGATTCCCGACCTGCTGTTCGAGCTCGACGGCGACGGCCGCTACCTGCAGGTGCATGCACCGAGTCCCGAGCTGCTGGTCGCCAGCCGCAACCAGTTGCTCGGCCGTACCCTGCACGAGGCGCTGCCGGCCGAGGCGGCGCAGGTGTGCCTGGCGGCACTGCATGATGCCCGCCTGCAGGGCCATTGCGCCGGCCGTCAGGTGTGCATCCCGCTGGCCGACGGTCCGCGCTGGTTCGAGCTGTCGGTGTCGGCCATGCCGGCCGAGGCCGGTGTCGCGCCGCGATTCGTCATGCTGTCGCGCGACATCACCGCGCGCACCCAGGATCAGGCCATGCTGCGCCGGCTGAGTCAGGCGGTGGAGCAGAGCCCGAGCACCATCCTGATCACCGACCTCGAGTCGCGCATCGTCTACGCCAACCAGGCGTTCACCCGCAGCACCGGCTACAGCCTGGAGGAGGCCCTCGGCCGCAATCCGCGCCTGCTGGGCTCGGGCAAGACCCCGCCGGCGGTGTACGCCGACATGTGGCAGCACCTGCTCGGCGGCCACTCCTGGCGCGGCGAGTTCGTCAACCGGCGCAAGGACGGCAGCGAGTACATCGAGGCGGTGCTGATCTCGCCGGTGCTGGACGCCGCCGGCCAGCCGGTGCAGTACCTGGCGATCAAGGAGGACATCACCCAGCGCAAGCTGGACGAGCAGCGTATCGAGCGTCTGGCGCACTTCGATGCGCTGACCGATCTGCCCAACCGCAAGCTGTTCGCCGCACGCTTCGAGCAGGCGCTGGGCCTCGCCGAGCGCAGCGGCCAGCCGCTGGCGGTGCTGTATCTGGGCCTCGATCACTTCAAGCACATCAACGACTCGCTCGGCTATCGCAATGGCGATGCGCTGCTGGTCGAGATCGCCCAGCGCCTCAAGGGTGCGCTGCGCGACGGCGACACCCTGTCGCGCCAGGGCGGCGACGAGTTCGTGCTGGTGCTGCCCTACGCCGGCGCCAAGGAGGCGGCGCATGCCGCCGAGCGCCTGCGGGCGCTGATCGCCGCGCCCTGCCAGGTACGCGAGCACAGCCTGGTGGTCACCGCCTCGATCGGCATCGCCGTGTTCCCCGAGGATGGCCACGACTTCGACACCCTGGCCCAGCGCGCTGATATCGCCATGCATCGCGTCAAGCAGGAGGAGCGCAACGGCTACCGCTTCTTCACCGCCGAGATGCAGCGCCAGTCGGCGCGCATCCTGCAGCTGGAAAGCGCCCTGCGCCGGGCGCAGGCCAACGGCGAGCTGCACCTGTGCTTCCAGGCCCAGGTGGCGCTCGGCCAGCTGCGTCTGGTCGGTGCCGAGGCGCTGCTGCGCTGGACCCATCCGCAGCTGGGGCCGATCAGCCCGGCCGAATTCATCCCCATCGCCGAGGGCAGCGGCCAGATAGTCGCGCTCGGCGAGTGGGTGCTGCGCGGCGCGGTACGGCAGATGAAGGCCTGGCTGGAGCAGGGCTATCCGCCGGGGATGACGGTATCGGTCAACCTGTCGCTGGCGCAGTTCCGCCACCCCGGACTGGTCGAGCTGGTCGCTGAGGTGCTGGCGGAAAGCGGCCTGCCGGCACACTGCCTGGAGCTGGAGCTGACCGAGAGCGTGGCGATGCACGATCCGGCGGCGGCCATCGCCGTGGTGCGCCGCCTGCGCGCGCTGGGCGTGCTGCTGGCCATCGACGACTTCGGCACCGGCTACTCCTCGCTGAGCTACCTGAAGCAGTTCGAGGTGCACAAGCTGAAGATCGACCAGTCCTTCGTCCGCCATATCAACCAGGACGGCCACGACCAGACCATCGTGCGGGCGATCATCCGCATGACCAAGAGCCTGGGCATGCGCACCATCGCCGAGGGGGTGGAGGGCGTCGCTCAGCTCGCCGAGCTGGAGCGCCTGGGCTGCGACGAGGTGCAGGGCTACCTGTTCGGTCGCCCCATGGCGCCGTTCGACTTCGACGCCTTCGTCGCCGAACACCTGCAGGCGCGGCCGGCCGCTCCGCTCGAGCCGCCCGAGGCCGCCGCGGCCGGCTGATCGCCTCAGTCCACGACGTAGCCGTAGCGGGCGATCACGGTTCTGGCCTGCGGCGTCCGCAGGTAGTCGAGCAGCTCCCGCGCCGCCGGGTTGCTGGCGCCAGCCTTGAGCAGCACGGCGTCCTGGGTGAGCGGGGCGTGCAGCCGCGCCGGCACCTGCCAGGCCGAGCCAGCGGTGATCCTGCCGTCCTGGTAGACCTGCGACAGGGCGACGAAGCCCAGCTCGGCGTTGCCGCTGGCGACGAACTGATGGGCCTGGGCGATGCTTTCGCCCTGCACCAGCTTGCCCTTGAGCGCGTCTTGCAGGTCGAGGGCCTGCAGGGTTTGCAGCGCGGCGGCACCGTAGGGCGCGGTGTTCGGGTTGGCGATGGCCAGGTGGGCGAAGCGGCCCTGCCGGAGCACGGCGCCTTCGCCATCCACCAGGTCCGCCCGGGCCGACCACAGCACCAGTTGGCCGGTGGCGTAGGTGAACTGGCTGCCGGCGACGGCGTAGCCTTCGCCGGCCAGCCTGGCCGGCGTCTTGCTGTCGGCGCTGAGGAAGACCTCGAAGGGCGCCCCGTGGCTGATCTGCGCGTAGAACTTGCCGGTGGCGCCGAACGCCAGCTTGGCCTGGTGGCCGCTGCTCTGCGCGAAGTCCCTGGCCAGCGCCTCCATCGGCGCGGCGAAGTTGGCGGCCACCGCCACCTGTACCTCGCCGGCGTGGGCGAGGCCGAAGGGCGCCAGGGCGAGCAGCAGGGGGCCGAGCAGGCGTGGCAGGGGATTGGACATGACGGTCTCCATGGGGCGGTCGGGGGCGAGGGGCGGTGCGATTCTGTCGTGCTGGCCTCGGCTGGCAGAGCGATCGCGCTGCGCTGGTGTATCAGCAAAAAGATTGCCAGTCGCCGCGTCATGACACTGAGTCATTGCCGAGCAATGCTCTGCCGGTCTGCCCGGGGCGGCTGACGGTCTGCCTGGCTGTGTAGCAGACACTATAACGACGAGCGCCTGTGTAGCCTTGTCTACAACGCCACGCGGCTGCGCCTGGGCGGCCGGCGCTCATCCGCGGCGCCGTTTGGTAGTACCCTTGCCGACCTGGCCTGCCATCGAGAGGAGTTTGCGATGCTTTACCGTTCACTGGGCAAGACCGACATCCGCGTCAGCGCGCTGGCGCTCGGCAGCATGACCTGGGGCGAGCAGAACAGCGAGGCCGAGGGCTTCGCGCAGATCGAGCGTGCCGGCGCCGCCGGGATCAACTTCATCGATACCGCCGAGATGTACCCGGTGCCGCCGCGGGCGGAAACCTGCGGCGCCACCGAGACGGTGATCGGCAACTACCTCAGGCGTCACGGCGGTCGCGACCAGTGGATCATCGCCAGCAAGGCGGCGGCGCCGGGCAACGGCATCAGCCACATCCGCGGCGGTCGTCCGCACCACGACCGCGCCAACCTGATCGCCGCGGTGGACGGCAGTCTGCGCCGCCTGCAGACCGACTACATCGACCTCTACCAGCTGCACTGGCCGGACCGGCAGACCAACTACTTCGGTCAACTCGGCTACCAGCACGATCCGGCTGCCCACATCACCCCCATCGAGGAGTCGCTGGAGGTGCTCGCCGAGCTGGTGCAGGACGGCAAGATCCGTCACATCGGTCTGTCCAACGAGACGCCCTGGGGCCTGCACCGCTTCCTGCAGCTGGCCGAGAGCCGCGGCTGGCCGCGGGCGGTGTCGATCCAGAACCCCTACAACCTTCTCAACCGCAGCTTCGAGGTGGGCCTGGCGGAGATGGCCATTCGCGAGCAGGTCGGCCTCCTGGCCTACTCGCCGCTGGCCTTCGGCCTGCTCTCCGGCAAGTACGAGGACGGCGCCCGGCCGGCCAATGCCCGGCTGACCCTGTTCGAGCGCTTCCAGCGCTACAACAACCCGCGCGCCCGCCGCGCCGCCAGCGCCTATGTCGCCCTGGCCCGCGAGCACGGTGTCGATCCGGCGCAGCTGGCGCTGGCCTATGTCACCAGCCGGCCGTTCGTGACCAGCAACATCATCGGCGCCACCACGCTGGAGCAGCTGGACAGCAACATCGCCAGCCTCGACCTGCCGCTCAGCGCGGAACTGCTCGCCGGCATCGAGCGGATCCACACCGAGCAGCCCAACCCGGCGCCCTGAGGCGTCCGGTCCGGCTGAGCCGGCCAGACGACACGGATGTCGCCGCTGCAGGCTCGCTGCCGGCGCGGATCTGCTAGCTTGAGTCGCACGGCCACGGAACGAGGAGGGCGACGATGAGCAACGCTGACCTGAAGCTGCGCGGGGTCAACCTGGGCAGCTGGCTGGTGCTGGAGAAGTGGATGGTGCCGAGCCTGTTCGCCGGGCTGGCCGCCACCGACGAGACCACCTGGTGCGCCGAGCTGGGCCCGGCGGCCGGCGCGCGGTTGCGCCGCCACTGGGACAGCTTCATCACCCGCGCGGACTTCGCCTGGCTCGCCGAGCGCGGCCTCAATGCGGTGCGCATCCCGCTGGGCCATTGGATCTTCGGTCCGGACTACCCGCACCACCGCAGCTACGGCGCCCACCGCTATCCCTTCGTCGAGGGCGGCATCGCCGTGCTCGACCGCGCCATGGCCTGGGCCGCGGAGTTCGGCCTGCACGTGGTGCTCGACCTGCACGCCGCGCCGGGCTGCCAGAACGGCTTCGACAACGGCGGCATCAAGGACGTCTGCGAGTGGCACACCCGGCCCGAGTACCTCGAGCATTCGCTGAACGTGCTGGAGCGCCTGGCCGAACGCTACCGCGAGCATCCGGCGCTGCACGCCATCGAGGTGCTCAACGAGCCGCGCTGGGACGTGCCCACCGCCTACCTGAAGGCCTACTACCTGGCCGCCTACGCGCGCATCCGCCGGCACTGCCCGGCCGAGCGCGTCGCGGTGGTGTTCCACGACGGCTTCCGTGATTTCCGCGAGTACCTGGGCTTCATGCAGGGTGCGGAGTACCGCAACGTGATGTTCGACATCCACCGCTACCAGTGCTTCGAGCGCGGCGACATCGACATGGACATCTACGGCCACCTGCGCAAGGCCGCCGGCGAGTGGAAGGCGGAGGCCGACGCCATCATCACCGAGCTGGGCCTGCCGACCTTCTGCGGCGAGTGGAGCCTCGGCCTGGACCTCAAGGTGGTGTCGCTGTGGGCCGAAGGGCCGTTCAACCATGCCCTCGAACACATGGACGCCTTCCAGGAGGCGGTCGCCTACCGTGGCTATGCCGCCGCGCAGCTGGCCACCTTCGAGAAGTATCGGGGCTGGTTCTTCTGGAACTACAAGACCGAGACCACTCCGGCCTGGAGCTTGCGCGAATGCGTGGAGCGCGGCTGGCTGCCGTCACGCTTTGCGTAGCGCGCAGGGAACCGGCGCCTGCTCGGCGCAGGCCAGGTAGCGTTCCTCGGGCACCCGTGCGAGGCTCAGGCGGCGGGTGAAGTAGCGCTCCAGGCTGCCGTGCAGGCTGACCGTGAGCAGCGTGGAATCGAGCAGCTCGCGCTGCAGGATGCCGGTCATGCAATCCTCGGTGCGCGGGTCGAAGGCGTCGGTGCCTTCCTCGATGAACACCCAGGCCGGGCGCTGCAGCAGCAGGCGGGCGATGCCTAGGCGCTGCTGAGCGCGCAGTGGCAGCACGGTGTCCCAGCGGTCACTGTCGTTCAGGCGCGGCGCTAGCCAGTCCAGGCCGGCGCAGTGCAACGCATGCTCGAGGGCGGCGACGGGGAAATGCCCTGGAGGATGCGGATAGTTGAGCACCGCCTGCAGGCTGCCGTCCGGCAGGAACGGCCGCTGCGGCAGGAACATGATGTCCTCGTTGGCGGGCAGGAGGATCTCACCGCTGCCCCACGGCCACAGTCCGGCCACCGCCTTGAACAGGCTGCTGGCGGCGCTGGCGTCGCCGTCGATCAGCACCCGTTCGCCGCGCCGGAAGACCTCGTCGAGGTGCTCGACCAGCACGCGCCCGTCCGGCCCGGCCAGGCTGAGATCGCGCAGCACCAGTTCGTCGCCGCTGCCGGGATGGCGGTCGATGCGGTGCTCGACCGGCGCGCTGGCGAGCTCCTCGAGCTCGCGCAGGTCGTGGTACAGGCTGGCCACGCGGTCGGCCGAAGCGCGGCACCTGGCCAGCTCGCCGAGGTTGTCGATCGGCCAGGACAGTGCCGAGGTCAGGCGCTGGAAGGCCTGCGCCGCCTGCATCAGGATGCCGAGGGTCATGGTCCCGGCGATGTACTGCGGCGCGGCGGCCAGCAGCGGGAACACCGGCAGCAGGGTGCCGTAGCCGGTGGAGAAGGCGACGATGCCGAGGTAGCCGAGGGTCTGCCGGTTCCAGCCGCGCCCGACGTCGGCGAACAGTCGCGCCGCCTGCTGCTGTTCGATGCCTTCGCCGTGCATCAGGGCGATCGACTCGGCGTTCTCCCGCGCCCGCGCCAGGCCGAAGCGCAGGTTGGCCTCCATCGCCTGCAGGCGGTTGGTGGCGTTGACCAGCGGGCGGCCGAGCAGCAGGCCGAAGGCGGTGCCGGCGCCGGCGTAGAGGAAGGCCAGCAGCACCAGGTAGCCGGGCACCACCAGGTCGCTGCCGGGCAGCTGCGCGCTGCCGGAGACGCTGAGCAGGATGTCGATGAAGCTGCCGAGGATCAGCAGCGAATAGAGCAGCGACAGCGCCAGACCGACCGCCGTCTCGGTGGCGATGCGGATGTCCTCGGCGATGCGCCCGTCGGGGTTGTCATGCTCGCCGCTGGTGAACTGCAGCTGGTAGTGGTGGGCATGCGGCAGCCACTGGTTGAGCAGGCGCCGGGTCAGCCAGCGCCGCCAGTCCAGCTGCAGCCAGCGCTTGACGTGCAGGTGCACGGCGGTGACCAGCATGGTCAGCACGAAGATCACTACGAAGGTGCTGACCTGCAGCAGCAGGGCGCTCAGCGAACGCGCCTCGAGGGCGTCGAACAGCTCGCGGTTCCAGTAGCTCAGCCAGATCGCCAGGCCGACCTGCGCCTCGGTGAGCAGGATCAGCAGCAGCACGGCGCCACGTACCCGCCACTTGTGGCCGCTGCGCCAGTAGGCGCAGATCACCGGCCACAGTTGCCCGCTCAGCCAGGCGATGGTGGAGAGTTGCGATGGGCCGGGCGCCATGCCTCATGCCCCCGGCGCGAGGCTGGCGCGCGAGTCCGAGGGGGAAGCACCGATGTCTGTCGTCGGCAGGTGCATGCTGACCTCGTCTGCTACGGGGGAAGGGCAGGGACGCGCTGGCGCACAGGGCACCAGTGCCGTCACGGCGGGTGAGGGTCTGGCAGCTCGTCGCTACGGCGGTCACTGCACGTCCTTTACAGCAGTATAGGAGGGGCGCCACTGACACGTCCGGCCCCGGCCGGCACGAGCGTGATGGCTCTGGCCCGCGGTTTGTCGCCCGCCAGCCGGGGCCCGGTGCCGGCGCGCGGCAGCGCCCTCGGTCAACGCTCCTGTTGCCGGTCAATTCGGCGGCATAGCACAATGCCGGCTTGCCATGGGGCCAGCGGCGGCCACGCGACAGGGAGTTTGGGATGGCGGTGAGTTGGGGGCTGCGCAGCAAGTCGGTACTGGCCTTGCTGCTGGCGTGTGCGGTGGCGCTGATTCCGGCGGCCTGGCTCGGCTGGCGCGCCATGGACGAGATTCGCGAGCATTTCGGCGAGGCCTATGCGCGCAACTTCACCCTGCTGCAGCGCGAGCGCATCCTCGCCCCGCTGACGCGCGAGCTGGCGCTGGCGCGGCGCTTCGCCGACGCCGAGCTGACCCGCCGCTGGCTGCAGGCCGAGGACGATGCCGAGCGCCGTGGGCAGTTCTTCGCCGAAGCCGCCGGCTACCAGCGCGACTTCCGCGACCACTCCTGGTTCGTCATTCCCGCCGACTCGCGGCACTACTACTTCAACGACGCCAGCCAGCCGGTCAGTGAGCGGCCGCGCTACCGGCTCGACCCCGCCGATCCCGCGGACGCCTGGTTCTTCGCCAGCATCCGCGGCAGCGCCGACCTCAACCTCAACGTTAACGTCGATGAGAAGCTCAGGGTCACCAAGGTCTGGATCAACATGCTGGTGCGCGACGGTGGTCGCGTGCTCGGCCTGGCCGGTACCGGCATGGACCTCAGCGCCTTCCTCGAGCAGTTCGTGGTGTCCCGCGAGCCCGGCGTGACGCCGATGATCCTCGCCGCCGACGGTGCCATCCAGGCGCACCCGGATCCGGCGCGCATCGCCTACAACTCCGGGGTCACCGGCGGCGGCAGCGGCTCACGGGTCTTCGACCTGCTCGCCGAGCCCGCTGCGCCCGAGGCGCTGCAGGCCGCTATGCGCCGCGCCGAGATCGCCAGCGACGGCGTGCAGATCCTGCGTGCGCGGCTGGACGGCCGCGAGCAGCTGCTGGCGCTCAGCTACATCGCGCCACTGCGCTGGCACCTGCTCACCGCCATCGATCTGCACGCCGCGCGGGTGCTCGACGAGCGCTGGCTGTGGCCGCTGGTCGGCACCCTCGCCGCGCTGCTCGGCAGCCTGCTGCTGGGGTTCGCCTACGTGGTGGATCGCCTGCTGCTGCTGCCGCTGCGCAGCCTGCAGCAGACCGCCAAGGCCATCGCCGCCGGCGATTACGCCACCCGTTTGCCGCCGCCGCGCCGCGACGAGATCGGCGAGCTGTCGGCGGCCTTCGCCAGCATGGCCGAGCAGGTACGCCGGCACACCAGCGAACTGGAGGGCAAGGTGCGCGAGCGCACCGAGGCACTGGAGCGCGCCAACCGCGAGATGGCCGCCGCGCACAAGCAGATCGACGACTCCATCGACTACGCCAGCCTGATCCAGCGCGCCATCCTCCCCGACCGCGAGCTGGCCGCGGCGCTCGGCGAGCGCCAGCACGCGTTGTGGCTGCCGCGCGATGTGGTTGGCGGCGACTTCTACCTGTACCGCGAGGGTGCCGGCGGCTGCCTGCTCGGCGTGGTCGACTGTGCCGGCCACGGCGTGCCGGGCGCGCTGATGACCATGCTGGCGCGCGCCGCGATCGACCATGCGATCGGCGTGGCCGGGGCCAGCGACCCTGCGGCGATCCTGCACGAGACCGACGCCACTGTCCGTGGCATGCTGGGCGAGCAGCAGGGAGCGCTGGCCACCAACATGGATGCCGGCCTGGTCTGGTTCGACCAAGCCAGTCGTCGTCTGCGCTTCGCCGGCGCGCGCATCGCCCTGTTCGCCAGTGACGGCGTCGAGGTGCGCGAGTACAAGGGCGGGCGTCGCGCCCTGGCCGACAAGCGCCGCGGCGAATACGCCGATCTCGACATCGAGCTGGAGCCGGGCTGGACCTTCTACCTGTGCACCGACGGTTTCCTCGATCAGACCGGCGGCGAGCTGGGGTTCGGTTTCGGCAACCGGCGCTTCGGCGACCTGCTGCGCAGCCACGCGCGGCGGCCGCTGGCCGAGCAGGCCGAGCGCTTCGTCGCCCGCCTGGCCGCCTACCGCGGCGAGCGGCCGCAGCTCGACGACATCACCGTGCTGTCCTTTCGTTTCGACTAGCTGGATACAGGAGTGCCGATGGATAACTACGACCTGCTGGCGATGCGCGAGCACTACAATCGCCAGCGCATCATGCTCTGCTTCAACGGGCCGATCTCGCGCAGCCTGATCGAGGAGATCGGCAACGCCCTGCGCAACTACCTGGCCGCCGAACAGGCGCAGCCCTCGGCGGCGATGGACGTGTTCGCCGTGTACATCGAGATGACCCAGAACATCCGTCACTACGCCACGCGGATGAACTATCCCGAGCAGGACGCGGCGGCCACGGTGTCGATTTCCCGCGACGACGAGGGTCGCTACGTGGTGGCGGCCGGCAACCTGGTGGAAGTCGAGGACGGCCGCCAGCTGGTCGACTGGGTCGAGGGCCTCGCCGGGCTGGACAAGGTCCAGCTCAAGGCGGCCTACAAGGAGCAGCTGCGCAAGCCGCGCAGCGACGAGCGGGCCAGCGGCGCTGGTCTCGGCCTGCTCGATATCGCCCGCAAGTCGAGCGCGCCGCTGCTCGCCAGCCTCAAGGAACAAGCCGACGGGCGCGCCTTCTTCAGCCTGCGCGCCGTGATCTGAACCACTTTGCACGAGTACCATCATGACTGAACTGAACATTCCCGGTACCCAGTCCACGCCGACCATCCGCGGCGACTGGGCAGCCGGCGTGCTGGCCATGCAGGGCGACTCCTATCCGGAAAATTCCTTCGAACTGTTCGGCCAGGTGATCGACTGGGTCGAGCGCTTCCTGCGCGAGGAGTCCCGGCCGCTGGCGCTGGAGCTGCGCCTGCTGTACCTCAACACCAGCTCGATCAAGGCGCTGATGGACATCTTCGACCTGCTCGAGGAGGCCCACCGCGACGGCCTGCCGGTCAGTGTCAGCTGGCACTACGACAGCCGCAACGAGAGGGTCGCCGAGCTGGCCGAGGAGTTCCGCGAGGACTGCAGTTTCCCCTTCGCCATCCTGCCGTTTGGCGAGTGAGCGCGCCATGAGCGGCGAGCGTGAGCTGGACCAGCTGGTGGAAAGCCTGCTGAGCGATCCGGCCTACTATGGTCACCCGCTGCGCGAGGCGCTGGCGCGCCTGCAGCAGCAGAACCTCGAGCAGCTGTCGCGGCTCGAGCGCATCGCGCGCATTTCCGACGGCTACCAAGCGTTGGCGCGCGAGCAGAACCTGTCGCTGTCCGAGCGCTACCATCGTCAGCTGCGCCAGCTGGAGAAGGTGGCGCGCATCTCCGACCGCTACCAGGACATGCTGCGCGATCTCAATCAGGCGTTGCGCGATGCCTCGCAGCGCGACGTGCTCACCGGCCTGGCCAACCGGCGCATGTTGATGGAGCGCTTGCGCGAAGAGGAGCTGCGTAGCCAGCGCAGCGGCCGGCCGTTCGTGCTGGCGATGGTCGACGTCGATTACTTCAAGCAGATCAACGACCGCTGGGGGCATGACGTCGGCGACCACGCGCTGAGCCAGATCGCCCGCACCCTGCAGGACAGCGTGCGCGGTTGCGACCTGTGCGGACGCTGGGGCGGCGAGGAGTTCCTGCTGCTGCTCACCGAGACGGCGCTGGTCGAGGTGAGTCCGCTGATCGAACGCCTGCGTGCGGCGGTGCGCAACCTGCGGGTACTGCACGGCGAGGCGGAGGTGACGCTCACCGTCAGCCTCGGGGTGGCCGAGTGCCGGCCGGGGGAGGGCTATTCGCAGGTGCTCAATCGTGCCGACGCGGCCCTGCTGGTGGCCAAGCGCAGTGGCCGCGATCGCTGCGTGCTGGCGCCGCTCGCCGAGGGAGAGTTCGCGGCGCAGGAGGCCTGAGCCGGCTCAGAGTTGGTGGCGCAGCATGAACTGGCGATCGCGCTGCTCGCGCCACCAGCCGCACAGGCGACCGCCGGCGGACCAGCCGCGCCAGTCGAGCAGCGCCCCGCCATCGCCGGTGGTGAGCAGCAGCAGCGACTGGCGCGGCGCCCGGTAGCGTTGCAGGGGGCGCTGCTGCAGGCTCGCGGCGAGGTTGGCGGCCAGGCGGGGCGCCTGACGCATGGCCTGCCAGGCATTGCGCTCGGCGCCGGTCAGACTGGCGCAGTCGCCGCTGGCGAAGATCCGCGGGTGGCTGCGGCTCTGCAGGGTGGCGTCGACCTCGATGAAACCATCCTCGGCGCAGGCCAGGCCACTGTCCGCCAGCCAGGGCAGCGGTTGGTTGCCGCTGGCCAGCAGCAGGCGCGGGCCGTGCCAGACGGCGCCGGCCTCGCTGTACAGGGTGTCGCCGTCGATGTGGCTGATCGGGCAGTGCTCGCGGCAGTGCACGCCGAGCTGGCGCAGCAGGCCGTGGGCGCGCATGCGCAGCCCTGGCGAATGGCCGTCGAGCAACGGCCCGGCGCTGAACAGACTGAGTTGCGGCACCTGGCCGGCCAGCGCCAGGGCCAGTTCGACACCGGCGACGCCGCCACCGACCAAGGCCAGTGGCTGCGGATCCGCCTGCCACTGCCGCCAGCATTCGAGCAAGCCGGCGAACGGCTTCACCGCCACCACCTGCATGCCCGCGCCGTGCTGCTGCGGCAGCGGTGGTGCGGCGCCGACGTCGAGGGACAGCCAGCCGGCCTGCAGGCGGCTGCCGTCGGCCAGTTGCAGTTCGCGACGGTCGGCGTCCAGCGCTGTCACCGTCCCCTGCAGCAGCTCGACGCCGGCGGCGCGGCACAGTGGCGCGAGGTCGATGCGGCAGTCGCTCGCGCGCAGCCGGCCGGCGAGCAGGGCCGGCACCCGGCCGGCGTACCAGGCGTGCGGCGAGTCGCTGAGCAGCAGCAGGCGCCCCGGCGGCCGTTCGCCGCGCGCCCAGCGCCGCAGCACGCCGAGGTGGCTGTGTCCGGCGCCGACCAGCAGCAGATCAGGATTGGGCATCGGCGCCTCGGCGGGCGAGGGGGGAAACGGTCATCGGTGCGGCTCCTTGCGACGAATCGATGCCGGCTCGTGGCGGCGACGCCCTGTCCGGCTGGCGCCAGTTGTAGCACAGCCGTCGACCGTTGCGCTGGCCTGCACGCAGAAACGCCAAGCCCGCGAACGAGGTCGCGGGCTTGGCGTTGCATAGGTGGGCCGGCTGGAGTGCCGGCCCGATGGCGGATCAGGCCAGTTCGTCGAAGCACTCGGCGAGGATCGCCAGGCCCTGGTCCAGCTGGGCGTCCGGGATGGTGATCGGCATCAGGAAGCGGATCACGTTGTAGTAGGTGCCGCAGGACAGCAGGATCAGGCCCTTGTCGCGGGCGCGGGCGACGATCTTGCCGACCAGTTCGGCGGCCGGCTGGTGCACGTCGCCGTCCTCGAACAGTTCGATGGCGACCATCGAGCCCAGGCCGCGCACGTCACCGATGACCTTGTGCTTGGCCTGGATCTCGCGCAGGCCGGCCTTCAGGCGCTCGCCGACGGCCTGGCTGCGCTCCAGCAGGTTCTCTTCCTTGAACACTTCGAGCACGGCCAGGGCCGCGGCGCAGGCGATCGGGCTGCCGGCGTAGGTGCCGCCGAGGCCGCCGGGGGCGATGGCGTCCATGATTTCCGCCTTGCCGCACACGCCGGCGATCGGGAAGCCGCCGCCGACCGACTTGGCGAAGGTGGTCAGGTCCGGGACGATGCCCAGCTGCTCGGTGGCGAAGAAGGTGCCGGTACGGCCGGCGCCGGTCTGCACCTCGTCGCAGATCAGCAGGATGCCGTGCTGGTCGCACAGGGCGCGCAGGCGCTGCATGAACGGCTTGGAGTTGACGTAGAAGCCGCCTTCGCCCTGTACCGGCTCGATGATGATCGCGGCGATGTCCTGCGGCTGGGCATCGTTCTTGAAGATGCGCTCGATGCTGGCGATGGCGTCGTCCTCGCTGATGCCGTGCAGTTCGCACGGCGCCAGGGCGCGGAACACGCCGCCCGGCATCAGGCCCATGCCGGCGGAGTAGGGCACCACCTTGCCGGTCAGCGACAGGGTCATCATGGTGCGGCCGTGGTAGGCGCCGGTGAAGGCGATCACCCCGGCGCGGCCGGTGGCGGCGCGAGCGATCTTCACCGCGTTCTCGACGGCCTCGGAGCCGGTGGTGACCAGCAGGGTCTTCTTGGCGAAGTCACCGGGGACGCGCTTGGCGATTTCCTCGCACAGGGCGATGTAGGGTTCGTAGGCCAGCACCTGGAAGCAGGTGTGGGTCAGCTTGGTCAGCTGCTCCTGCACGGCGGCCACCACCTTCGGATGCAGATGGCCGGTGTTGAGCACGGCGATGCCGCCGGCGAAGTCGATGTACTCGCGGCCCTCGACGTCCCACACGGTGGCGTTCTCGGCGCGCTCGGCGACGATCGGATGGATCTGGCTGACGCCGCGGGCGACGGCAGCTTGGCGGCGTTGCAGCAGGGAGGCGTTGGTCTGGCTCATGGCATTCTCACGCAGGACAGTCGGAGCGGCGGTCGGGGCCGGCCTGCCAATGCGGCAGGTCGGCCGGAAAAGAAGGGTGAAGGACCGTCGCCGACAAAACACGGCCCTCACCCACCCCGGGCCGTGGCCCGGAGTTCGTACGAATCAGATGCCGCCGAGGCACAGGTACTTGATCTCGAGATATTCATCGAGACCGTACTTGGAGCCCTCGCGGCCGAGGCCGGAGGCCTTCATGCCACCGAACGGCGCCACCTCGGTGGAGATCAGGCCGGTGTTGATGCCGACCATGCCGTACTCCAGTGCATCGGCGACGCGGAACACGCGGCCGAGATCGCGGGCATAGAAGTAGGCGGCCAGGCCGAACTCGGTGTCGTTGGCCTGGGCGATCACGTCTTCCTCGTCGCGGAAGCGGAACAGTGGGGCCAGCGGACCGAAGGTTTCCTCCTTGGCGACTCGCGCGCTGGTCGGTACATCGACCAGAATAGTCGGCTCGAAGAAGTTGCCGCCCAGGCCGTTGCCGCCGGCGATCACCCGCGCGCCCTTGCCCAGCGCGTCGTCGAGATGCTGGCGCACCTTGTTCACCGCATTGGCGTCGATCAGCGGGCCGGTGGTTACCCCGGCCTCGGCGCCGTTGCCCACCTTGAGCTTGGCCACCGCGGCGGCCAGCTTGGCGGCGAAGGCGTCGTAGACCTTGTCCTGCACATAGATGCGGTTGGCGCAGACGCAGGTCTGCCCGGCGTTGCGATACTTGGAGATCATCGCGCCTTCGACCGCGGCATCCAGATCGGCGTCGTCGAAGACGATGAAGGGGGCGTTGCCGCCCAGCTCCAGGGACAGCTTCTTCAGGGTCGGCGCGCACTGCTCCATCAGCTTGATGCCGACGCCGGTCGAGCCGGTGAACGACAGTTTGCGCACCACCGGGTTCTCGCACAGCTCGGCGCCCACCTCGCGACTGGTGGCGACGTCCGCCGGCAGCACGCTGAGCAGGCCGGCCGGAATGCCGGCGCGTTCGGCCAGCTCGGCGAGGGCCAGGGCGGAGAAGGGCGTCTGCGGTGCCGGCTTGAGCACCATTGCGCAGCCCACCGCCAGCGCCGGGCCGGCCTTGCGGGTGATCATTGCGCTGGGGAAGTTCCACGGGGTGATCGCCGCGGTCACGCCGACCGGCTCCTTCTGTACCAGGATGCGCTTGTCGGCGGCATGGGCCGGGATCACGTCACCGTAGGCGCGCTTGGCTTCCTCGGCGAACCACTCGATGAAGGAGGCGGCGTAGGCCACTTCGCCACGGGCTTCGGCCAGCGGCTTGCCCTGCTCGGCGGTCATGATTTGCGCCAGGTCTTCCTGGTTGGCCAGGATCAGCTCGTACCACTTGCGCAGCTTGGCTGCGCGCTCCTTGGCGGTCAGCTTGCGCCAGGCCGGCTGGGCCAGGCGTGCCGCCTCGATGGCGCGGCGGGTTTCCGCGCGGCCCATATTCGGCACGCTGCCCAGCTTCTCACCGGTGGCCGGGTTGAAGATGTCGGTGCGTTCGCCGCTGTCGGCTTCGCACCAGTGACCGTTCACATAGGCCTGCTGGCGGAACAGGCTGGGGTCTTTCAGTTCCATCGCGGTCTCCGGCTAGATGTTCGAAATGTCAAACAATCCTATGGTCGACTGAGCTCGCGCGCAATAGGGTGTGCAGAAAAAACAACGATAGCGGGGAGGATCGTAAATTTTTCAAGGTCATGCGCCTTGTCGATCCCTGCTGTGTGTGGGATCGCGAACAGGATCCGGCGCCATGGACGACTCTGGGCAAGATGCGTATGATGGCGCCCGCACTGTTGCGACGCTCCTCTCGGTCGACAGCAGGCGACAAGCATCCGTAGCTCAGCTGGATAGAGTACTGCCCTCCGAAGGCAGGGGTCGTGGGTTCGAATCCCGCCGGATGCGCCATATACAAAGAAAGGGCCTGCGCGTTGCGCAGGCCCTTTTTGTTTCATGGCCGTGCTTCCTGGGATCGCCTTTGGCTTCCTTAATAGTTATTCATTGGTTGGCTGTTCGTGGCGGCTATCCGCTGCTGTAACTGGCACTTGATGAAAAAAGCGTTGACGCCCAGATTTGCCGCCCTATAATGCGCGCCACTCCCGGCGGTGAGCTGAAAATCCTTGAAAATCAAGGAGTTGTATTCAGGTTGTGGTCGGGAGTGGCAAGGCTTCGGTCTTGTCGGCGCTGTTCCGCGAAGCGGATGGCGCCGCAGAGGTGAGGTTGACAGTGGCTCCGGTTGCTGTATGATTCATCTCCCTCGCTTCGGTGGCCTGGTTGTTCGCTGAAGCGCAAGCGGTTGAATCGAAAAGAAAATTTTCGAAAGTCGCTTGACAGGTTGAAAGGCTGCTGTAGAATGCGCGGCCTCGGTTGAGACGAAAGCTTCCGCTGGGTCTGACCGAAACGCTCTTTAACAAGTTGAATCAAGCAATTCGTGTGGGTGCTTGTGGGGTAAGACTGGTGATCGCAAGATTATCAGCATCACAAGCAACACTCGTGAATTCGAGAGTTTTTTGCGATTGCTGAGCCAAGTTTAGGGTTTTCTCAAAACCCGGATTGATTTGAACTGAAGAGTTTGATCATGGCTCAGATTGAACGCTGGCGGCAGGCCTAACACATGCAAGTCGAGCGGATGAGGGGAGCTTGCTTCCTGATTCAGCGGCGGACGGGTGAGTAATGCCTAGGAATCTGCCCGATAGTGGGGGACAACGTTTCGAAAGGAACGCTAATACCGCATACGTCCTACGGGAGAAAGTGGGGGATCTTCGGACCTCACGCTATCGGATGAGCCTAGGTCGGATTAGCTAGTTGGTGGGGTAATGGCTCACCAAGGCGACGATCCGTAACTGGTCTGAGAGGATGATCAGTCACACTGGAACTGAGACACGGTCCAGACTCCTACGGGAGGCAGCAGTGGGGAATATTGGACAATGGGCGAAAGCCTGATCCAGCCATGCCGCGTGTGTGAAGAAGGTCTTCGGATTGTAAAGCACTTTAAGTTGGGAGGAAGGGCTGCCGGTTAATACCCTGCAGTTTTGACGTTACCAACAGAATAAGCACCGGCTAACTTCGTGCCAGCAGCCGCGGTAATACGAAGGGTGCAAGCGTTAATCGGAATTACTGGGCGTAAAGCGCGCGTAGGTGGTTCAGCAAGTTGGATGTGAAAGCCCCGGGCTCAACCTGGGAACTGCATCCAAAACTACTGGGCTAGAGTACGGTAGAGGGTGGTGGAATTTCCTGTGTAGCGGTGAAATGCGTAGATATAGGAAGGAACACCAGTGGCGAAGGCGACCACCTGGACTGATACTGACACTGAGGTGCGAAAGCGTGGGGAGCA